>VEFU01000430.1 GCA_007679095.1 Paenibacillus bovis
TCAGGATGTGTGGGAAGTGCGACTTGTTGATATAGATCAGGTGGATAGAAAAAGACTCCTGGATGCAGATGGGATGGAATAGGTAAAAGTGGTTTAGGATGGAAAGAGATGTAAGGGTGGGAATTGTAGTGTGGGTGATATTGTTTATATGTTGGTGGATGAAAAGGTGGGTGTAATAAATGGTGTAAAAGGGGTTGGGATTGATAGGTTGGTATTTGAGGAGGGGAAAGGTGTGGTAGATGAG
>VEFU01000431.1 GCA_007679095.1 Paenibacillus bovis
AGCGAATATTTTCTACAGGCACACCATCTCCTTTTACTAACCCCACCTCATAACCTCCATTTTCACTAATCCAGACCGTAGACCACCTATCTTCCCTAATCCTAATACTACCCACCACATCATCAACACCACTAGCTGCTACACTTCACTTTCCTTCCACATCCCCTCCCAAAAACTCTCCCATTCTCTACCCCATAATCTTCCCCTTTCCCACTAACATCCCCTCCTATTCAATCTCAATTTC
>VEFU01000432.1 GCA_007679095.1 Paenibacillus bovis
TTTGCCTCCCAAGTAACAAATACCCCACATATATAAACAACACCAACAATTCCTAAGACCCCCACGCCCCATCCTAACCCATTACTCAACACTTCCCAATAATCTACCACACCTTTACCATCCACCATACAAACAAACCCACCTTCCCCAATTCCAAGCACCATCCCCACCCAACCACCAATTAAAATACCTCACATCCCATACATAAATCCATAACCTTTATCTCCTCTTCTTCCATATCCTT
>VEFU01000433.1 GCA_007679095.1 Paenibacillus bovis
ATTTAGGGGATAATGTTGATGGTAAAAATGAAGAAGAAGGGGTAGTATGTGATTTATGGTGTGTTGCTTGACGAGAAGAAGAAGAAGGAATTGGTAAAGTAATGGTTAAAGTTGTTGAAAAGAAGAGTAGAAAATAAAAATGAAATAAGAGTGTTGGTCTAAATCAGTCTTTGGTATGATAGAATTGTGTGAAAATGGGAAAGAATTTTAAAGAAGAGTGTTTTTTAATATGAGGATAATGGAA
>VEFU01000434.1 GCA_007679095.1 Paenibacillus bovis
TTTATTAGAGGAGAGAAAGAAAATATGAAACGTTTTGCTTATGTTGGAAGTAATAATGGTAAAAATAAAGAGGTTTGTTTAGAAAAAGAGAGAGGAATAATGGAGGATTTTATTGATGAAAATAATTGGAAGTTAGATTGTGTTTATGGGGATATTGGTTGGGGAAAGAATATTAATAAAAAGTTTGTTAAAATGATTGAAGATGGAGAAGAAGAAAAAATGAATGTTATTATTGTGAGTGAT
>VEFU01000435.1 GCA_007679095.1 Paenibacillus bovis
TATCAACTTCTTTCACTTTTTCCATCTCCATCCTAATCCCTTTAGTATAGTCAACCAAGTACACCATTCACCTTTCCATTCACACCAACTCAAAAAATTCACACACACTAATTTAAATACCTAAATACAAAACACAACCACACACTCTTCTTAACCTCTCCTTCTCTTTTATTAATCATCATGATCTTCACTAACTTCACTAACTTCCATTCCCACCTCAGACTCACTCCCCCCTTCAACAAG
>VEFU01000436.1 GCA_007679095.1 Paenibacillus bovis
ACGTCAGGAATTGAAGGAGTTGCAAGTGAAAATGGAGGAATTAGAGATACGGGGTTTGGTATAAGAAATTGGTGGGGTGCGGGCAATTTTGGTGGTGGAAGAGTTGGTGGGTGAGCGAGAGGATGTTTATTTGGGGGGATTGGAAGTAGTATGTTTTGTAGAGGAGGTGTTTTGGGGGCAAGTAGAAGGATTAATGGTGTAGAAATTAGTGGTGGTTTTGTTGGTGGAAGGCATAAGGGTAGT
>VEFU01000437.1 GCA_007679095.1 Paenibacillus bovis
TCCATACCCTTGCTCTCCCTATCCGAATCCTGTTTCACCATTAACTTCCAACATAAAAATTCCACCACAATAGCATCCATATACCATCCAAACTCCATTCTCTCCATCCAAAAACCTATCTCCATCTATCACATTACCATCAACACTACCATCATAAATCCTCCCATCTTCACTGCTTTCATTCCACATCCCATTTTTTAAGAAAAACCGCCCATACCCCGCTCCTTTTCATGCTTAGAGAAT
>VEFU01000438.1 GCA_007679095.1 Paenibacillus bovis
CCGGTACGGATAAGGATTGGATGAGTTGGTTATTTGTATCTGGTATTGGCGGAAAGGTAAGTGGAAGTGGCGAGAGTAAGGGATTTTTGAGAGGAGGGGTTGTGAGAAGTGAGTTATAATGCTGCTGGAGGATAAAGGGTTGATTGGGAGATAATAGGGCGGTTGCTATGATTTGAAGTGTAATTAGCGCGTGCAAATCGAGCATGATGATGGGTAAGTGCTTCGGTGTTTCGATTGCTTCAT
>VEFU01000439.1 GCA_007679095.1 Paenibacillus bovis
AAAAACCCTTCCGTTATTCTATTCCATCAACCAACAACACCCCTCCACCTCCAAACCCACCACATTTTCCAACCACCCATCATCCAATTATCCAAAACACCAACACTCATTACCCTCCCACATCCCCTCCACACCATCAAAATTCCCCATAAAATCTTATTTTTACACCATCCACAACTCTTACCTACACCAACACATCATCAATTAATTCCATCTCTACCAGCCTATCCTCAAATCCTCTC
>VEFU01000043.1 GCA_007679095.1 Paenibacillus bovis
GGGTACATGGCATAGAGTACAAATTATCGGATATTCTCTAACCATGAAAAGGACCGGGCTATGCCCGGTTTTTCTTATATTTGTAGTCATCAACTGCTTCATCAATTGTCATAATATCGTCGCTGGATTTATATTGACGCTGAAGTTTAGATTAAGTAAACTGTAGTTTAGTGTTAAATCAAGGGGGTTCATGGCGATGACTTTGCCACTTCTACTAATATCTATGCTATTATTTTGTGTCTTATTTTTCGGTATCGGATTTATACTTAATATGCTTTTGCGGATGACATGGTTAATGGCATTTATTTACCCAATAATCGCTTTACTAATCATATCAGATGCGAAATTCAGTGAATATTTTACCAATACTTCTGATTCATTCTCTTCATTAGGTTACAATATTGTTCATCTAGCACCTGCTGATATTATGATCCTACTATCAGGACTCTTAGGTGCAATACTTTCAGGGCTCACAATGAGAATCTTGAGGGCAAAAGGGTATCGCATGTTTTAAACTATTCAAAAAAGGTCTCCAATAAGTCATATCAGGACTTGTTGGGGACTTTTTTCATGTAAACAATTTAGTATTCCACTTTGAGCAACATAACTAGGAAATTAATTTTGAATAACTTCTCTAAAAAAAGGAAAGGATTATCTTTGAGAGGAGTGTAGAAATGGTATTTTTGCAAAAGTGGAGTAAAAGGTTGTTAATGATTAGTTTATTCATCTTCGCTTTAAGTGTAACTGTAGAGTCAATTACAGGATTAAATACAAAAACATTTGCAGCATGGTCTATTTCTAAGGTGAATATCCAAGATGAAAATAATAATGGGTTCTTCAAGCCAATAAAATCTTTCTATACTGCACTAGGGAATTATACATATCAATTAGCATCTAGTTCAAAGATAGCTCAATCATCTGTTACGTTAGAAGACTCTGATGATTGGACAAAGTATCCTAGTAAGCAAGTTGTAGCAACTGGATATACTGCTGGAGTTGAATCTACAGGAAAGAATCCCAATCATCCAGCATATGGGATTACATTTTCTGGTGTTAAAGTAAAACGTGATTTATTTTCAACAATTGCTGCTGATCCAGATGTTTTTCCCTTAGGTACAGTACTATATATACCTGATTATGGATTTGGTGTTGTTGCAGACACAGGGTCCGCAATAAAGGGGCATACGATAGATTTGTACTATGAAACCGTTGAGGATGTCTATAATGAATGGGGAAAACGGACAGTTGATGTTTATATTATTAAAGAGGGCAATGGTACGTTAACAGAAGAAGAGCTTACAGCATTAAATGAGAATAAATCAATGCAAGTATTCCGACAACAATTTATCAAAAAGAATAAAGAATAATAAGAAAAAAGCGGTTGGGTTGCCGACCGCTTTTTTTCATCCATTCATCACAATATCGATAATCTGATACACCAGTAATGCCCAGATAATTCCTGTTAAACAACCAAAGAATACTTCAACAGGTTTATGCCCTAATAGCTCCTTCAGTTTTTTAAATTCCCTATTTTTTTCCTCCGGCGTTTTTCCATGCCACTCGTGAATATCTGTGAACATTTTTTGGAAATCAATCGCTAATCTATTTAGAACAGCAGCTTGTTCTCCAGCTTGCCTTCTAACGCCAGTTGCATCAAACATGACGATTACAGCAAATACAGCAGATACAGCAAATAAATTGGAACCAACTCCAGATTCGATAGCAATACTTGTAGTTACTGCCGATACACCTGCTGAATGGGAACTAGGCATTCCACCTGTAGAGGTGATTAGTGTCCAGTCAATTTTGCGTGACATGATATAGTGGAGAGGGACTTTAATAAATTGTGCAAAGAATATTGCAGTAATTGCTGTCCAAAGAGGGAAATTTAGCAGGAAATCCATAGGAAACATCCTTTCCATAACAGTGAAACATCAACATAATTAAGTTTATGATACCACAAATAGTCAATCTTAAATCAATTTCCTTTCAGTATTTATACTTCGAAAATCGAAATAAAAATGATAATAGGATATAATTAACATTGAGGTGAGAAGAATGTTTAATGTATTACAGGGAAATGTATTTGAAACGGATCAGGAATGTGTAATAGTTGGCTTATTCGATCGACCAGAAAAATTTGCAGGGAAATTAACCAGCCTTGATGAATTATTTGCTGGCGAATTAAGTGAACTTGTGAAGTCAGGTGATATTTCTGCTAAGAGGAAAGAAGTATCATTAATTCATGGATTAGGTAAATCAAGAGTAAAACGTTTATTATTTGTTGGTCTCGGTAAGGAAAAGGAATTAAATTACTCAGAACTTAAATTAGTATTAGGTACTGTAAGTAAAAAGCTTACATCTATGCGTATTGAATCATTTGCAGTCATGTTAGATTCATTTATATGTGAGCGAATCCCGTCTGACGATATTGCACATGCATTTGCAGAAGCATACACATTAGCTACATATGAATTCGCTAATTATAAGCAAAAATCAAATGAACCCGAAGTGAAAATTAAAGAGATAAATGTGTATACAGAGGAAGAGTCCTCAGAAATAGAATTAGCATTACAAACAGGTTATACGTATGGAAATGCAACGAATTCGGCTAGAACTCTTGTGAACTTACCTGGTAATATGTTGACACCAACTGAATTAGCTACATATGCGAAAGATCTAGCAACAAAATATGAATTAGAGGTTGAAATATTAGACAAATCAGAGATCGAAAAGCTAGGTATGGGTGCATTTCTTGCTGTAAATAAGGGATCTGTAGAGCCACCTTATATGATTGTTCTTAAATACCAAGGGAAGAAAGAGTGGAATGATGTAATAGGTCTAGTTGGAAAAGGAATTACTTTTGATACTGGGGGATATTCTTTAAAACCAAAAGATGGTATCGTTGGTATGAAAACAGATATGGGTGGAGCAGCAGCTGTACTTGGTGCAATGGAGATAATTGGGGCGACAAAACCTGAACAAAATGTTGTTGCTGTTATCCCTACTACGGATAATATGGTTAGTGGTGATGCATTTAAGCCAGATGATGTTATTACGTCGATGAGTGGTAAAACGATTGAAGTACTAAATACGGATGCAGAAGGACGTCTCGTACTTGCTGATGCAATGACATATGCAAAGCATCATGGAGCAAATTATTTAGTCGATATTGCTACATTAACAGGTGGAGTGATTGTAGCGTTAGGATTAGATAAAACAGGGGCACTTACAAATAATGAATACTTATTTGAACAGATATTAGAAGCATCGCATGAAGCAGATGAATTTATCTGGAGATTACCATACACTGAAAAAGATAAACAACGTGTTCGAAACAGTAAGATGGCAGATTTAAATAATTCACCAGGGAGAGAAGGACATGCGATCATGGGTGGTGCCTTTGTAGGAGAATTTGCAGAAGATACTCCTTGGGTTCATTTAGATATTGCTGGTACTGCTACGACAAAGAGTGCGCACGAGCTTGGACCTGATGGTGCTACAGGTGTAATGGTTAGAACATTAGCTACATTTATCGATAATTTTAATCCAAATAGAGAATAATGAATAACATACGTAATCCTTAGAGCTAGAACAGCTTTAAGGATTCTTTTTTGTATATAAACTATTATGTGTAAAAATTATCCATTGACGAAAATAGGTAGAACAGGGTACACTAGTTCAGTGTTTTTAACACTCTACCAATTTAGTAAGGTAAAGTGTGTGCTGGAAAGGAGTTTTTACAAGATGAATGCAGTCGTTGTAGCTGTTCTGATTATGTTATTATTAAGTCTTTTACGTGTAAATGTCGTATTCGCTCTTATTGCCGGAGCTTTTGTAGGAGGGTTATTTGGTGGGCTAAGTACAACAGAAGTTGTAGAAGCATTTTCATCCGGTGTTGGTGGAGGAGCGAAAATCGCTTTGAGTTATGCATTACTAGGTGGATTTGCAGTAGCAATTACATATACAGGCTTACCAAAATGGCTTGTTGAAAAACTGTTGAAAATTATGAGTAAACAGGGAGATTCACGTAGGAAAGCATTATCGAAGTTACTAATCATTTTGATTATCTTAATCATTTCTTGTTTTTCTCAAAATGTTATACCAATACACATTGCGTTTATTCCTTTATTAATTCCGCCAATTTTATATATATTAAATGAGCTACAGTTAGATCGTCGTTTAATTGCATGTGTGTTAACATTTGGATTAATAGCGCCGTACATTTTACTACCAGTCGGTTTTGGTCAACTCTTTCAACAGCTTCTTGTTGATAATATACAAGCGAGTGGTCTTAATGTAAGTATGAATGATATTCCAAAATCCTTGCTAATTCCAGTAGGTGGAATGTTAATAGGGTTACTTTTCTCTATCTTTATTTCGTACCGGAAACCACGGAAGTATAAACAGGTTGAAATGAAGGTAAATGAGGATGAAGAAGTAACATATTCATATTCAAGAATTACATTTGCCATCCTTTCCATTATTGTGACAATGGTGATTCAAATCATAACGGATTCCATGATTTTTGGTGCGATGGCAGGAATAATTGTTATTTATATTAGTGGTTCTATTAAGTGGAGTGAAGCTGACCCACTATTGACAAAAGGAATGCAAATGATGGCATTCATTGGATTTGTCATGATAGCAGCTTCTGGTTTTGCAGAAGTAATTGAGCAGACAGGAGATGTGGATACACTTGTTCATAGTGCAGCAAACATTATTGGAGATAATAAATCACTTGGTGCATTATTAATGCTCATTGTTGGCCTCCTTGTAACAATGGGAATTGGTTCATCCTTTTCAACGATTCCAATTATAGCGACAATCTTTGTACCATTAGCGCTAGAAATTGGATTTAGTCCACTTGCAACAATTAGTCTAGTTGGTACTGCTGCTGCGCTAGGGGATGCGGGATCACCTGCTTCTGATAGTACATTGGGACCGACATCTGGCTTAAATATGGATGGACAACATAATCATATATGGGATTCATGTATTCCAACTTTCTTACATTATAATATTCCACTAGTGATATTTGGTTGGATTGCAGCGATGGTATTATAAGAAATAATTCATTAAAATCTAGGATTGCCCATGCCATCTCCTCCTTCATTGCATAAACAGATAGAGAGATACTTTATATAAAGATGAAGGAGGTAATGATATTGCGTTATTATCGTGGTCCGGTAAGACAAGATGAAAGGTTCTTTTTCTTAGGTGCCCCGTTAATTGGTGGTTTTGTTGGTGGTTTACTAGGCAGTGCTTTAGTTAGACCACGTCCATTTGTGTACCCATATCCACCACCAGTTTATTATCCATATCCTTACGGAGGTCCAACACCATACGGGTATGGTCCATATAATTATTAAAATTGATATTAGGCTCTCTAATTTTTGGAGAGCTTTTTGTTTTTATTCCATAAATCACTATATAATTACATATATATAGGGATGAAACGGGGTGATTAATACATGGAGACTAAAAATACATTAATAGAAGCATTAGGAATAGAACTAATCGAGATAGGTCAAGGGAAAGTCATTGCTACCATGCCTGTAGATAATCGGACAAGACAGCCTGTCGGTTATTTACATGGAGGAGCTTCTGTAGCATTAGCAGAAACGGTTGCGAGTATCGGAGCTGCAGCATTAATCGATTTGGATAAAGAAATTTGCTTTGGTCTAGAGATAAATGCAAACCATATTCGCTCAAAACAAGAAGGTCTTGTGACAGCAGTAGCTGAAGTTCTACATCAAGGAAAATCAACGATGGTGTGGGATGTGAAAATCCGAGATGAAGAGGAACGGTTAATATGTGTTTCAAGGTGCACAGTAGCGATAGTTCCTAAAAAGAAATAATTTAAATTATATAAAGGCTATTGGAACAAAGAGTTTAAGGGGAAATAGAAAAAGTCGAACTTTTACTTGGATTATACAAGTTAGTTCGACTTTTGTATTTCTATATGTGAGCTCGAAAATCGCTCCTAGTCTTATAATACGTTAAAGTACCTAGCATCTGGATGTGCAAATACAATTGCAGACACAGATGCTTCAGGTTCCATCATAAATTCTTCTGTTAGTTGGACACCTATATCCTCTGGTTTTAGTAATTGGAATAGTTTTGCTTGGTCTTCTAGATTTGGACATGCAGGATATCCGAAGGAGAAGCGTTGTCCTTGATATTTAGCTGCAAATCGGTCACGCATTGTGAAATCTGTGGAATCTGGAAAACCCCATTGATCTCGTATTTCTTGATGTAATCTTTCTGCAAATGCCTCAGCGAGTTCAAGTGCAGTTGCTTGTAATGCATGACTCTCTAAGAATTTACCTGCTGTTTTTAATTTTTCAGCTGCTTCACGAACTCCATGTCCCGCTGTTACCTGCATAAAGGCAACATAGTCCATTTCCCCACTATCAACTGATTTTAAGTAATCAGCCAAACAAAGAAAAGGTGTTTTAGCTTGTCTAGGGAAGGTAAATCTCTCTATTTCTGTTTTTGAATCCGTAGGATCATAGATGATGACATCGTCGCCATCTGACTGAGCCGGGAAGAATTGATACATACCTGCTGGTTTTAAAGTATCTTCCGCTAAAAATCCAGTTACTAAATCATGTAGTCCTACTGCACGCTCTTCGCCGTTTTCTAACATTTTTTCCACATTACCACGGAGTCCAAGGTGATGACCTATTAACGTACGCATATTAATATATGGATACAAATGTGATAAGGAATAGTTTCGTATTACATGTCGACGTAGATCAGATGGAATAAAAACTGGCACATTATCACGAACCGTTTTTACAGCTTTAACAGAAACATCCACATCCTTTATAGATGCTCGGTAAGCTTCTGATTCGATTCTCTTTAGTCGTTGTTCTTCCAACTCTTGTAGTAATAGAGCTTTTTCTTCATCATTTTGAAGCCTATTTGCTATATCTAGCCCTTGCATTGCATCCTTTGCATAAATTACTGGTCCATCATATTCAGGAGCAATCTTTGTTTCTGTAAAACGGCGGGTAAGAGCAGCACCTCCGACTAATATAGGTATATCGACACCTGCAGCTTTAAAGTCTTGTGCGGTTAATACCATTTGTTGGGCTGATTTCACAAGTAAACCTGAAAGACCAACCATATCTGGTTTTTCTTTTCGAATAACCTCAATTAATGTTGCAGGAGTTACCTTAATTCCAATATCAAGCACCTTATATCCATTATTACTTAAGATTATATCTACTAGATTTTTTCCAATATCATGGACATCGCCTTTTACAGTGGCAAGTACAATCTTGCCTTTCCCTGAGTCATCCTCACTTTTCTCCATGAATTGTTCCAGAAAGGAGACAGATGCCTTCATAACTCCGGCACTTTGAAGAACTTCCGCAACAATTAATTGGTTATCGTTAAATAGTCTACCTACCTCAGCCATTCCATCCATCAATGGTCCATTTATAACATCTAATGGCGTGTCGTACATTTTTAATGCAGCTTCTAGATCTGGAATAAGTCCTTCTTTCGTCCCTTCGATAATATAATAAGCAAGTCGCTCTGGAACTGTTTTTGGTATATCAGCTTCTGATTTTTCCTTTTTCTTATCACGGTAAAAATCTGTAAAGTCTGCAAGAGTTTGATCATTTGTATGGAATAAAAGATCATTTGCTAACTTTATTTCATTTTCAGGAATAGATGCATAGCGTTCTAGTTTTTCCGTATTAACAATTGCATAATCAAGTCCTGCTTGCGTACAGTGATATAAATAGACTGCATTTAGTACTTCACGTCCAACTGGAGGGAGGCCAAAGGAAACATTACTTACTCCTAATGTTGTTAATGTACGTGGAAGTTTCTCTTTAATCAGCCTAATTCCTTCAATCGTTTCGATTGCGGATCCAATATATTGTTCATCACCTGTTCCAACTGGGAATACGAGGGGGTCAAAGATGATATCCTCCGGTTGTAGTCCCCATTTATGGACAAGTAGGTCGTAGGAGCGTTTGGCTATTTCTAGTTTCCGTTCATGTGTGACAGCCATTCCGGTTTCATCAATCGTTCCAACTACAACAGATGCACCATACTTTTTCACAAGGGGAAGGATGACATCAAAACGGTCCTCACCATCCTCTAAGTTAATAGAATTAATGATGGCTTTTCCTTGTGAAAATTTTAAAGCTGCCTCAATTACTTTTTCATCAGTAGAATCAATAACAAGAGGTACTTTTACCTTCTTAACGACTTCCTTCATAAAATTAACCATGTCTTCTAGCTCATCGCGATCTGGGTTGGCAAGGCAAATATCAATAACATGTGCTCCGCCTTTTACTTGTGCACGAGCAATTTCTGCAGCTTCTTCAAATTTACCTTCAATGATTAGTCGTTTGAATTTACGTGACCCAATAACATTTGTACGTTCCCCAATTAATAATGGTCGCATCGAGTCATCATAAAAGAGTGGTTCTATTCCAGAAACAGCATGTCCATGTGCCAATTCCGGTTTTTTTCTAGGTGCTTTATCATCAACAGCATCACGAATTGCACTTATATGGGCCGGTGTTGTACCACAGCAACCACCAACAATATTGAGCCAGCCTTTTTCAGCAAAACCTGCTAATTTTTTTGATAAAGATTCAGGTGACTCATGATAATGTCCTTCCTCATCCGGAAGACCAGCGTTTGGATAACAGCTAACATAACTTGTAGCTAAATCAGATAGAGAACGCAAATGGTCTGTCATAAATTCTGGTCCAGTGGCACAGTTTAGTCCGACAGATAGAGGTTTAATATGTTCAATGGAGATATAGAACGCCTCAATACTTTGGCCAGCAAGAGTTGTTCCCATTGGCTCGATTGTTCCGGATATCATCACTGGGATTTCAAAACCAACTTCGTCAAAAGCACGCTTTATCCCAAGTGTGCCAGCTTTCACATTAAGCATATCCTGGCTTGTCTCTAACAAGAGTAAGTCACAGCCACCCTCAATTAATGCTTTTGCTTGTACATAAAAGTCATCAGAAAGTTCTTCAAATGTTATTCCACCAGTCACAGACAAAGTTTTTGTCGTTGGCCCCATAGCACCAGCAACAAAACGTGGCCAATCTGTTGTGGAAAATTCCTTTGTACATTTTTTAGCCATTTCTGCTGCCCGGAAGTTAATCTCATATGCCTTATCTCCGAGATTGTATTCATTTAATACAATAGGAGTTCCACCGAAAGTATTAGTGGAGATAATATCGGCACCTGCTTCTAAATACTCCCGATGTATGTTGTAAACTACTTCGGGTTTTACTAGATTCAAGTATTCATTGCAACCTTCATATTCTTCTCCACCAAAATCATCCGCTGTTAAATTAGCATTTTGTAGCATCGTACCCATTGCACCATCGAAAATAAGTATTCGATTCTGAAGTTGTTGTTCAATTGATTGATTTGGCATAGGTATCTTCTCTCTCTTTCTTGTTATCGATTTGATGGATGTGTTGAACTAACTGTAAAGACATGTCATACCTTAGGAGTGGAGTTATAATATAAATACCATTAAATAAATCAGCCGCAGTATCAATTAGTTCTTTTGCAATTTGAACACCCTCTGCTGTCGCTTGTTCACGATTTTCTCCACATGCACGCATACGCTCCAATACTTCATCTGATAGTTTTATTCCAGGTACCTCATTGTGTAAAAACTCGGCATTTCGTATGTTTGTAAGAGGCATAATACCAATGAAAATCGGTTCTGATAAATGTTTTGTTGCTTCATAGATATCAATAATTTTTTCCTTCGTATAAACAGGCTGTGTAATGAAATAATCAGCACCTTTGGCTATTTTCTTCTCTAGGCGTTGGACGGCACGGTGTAATTGGTGAACATTTGGATTAAAAGCAGCTGCGACTGAGAAATTAGCTTTCTTCCGCAATGGCTTTCCGGAAAATGAAATACCTTCATTCAGCTTTTTAATTAGTTGAAGTAAATCCATACTGGAAACATCATATACACTCGTAGCACCAGGGAAATCTCCTATTTTCGTTGGGTCACCAGTAACAGCGAGAATATCATGAATTCCAAGTGCATCCAGTCCCATTAAATGTGATTGTAGTCCAATTAAATTTCTATCTCTACACGTAATATGAGCAAGAGGACGAATGTTGTTTTCCATTTTTAAAATGGATCCCATTGCCATATTACTAATTCTCGGAGATGCCAAGGAGTTATCTGCCATTGTGATAGCATCAATTCCAGCTTCATTTAGCACTTTTGCTCCATCAATAAACTTAGTGGTGTCAAGGTGTCGAGGTGTATCTAGCTCCACAATTATAGTCCTTTTCTTTTTCGCCTTTTCATGGAGTGGTTCGTTTTTAGTTGGCTCAGCTTCTCGAATAACGATTGGTTTTTGTGGAGTGACAGTTTTCTTGTTTATTGGAGGAATTTCTCCAATTCGTTTTTTTACAGCGGCAATATGCTTTGGTGTAGTCCCACAACAACCACCGATTAAACGAACACCTTCATCACGTAGAAGGAGAGCGGCACGTCCAAAATAATCAGCTTCTGATTCAAAGACGACACGACCATCTTCTACATCAAGGAGACTTGCATTTGGAAATGCAGATAAAAATGCGTTTTTAGGTAATGTTACAGATTCAAATGCTTGGATGGTATGATATGGACCAAGTCGACAATTAACACCGACAACATCAGCACCTATCGATACAAGTTGGTGTAATGCTTCGTTTAGTGCTAGTCCATTTTGTAATACACCAGGATCATGCATAGAAACTTGAGCAATAATGGGGGTGTCTGTTAATTTTCGTAAATGAGTTACTACTGTGGATAGTTCTTCAAAATCATAATATGTTTCTAGTAAGAGTCCATCAGGATTACCTGCTAGGAGGTATTGTACTTGTTCATTTACAGATGTAATGATTTCTTCTAATGTTGCATCACTTTTGCGAATTCCACGTATGCCACCAATTGTTCCAAGGACATATTGTCCACCAGGTGCAGCTGCTTGTTTAGCAATGTTGATAGCGGCTTCGTTAATTGCTTTTACTTGGTTTTCTAAACCATGACGAGCTAGTTTAATAGCATTGGCACTATAACTATTTGTTTGAATAATATCAGCACCGGCTGAAATATACTCTTGATGAATTTTCTCTATAATTTCTGGTTTTGCAAGATTTAATTCTTCATAACAATAATCAATACCGTATGAGTATAGTAATGTTCCCATTGCTCCATCTGCGGTTAGTACATTAGATTTTAATTTTTCTAGTAAATTCATACATATTTTCTTCCTTTCGTTAAAAAAAAGCCTTCAAAAGAAGGCTTTACGAGTTTATGACATTCGTTCCTTCTCATCTTTCGAACCTAAAAAGTTCGCTGGATTTAGCACCTTGCCAGTAGGCTGGTTGCTGAAGCTTCATTGGGCCAGTCCCTCTGCTTCTCTTGATAAGAAAAGTAATTCAATTGTTAAATTATTAGAATAATCATAACGTTAGTAATATGATGATGTCAAGATGAATTTTTGTATTAAATTTACAAATGCAAGGTGATACATAAACAATTTTATTTGGATTTTATCTCTTTTGTCTTAACGTCTAAGTCGTCTTGTACACTACGCTTATGTAGTTTTACTCCTGAAAAGTAAGCAGCGCGTGCTATTAAATGACCTGATACAGGAGCAGTCAAAAAGATAAATACTATTCCCAATAAAATTCGTGGGTTTATTTCTCCGTCTGCAGAGTAAAAGTAAAGCAATGTTGCTCCTAATGTTACTAATACGCCTAGCGTTGTAGATTTGGATGCTGCATGGTTACGAGTGTATACATCAGGTAAACGCAAAACACCTACACTTGAAACAATACTTAAAAATGTACCAATTAAAACTAGAACACATATTGTAATTTCAATCCCTGCGCTCATATTCAATAATATCCCCTTTCTGTAAGAACTTCGAAAATGAAACAGTTCCGATGAAAGAAAGGATACCAAATAAAATAATCACATCGAGAAACGCTTTTGTACTTAATAACATAGAAGCTAGTGCTGTAATTGCAGCCAAATTAATTCCCATTGCATCAAGAGCAACTACTCTATCAGGTGTAGTAGGTCCTTTTACGATACGTATTAATAAAAATAGGGATGATAGAGCAAATCCAAAAAGTGCGATTGTTAATACAGTTTCAAGCACTAGCGACTCACCTCCATAATGGTCTTCTCAAAAGTATTTCTAATACTTTTCACCGTATCTTCCACATCTTTAATATCCATTGCATGGATATATAGTGTTTTTTTATCATTTGAAACGTTTATTACAAGTGTCCCTGGAGTTAAAGTTATTAAGTTTGCAAGCAGGGTGATTTCCCATTCTGCTGTAAGCTTTGTATCAAGAGCAAATATTCCAGGCTGAATGGTAAGTTTAGGACTTAATATATTTCTTAAAACTGCTAGGTTCGAATATATTAACTCACGTATAAAGATCAACAAGAGTTTTATTATAGCTAGTATCCGATAAAAATAAAATCGCGATGAAAAGAAGCGGCGCATAATAAATATAATCAATAATCCTAGAAGGTAGCCTACTGTAAATGTCGTTACAGAAATTGAATTTTGGAAAAACATCCAAATGGATGCTAGTAAAAAATTTAATAAAATTTGAAAAGCCACTTTTTGCATTCCTCCTTACTGTGGTTAATACAACACTGCGTCAATGTATTGTGAAGGATTAATTAGAACTTCTACAGCTTGCATGACATAAAAATTAACTGTTTCAGAAAACACACCGTACGAAACGGCAGAAATCATCAATATCACCACAGGAATGAGCAATTTCCCAACATGTATATCCTTGTTTGGTTTGCTTTTTGTTGTATCACCCCAGAAACTGTTGATAAATACTCTCATAAGAGAATAAAGAACAAACAGGCTAGATAACAAGATGATAAGTGCTCCAACTATATCGCCACTACCAAAGCCACCACTAGCAATTAATATTTTTCCAACAAATCCACTCAACGGTGGAATCCCCGCTAGGGAAAGTACAGCAAGGAAGAATACCCAACCTAGGAATGGATAATGTTTTATTAATCCACTATATTTTTCATACTTACTAGAACCAGTAATAGCAATGATGATACCTGCAAGTAAGAACAATGCTGCTTTAATAAGCATGTCATGTATTAAGTAAAAAACAGCACCACTTAAGCCATCACTATTCATTAATCCTATACCATACATAATTACACCAATGGCAATAATGATGTTATATATGATGATTTTCTTAATATCTTTGTATGCAATTGCTCCAATACAGCCTAATATCACTGTTGCTAGTGAAAAGACAATTAGAATCTCATGCGTAAATCCTTGATCGTGGTAGAAAATCAATGTGTAGGTTCTAAGTATTGAATAAACACCAACCTTAGTAAGTAATGCACCGAATATCGCCATTACTGGTGCAGGAGGTGCATAGTAAGAACCAGGTAACCAGAAGAATAAAGGGAAAATAGCTGCCTTTAGTCCAAAAACAATTAAAAATAACACTGCAATAACAGTAACAATTCCAGGCTGATTCACTTCAGCAATTCTTTCAGAAATATGGGCCATGTTTAAAGTACCTACAATAGAGTAGAGGTAACCAACAGCAATAACAAATAATGCAGAGGAGGTCACATTAACCAACAAATATTTTATCGTTTCTCTTAATTGAACTTTTGTACCACCAATAACAAGGAGTACGTAAGAGGCCATTAGCATGACTTCAAAAAAGACAAATAGATTAAAAATATCACCAGTTGTAAAGGCACCATTTACACCAACTAGTAAAAATTGCACCATCGAGTAATAATAAAATTTCTCCCTTGCTTGTCCAATACCTTTAAAAGAATAAAGAATACAACACAATGCAATAAAAGAAGCTGTTGTAACAAGGAGTGCAGATAACATATCAGAGACGAGTGTTATTCCAAATGGAGCATCCCAATTACCAAGGTTTAATGTTTGAATACCATTTTTATCAACTTTATTAATCAATAGAAGGGAAGCAGTAATAGTCCCGATCATAGAAATTGTAGATATCCAGCGTTGAACAATAATTTTCTTTGAGAAAAAAATCAATATTGCCGCTGTAATTAGCGGAATTATGATTGGAAGAATTAATAAGTTAATCATTATTTTCAGTACCCCTCATCTCATCGACGTTATCTGTTTTTAGTTCTTGATACGTGCGGAAGGCAAGTACAAGGAAAAATGCGGTGACTCCAAAACTAATAACAATCGCGGTCAAAATTAGTGCTTGTGGTATCGGGTCCGTGTAACTCTCAGCATTTTCTCCAAGAAGTGGTACCGTTCCACGTTTCACACCTGCCATTGTTAGCAACAATAAGTGTGCCCCGTGACTTAAGAGTGATGTTCCAATAATAATCCTAAGTAAACTTTTTGAAAGCATTAAGTAAACGGCACAAGCAAATAATAGACCAATTAATACAGACATTAAAATCTCCATTAATCGCTCTCTCCAATCGTTTGTATAATGGTCATCGTTGTACCAACAACAACTAAATAAACCCCAATATCAAATAATACCGCTGTATGGAGCGATGTTTTTCCTAAAATGGGGAGATGAAAATAATCAAAAGCATGGGTAAGGAAGGGAACATTAAAGATTAATGCCCCAGCACCTGTTCCTATGGCAAATAATAACCCAATGGCAATCATCCATTTATAATCAATGGGAAGACTGTTTGCTACAGTCTTAATATCGAATGTTAGTAATAATAGGATTATTGCTCCTGATGTTAGAAGGCCACCAACGAACCCACCACCTGGATAATAATGTCCAGCAAAGAAAATATGGAGTGAGAATAAAATGATAACAAATGTTACTACTTTTGTTGTTGTTTTTAATATGAGGTCATTTGTATTCATTTTTCATTCCTCCCATTAAGACGTAGTTTAATCATTCCAAATATACCTAGTGCAGCAATCCCTAATACGGCAATTTCAAACATCGTATCAAACCCACGGAAATCAACGAGAATGACATTCACCATATTACCGCCACCAGCTTTATCTGCTGTATTTTCAATATAGTACTCTGATATGGATGAGAATAATTTAGTACTATGTGCTGATAATGCAACAAGGGTAACAATAACACCCACTGCGCCAGCAACAATTGCATTTGATAGCTTAAATTTTCTGTTCTCAACTCTTCTATTCATCCGTGGTAGTCGATAAAACACAAGTAAGAATAGTGCAACTGAAATTGTTTCAATTACGAGCTGTGTGAGCACTAGGTCAGGTGCTCTAAATAGAACGAAAATTAATGATACGGTATAGCCTACAGCACCAAGCGCAATGATAGAAATTAATCGCGATTTTGCGATTAAAATGGTGAAAGAGGCTATCACAATAATCAATACGAGAACTACTTCATATAAACCAATTGGCGCTAGGTTAGAAGTATCTATCGTAAATGCATCTTTTTCAATTAGAGCAAAACACATGATACCAACAAATGAAATGAATATATAAATCATATAGCTTCTAATCGATCCGGTCATATATACATTTGTTAGTTTATTCGAAGCATTTTCCGTATTAACCAAACCTGTATTATACATGTGATTGAACGTAAAATTACTCGGAAACTTATCATACAACGTTCCCCATTTTGGTAACGTCTTGTACAAAATAATCCCTAGTATTACAACACCAATCGTCATGAACAATTCAGGTTTAAAACCATGCCAGAATGAGATATGCACGTCAAAATGATGTCCAGCTTCCACTAATCCAGGCATAATCGCTGCGGCTGCTGGCTCAATAATAGACTTGGACAAGAGGTTTGGAAAAAAGCCAAAAACGATAACGAGTGCTCCTAATATGATAGGTGATATGAGCATTCCAATTGGAGCTTCGTGAGGCTTTACTTCTAATTGTTCAGGCTTGAATTTTCCAGTAAATGTTCTGAAAAATAACATCATGCTGTAAACAAATGTAAATACACTTCCAATCCATGCGAAAACAGGGAAAATCATGCCCCATGTATCAAGATTGAATATATCTAAAGATAAAACATTAATCATGCCAGTGAAGAACATTTCTTTACTCAGGAAACCATTGAATGGTGGTAAACCTGCCATGGAAAATGTACCAATTAAAGCAATCGTTGCGGTTACTGGCATAATTTGAAACAGCCCACCCAACCTGCGAATATCTCTTGTGCCTGTTTCGTGATCGACTATTCCAGCCACCATAAACAAACTACCTTTAAATGTAGCATGGTTAATTAAATGGAATACTGCAGCAACCGTTGCAACCATATAAATGTTCTCGTCTAAGTGATCATAATGAAGAGCTGCTGCACCTATGCCAAGCAAAGACATGATGAGACCAAGTTGACTAATAGTGGAGTAGGCAAGAATCCCTTTTAAATCTATTTGCTTCACTGCATTGAAAGAACCCCATAGCATCGTTAATAATCCTATTCCACCGACTAACCAAATCCATAATCCTTCTTCGGCAAATACTGGACTCATTCTTGCTACTAAATAAATACCAGCTTTAACCATTGTTGCTGAATGCAGATAAGCACTTACTGGCGTAGGTGCTTCCATTGCATCTGGTAACCATATATGGAACGGGAATTGTGCGGATTTCGTAAAAGCACCTAGCAATACAAGAATTAGAGCTACAATAAAATATGGCTCCGTGCTTATATCTCCTGCCATTGCAATTATTTCGCGAACGCTAAATGATCCAGTCATTATATAAAGTAGTACGAATCCACCTAACATGGTTAGTCCACCAAATACAGTAATTAACATGGATTTTTGTGCACCATAACGTGAACCTTGTCTTTGATACCAATAGCCAATTAGTAAAAATGAAGAGAAGGAAGTAAGTTCCCAAAAAGTATATAAAACGATTAGGTTATCAGATAAAACAACACCTAACATAGCTCCCATAAACATGAGTAAATAAACATAAAAGTTTCCTAAACTTTCCTTTTCCTTAGACAAGTAATAAATGGAATACAGAACAACTAGTGTCCCTATTCCCGTGATTAATAGGGCAAATAAAAGACTTAGTCCATCTACATAAGCTGTGAAATTAATCCCTAAAGATGGAATCCAGTCGAAGGTGTCTTGAATACTACCATGATCTTTGACTTCGGGAATTCGTTGTAGGAAGTAAACAAATAATATTGCTGGTAGAAATAATACAAACCACCCTGTATGTATGCGGGAAAGATATTTATAAAATAAAGGTATAAATATAGCCAATAGAAGTGGGGCTATGATAGCTATATGTAATGGTGACAAGAAAACTCCTCCTTTTTCAATTTGTAACAAACAAAATCAATAGTCTAACATGATTATAACGTAGTTTTTTATCTGTTCCATTATTATCTGCTTATATAATGATAACTATCACAAAGATAATAAATAGGAAGGAATAGATTATTGGAGAAGTAAATGTAATAATTTAGTCACAAATACAAAATAAAAAAACAGCCTCTAGAAATAAGATCTAGAGGCTGCTTTCATAATGTTGATTTACTTGTTCGGTACTATGGCGAAGACTCCACCATAATATTCCAATCGCACATATAAATAAACTACCTGTTACATAAAATACAGAAGAAATTCCTGCATGACCTGCAACAAATCCACCTAATGCTGGACCGGTAACATTCCCTAAAAATCTAAAGCTTTGATTATACCCTAAGACTTCTCCCTGCATCTGGAGAGGAGCTTCCATTCGTATATAAGCAGTTATACATGGTAACATTCCACCAACAGCCATTCCATAGAGGAATCGTAATAGGACAAGTTGCCATAATTCTGTTACGAGTGCTTGTGGCACAATTAATATTGATGCGAGTATGAGTAAGATTAATAATACTTTTTCATATCCTATGGAGTCACCAAGTTTTCCCCATTGTCTCGTTAATAATAAATTACCAAAACCTGTGGCAGAAAAGGCAAGTCCAGATAGAAAAGCAACGGCAGTAGTTTTTGTTAAATCTTCTACATATAGAGCGAGTAGTGGTTGAATACTGAAGTTTCCAATTTGGACGATCAAAGCAACAATCATTACCATTACTAGTGCTTTGCGATTTATAATTTGTTTTAACACATCTTTTCGAGTATGCGATGCTTTTGCTTTATCTGTTTTCGATTGTTTTATTTCTTTTATTCCAAATAAAACAACAGTAGTGGCAAGTGCGACACAAATTGATGTAATGATGAATGTATATTCAAAACCAACAGCATCCGCCATGAATCCGCCAATTAGAGGACCGAATAGGCTTCCAGATACATTTCCAGTCTGTAATGTACCCAGTACTTTTCCTGCTTCTTCTTTACTAGTTTGTTTGGAGATTAATGCGATAGAAGTAGGGATAAAACCAGTTACGATCCCCATAAATAATCGAACAATAAATAGTCCAATTACACTGCTAGTAATACCCATTAAAAAGACGGATATAGCAATCCCAAATCCATTGATTAATAGGATCTTTTTAAAACCATATTTATCTCCAATTCTTCCCCAAAGAGGAGACATTAAAAAAGCACTCAGGAATGTTATTCCAAATATAAATCCAGCCCAACGTTGAACATAATCATCACTAAAGTCCCCAAAAGTACCAATATATAACGAGATAAAAGGGATGATCATTGTCATACTAGCTGCTACAAGGAAGTTACATATCCACATGATGAGCAGATTGCGTTTCGCAATAGTAATTGAAAACACCTTCTTAATTTTTTGTGCAGCAAAGCATCATGAGTTTATACTAATTTGTTCATCATGATATGCTGTCACATTGTTATTTAACACAAAAAGTATTTCGCCTTCCTAAATAATAGTATAAATTAATCACAAATAATTTCAACCTTATAGCTCGGATTAATTGCAGCTCATATAAATTTTTTTCGTTAATATAAAATGGAGAAAGAGACTGGGACAAATGAATATAGATAAAAAAATCGAACTATCATTTAATTTTAGGATAGTTCGATTTTTATCTTTTAGTGTAGTGTAATTATCACGTAAGGATCAGATTTCTTTAGGAATTTATAATTAGAAGCGGAGTGTATTTGTTAAGCGGCTATAGATATAGGCTCGAATGGTTTTGTAGATCCTCTTGTTTTTGGGAAAATTAATTAAATTGTATGTCGTACATTAATTCATATTCTTTTTTTACGGATTGTAGTGCTTCTAAACTGCGGATGTTGTATAGATTATCAGGATCTTTTTCCAATGTTGTTTGTAATTTATTAACAGCTTCTTTTAAGGATAGCTTATAATTGGGCACTTCATCATTGTATGGTTTGACCATTTTTAATGGTATGTTTGTTTGTTCACGATATGCAAGTGCTTTGCGCTCATGAAAGAAAGGCACATCTGCTTGATTTGGGTTGTGTAAATCTCCTTGTTTAGGGTGAATTAGAACAGCAAGAATTCGTACAGTGTATGTATCATCATTAATCGATGTAATTTCGCCAACGTATTTACCTGTATTTTTAAATCCAGTTACAATATCATTAATTTGCAATTTTAGTCTCCTCCTATAAATTTATTATCTTCTATTATGAAAGACTCCGATAGAAAAGTGAAGGAGGATGATTTTTTTTCTCAAATAATGTAAAGTAGTCTTCGGAGGGTTTTAGATGAAAAAGAAACTTGTATTTGGTACCGTTTTATTTCTGTTTGTAGGACTATTGTTTGCATGCGGTAAAGGTGAAGAGCTTAAGCTGGATAGTAAACAAAAAGAAGAGAGTACTGAAAAAAAAGATTCACAATCACAGGATTCACAACAAAGTGACAAATCTAATCAAAAGGCAGGAGATGCAGAAATGGCAGTATATCCACAATTATCACTAGAAGTAGCAGAAAATGAAAGATTAGTACAAATGAATACTAATATGGGTTCTATCAAAATTAAACTCTTTCCAGAAGCAGCACCAAAAACAGTAGAGAATTTCATTACTCACGCGAAAGATGGGTATTATAATGGAATCATTTTCCACCGCGTTATTAATGAATTCATGATTCAAGGTGGAGACCCTACTGGAACTGGTATGGGTGGAGAAAGTATTTATGGTGATGCATTTGAAGATGAGTTTACAATGACTCTTTTCAATATTAGAGGTGCTTTATCAATGGCAAATGCAGGCCCTAATACGAATGGTAGCCAATTTTTTATTGTGCAAAAATCGGATGCACCTGCAACTGCAGAGCAATTGAAAAATGGTGGATGGCCAGAAGAAATTGCAAAAGCGTATGAAGTAAATGGTGGTACACCTCACTTAGATCAGAAACATACTGTGTTTGGACAAGTTATTGAAGGCATGGATGTTGTTGATAAGATTGCTAATGTAGAAACAGCACGTGGGGATAAACCAGTGGATGATGTAGTAATTGAGAGTATTGATATTCTTAAGTAATGAATATAAAAAGCTGTCCAAAAGTACATTTTGGGCAGCTTTTTTATGATGGTTTAATTTTAAAACGTTGATAGTTGATTTCCGCTCTAGGCGGACGCTTTCCGCGGGGCGAGCGGTGAGCCGCTTCAGTCGCACTGCTCCTTGTCTAGCTCAAGCTCCTAACGGCTAACGAACGATCCATTCCTTCCCCTACGATAAGTCAACAGCGGCTCATTCCTCGCCGTGTTTCCTTTATCTCAGTCCAGGAATGTCTCCCGTTCGTACGCCGCTGATCAGTCGCCTTCGCTTTTCTATCTGCAGGGTCTCACCTGCACGCTAGTCCCGCAGGGTCGCCGCCTGCCGCTCCAATCAACAGTATCTGCTACTAATAATGTAATATATGAGGCCTTTATTCCCGCAGTCAACCATGTATCACAAAACCGGCTATACACCACAGAGGATGAAAATGGATTAAGTAGTCCATACTGATACTATCTTGCACATGGTAGGTATAGCTTTTTATTTTACGAATTAGAAGGGTTTTATTTATTGTTGTCTTTTTTCGTAATTAGAATTTTTTGCTTTCATGGTAGGAGTCTCCGTGTATTTCTTCCGCTTGTATCTTTTAATTACTGTCTTCACATATTAATTTTTTTGCAATTATTACTCTAATACAGAAACCCGAACTAGATGATAGTTCGGGTTTTATTTATGTTTGTAATCCTTTGGAATTATCTTCGGAATTTACTGCTATCCTATTTAATGCGCGTTTTCTTTTCTAAAGTTGCTGCCTGAGATGTCTGAGACATTTTCGATTGCGATGAGTGCTTTTGGGTCTATTTCGTGTGTAATTGCACGTACCGTTGATAATTCGATTCGGGTAACGATGGAATAGATAATTTTCTTTGGCTCATTTTTATAAACACCTTCGCCATGAATATAGGTAATTCCTCTACCTAATTCTTTTATTAAACGATTAGCAATTTCTTCTGGAGTATCGGAAATAATCGTTACTGATTTTAATTCCTCTAAACCTTCAACCACAATATCAATCATTTTATAAGCAATAAAATATGTAATGATGGAATACATCGCAGTTTCCCAACTAAATACTAATAAAGCTGCAAGTGTAAATATGAACACATTGATAATCATAACTGTTTGACCTACTGATACAGGCCGCTTTTTACTAATAATAATCGCAATAATTTCTGTACCATCTAATGCTCCACCAGTTCGTATGACTAAACCTACACCAGTACCTAATATTACAGCCCCGATAATAGTTGCTAAAAATAAATCATTTGTAAAAGGTTCTAAATGATGAAGAAAAGAAGTTGCAATGGATAATACAACTACTCCATATAAAGTATGTAAAGTAAATTTAATACCAATTTTTCTAAAGCCGATAAAAAGAAATGGTAAGTTTAGAATTATAATGAACAAACTCATTTTAAATCCAGTTAATTCTGCCCCTATAATAGAAAGTCCTATTACGCCTCCATCTAAAATAGAATTTGGCACTAGAAACAATTCTAGTCCTACAGCAGCAATAATTGCTCCAATTGTAATCATCACAATTTGTTGCACTTCTTTGAATGTTCGTTTCTTCTTTAAAGTATCCATAAAACCATGCCTTTCCCTACGTGTTTTCTTTTCTTTTTAAATAATACCATTTTTTATCAATTATTACCTACTTAGAAAAATTAGGAATGTTTTCAGGGATTCCCACTACATCTTTAGGTATTTCCCTAATGGGAGTACTTTGTATAAACCTTCACAATGGAAATATAGAATAAGTACAACATCTTATG
This sequence comes from Paenibacillus bovis, assembly GCA_007679095.1. Lineage (GTDB taxonomy): Bacteria > Bacillota > Bacilli > Bacillales > Bacillaceae_C > Lederbergia > Lederbergia graminis. The sequence continues at coordinate 22,242 of VEFU01000043.1, forward strand.
ATGCATGGAGAGAAGGGGAGTGGAAGGTACTTATGAAAGGGAAATTTGGATTACGATTTTTAAAACCAACGGAAAGATATTCTGGAAACTGGTCCATCCTCGAAGAAAAAAGTAGAGATTGGGAAAATATGTACCGTAAGCGATGGTCACATGATAAGGTAGTCCGCACAACCCATGGTGTTAACTGTACAGGATCATGCAGTTGGAAAGTATTCGTGAAAAACGGCATTATTACATGGGAAAATCAGCAAATAGACTATCCATCTTGTGGTCCTGATATGCCAGAATTCGAACCGCGTGGTTGTCCACGAGGTGCATCTTTCTCTTGGTATGAATACAGCCCATTACGAGTGAAATACCCTTATATGCGTGGAAAGCTATGGCGATTATGGAAGAGTGCATTACAAGATCATTCTAGTCCAGTGGATGCATGGGCAAGTATTGTGGAAGATGCTGAAAAAAGTAAGATTTATAAACAAGCGCGTGGTAAAGGTGGGCATGTCCGTGTTACATGGCAAGATGCATTACAGTTAATATCTGCCCAATTACTTTATACTATTCGCAAATATGGGCCAGACCGCATAGCAGGCTTTACTCCTATTCCAGCAATGTCGATGTTAAGTTATGCATCTGGTGCTCGCTTTATCTCCTTACTAGGTGGAGAGATGCTCAGTTTTTATGATTGGTATGCTGATTTACCACCAGCATCACCACAAATATGGGGAGAACAAACCGATGTACCAGAATCATCAGATTGGTATAATGCTGGCTATTTAATTATGTGGGGTTCAAATGTTCCATTAACTAGAACACCAGACGCCCATTTTATGACAGAAGTTCGTTACAAAGGAACAAAAGTTGTTTCCGTAGCACCGGATCATGCAGAAAGTGTAAAGTTTGCAGATAATTGGCTTGCTCCACACCCAGGAACAGATGCTGCTGTTGCACAAGCAATGACACATGTTATTCTTGATGAATTTTATGTAAAGCGCAAAGAGCCAATGTTCATAAACTATGCAAAGCAATATACAGATTTACCATTTCTAATTCTGTTAGATAGACATGAGGATTCCTATAAAGCTGGGCGCTTCCTACGTGCTAGTGACCTAGGAGAAGTATTGGAAAATGCACAATGGAAACCTGTAATATATGATGAAATTTCTAATAATGTCATCGTTCCTAATGGGACGATGGGACAGCGATGGGAAGAGGATTCAAATTGGAACTTAATCCTTGAAAATGAAGATGGTTCACAAATTGATCCAGCAATGAGTGTAGAGAAAGTTACTTCTGAGTGGAAAGAAATAGTATTCCCATATTTTGAAAACCAGGCGAACGGTACTTTTAAACGGGATATTCCTGTGATGGAGATCACATTAGCAGACGGGTCCATTCAGTATGCTGCTACTGTATATGATTTAATGTTAAGTCAATACGGAATTCAACGTCCTAATAGTAAATTTGCAGCTACAGGATATGAAGATGCTACGTCCTTTTACACACCAGCATGGCAAGAAAAAGTAACGGGAGTAAAAGCATCAGTTGTAGTCCAAGTAGCACGTGAATTTGCACAGAATGCGATTGATACAGAAGGGCGCTCCATGATCATAATGGGAGCGGGAATTAATCATTGGTTTAACAGTGACACAATTTATCGCTCCATCCTGAATCTTGTCATCTTAACTGCATCTCAGGGAGTTAACGGTGGTGGCTGGGCGCATTATGTTGGTCAAGAGAAAGTAAGGCCAATTGAAGGCTGGAGCTCAGTTGCTTTCGCGAAGGATTGGCAAAAAGCAGCTCGTCAACAAAACGCTACATCCTTCTTCTACTTTGCAACAGATCAATGGAAATATGAAGAAGCTGGAACAGACCGATTAAAGTCACCAACTGCTGATAAAGTACATTATCAACATCCAGCTGACTACAATGTGTTGGCTGCAAGATTGGGATGGTTACCATCCTACCCGCAGTTTAATAAAAGCAGCTTGGAGTTTGCAATAGATGCTAAGGAGAATGGAATTACTACAGATGAAGCAATTGTTAAAGAAGCATACGATCAAGTTGTTTCTGGAAAAGTTAACTTTGCCGTAGAAGACCCTGATGCACCTGAAAACTTTCCACGTACTTTGTTTGTGTGGCGCTCCAATTTAATTTCTAGTTCTGCAAAAGGACAGGAATATTTTATGAAACATTTACTTGGGGCAAGTGACGGACTATTAGCAATTCCGAATGAAGACGAAAAACCTGAAGAGATTTTATGGCGGGAGGAAGTAAAAGGAAAGCTAGATCTACTTGTTGCTTTAGATTTCCGTATGACTGCAACACCAATGTATGCGGATATTGTACTCCCTGCAGCTACTTGGTACGAAAAACATGATATATCATCAACGGATATGCATCCGTTCGTTCATCCATTTAATCCAGCAGTGGATCCGCTTTGGGAATCTAAATCGGATTGGGATATATATCGTGAATTAGCAAAAGTATTTTCTGAAATGGCAAAAACAGAGATGCCAGGAGTTTATAAAGATGTCGTCACTTCACCTTTAGCTCATGATTCAAAAGGCGAAATATCACAATCTTTAGGGATTGTAAAGGATTGGAAAAAAGGAGAAGTAGAAGCTGAACTCGGAAAGACAATGCCTAACTTTACAGTAATAGATCGTGATTACACACAAATATATGATAAATACATCACATTAGGTCCTTTACTTGCTGATGGGAAAGTCGGAGCACACGGAGTTAGTTTTTCAGTTTCAGATGAATATGAAGAATTGAAGAAGATTAATAGTGTTCATTTCGATGAAACGATTAAAAATGGATTACCTAAACTTAACACTGCTCGTCAAGCAATAAATGCAGTCCTTCACTTATCTTCTGCAACGAATGGGCAAGTCTCACAAAAGGCTTATAAGTCGTTGGAAGAAGATACGGGAGTAACATTAGCAGATATATCCCAAGATCGAGCAGCAGAAAGAATTACGTTTGAAAGTATTACAGCACAACCACGTGAAGTAATTCCGACTCCTGTATTTAGTGGTTCCAATAAAGGTGGTAAACGTTATTCACCTTTTACGACGAATATTGAAAGACTAGTTCCGTTCCGCACTTTAACTGGACGCCAACATTTTTATGTAGACCATGAAATTTTCCTACAGTATGGAGAGGCGTTACCGGTATATAAACCTACATTACCTCCATTGGTATTTGGTAATAAAGACAAGAAAATAATAGGAAATAAGGATGACCTTATATTACGTTATTTAACACCACATGGAAAATGGAATATTCATAGCACATATCAAGATAACTTACACATGTTAACGTTATTCCGCGGTGGACCAACTGTATGGATTAGTAATGTCGACGCGGAGGAACATGGAATCGATGATAATGAATGGCTTGAGATATATAATCGAAACGGCGTAGTCACAGCACGAGTAGTAGTAAGTCACCGGATGCCAAAAGGGACGATGTTTATGTACCATGCCCAGGATAAGCATATTAATGTTCCTGGTTCAGAGATTACGAAAGAACGTGGTGGTAGTCACAATGCTCCAACACGGATTCATATGAAACCAACACAAATGGTAGGTGGCTATGCGCAATTAAGTTATGGATTTAACTACTATGGACCAATTGGGAATCAACGAGACGAATATGTAGCAGTACGTAAAATGAAAGAGGTGAACTGGCTTGAAGATTAAAGCACAAATTGCCATGGTGATGAATCTAGATAAGTGTATTGGCTGCCATACTTGTAGTGTGACATGTAAAAGTACATGGACAAATCGACCTGGTGCAGAATATATGTGGTTTAATAACGTGGAAACAAAGCCAGGGATTGGCTATCCAAAACGTTGGGAGGACCAAGACCTATATAAAGGTGGTTGGCAACTTCGTAATGGTAAATTAGAATTGCGATCAGGAAATAAGTTATCCAAAATTGCGTTGGGAAAAATATTCTATAATCCGGACATGCCAGAAATGAAAGATTACTATGAACCATGGACATATGATTATGAAGTGTTAACAAATGCACCTGAGAAAGAAAACACTCCTGTAGCACGCCCGAAATCGGTTATTACTGGTGAATATATGAATCTTGAATGGGGACCAAACTGGGAAGATGACTTAGCTGGAGCGCATATTACAGGTCCTAAGGATCCGAATGTCGAGAAAATCGAAGAAGAGATCAAATTCAATTTTGAACAATCATTTATGATGTACTTACCACGTTTATGTGAACATTGTTTAAACCCAAGTTGTGTAGCATCATGTCCTTCTGGCGCTATGTATAAACGGGATGAGGATGGAATTGTCCTTGTTGATCAAGAAGCATGTCGTGGTTGGCGCTATTGTATGACTGGATGCCCATATAAGAAAGTATATTTTAACTGGAAAACAAATAAAGCAGAAAAATGTACATTTTGTTATCCACGTATTGAAGCAGGATTACCAACAGTTTGCTCGGAGACATGTACAGGTAGAATACGTTATTTAGGAGTATTACTGTACGATGCAGACCGAGTATTAGAAGTAGCAGCAACACCAGATGAGAAAGATTTATATGAAGCACAGTGCAGTTTATTTTTAGATCCAAATGATCCAGAAGTAATAAAACAAGCTCAAAAGGATGGAATTGCAGATAAATGGATTGAGGCAGCGCAAAATTCACCGGTATATAAACTAGCTATTGAATATCGACTAGCTTTCCCGTTGCATCCAGAATACCGGACATTGCCGATGGTTTGGTATGTGCCACCTTTAAGCCCAATTATGAATTACTTTGAAGGAAAAGATTCGATTAAAAACCCAGATATGATTTTCCCTGCCATTGAAGAAATGCGAACACCTATTGAATATTTAGCTAATTTGTTAACAGCTGGTGATACTGAAACAGTGAAAGGTGCTCTACAACGAATGGCTATGATGCGCTCTTACATGCGAGCAATCTCATCAGGTAAAGAGTTTGATGAAAGTAGACTAGAACGTGTTGGCCTAACTGCTCATCAAACAAAACAAATGTATAGATTACTAGCGATAGCTAAATACGAAGATAGATTTGTAGTACCAACATCACATCGTGAAGGTTATTTAGATCCATACCGAGCTCAAGGTGGAACTGGTTTTGATGATGGTTGTGATGGATGTGGTCCTCAGCCAATTCCAAATAAATCAGGGAAACAGTTATATGAAGAAAACTTCTATGGGGGAATTTGGCGTGATTGATTTACAACAATTACATCAACATAAAGAGTTTTTTGGTTTTCTAGCTTATCAGCTGTCTTACCCTGAAAAAAGGACATTTCATCCACAATTACTAGAGGGAACTGTATCTCCCTCTAGTCCCGCTTACGAACATGTGATGAAATATTGGGAAAAAATCCATGCTTACAGTCTAGAAGAATTAGAAGAGTTATATGTAGCAACATTTGATTTTCAAAAGCGAGCAACCTTGTACATGACATACGTGAAATTTGAAGATAGTAAAGAAAGAGGGCAAATGCTAGCACGTTTAAAAGTGCTTTATGAAATGTTTGGCCTTGAAATTCCAAATGGGGAATTATCTGATAGTCTTCCATTAATTTGCGAATTTATCTATGCTGCAGACTGGTTAGGGGATCCTCGAGCAGATGACAGTTTTAAAATTCTCTTAGCTGTAATAGAAGATGGAACATTCCATCTATTAAACACGCTGAAAGAGTTTAATAGTCCATATGCTTCATTAATACAGGGGTTGCGAGCGACTGTTAAGTCATGCTTGAAGAAGGGAGATCCAAAACATGTTTGAGCAATTTTTGTGGGTGATATATCCATACATTTGTGGAGTAATCTTTATTGTCGGTCACATTTTTCGTTATCGACATGACAAGTTTAATTGGACGGCTAAATCTAGTGAATTTATAGAAAAGAAACAATTAATGATAGGAAGTATTTTATTTCATGTTGGGATTATTCCAGTCATCATGGGACATGTTTCTGGTCTTGGTATCCCGAAGGAATGGATGAGAGCAATAGGAGTAAATGATCATTTATATCATTTAGGGGCAGTGTACATTGGTGGATTCTTTGGATTTGTTACATTTGCAGGAATGTTAATCTTAACTACAAGAAGATTTACAATCAAAAATGTTCGTAAATTAAGTTCTGTATCTGATTTAATTGTGAATACATTGCTTCTGTTCATCATCTGCTTAGGTATGTATGCAACATTAGTAACAAATGCCGTGCAACCTGATTTTGACTACCGTACTTCCATTTCAGTTTGGTTTAGAGACTTGTTAGCATTCCATCCGGATCCAGCATTAATGAGAGATGTACCGATTTCATTTCAATTGCATATTCTTTCTGGATTTTTAATTTTTGCACTATGGCCATTTACTCGACTTGTACATGTATGGAGTGTACCATTAAACTATGTAGGACGTAGCTACATCCTCTATCGGAAAAATCGTACACATCAACAATGAAGGGGGGAGAAGACATCCTCTTCTCCTCATAAGAAAGGTATAGATGATGGACAATAACATAGATTATCAAACATTAATCGATGAATTGAGAGCACAATCAGCGATAGACTTAATCGCACTGGCATTTGTTCAAACTTCACAACTAGATTATGTACTTAAATGGCAATATGCATCAGGGAATATTAATAATCGTTACAAACGTGTTGTATTACAATCAGGTAAAGGAATTGCTGGATTAGTTTATAAATCCGGTAAGCCTATGTATATAAAGGATATTACAGATAACATCATAACCGACCTATATAATTATCCAATTGTTGTATCTGAAGATCTGAAAAGATTAGTTGCATTTCCAATTTTTGAAGGGCAGCAAGATAAGGTAAAAGGTGTTATTCTTTTAGGGAATCGTGATACTAAGACGAGTGAATTAAAAGATTATCAACATGTTTATATATTATTTCTGAAACAAATTTCTGCAAGTGGTTTTAACGGGGTGAGTTGGTAATGGAAAATAAACAGATGAATGAATTAATGGAGAGATTATTCTATGAGAGTTCAGAAGCAATTTTCTTTTTTAATCGTCATAATCAACTCATCAACATGAACCCTGCAGCGGAGGAAATTTTAGATCCTTATGTAAAGGAAAATTTACTTGCGAAAGTGGATAAAGGATTTTGTTTAACATGTCGAGGGTTTACAAATGAGAAAGAAGAAATGACGTGCGAAGGTTGTTTTATGGGTAATCCAAACCAAGACTTTACATCTTTCCAAGTTTTTTTAGATACGCGTGGTAAAGGTGTTATTCCGTATATAGCGACATATCAAATAATTGATAAGCAACGTGGAATAAAAGTGTTTATGTTACGAAACTTAACTCGGCATAATCAAGTAAAAGAATCGTTTTACAAAAGTAATTTAATGCAAAGGACGATTAACGCACAGGAAAACGAAAGAAAACGTATTTCTCGTGAACTTCATGACAGTATTGCCCAAGAATTAATTAGTTCTTTAGTAGAACTCCGTGTTTTAAAGTATATGGATATTTCAACAGAAGTTCGCGATAAAATAGTGGAGACGGAAGCATCTCTAAATCGTTTACTGGAAGAAGTTAGAAATCTATCCGTTGAACTTAGACCTGCATTACTAGATGATTTAGGGTTAGAAGCTGCATTCCGCACACATTTTAAATGGATTGAAAAAAACTATGGGTTACTAGTGCATTTTAATGCCGAAATGCAAGGAGCACGTTTTAATAGTGAAATAGAAACTGTGGTATATAGAATTTGCCAAGAAGCTGTATTTAATGCTCTAAAATATGCTAGGGTAGATGAAGTGAAAATCCGGCTTTTTCTTACAAAAGATAATTTGGAACTAATTGTTGAAGATGAAGGTATTGGGTTTAATATCGATGCGAAAGAAGCACAAGGAACCGGTTTAGGCCTATTTGGAATGCATGAACGAGCAGAATTAGTAGGAGCAAATCTTTCGATACAATCAGTAATTGGAAAAGGCACGATTATCCATTTGGCAATTCCATTATCGAAGAAGGTATCTAAGGAGTGGAGTACAATATGAAAATTGTAATTGCAGATGATCATGCAGTGGTTCGCAGTGGATTTACCATGATTCTTAATTTACAAGAAGATATGGAAGTTGTAGGTACAGCTGCAGATGGTATTGAAGCTCATCGACAAGTAGCAAAATACGAACCAGATATTTTATTACTCGACTTAAGCATGCCACCTGGAGAGAGTGGATTAATTGCTGTAGGAAAAATCAGTGAGGACTTTCCAAATACGAAAATAATCATATTAACGATGTATGATGATGAAGAATATTTATTCCATGCGTTAAAAAATGGAGCACATGGCTATGTGTTAAAGAATTCTCCAGATGATGAATTACTAAAAGCAATTCGTACTGTCTACAATGGTGAAACATATATAAACCCAAAGATGGCTACATCTCTAGTACGTGAATTCGTGAAGAATGACCAAAATGTTGTGGAGAATGATCCATATAAAGTGTTGTCAAAAAGAGAGCTAGAAATTTTGCCACTAGTTGCAAAAGGTTATGGCAATAAGGAAATCGCGGAAATGCTCTTTATTTCCGTCAAAACGGTAGAAGCACATAAGGCGAAAATAATGGAAAAATTACATTTGAAAAGTCGACCTGAGCTAGTAGAATTTGCATTGAAAAAGAGGTTACTCCATTTTTAAATGTATCTTAAAAGGAGTTTGAAATATGACCGTTACTAATATTTTTAGGTTTAAAGAACCTTCCATGCGTATACTGGAAAATGAGCATTTATTTCTCACTCATTTAATGAATGAGTGGCACGCAATCGTATTAAATTTTGAAAAAGGTCTTTATACACTCGAAGAAGGTAGGCTGGAAATAAAGAGATTGCGAAAACTATTAGTAGAATTTATTGAGCCTTGGAAAAACCATTGTGAAAAGGAAGAAGCATATTTCTTCCCATTATTAGGACTTTATATTGGTAAAGAGCAAGGACCGATTGTAACAATTGAAGCAGAACATACGGAAATAGACGGTTACATTGGCCATTTTTTACATCGCACGTTATCAAATATAGAAAATCTTACTCTAGAAGAAATGATGGATTTAGTTAAAGATGCTGGCGAAGCATATGAAGTACTAATGGTTCATTTTGTGAAAGAGGAGAGTGTTTTATTTCCGATGACAGAAAAGGTCATGAAAGCAGTAGATCAAGAAAAACTAACACAACAATTACATACAAAAATCATTTAATTGACTTTGCTAATGATAGCGAGTCTTTTTTTGTCTCTATATGATCATTTTTTCACAATACAGGGATTCCCCCGAGTAATTAAGGGAGAATCCCTATTACCAGTTGGACGTATCGTCTTTAGAATATTAACTAGATACTGATCTTAGAGACAAAGGAAAGGTGAGATTACATGATTAGGAAAGTACAACTACCACTACAATCATTAAATTTAGTTGTTGGTTTTATGGTTTGGGTAATAATTTCCTCGTTATTACCTTTTATTAGGGAAGATATTCAAATACCTCAAGAAAAAATTGCTATTTTAACGGCAATCCCAGTTGTGTTAGGTTCCGTTTTACGGATTCCACTTGGATATTATGCTAATATCATTGGAGCACGTATGGTGTTTATGATTAGCTTTATCATTTTATTATTTCCTGTCTATTATTTAAGTGAAGCAAATTCCTACATGGATTTGGTTCTTGGAGGCTTACTTCTTGGGATAGGTGGGGCGGTGTTTTCGATAGGAGTTACTTCATTGCCTAAATATTACCCAAAAGAAAAGCATGGATTAGTAAACGGTGTTTATGGGGTGGGAAATATTGGTACAGCTATTTCTACTTTTGCTGCACCTATGTTAGCAACAAAGTTCGGTTGGTCTTTCACAATTAAATTGTACTTAGTTTTATTATTAGTGTTTTTAGTTTTAAATATATTTTTTGGTGATCGTCATGAAGTGAAAGTAAAGGCACCGATTATGCAACAAATTAAAGGTGTCATCAATAATCAGAAATTGTGGTTCTTTTCATTGTTTTATTTCATTACATTTGGTTCTTTTGTAGCTTTTACCGTATATTTACCCAATTTTCTTGTGTCCGAATTTTCCTTAGATAAAGTGGATGCAGGTCTAAGAACGGCTGGTTTTATTGCTGTTGCAACATTTTTACGTCCATTAGGTGGATGGCTTGGTGATAAGTTTAAGCCTCTGTTTATTTTAATAGGAGTTTTTGCCGTATATACATTTGCAGCTATCGTACTCGCATTCTCGCCTGGTATGGGACTATATACTGTTGGATGCATTTTAATCGGGATTTCAGCAGGAATAGGAAATGGTGTCATATTTAAACTTGTCCCTCAATATTTCAATAAAGAAGCAGGAATTGTAAATGGAATTGTCTCTATGATGGGTGGACTAGGTGGGTTCTTCCCTCCGATTATGTTAGCTGCTATTCATTCTATTACTGGTCATTATGCGATAGGATTTATGTTATTGTCACAAGTGGCATTAGCCAGCTTAATTCTCGTTATATTAATGTACTATCAAGATCGTCTTAAGCTTGTGATGGAAACAAATACGAAAACAAGTTAAATTGTTTTGAACGATTGAAATTAAAAAGCTAGTATGTATAAGCTGTAAAGGAGAAATACGGACCGAATATGCAAATCGATTGTGGAGGGAAAAAGATGGTCGAAATAAGAAAGCCAATTCAAGTTTCGGAAGCTATTAACAGAGTTTTACAGCATTCTAGAGCAATGCCTACAATTACTGTCAGTTTAGACGAGAGTTACAATTCAATTCTAGCAGAGCCTATTATTGCTCAACATGATGTTCCACCATTTAATCGTTCTCCTTATGATGGCTTTGCAATTCGCTCCATTGATTCTATTGGCGCAAGTGGCAATAATCGCAAACAATTTAACGTAATCGATCATATTGGAGCTGGCCAATTAACGAGTAAGAAATTAGGGGAAAAGGAAGCAGTTCGTATCATGACTGGTGCTCCAATTCCAGAAAGTGCGGATGCTATTGTCATGCTGGAGCAGACAGTTGATCATGATGGTGGTTTTACGATAAGGAAACCTTTTGCTAAAGGAGAAAATGTATCGCGACAAGGTGAAGATGCTCAACAAGGGGAACAACTTATTGAAGCTGGTACCATAGTCCATCCAGGTATAGTTGCGCTTTTAGCTACATTTGGATATGCGAAAGTGGATGTTGCTAAAAAACCTTTTGTAGGTATTTTATCGACAGGAACAGAGTTAATCGATGTGGATGAGCCATTACAACCTGGAAAGATACGAAATAGTAATGGACCAATGATTATCGCACAATTAAAACGAATGGGAATAGCCTCTAAATCATATGGTATGAGAATGGATGACTTAGACGTTTGTTGTCAAATTGTAGAAAAAGCATTAGAAGAATGTGATGTTCTAATTACAACTGGTGGAGTTTCAGTCGGTGATTTTGATTATTTACCTGCTATTTATGATCGACTTAAAGCAAAAGTGCTTTTTAATAAAGTAGCAATGCGTCCGGGTAGTGTTACAACAGTTGCTACTGTGAGAGGGAAATTGCTTTTTGGATTATCAGGTAATCCTTCCGCTTGTTTTAGTGGATTTGAGTTATTTGTACGCCCAGCTCTTTTGACGATGATGGGTTGCAAAAAACCATTTTTACCATATGCAAAAGCAATTTTAACGGAGGATTTCCCAAAGCCTAATCCTTTTATGCGGTTTGTAAGAAGTATTTATCGGTTTGAAGATGGAAAGGCATATATAACACCTGCAGGATTTAATAAATCTAATGCAGTTACTTCGATAGCGCGAGGAAATGCGTTCATGGTCCTTCCTGGTGGAACGAGAGGATATAAAAAAGGAACAGAGGTTGATGTGTTACTTTTAGGTGTTGAAGAAGGCGTAGATAAGTGGCAACTGCAATAACTAGTTTTTAAGTTCAAGATTTAATATATATCTAAAGTGATTGGAGCGGAAGGGGGAGCACCTTGCAAGTTAAAGGCGCCACAACCTGAGGGGCATAGTGAAAATCACATTATTCTACAGAAAGAAGTGAATGATGATGACGATTCAAACGATACGTGATCAATTGAATAGACCAATGCGAGATTTAAGGATTTCCGTCACCGATCGTTGTAATTTTCGGTGTTCCTATTGTATGCCAAAAGAAATATTTGGAGACGATTACGCATTCCTACCGAAAAGTGAATTACTATCGTTTGAAGAAATTGAACGATTAGCCAATATATTTGCAAAATTAGGAGTGAAGAAGATTCGTTTAACGGGTGGAGAACCGCTTATGAGACGAAATATTGACGAATTAATTAAGCGACTTTACGTTATTGATGGAATTGAAGATATCGGATTAACAACAAATGGAGTTCTTCTAAATGTTTACGGAGAGCGGCTAAAAGATGCAGGTTTAAAACGAATTAATATTAGCTTAGATGCAGTTGACCCTAAATTATTTGGAGAAATTAATGGGCGTGGAATTTCTTCAAATTTAATTTTGGAACGAATTCAATTTGCGAAGGAATTGGGCTTTCGTGTAAAAATTAATATGGTTGTACAAAAGGGATTAAATGAACATCAAATTGTCCCGATGGCGAAGTATTGTAAGGAGAATGGACTAGAATTAAGATTTATAGAATTTATGGATGTTGGTAATGACAATGCTTGGAGTTTTAAGAAGGTAATCACGAAAAAAGAAATTATTCAACTCCTTTCTAAGGAATTTAACATAGATGAAGTGGAAAAAGATTATTTTGGAGAAGTTGCAAAGAGATACCAATATAATGATACAGAAACACAAGTAGGTTTTATTACGTCTGTATCCGAATCATTTTGTTCCTCCTGTACTAGGGCACGGTTATCATCAGATGGAAAGCTATATACTTGTCTGTTCGCAGGCAATGGTGTTGACTTACGTTCTCTAGTACGAAGTGAGTTATCAGACGAGGAGCTAGAACAAACTATAATTGATGTTTGGGAGAAACGCCAAGACCGTTATTCCGATGAGAGAACAGAAGAAACGGCTAAAAAATATAAAAAAATCAATATGTCTTATATTGGTGGCTAAGTATTGGGGAGGAAGTAATTTGGCAAAGCATGGACCAGCGTTAGCACAACATCACGCACATCACGCAATTCATGAAGGAGCTCGTTCTGGAGCTATACAAAAAACAGATGAATTAGTTACTTTATTAAAACAGGGTGAAATCGAAGCGGCAAAAATGGCTGCAGATGATTTAATAGAATATTGGCAAACACGTGTTATTGCCCATGCAGATACGGAAGAGTCTGGATTTTATCAAGAAATGGTGAAAGAAAAACCAGAACTGAAAGAAGCAGTGATTGAATTAGCTAGAGACCATGAAATACTTAGAATACTCTTACGCGATATTCAACAATTAATACAGGAACAAGGAATAACAAGTGATGTAATGATGAAATTTCATGCTCTTATCGCTGTAAATGAAATTCATAGTCGCGAAGAGGAGAAAACACTTTTTGATGATGAAAGATAAGACTCCAATCATTAAACAGTTGTTAACAAAAAGGAGTTTTTTATATGGTAAGTCGTAATGATTTTTGTCCATGCGGCAGTGGTAAAAAGTATAAAAAATGTTGTATTACGAAACAAAAAGCAATAGAAACTGTAGAAGTGTTGCATGGAGTTTTACAACAGTTTTTTCATGCACATCCTACACAAAAGGAAATGGTTGATCTATATCGATGGCTGGATGGTAAGGAAGAAGCTTTAGCTGAACGTTATGATAATGAACGACTAAGTACGATTCTAGGGGACGCCTATTTCTTTACATATAAAGTGGATATTTGGATTGAATTTCTCGTAAAGCAAATCCAATCTGGTACTTTATCAGCAGAAATAAAAGAAACATTAAAAATATGGAAAAAGCCACTTCGTATATTTGGTCAAGTAATTAAAATTGAGAATGAAGAAGCGATCATTAAGGATTTGTTAATGGAAGGAAACTTTACTGTACCGATTAATGAAAGCTTTTCTGCTAATCAGAATGATTATGTATTAAGTCATTTTGTACCTGTTGATCCTACTGATACGAAGTGGATGCCACTAAATGGTGTGCTAACTTTGAATCATACTTTTACACATGTAGAGCGTGAAATAAAACAATTGGCAAATTCTTATCATGATATAGAAGACTTTTGGTTGAATTCGATAGTGGAAGCTTACTATATTTTCGGGGTGAAGCATAAACTGGAAGACAGAGAGATATCTGATAAAGAACAACAAGTGTTATTTGCTGTTTACAATGGCATGATTGAAATGGAAGTTAAAAGTGATGAATTAATGGCTATGTTAATTGCATATATGCATAAACATAATGTTGTAAATAATATAAAAAAGCCAGAATCGCTTGCTGCTGGAGTCATACAATATGGATTAACAGAAGGGTACTTTGATTCAGAATGGACGAAGAAAAGAATATGTGAGTACTATCAAGTATCAGCCACGAATGCATCGGCACATGAAAAAAACTTTGCCCAATTCATTGAGGAAGAATGGGAGGATGTAGATGACTCCCAGTTTAAAGGAATGGCATTTGAAGTAGGTACAGATGCTCGTCCCTCTGAATTTACGAATTGGCAACTTTATATGCATTTAAAAGAACATGAGATTACATCTGAGAATGAAATGAAACGATATATAGAAGCATATATAAATGTTCCATATGAACCAAAAAATGAGGAAGAAAAAGCACAATTTTATGTGTATGATGCATATTTTGCTGATGATCAACGATTAAAAGATAATTGTATTGAAATTGCCCATTTACTTGATTCAGAGAATGTGGATGTACTGTTATGGAATGCTGAGAAACGGGACGACAGAAGTTTGTTTGAAAAAGCAATTAACAAAGGACAAGCTTTATTTGATACATCCTCCGATGTCCCTTGGCAAGTCGTTACAAATCGTCCATACTTACGAGCGTTGTTTAAATATGGGATGTGGCTATTTGATGAAGATAGGTTTGATGAAGCTTTTACCTATTTAAATCAAATTTTACTATTGAATCCTGGTGATCATCAAGGGGTTCGTTATCCAACAGTTGCTTGTCTAATAGGATTAAAGCGATATGATGAGGCCAATAAGTTAATGGAACACTATCAAGAATCAGATAATGCTTTCTTTAGTTGGTTCCGCTGGGCAATTAGTCGTAAACAAAACTTTTTTAGTGGTGAGACTCAGGAACTTTATGAACTGGCAATGATGGATAATGGATATGTTTCCAAGTTTATCCGTGATAAATCTGAAGCACTGCCATTTCCGGGATATAAAGTTATTACACCCGATAGTCCAGAAGAAGCAAGAGTTATTTGGAATTTGTTATCTAAAATAATAGGATTGTAGCAATATTTGTTTTCACATAATTGTCGAGTTTCATATTTTTGACAGCTTGGATTTTATCCATAACGTTTGTTATAATTATGTTATATATGTAGACGGAAGGGATGAAATCCTTGTTATCAATTATGGATGCATTTTTAATCAATATGCCTTTTCTATATTTTCCGGAAGATAAATCTGAATATATTCCCGCATTTATTACAATGGCATTTTTTGTTATTGGAGCTATAGTCACACTTATATTATTCAAAAGAATTTCGAAAAAACAAGAGTTAAAAACGAAAGAATTAGAAGAGCGGATAAACCGTGAACGTCAAAAAGAGCATCAATAAGATGCTTTTTTTTATTCTCTTTTTATTAGGATAAAATATTTTTTGGATGGTTATAATGACAAAATATAGCTTATTAATTGGGGGTTTCAATGTGCGGAAATATATATTAGTTATATTTTGTCTTTTCTTAACTGCTTGTTCTACTCAGCTTCCGAAAAAAATTGAAGTTGATGTAAAAAATAGTGATGGTGATTCATTAGGTAAAATTACAATGGAGGAACAGACAGAAGGGGTAAAAATCTCTGGAGAATTAAAAGGTTTACCACCCGGAGTACATGCTATCCATATTCATGAAGTAGGTTCTTGTACACCTCCGGATTTTCTATCAGCTGGAGAACATTTTAACCCGGAGAAGGACAAGGAACATGGTCTACTTAATCCAAAAGGTGCACATGCTGGCGATCTTCCTAATATAATCGTAGAGGACGATGGTAGTGTAAAACTTGATTTAATTGCTCCTAGCGTTTCATTTGAAGAAGGGAAGGACTCTCTTTATACAAAGGAAGGAACATCTATTGTCATCCATTCTGGAGCAGATGATGGTATGTCACAACCAGCTGGAGATGCTGGTGATAGAATAGCATGTGGTGAAATTACAAAAGACCGCCAACCAGCAGATGCAGAAAAATAAAAAACAAAGCTGGGATTAAACTATAAATACAAAGACGACTTGAAAACTTACAAATGTAATTTTCAAGTCGTCTTTGTATTTGGGTTAGTAACCACTTACTTTATTCATTACTTCTTTAATGAAGCTACACAAATGGATTTCTTTTTATTCAGTGGCTCTGTTAAAGTTCATTGTTGTTAACAACTTAGTTGATTGTAGCGGATGTACACGAGACTCCCTCAGAAAAAGTTGATCTGACGGGGGTTTCCGTGGTTTTTTGACTTCTTAAAAATATTTTTTTATACAAT
>VEFU01000440.1 GCA_007679095.1 Paenibacillus bovis
TTTGGTTTAATTGTGTAAGATGGTTAAAGATAGTTATATGTGTGGTTAGAGTGGGATGTTTATGTGTAATGGGAGTTATTTGTGGTGTTATGGAGGGAGTTTGGCGAGTGTGTTTATGTGTTAAGTTAAATTGAAGTGGTTGTGATATGGGGGTTGTGGATGTAAAAATTTGAATGAAATTATTGGTGGGATGTGTATGAAATTTATGTTGAAAAGATAGAGGATTTTGAGAAATATGTTGA
>VEFU01000441.1 GCA_007679095.1 Paenibacillus bovis
GTTACGAAGTGTGTGATTATGTATAGGATGGGAGATAGGTTTAGGTAAGTTTTTGTTTGGGATTTTTGGATTTGGATGAGTTTTAAGTTGTTTTGGTTGTTTATGGCATGTAGGTAACTTAAAGTGAATATAAGAATATGGAGGGTGAAGGTTAGCTAAGTAGTGAAGGTTAGAGAAGTGTGGGTTTTGTGGGAATTGGTTAAGTGGGAATGAAGTTAGTAAGTGGACTTGAGGTTTTTGTA
>VEFU01000442.1 GCA_007679095.1 Paenibacillus bovis
GAAAGGAAATAAATCAAATAAGATTTGTTTGTTAATGGTGAAGGGTAAAGAGCGATGGTGAAGTAAGACAGCTTTTTTAGGTGTTTGTGGATGAGCAGAAATTTTTTTGCGTTGGAGAAGCATTTGATAATGAGAAGGTGTTTGAAAAGAAAGGGGTGTTGTTTGTGTTGTAAAATGTTGTTGAGGTGGAGAATAATGAAGATGAATTCGGAGGTGTGTAAAGGGGTGAAGTATGGGTGTAG
>VEFU01000443.1 GCA_007679095.1 Paenibacillus bovis
GCTAATTTTTTTGCTACGCCCTTTAAGTTTTTGGCTTTAACATCTTCAAAAACTGCTGTGATTATGTTTCCAGTTAAAAGTTCTCCATATGAGTTTAAAACTTCAGAATAGAAACAGTCACCGCTATTTTTGTAGTTCCCACCAACTGCTCTAGGTGATATTGAACTAGTTTTCTTTTTATTCTCTATGTCGTTTTTTAGTTTTTGGAATCCTTCAGGAACATATGCATATCGAGATTTGG
>VEFU01000444.1 GCA_007679095.1 Paenibacillus bovis
GAGTTGTGTGAGTATTTAAGAATTGTAGAAGTTGTGGTTTGAAGTGATCGTTACGATGAATGGTGTGATACGTTAGTGCGTTAGGAGGAAGATAGATATGAGGTTGAGCTTGTTGACTAATTAAGTAAGTGATAAAAGGAATGGGTGTTTGTGGATGTTTTAGATTTTTAGAGATTAGGGTAATGGTGGAAGGTGATAAGGGGTGAGGAGGAAGTGTTGGTTGGTGTAAATTAGAATTTGG
>VEFU01000445.1 GCA_007679095.1 Paenibacillus bovis
CCAATCCAACCATCCCCATATGACGGTACTTTTTGCTCTTATATCCCACAACCCCTACACCTTCCCCCAACTCCTTTATTACTCTCCATTCCAATCCAACATCCCATTATCCCTCTAACACCTCTACTCCCTTCACATTATCCCCCCTTTCTTAAACCAAAACATACCAAAATTCCAATTTTTCCTATCCGCTTTATCCCTCAAATATTTTCCTTTCCACTAATGCGTAACCTTGCCATCT
>VEFU01000446.1 GCA_007679095.1 Paenibacillus bovis
AACTGAAAGCTAAAGGTGTAGGAATACATCGAATAGGAGGGAGTATTGATGATGACATGATTGTTCAAGGTGAAATTGTAGTAAGAGGAATAAATTATGTTGATA
Organism: Paenibacillus bovis; assembly: GCA_007679095.1. Classification (GTDB taxonomy): domain Bacteria; phylum Bacillota; class Bacilli; order Bacillales; family Bacillaceae_C; genus Lederbergia; species Lederbergia graminis. Next base: position 106 of record VEFU01000446.1, read on the forward strand.
AGGGGAGGTTTGAAGAGAAGGATAGAAGGATGTGGAAAGTTATTGATAGAGAAGGAACATTACGACATAGTAGTTATGAGGAAAATGCAGGTGATGGAAAAACAGGAGAATATTGATTACATTTTTACTCAGCTTC
>VEFU01000447.1 GCA_007679095.1 Paenibacillus bovis
TTTGGGAGGTTTTTATCTATGTTTGTATTATAGGGTAAGGAAAGATAAGTGGGATTTGAAATAAGCTAGTTATTGTTTGGTGGGTGATTATGAAAAAATGTTGGAAGTAGAAACGCTGTGGGAATTGTATAACGTAAAAGAGGTTGTAGGATAAGTAGTAGTGGAGCAATGGGAATTGGAAGTAGATGGGGGTATGGAAGAGAGAAAAGTGTGATTGGACTTAAACATAATGAAGTGGTCA
>VEFU01000448.1 GCA_007679095.1 Paenibacillus bovis
TCCTATTTTCAAACGCAGTTAAAAAAACCATTAACAGCATCCCTAGGAAAACACCCTCCACCTTGCCCTCCCTAACTAACTAACCCCCAATCCCTAACACTCCCCATCACACCACCACGCACACAAATCTCTTCACACATTCCCCCAATAAAACCTCCATACCCTTCCCTTCTTCCTCACCATTATACGTATCCACCGATTCATCCACCTCCCTTTCTTTCCCATCTAATTCCTCATAAA
>VEFU01000449.1 GCA_007679095.1 Paenibacillus bovis
GATTGGCAGATGATCACGGTTATTAAGGTGAGGGGGCGTATAAGGACGGGCACGTTTAAGAGTCATGGGGATAGGGAAATTAGGATTTTGTGGTAGAGTTGGAATGTGTAAATGAGGGTTTAAAATTTCCACACGACTATCGTGCATAATATGAGAGGCGTTAACTAGGGCTTGGGGCTGTAGATGAATTTGTAAAGTCTTTTGTTGGTGAGAGTAAAGTTTCAAAGGTAGTTTGTTTAT
>VEFU01000044.1 GCA_007679095.1 Paenibacillus bovis
TCAAAAAGGAACTAATTGGGTGGCAAACCTCTGCATTTTTAATTGCATTATTCTGCATTTTTCTATTGCAAAATACAGCCAGATTAAATTTATAAATAATGCGAGAGAAATTCGAAAGATTATCATACAAATGATGTCATATCCTCTGATTGATAAACTCTAAATTTAATTGAAAAACCGAAGTAATAGAAGTGGTTATTACTATAACTTTTTTCGAATTGCGTGCACTATAAGCCATGTGGAGTGTTGGAGATTAAAATCGATAACTTAACGAGCTTTTTATTTGCATTTTCTGTATTTCTATGCTTTAATAAATAGGTAGAAATTTTGGAAGAAAATCCAAATATACTGAAATAAGAACTTAATAATGATAAAATGCGGAAGCACCGCTAATATACGATGGGTTACGTACCTGCATCGTTTTATTAGTGGTGCTTTTTTTTATTGTTATTTTAACAGAAGGAGGTAAGTTTTTCAAACGAAATTAAATCTAACTTTCAATTTCCATTGAACGAAAATTACTTTTAGTGTATAAAATACTATTTTTTGCTAATAATACCCCCGAAAGTAGGGGTTAGAAAATTATGGAAAGAAGTATTTTATATAACATAGAACCTATAGGAAAAGGGACACCTTTAGTTGAATCCTTAACTAGCTATATAACAAGGTTAGCAGATGCCCACTGTGTTCTCACAGGAGATTTAATTTCGATGGTATATGCTCCTTTATTAAACAAGGAGTATTTAACGAGGATTTCAAGGCGTGGAGGTAATGGTTTTTTTGACTCTGCAATAGGTATTAATGGTTTGGGAAAATTAGCACTTGAGTTTAGTGATTTAACTGAAAAATTTACTGGAAGATCAGATATAAGCTCTACTACCCTCCAAAATTGGTCAGTAACATTGCCAAACAGGGGATTATTAAAGACAACAAAATCATGGTGTCCTTATTGTTATGAACAATCTAGATTAAATGATGAGGTAATTTATGACCCATTAATATGGAATTTCCAACTTGTTAATTACTGTTTAAAACACAAAAAACCACTAGAAAATATTTGTGGGAATTGTAGTAACACAGTACCGGTAATCAATAGAAAATCACACCCCGGATATTGTTCCAGATGCGAAGCTTGGTTGGGTAATACCACTTCAATGAATGAAGGAATCTTAAAGAATACAAATGAGTCCTTATCTGATATTCAGTTTATAGGAGAATTGTTGGCTAATAATGATCTTCAGTTATCAAATAGAAATCCGACAAATTCACTAAAATACTATATTGATGAAGTTTTTGATAAATCTCCTTCAAAAGCTGCTCAGAGTTTTAATATACCAAGGTCAACATTGATGATGTGGATAAATGGTAAACATCTACCTACTCTTAAATATTTATTAGTAATTTGCAAGATACTTGGAATTTCTCTAATAGAGTTTCTACATACAAAAAATCCTCAAATAAAAATAGGTTCGACTAAAACCATAGAAACAGGGAGAAATAAACATGATCATAAAAAAATAAGAAGGATTTTAAATAAAGTGATTGAGACTAAACAACCAATATCAATTAGTGAATTAGCGATAATGATTGGTTGTGACCGCAGGTTACTATCAAGAATGTATGAAACAGAATGTAATCAAATCAAAGAAATTTACAATGATCACTTACAAGAAAAAAAAGAAGATAGGTTAATTACAAAAACTAATCAACTTAAAGATGCTGTAAATCTATTAGTAAAACAAGGAGTTTACCCAAGCAGAAGACAAATAGAAGATATTTTAGGAACTGGATTCCTGAAAGAGAAAACAATGCAAGAAAACTGGAATGAATTAAAAAAGGAGTTGTTAACGAATGTCTATTAACGAATATCAAATCAATAAATTAAGAGGATCAACAAGACCATTTGAGAAGGCAATTATTGAATATATTTGTCTGGATACTTTTGTGTATATTCCTAACAGAAAAACTCTTCTGAGCAGGCCATGGTTAACGATATTGTTAGATGATTACTCTAAGAAAGTATTAGCGTTTTATTTATCATTGAATGGTCCATCGTATATATCCAACATGATGGTGATAAGGGAATGCGTTAAAAGTCACTCTCGACTCCCTGAAACCCTATTGATGAATAATGGGAAAGAATTTAAAAGCGATGAGTTTAATAATTTATTAGCTTTATTTGGAACTACAGTCCAATTTTATCCAAGTCCTATCCGATTTGAATCTAATGATTTATCTGGCATTGTTAATAATTTCGTTAGGAATGAAATTGAACGTGAAGAGTCTTTTTGGTCCATGGGAAATTTGAAAAAGTCACTTTCTATGTTGCTTTATGAAGTATATGATCGAAAAAATCATCAAGCATTAGGAACGAGTCCAAGAGAAATTTTTCAATCCACATCTTATCGGATAGGTAAATATGGCACAAGATTAATACGTTATGATAATGAATTCAAGTTGTTAACTTATCCAATAGTTGAACGTAAAGTTATCGAGGGACGAGGGATTAAAAACAATAATTTATATTATTGGACTATAGAATTTCTCCAACCAACATTTAATGGGAAAAAGGTAAAAGTTAAATTTGACCCCGTAGATTTAGACATTGCATTTGTTTGCATAAATGGCAGTTGGAAAAACCTTGATAGAACCAGCAATTTTATTGAACCGAGGAAAAAAGTAAGGAGTATCAATATAAATGATTAAGGACTTTGATTCATTATGCAATAAAAAAGGAATTAGTGATGAGAATAAAAACTATATCAATAATAGTATTAGAAATGCTGAACCGGCTCGTAAGGTTCGAAGCGGAGCGGGAAATGTTCCAGGTTTTTACTCTAGTAAAAAGATGGGGCTAACTATTCAGTTTGAAAGCCACACACTTGAATTGTGTGCAATCTATTTAATGGAGTTTGATAAAGGCGTTTATGAGTATTATGACCAACCTGAAAGCTTCACCATCAATTATAAATTAAATGGTAAAAATCGAGGATATAGATATACCGCTGACTTCTTTGTGATATCGGAAGATTTTATTGGTTGGGAAGAGTGGAAAACAGAAAAAGAACTATCTAAGATGATTGAAGAATCACCAGAACGTTATATATTAGATGAAAATGGACAGTGGAGATGTCCACCTGCCGAGGAGTTTGCAAGGAATAAGGGGTTATCATTTAGAATACGTTGTTCTAATGAAATTGACTGGAATCTACAAAATAATATTCGTTTTTTAGAAGACTATCTTTTAGAAGAAAATCCTACAGTTTCTTTGCCTAGTCGGAATATTATTCTTAATTATGTTAAATCCAAACCTATGATTACTTTGGAAGATTTGTTATCTATTGAAGATACTGCATATACCGCAGATGATATTTACAAACTAATTATTCTGGGTGAAATGTATGTAGATCTCGAGCGTTTTCTTATTATAAATTTTGATAAGTTCCCTTTATTTATAAATAAAGAAACGGCCGATGCTATCCTGTATGTTAAGGAATCAAAAAACAAAGAAGTAAATGAAAAAACTGAAAACGAAGTAACTTTGGAAATTGGTAAAGAAATACTTTGGAATGGAAACCCGTGGACAGTTATTAATATTGGTGAGACTGAGATTTCTCTTTTAAATGAAACTGAAAAAATCATTCCATTACCAGTAAATGCATTTGAAGAATTAATAAAAATGGGTAGTATTAAGTCTTTTGAGAATGAACTATCAAAAAGTGATGAAGAATCTGAACTGATGGAAATCATAAGATCAGCAAGTCCCGAAACTCTCGCAGAAGCAAATGAGAAGTACAATAAATATAGAATGTATATAGATGGAGAAATTGTAGATGTTCCTTTGAGAACACTTAGATATTGGAAACGCAAAGTATTAAATGCTGAAAAAAAATACGGAAGTGGGTTTGTAGGGCTAATTCCGGAAAATCACAATAAAGGGAATTATACACGTAGAATAAGTAAAGATGTGATTGAATTAATGGATGAACATATTACAAATCACTATGAAAATAATAAGCAAAGAAATAAGTCTTCAGTATATAGATTATTTAGGAATGCATGTTTAGAGAAAGGGTTTGAACCTCCAAGTAATAAAACCTTCTTTCAAGAAATTGAGAACCGTTCAAGCTACGAACAAGATATAAAGCGAAGAGGTCCTAAAGCAGCCTATAATAAAGAACCTTTATATTTGGAATTATCGCTTACTACACCAAGACATGGTACTAGGCCTTTTGAAATTGTGCATATAGACCATACAGAGCTTGATATTCAACTTATTTGTTCAAAGACCCAGAAAAAACTAGGAAGGCCATGGTTAACTTTATTAGTGGATGCATACTCACGAAGAGTATTAGCTTTCTACTTAACATTTGATCCCCCATCTTATAAGTCATGTATGAATACTCTTAGGGAATGTGTTAAGAAATATTCGCGATTTCCAAAAACAATAGTAGTAGATGGCGGAAAAGATTTTCAAAGTACTTATTTTGATACTTTATTAGCAACATATAACTGTCATAAAAAAATTAGACCAGGTGCAAAGCCGAAGTTTGGATCTGTTTGTGAGAGGCTTTTTGGTACAACAAATACGATGTTTATTAACAATTTAGCAGGTAACACACAATTATCAAAGCTAGTTCGACAAATGACAAAAGAGTTTGATCCGCGCAATCTGGCTATATGGAACTTAGAAATATTATATGAATTTTTAGCCAAGTGGCTTTATGAGGTCTATGATCAAGAAGAACATACTACTCTTAATCAAAGTCCTCGTGATGCCTATCAACAAAATATAAGAAAAACAGGTGAAAGAAAGCAAACATACATTAGATATGATACGAATTTTGAAATGATGACACTACCAACAACACAAAAAGGAACTGCAAAAGTTCAGCCCGGAAAGGGAATTAAGATTAATAATTGCTATTATAATTCGTATGAATTGAGCAATCCTGTTGTTGAAGGAAAACAAATCCCAGTCCGTTATGATCCATTTGATTATAGTAAAGCATATGCTTATGTTGGGAATTACTGGGTACCTCTTCATTCCCAGTATGAGCTGGAGTTTGAAGGTAAGTCAGAGAAAGAAATTAAACTTATTACAGCGGAAATTAGGAAGAGAAAGAGGGAAACTCAAAAACAAAAAATAAATGGTGTTTCAGCTTCAGAAATTGTGGATTTCTTAAAAAGTGCCGAAGCTCATGAACTTTTAGAGACTCAGAGACTTAAGGATCAAGCACTTAGGAGGTCATTGAGAGTAATTAGTGGGGGAAAAAGCACAGCTGCTTCCAGTATAAACACCGAAAAAGTGTTAAGGAGTAATGAAAATAAAAGTTTTGAGGAGAAAGATTCTTCTAAGAAAATGGAACATGTAAAATACGACGGTGAAGATTTTACTGAATTTAAAAAGTATGGGGAGTTTTTCTAATGGATCTAAGTTACCCAAAAGAAATATTATTTCAATCTATTGATGAAAGAATAAACTTTTTCGAAAAAAGGACTATGGCGCACCCTAAATTAGTTGATTCGTATGAAGATTTAATGGGAAAAGTGGATGTCTTAAGTGGAAAAGGTAAAGTTTTACTGGTATATGGTCCAAGTGGTGTAGGTAAGTCTACATTGTTAAAAAAAGTAAGAAGTGAGTTTATAACTAAATTTTACGATGATATGTTAGAGGATAAAGGACTTATTCCAGTTTTATCTTTAGAGGCATTTGCTCCCGAGGATGGAAAGTTTGATTGGATTGACTTTTATACTGAAGCACTAAGAAATTTAGATGAGATCTTAATTGAGGAAAAAAGATTACCATTACATGAAATAGGTGTTACAGTCCCAAACGAAAAAACAAAAAGAAAATTGAGACATTCTTTGATTAATGCAGTTAAATATAGAAAAGTTAAGGTTATATTAATCGATGAAGCACAACATATGACAAAGGTTGCGAATTCAAAGGGATTAAGGAATCATATGGATGCCATTAAATCGTTAGCATCAATATTTGGGATCCCAATCATACTATTTGGAACTTATGAATTATTGAGTTTTAGAAATATTAACGGACAATTGGGGAGAAGAACAACAGAGATTCATTTTTCTAGATACAACTCGGAGAAAGTTGATGAAATTAAAGCATTTAAATATGTCCTATTGTATTTCCAAAAGTCATATCCCTTACTTGAAGAACCTGACCTTATTAATGAGTGGAAGTATTTCTATAAGCACACTATAGGATGTGTTGGAACTCTCAAGGATTGGTTAAATGATACTTTTAACTCAAAAATGAAGGATAATATAGAAACAAAAACCCTTGTCTTAAGTGACTTTAAGAGATTTGAACCAACAATTGACCAAGCATATGTCATGGCTTCTGAAATTACAAGCGGTGAAACACAGCTTATTGAACAAAAAGAAGAAAAAGAAAATAAACTTAATAGTTGGTTAAAGCTAGACGAGAAAGAGGAAAACAGCGAACCAAAAAGTATTAATAAGCGTCCTGGAGAAAGAAAACCGAAACGTGATAAAACAGGTACTTAAGTTTAGTATTTTTATAAATGATATTTAAATATTCAGTTAAAGTAAGACCAATAATAGAAATGGAGTGGTTCTTTGAATGATATGAAATTTGATAACCTATTTTTGGACAAACTTAAAATCCCCCCCAGGAGTACACTTTATAATTTAGAGCCAATTGGTCTTGGGACTCCATATGCGGAAAGTCTCACCAGTTATATTTCTAGATTGTCACAAAGTCATAATTTGAAAGTAACCACGTTAGTATGTAAAACTTTTACTACATTAGTAAATAAAGAATATATTGAGCAAGCATTTCAGACTGGTGGTTTTGGTTCTTCAATAAGATATATCAATGGAAATAGCCCTGTGAGTCTAGAGTATGTTTCTGCATTGGAAGAGTTAACTACAAGAAAAGACCTACTTTATTTAACTATGAATTCTTGGTCTGGGTTATTTTCAAAAAATGTAATAGGTGATACTAGAAAATGGTGTCCAATATGTTTAGAAGAATTAAAAAGTAATGGGAAAGAAGTTTATGAGCCATTAATATGGTACATTAAAGGTATTGATACATGCGATAGACACCAAGTAAAACTTGAAGACAAATGTACAAATTGCGGCAAGAAATTGCAGTTCCTACACAATAATTTAATTGTTGGACACTGCCAATATTGTTCAGTATGGTTAGGGAGAGATAATCAAAAAAATTCTACTAACTTATCAGAATATGAAATATTTCTTTTTAATACCTTTAAACCATTAATAGAAAATGCTCTAGGTCTACAATATATACCAACAAAATGGAAAATTGGACATGTTTTGAATAAAGTTATGAAAGAAAACAATTTTATCAGTGTAACTCAATTTGCTAAATATTTTGATATCCATCAAACCATGTTATCTAATTGGATTAATAACAAAGCAAAACCCTCAATTGAATCAATGTTTAAAATTAGCAATAAGCTTAATCTATCAATCTATGAGTTGTTTTATTGCAACCAAAATTGGAGTAACATTAATATTCAAGGTAAAAAAAGCTTTAAACGAAGTTTATTGTCAGTAAAAGAAATAGAAAATGAGTTAAGAAAGGCGATTAATGATAAACGAAATATTAGTTTGCATAAACTATCCAATGAAAAAAACTTTTCTTATATGACTGCTAAAAGAAATTTTCCTAGTTTGTGTGAGAGGTTGAAGGCTGCATATAAAACTAATAATAAAGTAGAAGAAATTCTACGCAAAGATGAAATTGATAAGAAATTAATGGCAACATTAGAGTTAGAGCCTCCGATAAGTTTTATGCAGTTTTCAATTAATACAGGGATACCTATTGTTAATGCAAAAAGATATTCCCCAGAACTGAGTAAAAAAGTAATAGATAGATATTTAAAATTTCGTGCAGAAGAGAAAGCCAAAAGATTTAGGGTTATTGAGGAAGAGATTAGGAATGTTATATTTGAATTAGATAGAAATGGAATCTATCCTGGAATAAAAACTGTTCAAAAAAAGTTATCTGATCCAAATTATTTTATTAAAAAGGAATTTAGAACAGTCTGGGAAATTGAATTAGAAAAATTAGGATATAAAAATAAAGTTTGACGAGATATACAAGTATATTAAAATTTTCAAGTTATAATTTTTCAATTAATTCTCTTTATTAAGCCTGAGTGATTAATGACGAACAAATTTATTTCAGTTGATAAAAATAGATGAAAGTAAGTGCTAAGAACCCCAACAATTTGTTGTTGAGGTTCTTTTATAATATTTTAGAGTAATCATTGAACCGTAATATTGCCGGAAGTTTTAATTTGAAGCATAAGGTAGCCGAGAGTATAAGGAAATTTTATATAGTAATTTAAAAAAGGTAAAAAAATAACACTTTTAACATCTATTGTTTTAAAAATATATTTAAAAACATTGTAATATCAATTGATGGCAAGGATATGCTTCAAAGTTAGGCAAGGATATATTTCAAGTCACAATCAAACTATAATTCGAAAAAAACTTCTTCAAACTTAATTTTTCTCATTAATGATTCTGGCGTATATTTGCCATTTCTCGGTGTTACTAATTCATAGTTTTGGATGATCCATTGTGCACGCTCTCTTTTTTGATTAACTCGAAGAAAAGGTGCAATATTTTTTAATATATTTAAGACACATTCTTTTTTCTTTATATTTAATGTATATGAATTTTTATGTCGCTGAGGGTTATAGTTCTTTTTATTGCTAATATAGCCTCCTGTCAATGTAATAAGATAATGTAATAATTCCAAATCTGTAGAAGAAATCGTAATACATGGTCTTCTATGTTCATTTTCATGCATTCTTGTCAACGTGATTGTTCCTTCACCATCCACTATCCCTGCTAAATAAGCAGCTTCCCATTTTTCGATTTTAAATCTCTCCCTTTATAGTTACTTTTATTTCCTATAAACTATTTCATCTATTTTGAATATGAAGTACAAAGTTTCCAATTTACACTGTACAATAAACTAAATCTAATGATTAATAAATTGGAGATGAAAGACTTGAATGATAATTTAAAGCAACATTTAAAAGATTTAGAAGAAAGCCATATAGCATTAAATATTCGAAATGATCCTGATAAACTAGCTAATATATTAGCGGATGATTTCATGGAAATAGGTAGTTCAGGATATATATATGATAAAAAAGACTGTCTGGAATTTGGGGTTGTATTGACGGAAATGTCGCTCCATAACTATGAAATCCATCCATTAGCCAAAGATGTTGTGTTAGCAACATACTTAATCGTTGATAAAACAAGAGAACGAAATACACTTCGTAGTTCCATCTGGAAGTATATCGATGGGAAATGGCAGCTCTACTTTCACCAAGGCACGATAACGCAGTTGCAAATAACGGATACATATTAGAGGTAAAGATTAGTTGATTTAGTGTAAAAAAACAAGATAGACAATTTGATATGATAAATAGAGTATTTAGACAATGTCACCATAAGGAGGAATGAAATGTACACTTCTTTTTTGGCTGATCCAAATTGGGAGAGATTAGGTTTTGAAATGCCACCTGACGAAACAAACGCGGGCAAAGGGATTGGAATTGTAATCACAGATACAGCAATCCATCACCCGCTCATTCAACATTTGGCAGGGAGATTAAAAAGAGTAACTGTAAGTGAGGATTTATCTGTTAACTGTGTTGATATTATTCTTGAAGAACCACAGGAATCTTCACCTTATCCTAGTTATGCAGAACATGGAATGATGTCTTTATTTCTATTATCCCACCTTCCCTTTGAGGTTAACGGAAAAAAGTATGTTGGACTAGTACCGAATGCAACCTTTATTATGATAGATTCGCATGATCCCGTTCAATTGAAAAAAGGAATGGAATGGATTATGGAGAGACGTGAAGAATGGAATATTAAAATTGTTATTAACCTCCAAATTATTGGAGGTGATCCGAGTATTAGGCCAACTTGTGATGAACCTCTTGTTCAAGCAATGAAGCCAGCTTTATATTCTGGTGTATTAGTGATCCAAGCTAATGGCAATTCACCTGCAATTAATAGTAATTCTCCGATTGATTTTTTTGCGATTGGTGGAAGTGATGATCATGGACAAGCTAATAACATGAAAAAACCGTATCCTCAGGCAACTATTGGAATGAATGGTGATGGCCACTTTAGACCCGATATTTTGGCACCGTTTACCTATTTGCCTGCACCTTACTATCATGCTAGAGAAACAGACTTATATACTCCTTACTATAATCCTGCAGTTTCAAATGTAAAAGTATCCTATTTCGGAGGAACTTGTGGATCGGCTACATTAATAGGTGGAGTGTGTGCATATATTCTCGCAAAGTACCCAAAACTTACTGTAGATGAATTAAGAGCTGCGTTAATTCACTTTGGAACGCCATTAGGAAATAATCAACAACTTCTTCCAATGGTTAATGTGGCAAAAACATTACATGCTATTGAAACGGAACAATTGATTCCATCGGTTCCGAGTTCTCTAAAAAAATCACTTAGACATGAAAGTTTGATTAAAGAATTAAAAAGAGGAATAGAATTAACTAAGCTAATAGAACAAAAAAGTATATCAAGAGAAGAATTATGGAAATTTGTCGATGATCCGTCTCCTTACGTACAAAAAGTAGCGATATGGGGACTTCATAAACCATCTGATAATAGAGAAAGAGCGTTAGCATGGAAGTACTTTTACAATTTAAAAGATGATCGATTAGGTGTTAGAGAAGCATGGAGTTATATGCTACTTTTTGGAGCAATAAAAGAGGAACTAAATCAATGGATGCGAGTAGTAACCGATTCATCTACTGATGTAAGACATTGTGTAAAGCATTTTTTAGCACAATATTATCCTGAAGCACCCAGCTTAGAACATACACCGGATACTAACAAGGAAGTCATACAAATGATTGCTGATCCTGTTTTAAGGTGGTATAAAAGTTTAATCATATGAATGATAGAAAAAATCCTGTCACTTACTAAATCCGGAGTGGCAGGATTTTGATGTTGGATGTATTAGTAATTCCCTTAATCTAGTTATTTTCGCTACTTTTCTAACGAAAACACTCCTTTGAAGTAGATAGCCTGCAATCTTATTCGCTTTTTGTTTTAACCCTTCTTCCTTATTGATAAATAGTCATTCTTTTTCTCAATAAAGATAATTCGACAAAAGTGGCGTTTTCCCTTCTTCTATTGCAGGTTATTCTTATGGAACAGCGAATATAGTTATATAAGTCAAAAATCCCAGGTGAGGTGTGAATATGGCGATTCGAACTGCTGCAAGAGCGGTAATAATTAAGGACGGCTCCTTACTAGTTTTAAGAAGAACGGGTGTACAAGGTGAGTTTTATGTTCTACCAGGTGGTGGACAAGAGCATGGCGAAAGCATTTTTGACACCCTTAAAAGAGAAGTGCTGGAAGAGGTTAGTTTACATGTTGAAATGGAACAACTTTTATTTATAAATGAATTTATTGCAAAGAGAGACTCGTTATTTCCAGAAGAGGACGGAGATATACATCAAATTGATTTTACCTTCTTATGTAAAATTACATCGGAAAAAGAAGCTGAAGTCGGAGAAACACCGGATGTATTTCAAATTGGAATAGAATGGATTCGATTATCAGAGATTACCGATTACAATAAGCATCCTAAAGACGATGTGAACTTCATCATGGGAGCACCTACAAGGGATATGTTGGCAAAATGGATTCAAGATCGGGAGAATTTTAAAACACCGATATTTATTTAGTTGGAGGGATATGCAATGAACATCCAAGCTATTTTCATAGATAGGGACGGGACAATCGGTGGAGGAAAGGAAGTTCTATATCCGGGAGTGTTTCAGCTTTTTCCACATGTGGCTAACTCTATACAGCAATTAATGAATGCAGGTGTTTTAATTTGTTCTTTTACAAATCAACCAGGAATCTCTCGAGGAGAAGCTACAGTAGACAGTTTTTTCGAAGAACTTATTAACTTTGAATTTGATAAAATTTATCTTTGTCCACATCAACATACAGAAGGTTGTCCATGTAGAAAACCTTCTTCTGGAATGCTACAAAAAGCCGCAAAGGAAAATAATTTGGATTTGCGGAAATGTGTAGTAGTCGGTGATCGCTGGACGGACTTAGTTGCAGCGGACGAAGTTGGATGTATAAAAATACTAGTGAAAACCGGCAGCGGTGAAGAGGCTTATCAAAAGTATATTCATAATGAGTATTTTGGTCGCTGGGCAGAAGTGACTCCTGATTTTGTAGCAAAAGATTTCAATGAGGCGGTTAGGTGGATAATCAATATAGGTAATGCTCATGAATGAGAAAGGATAGTGAAAAATGGCTGGTTATATCCAAGAACTACGAAAATTAATCGGGAGTAGACCAATCATTCTAATTGGATCGACAATAATTGTGATGAATGATGAAAAGGAAATTTTATTTCAACATCGATCTGATACTAAAGAATGGGGCTTACCAGGTGGGGCAATGGAATTAGGGGAAAGCTTGGAAGAAACAGCTGCACGCGAGTTATATGAAGAAGCAGGATTAAGAGCGGAGCATTATAAGTTCATCGATATTTTGTCAGGAGCAAATCTTTATTATCAATATCCGAATGGTGATGAAATATTTAATGTAATATGTGTATACATTGCAGAAGGGGTAAGTGGTGAATTAGCAATAAATGATGATGAAGGCTTGGCTCTAAAGTATTTCTCTCTACATAACTTACCAAAAAATATGGATGAAAGAGCGAGATTGATTTTAGAGAAGCACTTTATCTAAACTTGGAGGTTGAAAAATGACACTAGCAGTCATTTTTGATATGGACGGAACACTATTTCAAACAAATAAAATATTAGAGCTATCACTAGAAGATACATTTAACTATTTACGAAAACAAAATAAATGGGATACCGTAACTCCTATTAATACATACCGAGAAATAATGGGGGCGCCTCTACCAATAGTTTGGGAAACTTTATTGCCTAATCATTCTCTGGATGTAAGAAAAGAAACCGATACCTACTTCCTTCATAGCTTAATAGAAAATATACAATATGGAAAAGGTGCATTATATTCGAATGCAAAAGAAACTTTCGAATTTTTGAAGGAAAATGATTATGAAATCTATATTGCAAGTAATGGGTTGATAAAATACTTAAAAGCAATTGTAAATTACTACCATCTCGACGATTGGGTAACTGAGACATTCAGTATTGAACAAATTAATACTCTGAATAAATCAGACTTGGTTCAATTCATCATAAAGAATTATAAGATTACGAATGGTGCTGTAGTTGGAGATCGGCTATCAGATATACTAGCAGCTAAAAATAATGGTTTACTTTCAATTGGATGTAATTTTGATTTTGCTAGAGAAGATGAGCTTGATCAAGCAGATTTTGTGATAGATGACTTACTACAAATAACATCGATTCTAGTAAAATAAAGAAATAACAATTAGTGGGCATTGATATTCGAGCTGTATTTCTAGACCATGATATCACAAAGGCTGGTAATAAACTATTGGGTACCAAAAGAATTGATACAAGTGCAATGTAGAAATAATCATCCGAACTAGTGCATATCCTAAACAGAAATGATTCCATTGATTCATTTCTTTGGTTCCTTCATTTGTTAATATTAAGTAGTTAAACTGAAGAAGAAAGGATGATACATATGTTCAAAAAAATCGCTGCAGATGCTCTTGGGTTATCAGATATTGGAAAAATTATTTCGCCTGCTGATTATGATAAAACCGATGCTGATGATTACGTAATGCATGAGGATAATGAAAAAATTTATTTCCTAATTAAAACAAAAGCAGATGAGTATTGCTTTACGAATTTAGCATTAATTCATGTAGATGGAGATAGTGCTATTTCGTCGAAAAGAACATTGAAGCGCTATACGTATTCTCAGCATAAGATTTCTAATGTGTTACTGGAAACAGCCGGGAAGATTGATATGGATGTAGAGATAAAATTTAAGTTTGGCAATCAACAATTTGATATTGATGTTAGGAAGGATCAAATTGAACAACTGAAGGACTTATATAAATCACTCCTTCGTATTGCGGAAATTACGCATCATAATGAAATTTATACAAATATGGCAACACAAAGTCTCGATAAAGCGGTCAGTGTATTACAAAATTCGAGAACAGACGATAGTCAACTAGCGGATACGTATAAAGGGCTAACGGAGTTTGGTTTTGAATGGTTAGCTTCGACACGTGAGAAATATCATACTTCTGATTTTGGTAGTGTTTTTGAAAAATATATTAATAATTAGAAATCAAATCACCTTATCTGATAAGGTGATTTTTTTATTATTACAGCTTTAGCAAGTATTTACATAATTATTCCTAAATTACCCATACTGAGATTAATACTTTAGATTTAATAATGAGGGATAAGCTATGTCATTGTGGAAAAAGAAGAGGAATCATCTCAACAAGCAGAAAAAGAATAACCAAGTTCCACATGTCCAATTAGAGAAATATGAGAATAAAGAAATAAGCGGTGACTTATCGGAGACAATCACTTTTATCAATAAAGTAATAGGAGATAATTCTGACTTCATCGTACGTAAGATTACCATCTTCGGAACATTTAAAGTTGCGGTATTTTATATATCCAATTTAATTGATGTATCGAGTGTTAATGAAGACTTATTAAGACCATTACTTTATCCGCCCCAACATGTGAATACAAAGGAAATAAATCGCTTAAATATTATTCAGCTACTAGAGGAAGAAGTACTGTATCACAGTGAAATTACACACGAATCAAAAGTGTATGCACTTGTAGAAGCTATTTTAGCAGGTGAAACGGTAATTGCTATTGATGGAGTTCAAGAAGCATTTCGTATTGATACTCGTGAAGTAGAGAAACGATCTATCACTTCTCCAGAAACCGAACAAGTAATCATCGGTCCAAGAGAAGGGTTTATTGAAAGATTAGGAACAAATATTGGCTTATTACGGTATCGTTTACCATCATCAGATTTTTGTGTGAAAACGATGACGATTGGCAGAATTACTAAAACAAAAGTTGCTATATGTTATTTGAAAGGGATCGCAAATCCAGTATTAATAGAAGAAGTCGAAAAACGACTAAAAAAAATTGATATTGATGCAATTCTCGACGCCGGTTATCTCGAGCAATTTCTAGAAGACAATCATTTAACACCCTTTCCACAAACATTATTAACAGAAAGACCAGACAGTACAGTTGGGAATTTGATTGAAGGTAGAGTAGCTGTACTCCTGGATGGATCTCCATTTGCATTACTTGTTCCTGTTGTCTTTAGTCAATTCTATCAGGCAACGGAAGATTATTCATCAAGATTTGTATTGGGGAGTTTTATCCGTCTAGTTCGGATGTTAGCACTAGTATTCTCTCTTGTCTTTCCTTCGCTATACGTTTCCTTTATATCATTCAATCCAGAATTACTACCTACTGAATTTGCAGTTGCAGTTGCTGGAGGAAGGGCAGGAGTACCATACCCGGCTGTAATAGAGGTTTTGATTATGGAAGGAGCAATGGAAATACTCCGGGAAGCAACCGTCCGCTTGCCAAAGCAAATTGGTGGGGCATTATCGATTGTTGGGGTATTAATTATCGGTCAAGCAGCTGTGGAAGCAGGTCTATCAAGTCCTATTACCGTTGTAGTAATAGCAATGACAACAATTGGTTCTTTCGCTACACCAGTATATGGAGCATCCTTTGCGTTAAGAATGTTACGGTTTCCTTTGGTAATCCTTGCAGGTATTTTTGGTCTTTATGGAGTAATGATTGGTCTTATTGTGATACTCAATCACATGTTGTCTTTAAAATCGTATGGTATTCCATATATGAGCCCAGTCTCTCCTGGAAATCCAGAGGGAATGAAGGATGTTATCATTCGTTTTCCGTTTCAATGGATGCCGAGAAGACCAATCATTTTTCATCCTGAAAATGATATTCGAGTAGGTATGAATAAAGAAATTCAGACAGAATCGAACAACCCTTTAGATATACCTCTTGAGAATAAAGGAAAGGATGACCAGAAAGGTGACAAAGACAAAGGAAATAACACTAGTACAAACGGCAACAATACTAATTAGTACGGTTATTGGTGTTGGAGTATTACGATTGCCATTAATAGCTGTTGAATACGGAGATACTGCCGCTCCAATTCTTACATTCGTAGCTACTATCTGCTCTTTTATCATGCTTATTGTACTTTGTAAACTCGGTATTCGCTTTCCGAATCAAACGATTATTGAATATAGTGAAGAAATTGTAGGGAAGTGGCTAGGAAAACTATATAGTATTGTTGTTATTGTTTTTTTTACGATATTAACTGGTTTGACTTCTAGAGAATTTGGGGCAGTAGTTGTTACAGCTGTGTTGAAAGAAACCCCTATAGAGGTAACAGTTATTGTAATGCTATTACTAGCAGCTATTTTTACACGAGATGATTTAAATACATTTACGTATATTCACAATTTCTATGTTCCGGCTATTTTAATACCAGCTATCATAATAGTAGCTGTGTCATTAAAAGATGCCAATGTACTGTATTTGCAACCGATAGTAGCAACAGTGGATAAAGACATGTTTACTGGAGTTTTGACAATTACAGCTTTATTTCAAGGTGCATTTATTATGAGCTTGATTATTCCGTACATGCAAAAAGAAAAAAAAGCTATAAAAGCAGCTTTTTGGGGTATTTTGATTTCAGGTGGACTATATGTAATGATCGTTATTGCTTCCTTGGCAGTATTTGGACCGGAAGAATTAAAAAAAACAATGTGGCCAACGCTTGAATTGGCGAGGGCTACATCATTACCCGGGAATTTATTACAAAGGTTAGATGTAGTCTTTTTAGCGGTTTGGGTAACAGCTGTATTCACAACGATATTCTCAAGCTATATGTTTACTGTATATTCAATGAGCAAATTTTTAAAATTAAAAAATCATAAGCTCTTTACTTTTTTTATCCTCCCTATCGTGTTTGTGATTGCAATGATTCACCAGGATACGGTTGAAATGTATCAGATTATTAGTATCTTTGGGAGACTAGGACTCATTGCTACAATAGTTATTCCAATATTACTTTTGTTCATAGCAAAAATAAGAAAACTTAAAGCGAAGGGAGAGTGAAATATTGTGTCCAAAACAATAATTCGTTTATATTTTATCATTCTCCTATTTATTCCGATGTTATCTGGTTGCTGGGATAGTTTAGATCTCGAAAAGAGAGCAACCATTCTTAGCATTGCTATTGATAAGGCTGATCCAGATGCAAACGTAGAACATATAACTCATTTTAAGGAAGAAAGCAGTTCTACTGACCAAGAAATGATACGATTAACAGCACAGATTTCTGTTCCAGGACGAATACCTCTAGGTCCAGAAACTGGCGGTGGTGAAAAGGAGCCTGTATGGATACTCACATCTTACGGACATACACTAGAGGATGCATTGCTTAATTTACAACAAGAGCTGGCTGATGATTTGTTTTTAGGACACTTGCGAATTATTGTGATTAGTGAGGAATTAGCGAAAGAAGGAGTTGAACGCTTTAATGATTATTTGCGTAGACAGCCAGAAGTGCGAAGAACCGCATGGCTAGCTATTTCTAAA
The DNA here is from genome assembly GCA_007679095.1 of Paenibacillus bovis. Classification (GTDB taxonomy): domain Bacteria; phylum Bacillota; class Bacilli; order Bacillales; family Bacillaceae_C; genus Lederbergia; species Lederbergia graminis. The sequence continues at coordinate 17,667 of VEFU01000044.1, forward strand.
GAAGAAGCGGCCAAATACATGGATATAGCTCCTAAACTAGAACGTGTTCCAGCATTATACTTAACGAGTATGGTGTCAAATGCAGTAAATTTAGGGAAATTTCCAAATGATACGATTGGATTGTTTTGGCGAACACTTTCCAGTAAAGGAAAAGATGCTTATCTCCCCTATTTAGAAATCAGAGAAAATGAAAATGTTCAAATAAATGGTCTTGCTTATTTTAAAGGTGATAAGATGCTGGGGAAGATTGACCCAATTGAAATTGGGTTATATATGGCTGTAGTCGGCGAAAAAGAAGGGGGATATGGGGCGTTAGTTAAAATACCAGGGACGAATGATGAAGTGTTAATTCGCGCGGTCCGAAGAAAATCGGAGATCAACTCCAAAATAAAGAACGGGAAGCCGAACATCCATGTGAAGATTCGATATGAAAGTGAGATACAAGAAAATGAGAGTGTTACAACCGAATTAAATAATGAGAAAGTCCTACGTCAATTAGAAAAACAAGCAAATAAGGATACAAAGAAAAACGTAGAGAAACTAATTAATACTTTAAAAAGTAAGGAATCAGATGTATTTGGGTTTGGTGAATACATTCGTGCAAAACATCCTATTTATTGGAAAAGAGAGATACAGACAAAAGAAAATTGGGCAACCTTTTATAAAGATTTAGATGTAAGTGTTGAAGTAGATTCACATATACGTGGGGTAGGTATTAAAGCGAAGTAAATTTATGTTGCCAACTAAAATGGGAGGTACTACTAAATGCTTGATATAGGATATACCTATTACCTCATTTTTTTACTTATTTTAACAGGTGTAATGATGATGATAGTGGATGTAAAAGCGTATAATAAAGCAAAAATGAAAAGGGAAAAGAAATATGCAAAGATTTTAGGCTGGGTAAATATTATTCTTGGTGTAATGATATACATTGCTAATTTGACCTATGAAACCTGGTTTTGGTAGCCTCTTTTTATGTTAGCTAGGATATTAGGAGTACAATAAATGAAACACTATCAGCTGAATCAGTTAACAATTCAAATAGGACGCATTTGTATGCAATACGAATGGAGATTATATTCAGAGGACAATCTAAATAAGATTAACTTTACCAGCGGAGGAAATACACGTAGACTCCTACGGGAATAAAGGCCTCAATGAGACCCCGCAGTGCGAATAGCACGAGGAGGCTCATTAGCCTTGTCTAGTTGTAGGCGCTATCGGCTCGAGGTCAAATAACCTGAGACATGAAAGGCAAAGACCGCCTTTCTTTGTCTCAGGTTATTTGCTTGTCGCCGATAAGCAAGCGCCTTTCACTTTTCTAAGCCCGTGGAAAGCGAAGTGTATTTCCGTAGCGGTATAGTTGCAATAATATTATTCAGATTTTAATTTGTTCCAATGTTATTGGAGTAAAAAAATATCATTTAAGTTTACTAGCAGCTAATGTATCTAACAAAAACGTGGCACCAGCATGTGTTTGGAAGTGTGAAGCGGGAACATCATCACTTACTGGACCGTGAATGGCAAACTTTACGATATCTGCCTTTTCTTCACCATTTGCTACTACAAATACTTCTTTACTTTGTAATAACGTCTTCATCCCTAATGTGATGCCTTTTGTAGGGATAGGATGATCATCTGTAAAATATTTTTTGCTTTGTACTAATGTTCTTTCATGTAAATCGATAACGCGAGTCGGAGCGTTTGCAGAACTACCTGGCTCATTAAAGCCAACATGACCGTTCATTCCAATCCCAACAATGGCTAAATCCAATCCTCCCATATGCTCGATAATCGCGTTATAGCGTGCTGCTTCAGCGTCTAAATCTTTTGCCTCTGAATTAAACGTAAAAATTCTATCTTTATTAATTCCTGTTGGCTCGTAGAATAATTCAGTAATTTGCTGATAACAGCTGAACGGCGAACTTAATGGGATACCTAAATATTCATCCAGTGTAAACCAATTAATAAAGGAGAAGTCTGCTTGTCCAGCTTGATGTAAATCAACAAGAGCCTTATACATTCCTTTCGGTGTTGTACCAGTTGGTAGACAAATATTTACTTCCTTTTTTTGTTTAGACAGCTCAATAATGGCTTGTGCAGCTGCTAGACTTAATGACTCGTAATCACTTTTTATTACTAGATTCATGAAAAGACTCCATTCTTTGTTGTTTGTTAACATGCTGTTTTCGATAATTAGAAGGGCTAACACCAACTAACTTCTTGAAAACCAGGTTAAAATGAGTGACATTTTTATAACCTACTTTATAGGCTATATCAATAATCGCAAGATTGGACATGAGCAAATGTTCGATTGCCATTTGTACACGTTTATTTGTGATAAATTCAATGATAGAGAACCCAGTATTTTTCTTAAATTCACTGCTTAAATACGTAGTAGAAACTCCTACCTGTTGTGCGATTTTCTCTAGTGTAATATCTTCATGGAAATAGAATTGATTTATATAATCCAATGCCATCGATACAATTGGTTTTAACTTTTTCCGGGAATGATGCTTAAGTGCACTATCGTCACTTTTTCCATACGCCCTTTTTAATTCGATTAATAACCATTGAAGCAATGAGGAAATTGCTGATAAGGTATAATCATCCTGATTCTCATACTCTTTTAAAAGATGCTGAAAACTATGTTCCAATTTTTCCTTTAGCTCTTTATCCGTATGGAGCTGATGGGAAAAATCAGAAGGGCGATGAAAAAATGGAGACAATAGGTCGTCTGCTGAATTAGAATAACCATTTTGAATAAAGGAGTGATCAAATATAATTACAACGGCATCAAATCCTTTATCATCGACTAATTGGCTTTTATGCAATTCATTCTTACCAATGACAAATAGGTCACCTTTATTAAATTTATACAGTTTATTTTCAATAAAATAATTACCTGATCCATCTAACACATAAAATATCTCGAGAAACTCATGCCATTCAAAGGGCATTTTCCAATTTCCCTTATTTTTATATATGGATATCTTAAATGGAAAGGAAAAGTCCTTTGATAATTCGATTACTTGTTTTGTCGTCACAATATTTCACCCTAGTTATTAAATAAAGGTAAAAATTCCTTATGTGTTTCTAATAATTCATCTAACGTCTTTTCTGCGGCTGATAGACTATGAACAACAGGATCGACTAATAATGCTTGAAGAGCTTTTTGTCTGTCACCCGTTACAGCTGCATCTACTACTAAACGTTGAACGGATATTTGCATTTCACAAAGAGCAGCAATTCCATCAGGCAAGTCACCCATTGTTAATCCTTGAATCCCATATCCACTTACTAATGCCGGTACTTCTACAATTGCATCATTGGATAGATTCGTGATACAACCGTTATTCGGGATATTCACTGCTTCTACATATTCGTTACGATTTTCAACGATAGCGCGAATAATCTTAAAGGCAATCTCACCAGATGGTTGTGTTAATAGATCTCCGAGTTCATCCGTTCCATCTGCTAAGCGAGTTAGTTTTTCCCACATCTCAATACGGTGGTTATTTGCCCATTCAAAGTTATATCCTTCAAGCCCAGCATCTTCCCAAGCATAAGCTAAATATTCACCAATATGATCGTCACTTGGTGCTGGCCAATAGCCAAAGTGGCGGAACATCTTCCGTGATAGTGGATCATGTGTTTCACCTAGTTGGGCTTCTTTTTCACGTAATTCAGGGTATAAGTCCTCACCAGTTTTCTTATCGCGAATATCAAGGAGCCATAATAGATGGTTCACTCCACCAACTTTAATGTCAATGTCCTCACGATTTCGTCCTAAAATGTCTGCAACTCTATCTCTACCCATCATTGCTCCATGACATAAACCTACTGCTTTAATATTTGTATATTTATTGATTGCCATACAAATTCTGCTTTCAGGATTTGTGAAGTTGATCAGAAGAGCATTCGGACATAATTCTTCCATATCACGGCAAATATCTAAAATTATCGGAATGTTACGGAGTGCATGTGATAGACCACCTGGGCCACCATTTTCCCCTAGTACTTGTTTTATATCATTTTTAATTGGAATTTCCCAATCTTTTTTCCATAATTCATCACGTTTCATTGCAATGGAAGTAATAACGAAATCAGCATCGTGTAATGCTTGACGACGATCTGTAGTACTTTCAATAATAAGTCCAGTACCCGCCTCTTCATTCATTCTTTTCGCTAGACGAGTAACAATATCTAAAGTTTCCGCATTAACATCAACTAAAACTAGTGTACTACCTTTTAACTCTTTCATTTGAATAGCATCACGAAGAGAGCCTGGACCAAATGAAACACTACCCGCTCCAATAATGACAATTTTAACTGAACGCATCTCAATTCCTCCAATTGTTTGTTATACTGTCATTACTTACATTATACGTTAGTAGAATTGGAATCTAATGATTTTTTTGGAAAAACTTTAGATATTTTTAGGTGTTAAATGAAGTGATTGACATTCTATATCTATATATTTATTCTTGAGAGAATTTAGGGACATAGGAGGATGATTTGCTTGTCAGATTTATTAATAGTACCCAGGCCACAAACTTGTGAATTCAGTAGTGGTCACATAACAATTGATTCATCGTGGAAAATTACTTGTACAGATTATCGACTAACACAAGTTGAAGTAGAATTGCAGGAATTGCTACTAGCGCAATTACATATAGAAGTTCCACTTTCTAGGACTGGAAATTCGCAGATAAACTTAGAGTTGAATGAGTCTTTACAAGAACAAGAATACAAACTAGTAATTAAAGAAGCTTCCATTCAGATTATTGGTGGCTCTGTGCAAGGTGTACACTATGGATTTGTTACGCTAAAGCAAATAATCATGCAGTCTGGTTCCTCACTTCCAACTCTTAAAATTCATGATTGGCCTGCATTTGAAGTAAGAGGATTTATGCATGACATTGGTAGATTAAAAATACCAAAAATAGAAACGGTTTATCGAATGATCGATATATTAAGTGACTTGAAAATAAATCAATTCCAGTTATATATGGAAGGGTATTGCTTTGAATATGAACAATATAAGCAGAATTGGCCAGTGGCAACCCCTATTACGAAGGAAGAAATGCAAGCAATTGATCGCTATGCGAAGCAGAAGTTTATTGAGTTAGTGCCAAATCAAAATAGTTTTGGGCATATGGAAAAGTGGTTAAACAATGATGCATTTTCATATCTTTCTTTATATGAAGAATCAGGGGGGAATCGTGGTTCTACTCTAGATCCGACAAATCCAGCTTCCTTCCATTTTGTTCGTAATCTATTTAATGAATTACTTCCTGCATTTAGTAGTAATAAAGTGAATATTAATTTTGATGAGCCTTTCGATCTCGGTCGCGGAAAGAGCAAGGAGTTAAGTGATGAAGTTGGAGTCGGCAATGTTTACGTCCAATTCTTTGAAAAACTGTATCAACTTTTAGCGAAAGAACATGGAAAGAGTGTCATGCTATGGGGCGATGTTTTAATGAATCATCCTGAAATGCTAGATAGACTGCCGAAAGATATTACATTATTGGACTGGGGCTATGATCAAAAAATGAAAACTTTTGAAAAAAATGGCCCGGCATTACAAGCGTCAGGCATCGATTTCTATTTTTGTCCTGGTACGAGCGCGTGGCATTCCCTTGCTGGCAAAACGGATAATATGATGAACAATATAGAGGATGCTGTTGTTGCAGGGAAAAAGTATGGAGCAAAAGGGATATTAAATACGGACTGGGGTGATGTTCATGGCAATTGGCATTACCTACCTATTAGTTACCCGGGAATGGTATATGGTGCTCAACTTTCTTGGAATGTAGAGAATAAAGGGAAAGCAGATTTAGTGAAATACTTAGATCGTTTTATTTTTAAAGATGAGCAAGAACAAATAGGACAGTTATTGCTTGATTTAGGTAATTACTTTCAACTTGAGGGCTATGACCTTCATGACTCAACAATGACATACAATACTTTAACTAATGGCCTTTTATCAGCTGAAAAGGATAGGGAAATTTATCTAGATAATCTCTGGGCACTGCGTGAATATTTCGATATCCATTTTGATCAATCTGTTTTAAATCACTATGATTTCGCTGGCTTTCGAAAACTAATTGCTGATGCCAAAATACGTTTAGAACAATCGGTACTTCAGTGTGACGACAAAGAAATAGTATACATGGAAATACAAAATACAATTCGTTTCATAGAACATGCGGTTACATTAAAAGAAATGATTAAGAAGGACGAGCAGAATCCGACGAGATTTGAGAAAATGAAATCTCATTTACTAGAAATACTTTCCGCCCACGAACCACTTTGGAGATACAGAAACAAAGGCGGAAACTACGAAATAAGTATAAAAACGCTTCAATCACTTTTAACGCAATATGAAGATATGATAGAAAATGAGAAGCAGTCTTAGTTAGGCTGCTTCTTTCGGATGTCAACGCAAAAAAATAACTGAATTTCATAAAACTACCCGTAGTCCATCAATGAAACGGAATCAATACCCACACTAAAAAATCCTCTTACTATTATAATTTTTCATTTCCTTTTTCAGAAGAAGGTCTATAATAGATGGATAGAATGATATTTTTATGATAAAAATGAGGGAATTCCCAATGCAGAAGCAACAAAATGTTGCATTTTTAACTTTAGTTAATTTTTTTATTCCATTAAGTTTATCCGCTACGTTAGTGACCGTTTCGCATGTAATTATTAATAGTACGTTAGCGCGGTCTTCTAACCCAGCAGTAGTCATTGCTAGTTATTCAGTTGCGATGAGTTTATTTGGTATTTTTGAACGATGTGCTGTAATATTGCGGCAAACTTGTGCAACTCTTGTAAGAGATAAGCATTCGTTTAAACTAGTATCAAGGTTAACGATGTTTGTGTTGGCAGCAATATTAATTATCAGTTTAATTATTGGTTATTCTCCAATAGGAGACATGTTTTTTCTTAAAGTTCTTGGTGTGAAGGAACATATGCTGGAGCCAACACTATCCGCTTATCGTGTGTTGATGTTCGTGACCATTTTCTCCGGGATTCGTTGTCTTTATCAAGGTGTAATAATCACCAATTTGAAGACAAAATGGCTCACCATTGGTATGATATTCCGACTTGTATTCATGGGTGGATTAGCATGGGTGCTATTACATTTTGGTTTAGTGGAGCATGGCTATATTGGCTCGATTATCTTTTTAGTCGGGATGGTTGTGGAAGCAATTGTCAGTTTTATAGAAGGGCGTTCCATCGTTAATAAGATTCCTGATAAAAAACCTGACCATCATGTGGTTCATTCATCGCAAGTGCGTAAGTTCTATTCGCCGTTATTAATGGCATCGCTCATTGCGGTTATGATATCACCTGCTATCAATGGGGTACTAGGTTGGAGTAAAGATGCCGAAATTGCGATTGCATCATATGCAGTTGCTTTTTCGATTTTGAATTTACTTCTTAGCTTTGCATCTTATCTCCACCAAATAGTGATAAATTTTTATGAACAAGATGCTAAACTTGTTCTGCGTTTTACGATGATTTTTAGCTTAATACCTACTTTATTATTAATTGCAATTGCTTTTACTCCAATTGGCGCTTGGGGCTTACAACACATAATGGGTGTTTCGGGTGAATTACTAGATCAAAGCTTAAGAGCATTGAAGTTTTTCATTGTGTTCACATTATTCTTCCCTTGGCTTGATTACGTAAATGGCGTATTAATGCTGAAAGGGCAGACAAAAGTAATGACATTCTCGCAAGCCGGAAATGTGATTACAACCATCACATTTTTAATCGTTCTAATTCTTTTAATCCCAAATGGAAGTGGCTATATCGGTGCATTGGCGCAATCACTGGGCGTCATGGTAGAAGCCTCGATTGCATTCATCATGTTAAGAAGATACATGCATAAACCATTATTAAAAATTAGAAAACTAACATAAACGAAAATGGGAGTTATTGAGTTATCTAAAAGACGACTCAATAACTCTTTTTTGTATATATGTATAAAGAATTTACTAAAGTTAAATACTATCTTGTTTTACGATAATTGAAAAAACAGCAATATTTTACCCTATTACCGCATATTTTTACCATTGAGTGTAAAGCGGTTTCATTCTACTATAGATAATAGACATAACTGAAAAAATTTTATTACATACGATGGGGAGGAAGTTAAATGTCCAAAATTACTTTTCTAGGAGCGGGGAGTACAGTATTTGCCAAAAATGTACTAGGTGACTGTATGCTTGTTCCGAGTCTTCAAGATTTTGAGTTTGCACTGTATGATATTGACCTTGAAAGATTAAAAGATTCCGAGAATATGTTAAACAACTTAAAAAACACCACAAAATCCACTGTAAAGATTAAAGCCTATACAGATAGAAAAGAAGCGCTTCGTGGTGCAAAATATGTTATTAATGCCATTCAAGTTGGTGGTTATGATCCATGTACAATTACTGACTTTGAGGTTCCAAAGAAATATGGATTAAGACAAACAATTGCCGACACAGTTGGTATCGGTGGTATCTTCCGTAATCTACGTACCATCCCAGTTATGTTAGATTTTGCAGAAGATATGCAAGAGGTTTGTCCAGACGCTTGGTTTTTAAACTACACCAATCCAATGGCAGTGTTAACTGGAACAATGATTCGTTATGGTGGTATTAAAACTGTGGGTCTATGTCACAGTGTCCAAGTTTGTGCCGACCACCTTTTACGCCATTTAGATATGCCAACAGATAATGTACAATCAAAAATTGCTGGAATAAATCATATGGCTTGGCTATTGGAAATTACTCGCCATGGGGAAGATCTATATCCTGAAATCAAAAGACGTGCTGCAGAAAAACAAAAAACGAAGCATCACGATATGGTGCGCTTTGAGCTAATGAAGCGTTTTGGTTATTACGTAACAGAGTCTTCTGAGCATAATGCAGAATATCATCCATATTTTATTAAGAGTAATTATCCAGAGCTTATTGATCAATTGAACATACCGTTAGATGAGTATCCACGCCGTTGTGTAAATCAAATTGAAGGCTGGAAAAAGATGCGTGATGACCTAGTGAATAACAAAAATTTAGAGCATCAGCGCTCACATGAGTATGGATCTTATATAATTGAAGCAATGGAAACAAATATTCCGTTTAAAATTGGAGGAAATGTTCTAAATAAAGGTAGATTGATTAGTAACCTACCAGAAAATGCTGTAGTAGAAGTACCTTGTCTTGTGGATAGCAGTGGTGTGACTCCTACTTATGTTGGTGATTTACCTGAACAGCTTGCCGCACTAAATCGGACTAATATTAACACGCAATTATTAACAATAGAAGCTGCGATCACAAGAAAGAAAGAGCATATTTATCAAGCTGCAATGTTAGATCCTCATACAGCAGCAGAACTTTCCATGGATGATATTGTAGCGCTTTGTGATGATTTAATAGAAGCACATGGTGATTGGTTACCATCCTATAAATAAGCACAATTATAAAGTGTGTGACAAAACTATTTTAACTAGGAGTAAGTGAGAACAATGTTAGTTCAATAATACCGCTACGGAAATACACTTCGCTTTCCGTGGGCTTAGATAAGTGAAAGGCGCTCTTTGCCTTTCGTACAGCACTTTCAGTTACAATAGGAAGTGCTTCATGCAAATTAATGTGTCTAAAGAAAAAAGCCAAATTATCTTGAAAAAGTTCAAGGGATAGTTTGGCTTTAATTCATTTTCAATTCTTTTGTAGCAGCCCCCCTTTTTCAATATTAAATTTTTAGGCTCTGTTAAAGTTCATTGTTGTTAACAACTTAGTTGATTGTAGAGGATGTACACGATACTCCTGCGGGAACAGCACGAGCCTCAGCTAACTTGGCAAAGCGGTTTTCTTTGCCAAGTTAGCTGAGGCCGTGCCCGCGGAAAGTGAGTGTACGGGAGCGAAAATCAACAACAGAGTTTAACAGAGCTTTTTTATTAAGCAACAAATGCAAAATATAATATAAATAATACCCCTAAAACATACATAATTGGATGTATTTCCTTAAAGCGTTTTTGAGCAATAAGAGTTAATGGATAAAGGATAAAACCTAAGCCGATCCCTGTAGCAACACTCGACGTTAATGGCATCATAATAATAATGATGAATGCAGGAATAACAATCTCTAACTTACTCCAGTTAATTTTACTAATCTCCATTGCCATTAATGAGCCAACAATAATTAAAACTGGCGCAGTTACTTCTTCCGTTATGACGGAAAGTAAAGGGGAGAAAAATAGTGTAATAAAGAAACAAATGGAAATAATAATAGAAGTAAATCCAGTACGTCCACCGACCGCAATTCCTGCAGTTGATTCAACAAATGAAGCAGTAGTAGATGTCCCAAAGATTGCCCCAAGTACACCTGATGTAGAATCAGCAACAAGGGCTTTCCCAGCATTAGGTATTTTATTATCTTTCATTAAGCCGGTCTTACTAGCTACTGCAATTAATGCACCCGCCGTATCAAAAAAGGCTACGATTAGAAATGTGAAAATTACAGCTATGATTTCGGGTGAGAAAATATCATCTAGATGAATGAAAACAACACCAAAAGTTGGTTTTAAACTAGGAATATCACCGACAATCGAAGTAGGAATGTCGATTAATTTAAAGAACATCCCAATAATGGTTGTGATGACCATACCGTAAAAAATCCCACCATTAATTCCTCTTACTAACATAATGATTGTAATCATGAAACCAAAGCAGGCTAAAGCTGTTGCAGGAGAGGTCAAGTCTCCGATCGCAACAAATGTATCATTGTTTGAAACAACAATACCAGCATTCTTACAACCGATAAAAGCAATAAAAAAACCAATTCCTGTTGCAATCGCATGTTTCAGATCTTTTGGAATTACATTAATTATTTTTTCTCGAATTTTCATAAAGCTTAAAATCATGAAGATAATACCAGCAACAAATACACCTGTTAATGCTATTTGCCATTCAATCCCCATTCCAATACAGACAGAAAACGTAAAGAATGAGTTTAGGCCCATACTAGGAGCAATACCTATCGGGTAGTTCGCTAGTATACCAATTAATAATGAACCAACGATAGCAGATAATGCAGTCGCTGTAAAAACAGCTCCTTTATCCATTCCTGATTGACTTAAAATAATTGGATTTACGATTAGGATATAGGCCATGGAAAGAAACGTGGTGATTCCAGCAAGTGTCTCTTTCTTATAAGTTGTATTACGTTCATGAAATTGAAAAAAATTGCGCATTAAGATTAACTCCTATTCTATAAAGGAAATACATTAAAAACGTTGACCAATTTGTGACAACGTTCTTCGTCAGCAAGAATAGGAAAAAATACTATTTTCTCATATTCCTGTAGACAAGCTATTTATGGTAGCTGGTAGACACGTCCAATCCATATTATTGGACTTATACAGGTTTGCTATCACAACAACAAAGGAAATTTTATCAATTGTAGACGAAGTTCGTCAATGAAAAACAAAATAGATTCATTTTTCTTAGAATTAAACTTCAAAATGCTTCTTATTTAACAAACTGCGATGAAAACCATATAATTGAGAAATAATAAATATAAGTAACTAAAAAGGAGATAACACTTTGGTACAATCAAAACTAAATTCAAAAGTTCTATCCATTTTGGAAGATAAAATACAATTGATAAAAACAAATGAAGGTGCAATTTATTTAGTTGGTCCAATTAAATTACCCGTAAATCTATATGGCGAAACCGTTGTTTTTCAATGGTATTGCTGGTTAAATCAATGTGAAGTTACAGAGGATTTCCAACTGATTATTGATCGGTTATCTTCGGCAAACTTAGCGGAGTATCAGCAATCGAGCGTATTAGTATATGGTGATTTCGGTTTTGCAGACGATGCTATGATTAGAATGCATTCGATTTGTCATACTGGAGATATTTTTGGTAGTAAACGTTGTGATTGTGGTTTTCAGCTAAAACAATCCATGAAAATGATAAAGGAACATGGAACAGGCGCATTATTCTATTTAGCAAATCATGAAGGTCGTGGTATTGGTTTATTTAGTAAAGCAATGGCCTATCTACTACAAGAAAATGGCTATGATACTGTAGAGGCAAATAATGGATTAGGTTTTGTAGATGATGCAAGAAATTATAGTGATGCAATTCATGTACTTAAGGCATTAAGAACGAAGCCAGTTACTTTAATAACAAACAACCCGAAGAAACTTGCTGCATTAAAAGAGTCCGGTATGCACGTATCTGGTAGAACACCATTATGGGGAGACATTTCTGAGTACAATGAAAACTATTTACAAACGAAGATCGATAAATCAGGTCATTTAAAAGAAGAAGGAACATGTTCCAATGACTAATCATGAATTTTATATGGATTTAGCGATAAAAAATGCGAGAGCAATGAAAGGTCAAACAGATCCGAACCCTTTAGTAGGTGCTGTAATTGTAAACAATAATCGTATAGTTGGTATTGGTACTCATTTAAAAGCTGGTGAACCGCATGCAGAGATACATGCACTACGTATGGCTGGTAATGAAGCGAAAGGGAGCACAATATATGTCACATTAGAACCCTGTTCTCATCATGGACGGACTGGACCATGTGCAGAAGCTCTTGTTGAAGCTGGCGTACAAAGAGTCGTTATTGCAACATTAGATCCAAATCCAATTGTTGCCGGAAATGGTGTGAAAATATTAGAATCTGCAGGTATTGAAGTTATTGTAGGGATTTGTGAACAGGAATCAAAGAAGATGAATGAAGTTTTTAACAAGTTTATTGTTCAGAAAAAACCATTTATAACTTTAAAGGCTGCATCTACTTTAGATGGAAAGATTGCAACACATACGATGGATAGTAAATGGATAACATCTGAAGAAGCTAGATATGATGTTCACAAGCTCCGTAATGAAAACATGGCGATTTTAGTAGGGGTCAACACAGTGTTGGAGGACAATCCTGAATTAACAACTAGAATTCCAAATGGTAGGAGCCCGATACGTATTGTAATGGATTCTACACTAAGGATTGCATTAGAAAGTAAATTAGTAACGGATAAGCAAGCACCTACGTGGATATTTACAAGCCAGGCTTATAATAAGGATAAGAAGAAGAAATTAGAAGATCAAGGAATTTTAGTTTTTGTAACAAAAGGAACGGAGTCTGTTGATACAAGCGAAGTAGTTGAAATTTTAGGAGAGAATTTAGTCTCTTCCTTAATTATTGAAGGGGGAGGCAATATCCATGCCTCTTTTTTAGAAGCCAGGTTAATTGATAAGATAATCTTATATATGGCACCAAAACTTGTAGGAGGTCAAAACGCACCTTCTTTCTTAAGTGGAAATGGTGTAATGAAAATGGCTGATGCCATAAATATTAGTAATATGACTATTGAGATGATTGGCCCGGATATTAAGTTTACTGGGTATCCGGATTATGTTAATGAAGAGAAAATTAACCAATAGTTTAGAAATTAAATATTTCCTCAGCTGATAACTTTATATTATCGTAACAACATTTTGAAACGAACTATCTAGATTTTTCTATTATAGATGATAGTTCGTTTTTTATTTACATCAAACTTCCTTTTTCTCATCCTCTCTAATTTATATGGAATAATACTAGTAAAACTCAAATATTTTGAATCGTAATGTAATCGCATATATATGTAGTAATAAATAGTTTCCTTACATACTTTTGGAAATGAAATATCAAAGAAAAGCATATATATGGATTATCTGTAGGAGGTGGGGAGATATGGAACATAATGTATTTGATAATGATTATCTGCAACAATTAACAAAAGATGAATTAATCGAGATTATTATTGAAATGAGGGAAGAAATTAATAAAGAGAATATCTCAGGCAAAAAGAAAAAATTTGAAGAAGAAGTGTTCCCACTTTGGAGGCCGCCATGGGATAAATAAAAAAAAGCCGCATAGTAATATGCAGCTTTTTTTATTCTATCTGTAGTTTAAGTTCTACCTTAGTTTTGTCATTCTCTTTTTTATCATTTGGTTTTATTGCCTTAAGTGCCAGTAAGGCAGCGATAATACTAAGAACACCTAAAACTAATACCATGTCGATTATTTTATCTTGCATTAAAATAGCAACAATTGGTGGCCCAGCAGCAACACCGGCAAATCGCATCGCACTAAAAATAGAGGTTATTGTTCCTCGCATTTCCTTATCAATACTTTGAGTAATAATAGCATCTAAACAAGGAAGTGCAGCACCAATTCCTATTCCACTAATTAAAAAAATCACAATAAGAAATACAAACTTATCGGAAATTAATGTTAATCCAACCATTGCTCCTGTAAGGAGAATACTGAAAAAAGTAATCCACTTCATTCTCGATAAGTTGTCCTTAATCATCTTTCCAGTTGTAAAAGATGCAACACATAGTGCAGCCAGTGGAATAGCTAAGAGAAATCCCTTTTTTAACCCGTCATAACCATATTTATCCTCTAGAATCGAAGATAAATAAAAGAGTAAACCAAATAAAATAAACATAGCGATGGCTCCGATGATAAAAACAGCAAACAACCATTTTTTATGTTCCTTAAAAATTTCTTTTGTATTTTTAGTGAACTTACGGAATGAAAGTGGCTCTTCGTCACCTTTTGGTTTTCTTACAAATATTATGATCAGGATTAGTGATATTAGGCAAAACATTGGAATTGACCAAAATGGGAAAAACCATATAATCCCAGCAAAAAAAGAACCAACTATTGGACTTAACACTTTACCAAATGTGTTAGATGTTTCAATAATTCCTAGTGAAGTACTAACTTCATGTTCATCTTTGTAAAGGTCGCCAACTAAAGGTATGACGATTGGAAAAGCTCCAGCCGCACCAACGCCTTGAAGAATGCGACCAATAATTATCCAGATAAAGGCAGGGCTGGGATCTAGCTTCCATGCCGCCCATGCACAAATTAATCCTCCTAGTCCAGCGAGGATTAGGGAAGGGACTATGACAACTTTTCTGCCATATTTATCTGAAAGGAATCCTGCGACTGGTATTAGAAAGATCGCTACAATTGAATACACCATAATAATATAACTTGACTGAAGTTTTGTTATTTCTAACTGTATTTCCAGTAATGGAAGAATAGGTATTAACATGGAATTACCTAAAGTCATAATTAATGGAATTGTTGCAATTGAAACCAATGCCATTTTAGAAACTTTTGGTTTTTTATTTACGGTTTTCCCAATACTATGTTCGAATAGGTCCATAACAAATTCCTTTCAGACTTTATATGTTTAATATCCACCAATAAACTTTTTTTATCCGACTTCATGATAGGTGGTAATTAAAAAGGAAAAATGGATTTATCACTTTTCATCTGTTACAGCTATTTCAGTAAATTGGAAGTCGTTACTTTTAGGAATTTGTAATTGCAATATATTGTCCCTTATTTGTGCAACAGCTCCTTTTTTTTTGACGAGACAAGGTAATGTTATCTTTTTTTTGCCACTTTGATCTAAGTTTTCTATATATACAATATTCGATGTGTGGTACACTTTTATTTCTTTATCAATCATCTGTGCAGGTAACTTTATTTGAATAAAAACATCATCAAAACTTTCGAAAATAGTGACATCACTATTAGCTGGAGGCTTCTCTGTTTCTTTAACTTGTTGTTGACCCTTCATCACATTTTTCATCGTTTCATTTACAAATGAATGAACGTCCTCAGGATTTAATTGTTGCATTAACTTTTGTATGTCATTATTAAAAGGATATTTTCCCCATGGAAACATGACTTCACCCCATCGATCAGGACTTTCTCCTATATACTATGTGAAACAAATAAAGTGGGTATTTAATTTTGCTGAAAACCAATTTTATTTTAAAAGTGGACTATTTCTGCTAAGAATAAACGGAATAAGTAAAACAGTTTGATTTTTCCAGAAACCATAGTAAGATGAAGGTGATTATACTATTAATAAGCGTTATCCGACATTTTTTGCGAATAATTGCAAAGAAATTCTTTTAGGTCTTTATATTGCTTTGAAACAGTGATAGAATATGGCATGAGAGCGTTTTACAAAATTAGTTCTCATCGATAATTATTTGGTAAAATTCTTATAGATAAGAATAATATGGTTGAAATGGTGGAGGCGTATCGTAGATGAGTAAAGAGGCTTTATATCAGAGTGCACCGTGGAAAAATTTCACTGGCCCCAACCTCGGATATGTAATTGAAGTGTATGAGGAGTATTTAGAAGATCCAGAAAAAGTAGACCCCGAATTAAGAGAATTATTTGACGAGTGGGGTGCACCTACACCTGGTGTCGATGTAATGACAACAAAAGGGCAGGCTGATATTTCCTTTCAATTACCGGCAAATCCAGATGTATATAGCAAAATCGTCGCAGCAGTAAAACTAGCCGATAATATCCGTACTTATGGTCATTTAGCAGCAGAGACCAATCCTTTATTTGAAAAAGAGCAGATTAGAAGATTAGAATTATCAGAGTATAATCTAACAGAAGCTGATTTGAAGAAAGTTCCTGCTTCATTTATATCACCTAATGCTCCTTCAGATTTAAAGGATGGACTTGATGCCATCAACCATCTGAAAAAAGTATATACGCAACGGATTTCTTTTGAATACCATCAAGTACATGAGCTGGAAGAAAGAAACTGGCTTCAACATCAAATTGAATCTGAGAAATTTTATCCTTCCTTAACGAAGGAACAAAGGTTAAATTTATTATATAGACTTGCAGAAGTTGAGGGGTTTGAATCCTTTATACATAGAACGTTTGTTGGACAAAAGCGTTTCTCTATTGAAGGACTTGATACTCTCGTACCATTAATGGATAAGATTGTAAGTGCTTCAGTAGGATCTGGTACAAGAACAATTAATATTGGTATGGCGCACCGTGGACGCTTAAATGTCCTTGCTCATGTTTTAGAAAAACCATATAAACTAATATTCTCTGAGTTCCAACATGCTCCAAATAAGGATTTGATTCCATCAGAAGGATCAATTGGAATTACTTATGGTTGGACTGGTGATGTAAAATACCATTTAGGTGCAGACCGTCAATTGAAACAAGGCGATTCTGTAAGGGCAAGAATAACACTTGCTAACAACCCAAGTCATTTAGAGGTAGTAGGACCTGTTGTTGATGGATATACACGTGCAGCACAGGAAACACGTAATCAATCTGGATATCCAATCCAAAATCTTGATAGTTGTTTAGCAATATCAGTACATGGAGATGCTGCTTTCCCAGGTGAGGGAATTGTTCAAGAAACGTTAAATATGGGTCGTCTAAAGGGATATAATACGGGAGGAACTATCCATATTATAGCCAATAATATGATTGGTTTTACAACAGAGAGCACAGATTCACGTTCAACTAAGTATGCTTCAGATATTGCTAAAGGATTTGAAATTCCTATTGTGCATGTTAATGCAGACGATCCTGAAGCTGTACTAGCAGCGGCAATCTTAGCTTATAAATATAGACAAAAATTCCATAAAGATTTTGTAATTGATTTAATTGGGTATAGAAGATTTGGTCACAATGAAACAGATGAGCCTATGGTAACAAATCCTCTTCTATACAAAAAGATAAAAAATCATAAGACTGTAAAAGAGTTATATGCTGAACGCTTAATTGAAAAGGGTTTATTATCTAAAGAGGAAGCCGAAAAAATCGATGAAGAGATAAAAAATAAGCTGCAAAGAGAATATGAATTAGCAGCTAAACATAGTGAAGATCAAGATACTGAGATGAACCCACCAGAATACATCATGAAAGGTTTTCAAGAACCGAAAACTAGTGTACCGATGGAGGAATTACAGCAACTTAATTCTGAACTTTTAAAGTGGCCAGAAAACTTTAATGTGTTTCAAAAGTTGAGTCGAATATTAAAAAGAAGAGAATCTGCCTTTAACGGAGATGGAAAAATAGATTGGGCGCATGCTGAATCACTTGCTTTTGGTTCAATATTAAAAGAAGGTACTCCAATTCGCTTAACAGGTCAAGATTCACAAAGAGGTACATTTGCTCATCGAAACCTAGTATTACATGATGAAAATACTGGTGAAGAGTATATACCGATGCACCATATATCTGGATCAAAAGCATCATTTGTAGTGTACAATAGCCCATTAACAGAAGCTGGAGTAGTTGGTTTTGAATATGGCTATAATGTATTTGCACCAGAAACACTCGTGATATGGGAAGCTCAATTTGGTGATTTTGCAAATATGGCACAAGTATATTTTGATCAGTTTATATCTTCTAGTCGAGCTAAGTGGGGACAAAAGTCAGGACTTGTAATGATGTTACCTCATGGTTATGAAGGTCAAGGACCAGAGCACTCCAGTGGAAGAATGGAAAGATTCTTACAAAGTGCTGCAGAAAATAACTGGACAGTTGCAAATGTTTCGACTGCAGGTCAATATTTCCATTTATTAAGAAGACAAGCAGCAACATTGCAAAAAGAAGAAGTGAAACCTTTGGTTCTGATGACACCAAAATCACTTCTACGTCATCCATTAGCTTCTGTGGATGTTACAGATTTAACGGAAGGGAAATTCCAATCCGTTTTAGAACAAAAAGGATTGGGTGAAGACCATAACGCAGTTGAGCGAATTATTCTTTGCAGCGGGAAGATTGCTATTGATTTAGAAGAATATGTGACTGAAAAAGATAATCTAGAATGGCTCCATATTTTACGAGTTGAAGAATTGTATCCGTTCCCTAAAGCACAAATCGAAAACATTTTATCGCGTTATCCAAATGTAAAAGAACTAGTTTGGGTACAAGAAGAACCAAAAAATATGGGTGGATGGATGCATGTTGATCCTTATTTAAGAAAACTAGCTCCTCAAGGAGTAGAGGTGAGATATATAGGACGCCGTAGACGCTCTAGTCCTTCTGAGGGTGACCCAACGATTCATCGTAAAACACAAAATCTAATCATTCAAGAAGCAATGAAAAGATAAAAAAGAGGAAGGCAACGCCCAGGGGCGACAGGCAAATGTTCTGCCGTCAAGAAGTTGCATTATAACTTCGTGCCGGCAGGTTATTTGACCCCGAGCCCCTGTTGCCTGAAGCTGGACAAAGAAAAGCGGAAGGCAACGCCCAGGGGCGACAGGCAAATGTTCTGCCGTCAAGAAGTTGCATATAACTTCGTGCCGGCAGGTTATTTGACCCCGAGCCCCTGTTGCCTGAAGCTGGACAAGCAATATTAGAAACTGAATATATCCATATGTTTAAAAAAATAAGCAGCGTATAACTAGAGACTACTAGATGGTTTATACTTAGAGGAGGATTTAAAGTGGCTGAAATTAAAGTGCCTGAATTAGCAGAATCCATTACGGAAGGTACAATTGCACAATGGTTAAAGAAAGTTGGAGAACATGTTGAAAAAGGGGAATATATTGTAGAACTTGAAACCGATAAGGTTAACCTCGAGGTAATATCCGAAGAGTCTGGAGTACTTACAGAATTAAAGGCAGCAGAAGGTGATACGGTTCAGGTAGGAGATGTTATTGCCATTGTTGATGCTTCAGCTATAGGTGAAGTGAAAGAAGAAGCTCCAACTACCGAACCTGAAAAAGTAGATGAACCGAAAGCTGAACACGAAGTGAAAACAGAAACAAATGCAGAACCAAAAGTAGAAGAACCTGTTCAGGATAAAAAGGAACGCTTTATCGCTTCTCCTGCAGCACGTAAGTTAGCTAGAGAAAAAGGTATTGATCTAAGTAACGTGCCGACTACTGATCCTCTTGGACGCGTGAGAAAACAAGATGTTTCTTCTTATTCCGACCAACCAAAGCAAGAAACAAAGTCAGTCCAAAGTACAAAACCAATGCCTGAGCATGAAATTGGTAAACCTGTTGAACGTGTTCGAATTTCAAGACGTCGCCAAACTATTGCTAAGCGATTAGTAGAAGTGAAACAAAATACAGCAATGTTAACAACATTCAATGAAATTGATATGTCCGCAGTAATGGATTTGCGTAAACGTAAGAAGGATAAATTCTATGAACAACATGATGTTCGTCTTGGTTTCATGTCATTCTTTACGAAAGCTGTTGTAGCTGCTTTAAAGAAATATCCTGCTGTAAACGCAGAATTACAAGGCGATGAATTGTTATTGAAAAAATACTACGACATTGGTGTTGCTGTTTCAACAGATGAAGGATTAGTTGTACCAGTAATTCGTGATTGTGATCGAAAGAATTTCGCGGAAATTGAAGCTGATATATTAGCGGTAGCGAAAAAAGCTCGCGATAATAAATTGGCACTAAGTGATCTGCAGGGCGGAACATTTACGATTACAAATGGTGGGGTATTTGGTTCACTATTATCTACACCAATCTTAAACGGAACACAAGTTGGTATTTTAGGAATGCATACAATTCAAACAAGACCTGTAGCGATTGATGCAGAAAGAATGGAAAATAGACCAATGATGTATGTAGCATTATCATACGACCACCGTGTTATTGATGGAAAAGAAGCGGTAGGCTTCCTTGTTACAATTAAGCAACTTTTAGAAAACCCTGAAGATTTACTATTAGAGGGTTAATTCCTAAAAAAGTGATTGAGATAAAGTAGTATAAATATGCCCTTAAAGCCGAACTATTTTTAGTTCGGTTTTTATTGTCCTTAAAGTGTAGCCCATAAAGAATTGACTTTCTACAATATAAGTTGGCTCTATAATATTTGTTGGGGTTGTCCTACAATTTTTATGCAAAAAAATACACGCATATATCCAATTCTCTTATAC
>VEFU01000450.1 GCA_007679095.1 Paenibacillus bovis
TGAAAAAAAGGAGGTTTATGTAAGAGATGTTGTTTGTGGTTGATACGGATGGGCTGGTTATATGTTATGAGGTTAGTAGGGGCTTAGTAGATGGGGGTGGGGTGGATTTTGTTAATAATAAAGAGTAAAAAATAGATTTTGGTTACTTATTGGTTAGAAATTGGTTAAGTTTATGAAGAAAAAAAGAGGGTATTGGTTTTGAATGGATGATGGTTTAAAGACAAATGATGTTATTTCGTT
>VEFU01000451.1 GCA_007679095.1 Paenibacillus bovis
GGATTAGTTGTTTTTTGTATTGGTGAGGAGGAATTGGATTAGAATAATAAGGAAGAAAGCGGGCTATTGGGTTTTGTGTTTTTTGTTGGTAATATGTGTGAGGAGGAAATATATTAGGAGAACAGGTAAAATTGGAATTAGGGATGGGATAAAAGTTGTAGGTAGAGGTAAAGTTGTTAATACAAAGTAGATTAAGAAAGGGAATATTGGATATTTTAGATTAGTATCGATAGGAGTCGG
>VEFU01000452.1 GCA_007679095.1 Paenibacillus bovis
TTTATAATCTAATCTCTTGACACGAAATACTAATACTCATTCTTCTCTTAACACACCCCATCCTTCCTCCAAATCCCTCCCACAACCTATCAATCCATCCTCGACTAAAATCCCCAACATTTTATTCTTTTTCACTAACCATTTTCCCTTCAAAGCCCTTATCTATTAACTCCAAACTCTTAAACTTTCAATTTCCCTCCCAACACGCCTAAACTCTCCTCCCTTTTTATGGGATGGGAG
>VEFU01000453.1 GCA_007679095.1 Paenibacillus bovis
TGGATGCGGGATTGTTTTAATATGTACGGGTTTGAGGGGATGTGGGGGAATAAGAGGAATAGGATTGGTTTGTTGAAGAAGTGTTAGATTGATGTGTTGTAGGTTAGATATGAGGGATGAGAAATGTTGTGGGAGTGGTGGTTGTAGTAGTAGATTTGGAGGAGTTATTGGAGGTGGAAGGATGAATGTTGGAGGTTGAATTGTGTGAGGAATAATTGTATGGTGAGGGCGATATAATT
>VEFU01000454.1 GCA_007679095.1 Paenibacillus bovis
CATAAACCATCCCGAACTACCTCGTCTCCCATCTACCCCTATCATTTCCCCACCCAGACAACTACAACTACCAAATGCCCCACAACACAAACCTATTTTACTTTTACAACACCAACAATATAAACTCCCACAACAATTCAAATTTTAACAACCTAAACTCACTCATAACTTCATAAACTCAAACCAGTATACAAAACTTCTACCTTTTCTCTACTCGTTTTTTATTATTAAATAAGTTC
>VEFU01000455.1 GCA_007679095.1 Paenibacillus bovis
TAATACAGAAAGTTTGGAAGGGATGGTGAGGAAGGTGTTTGGTAAAGAAGTAGGTATATAACGTGTTGGTGGTGTTATGAAAAGAGGAAGATGTTTTAAGGTAGTGATTTTGAAGATGTGTTAGTGGTAATGGAGTGATATAGTGATTTATTTGGTGGAGTGTGATATGTGGGATATTGTGGTTTTTTTGGTAGGGGATATGGGATTGAAGTATATAGTGGAAAGGATTTGTTAAATTG
>VEFU01000456.1 GCA_007679095.1 Paenibacillus bovis
GAGCGTTGTTTTCTGGGAGTTGGATATGGGGTGTGGAGGGTGGTTTTGGTTTATGTATTGTAATTTGTGGATAAATTTGTGGTGGTTGTGCGGGTAAAATAATGATGGGATGAGATAAATATAAGGGTTGATGTATATGGTGAGTTAGGAGTAGGATGGTTGTTTTTGTTTGTTGGGAAATGGATAATAGTAAATGTTGCAGCTGGATGTTGGTAAATGGATGGAATGGGGTAAATGGT
>VEFU01000457.1 GCA_007679095.1 Paenibacillus bovis
TGGTAGTATAATTTCATCACGATATGCAGCTAATGCTTGATGAATACTATTATCAACAATGTGCCAGAGAAGATGGTGTAGGGGTTTTGAGGTAGTGGATGGAACATAGATAGGTGGGCGTTTTCTTACAGGTTCGAAGCCTTGGAGTACCTGTATGTGATGTTCATGATAAACTTGTCGTTGTAAAGGCTTTTGATGGATTGTCATGAAACTGACCTGCTCTTTCAAATCATAGATGG
>VEFU01000458.1 GCA_007679095.1 Paenibacillus bovis
TGCGGTTTTGAAAGTTGGAGTAGGTGGGAATTTGTGAATTGATATTTATGTTGTTGAGTTTGTTCTTGGATTAGCAGTGGTTTGTTTTTAGGTTGTACTTTGGGATGTGGGATTGGGATGGGTGGAAGTAGGGATTGGGTATATTGGTGTTGTGGGTTGGGGTATAATTGTTGGGTTTCGGGTAGTTGAAGAATTTTAGGAGGGTAGATTAGGGGAAGTGTGTGAGTAATATGCTTGAG
>VEFU01000459.1 GCA_007679095.1 Paenibacillus bovis
CTCCCGCTCCAAAACTAGTAGTAACAAAACAAAACACTACAATTCTACAACCTCCTCCACACTCTCCACAAATCCCTTCACCTCTAAACCAAATCCCTCCACAAATGAAAGAAACAACTTCTCATTTTCACAAACAAAAACTACAACAACCCCTACCTAAACTACCACGTCCACTACCTCTTCTTAAACTTCCTCCTCCAACACAAACTCAACTAAAACAACCTAAACTACCCATTCAA
>VEFU01000045.1:0-7321 GCA_007679095.1 Paenibacillus bovis
TGGCTACCACCAAGCGAAATTCATCTCCCACCTTATCTTTGGGCTTAAGCCCTTCACGAGCTTGAAGAGGGAGTCTTCTTTCGGGGGATGATAAAACGTAAAAAAGAATAGGAGAATTCCCCCCCTATTCTTTAGCGTACTTCTACCCAACCATTTTTAATCGCTGTTACAACTGCTTGCGTACGGTCGTTTACATTCATTTTTTGTAAAATATTACTTACATGGTTTTTAACCGTTTTTTCACTGATGAAAAGCGCTTCACCAATGGAGCGGTTGCTTTTACCATCTGCTAGTAATTGTAGTACTTCACATTCTCTACTTGTTAATAAGTGTAGAGGTACTTGTACTTCTGGTTGTTGATAACCGCGACCATGTGTATGTTGATTCGCAATTCTGCGGTATTCATTGATTAGTTTGTGTGTAATTTTCGGGTGGATGTATGATCCGCCATCCGCTACCACTTTCACCGCTTCTATTAATTCATCTGAATCCATTTCTTTTAACATATATCCAGATGCACCTGTTTTTAAGGCATGTGTAACATATGCTTCATCATCATGGATTGAAAGGATCATCACTTTTGTTTCTGGATTTGCTTCCACTAATTGTCTTGTTGCTTCAATTCCGTTTGTTGTTTTCATGTTAATATCTAAAAGAACAACGTCCGGATTATATTTTTCCACTAATTGTGTTGCAACACTACCGTCATCCCCTTCAGCTACAACAGAGAAAGACTTTTCAAATTCTAGTATTCTTTTTACACCTTCACGAAATAATTGATGATCATCGATAATCACGATTTTAGTTGTCATTTTTTTACTCCCCCCGTACCTAGGTATATTAATAATTGAATATTAATCTATTAAAGGTATCTGGATCTTAATCGTTGTTCCTTTATTTTCTTTCGAATCAATCGCCAGAACACCTTCAAGAATTACTACCCGTTCTCTCATTCCCATTAACCCAAATGAGCCATCTTTTTTCAAGTTAGGGTCAAAACCAATACCGTTATCCTGAACTATGACGGAAAGGTTTTCTGAGCACATTTCTAGTTTCACTTTAATTAAACTAGCATTTGCGTGTTTAATTGCATTCTGTACCGATTCTTGAATGAGTCGGAACAGTGCAACTTCATATTTTTGAGGTAGTCTCTTATCTTCTCCAATATGAATAAAATCAATCTTAATTACTTTATGATACTCTTCGATAGTAGCTAAATATTTTTGTAGCGTTGGTACAAGCCCCAGGTCATCTAATGCCATCGGTCGTAAATCGTAAATGATGCGACGCACTTCGTATAATGCTGAGCGAATCATTTCTTTTAAACTACGAATCTCGGCAAGTGATTGTTCTGGACCACTTTCCTGATGTACTTTCGCTGCGATATCTGAACGGATAAGCACATTTGCTAGTAATTGTGCTGGACCATCATGGATTTCTCGTGATATTCTTTTCCGTTCTTCTTCTTGGGCTTCAATAATCCGAAGGCCAAAGTCTTGTCTCATTTTTGCATCTTCTAAAGCCTCTCCAATTCCCTTAATGTCACTTACAAGATAATTAGAGATGACGGTTATTTGAGAAACTAATACTTCCGCACGGTCAATTGTTTCTTGTAGAGCTAGTAACCGGCGTTCTAATTCGTCACGACGAAGACGTAGTTGTTTTTCAAGTTGGCTGTTCACCATGTGTTTTGTTTGCAATTCATGTGCTTTTTCATACACATTGCGTACATCCTCTTCCGAATAAGCCTGGAAGTTTTTACTTACTTCGGAAAGTCTTTTTCTAGCTAATCTCGCCTGACTTTCTAATTTATCACCTTCATGAATGACATGATGGACTTGTTCTTTTATTTCTTTTAATTCTGCAATTAATGCATCATGATCGTGCCGGCATTGTTCCCCTATACGGAAAACTTCACTCTTACTTTGTTCAACCGTACTAATCATTTGTTCCACTATATAATCTAGTGATTTTACGTCTAACTTTCGTAATGGCATGCTTCCCTCAGGGGATACCCTCCCTTACGGATTAAATTTATTGTACCTGAATATATACAATTCACCTATTTTTAGAGATTCAATTTCGAAAAAACAATTCGAATAGACTAATAATAGAATGGAAAACGATTACGACCATACAGACTTATTTCCTAGACATTAGCAAAAAGACCTATCCTGTATAATCTATTTCACCTTCCATATTATAACATACATTCCTCACTTTAAATCTTCATTTATTACGTATTGCATCTATATATTATATCAAAATTTACAGATTAAAAAGCCTATCGGTGAAAATGTGATAGGTTTGAAATTTAATAGTAATAAATCTAAACTATTTGCCAATTTGCTTTTTTCTAATTATGTGAATTAACAAAATCGAACTGAATCGAATAGGTTAATAAGACATTTTTTTATCATAAAAAATCTACACTAAAGTTGGAGAAAAACTTACCCTATAGCACTAGGGAAAATGTTAACACCGACACCAACTGGATCATATAAGATCATCAATAAACAACAGAATCCTGGTGGGCCATATGGAGCCTTTTGGATGGGACTATCCAAACCTCATTATGGGATACATGGAACCAATAATCCTGCCTCTATTGGGAAGAATGTGTCTGCTGGATGTATCAGAATGTACAATCAGGATGTATTAGATTTATCTTCTAGGGTTTCTATAGGCACAGACGTTGTCATTCACAAATAAAAAACTATTATGAATATAAACTTTGTTTTTTGTCATTCTATATCTATAGAGGTGAATGGCATTGCGATATAAATTGGAAAAATCAATTGAAGTGGGTGCATGGATCGCTACTATCTTATTACTTATAAAATTTGTGCCGAAAAAAAGAATGCGAGAAGCACAAGTAGCTTTTATGTTTAAGCATGTGATTACATGGATATTCGGATTACTTGTAGTAGAGAAAAATCTGATATCATACCCGCAACGGCTGTTCTTTAAAAAAGCAATTAAGTCTAGTTTTACATTTGAATACTTTGTGTACCCTGCTTTATGCGCGTTATTTAATTTATATTACCCAGAAAGGAAGAATGCCATTAAAAAGTTTCTATATTATTTCTTCCATGCAGGGATTATTACAGCTTTTGAAGCGTTCGCAGTTAGGTATACAAAATTAATTAAATACCATAAATGGAGTTGGTATTGGAGCTTTATTACGATTTGGACTACCTACTATATATCTCATCTTTACCACAATTGGTATTTCAAAATTGGTACCTTTTCGAAAGAGTAGAATGAACTACTCTTTTTTCATTCCTATTCCACTCATCCCCTTGAAAAAGACAGTGACTATTATTTCATGTATAATTCACTTATATAGTATGTTTTTCTTATCATTGCTGGGGGAGGAGTTCGCTCTATGCTTCCAAACTATTTTACTGTAAAAGAACATGGAGAACACGAAATTGTCATACAAAAATCGAGATTTATCGCTCATGTTAAACGTGCTGAAACAGAAGAAGAAGCACAAAATTTTATTCAGGAAATAAAAAAGCAACATTGGAATGCTACACATAATTGTTCTGCCTATATGATTGGTGAACATGACCAAATTCAAAAAGCAAATGACGATGGTGAACCGAGTGGGACTGCTGGAGTACCAATGCTAGAAGTTCTAAAAAAACGCAACTTAAAGGATACCGTTGTCGTTGTAACCCGCTATTTCGGTGGTATTAAGCTCGGTGCAGGTGGCTTAATTCGAGCTTACGGAAAAGCAACATCCGAAGGTATAAATGCAGTCGGTGTTGTGGAACGAAAACTAATGGCCATCATGCATGTAAAAGCAGACTACACATGGCTCGGAAAATTAGAAAACGAAATTCGCTCATCCCAATACCTACTAAAGGAGATCCACTACTCCGACCTCGTCGAAGTAGAAGTGTATGTAGAGGATGCCCAAACAGAAGCCTTTTCTGAATGGATAACAGAACTAACAAATGGGCAAGCGACAATAACTGTAGAAAAAAGCGAATATTTAGAAATAGATGTGGAATAATTTCTAATCGTTACTGGTTTTAAAAATGAGATTTCACAGAGTACATAGCAGCAAAAACGCAGAGACACACTAGAGTCTCTGCGTTTCTTTTTTCCAAATTCTTCGTAGAACTAAAATTTTATCTAAAACGGTTCAAGTTCTACCCTTTAATTTCAAAAAGTTTACTCGCCTACCATACCGTCGTTATCTCGATCATCCATATATTTATATAACCAATGATCACTCGTAATCGGCATTTTGAAACCAGCATCTTTTGCTTCTTTAATTGTCACCTTACCATTACCGTTCGTATCCACTCTAGAAACATCTTCTTTTGTGTTTGAAGAAGTTGAATCGTTTTTGTTTGTATTAGTTGGCTTGGATGGCTTCGGCTTTGGCTTAGTCGGCTCCGTTTTTGTTAAACCTTGTGATTCGTTTACTTTATCAGGGTTCACATTGTCAAACTTATCTACGACTTTGTTCCCCTTTACCGTATACGTATACTGATAACTGGAAGGAATCTGTGTTTTTGTATTCGGGTATGTGATAATTGCTTCAAAATTCGTAGCTCCACCTGCGTCTCGGATTACTTTTTCCATATAGGCCTGATCACCATGTCGGTTAAGTGTACTATTTTGTGGGGTAATATTGTATGCATTTGATACCCCACCTAGAGAATCAGCAATGACATGTCCTTCATCTAATACATCACTTTCAACACCAGGAACTTTTGCCTCATCGGAATAGTATCTTCCAGAAGATAAAACAGGTTCGTTCTTGTCATCTTGTAAAATGATTTTATCCGCAATGACACGTACTAGTTGCCCATGTTGATTCGTAAATGCCCAATATTCACGGTCTCCAAAGCCAATGTCAACAACGGCGTTAGGTTCACGAAAACCTGATAAATCACCACCGTCCACTTCCATAAGTGTATATTCCGGGAATAATTCATTTTTTGCTGGAGTTGGTGTTTCTTCTTCTACGGGATTATCAGCTGAAGTTTCCGTTTCCTCAGTTACCTCAGTTTCATTATTTTCAGTTGTTTCAACAGCAGTTTCTTCCGCTTCATTATTCTCATTTGTTTCAACTGCAGCTACTTCTTTTTTACCTGTTTCAACATCTGGTTTGGTTGTATCTTCAACGCTCGTACATCCAACTAAAAAAATACTCAATAAAAATACGATTAAATAATTCATTCTTTTATGCATTTAGGTCTCTCCCATTGATGTTTAAATTTGTTTTGCTCAAAATGTGCAAGGTGGATTATCTTTTTTCAACCCACTGATATAGTATATTCTAAGAATCATATTATTTCAGTATATAGTTTTTAACAGTTTTTTTGGTAAAACAATTCTTTTATTGAAATTTATAGTACTTTTTAGAATCTATTAAAAAAAAAAAAAAAGACGAACTCTAAAACGAATTCGTCTTTTGTTCTTAGTTCTACCTTATTTTGTTGATACAGACGGAGTTGTAAGAGATTGCACAAATTTTCGAAATGCAGTTTTCCCGCTACCCGTTCTCTTAAACACTCCAGCATGTTCCAACACCGTCGCGAAAATTTTACCTACTTCGTCTCTTAATATTTGTTCAACATTATCGCTATTAAGTTCAGGGTAGTTCGCTTTTACTTGAATTGCCCAATCTGCGTGTTTGTCTGTTAATTCATTTGCACGCAGTTTTTCCTCATAATCATCTGTTAATAAGTACTCCCCAACTAACTGCAATTCCTCCTTTAATCGTCCTGGAAGAACTGCAAGTCCCATTACTTCAATGAGTCCAATATTTTCCTTTTTAATATGTTGAACCTCTGCATGAGGATGAAAAATACCTGTTGGATGTTCCTCATTTGTACGATTATTACGCAATACGATATCAAACTCAAAATTTTCACCAGAGCGACGAACAATTGGAGTAACCGTATTATGTGGTGTTCCGTTTGTATCCGCAATGATTTCCACTTCTGGATCACTATAAGCTTTCCATTGATTCGTAATATACTCTGCTAGCTCAGCAACTTGGGCTCGATTATTACCACGTAGTCGAATTACCGACATAGGCCAACGTACAATCCCCACTTCAATTTCTTCAAAACCTTTTACAGTAAAACTTTCTTCAATTTCTGCTTTTGCCATCGGGAAGGAATGATTTCCACCTTGAAAATGGTCATGGCTTAAAATCGAGCCGCCCACAATTGGCAAGTCAGCGTTTGATCCAACGAAATAATGAGGATATTGCTCCGTAAAGGCTAGCAATCTATTAAATCCATCCTTGGAAATTTTCATCGGCTTATGCTCGCTACTAAAAACAATCGCATGTTCATTGTAATAAACATAAGGAGAAAATTGTAAATACCAAGGCTCACCATCTAAATCAACTGGGATAATGCGGTGATTCTGACGAGCAGGATGATTTACCCGACCCGCATAGCCAACATTCTCTTTACATAGCAAGCATTCTGGATAACCAACTTTTTTCTGGTTCCTCTCCGCAGCTATTGCAACAGGATCCTTCTCCGGTTTCGATAAGTTTATCGTAATTTCCAAATCTCCATATGAAGTTTCCGTGAACCAATGCTCATTTTTAGCAACTCTATCTGTGCGGATATAGTTAGAATCCTTGGAAAGATGATAGAAATACTTTGTCGCTGCTTCAGGACCACTTTCACGATATATTTGTGAAAATTCCTTAATAATCGTTGATGGTCTTGCAATGAACGCACCCATTAATTCTGTATCTAGTAAATCACGATACGTAACGGTATTATGAGGAAGTATGCCGTTTTCAGATGCCCAATCTAAAATATCTGCTAATATTGCTGTTGGTGTTTCATCATCTACAGGTTCAACAGCAACACTCTTCCAATCTTCCAATCCGAGGATAGCAAGTAAATCATTACGGACAAACTCAACGTCAGCATCCTCAATCAGTTTCTTCCTTAAGCCGTACTGAATGAGCTGTTCCAGTTTCTCATAAATCTTCATCATCTTGCCTCCTTTTTATATATAGTAATTGATAGCAATCGAATTTGGTTTGGATGCGAGAGAATTTTCTGCGGGTTCGCCAGTATTTGCTCTGGAATCGCGAGTATTTGCTCCGGGTTCGCGATCAATTCTTCGGAATCGCGAGTATATCTTCCGGAATCGCGAGAATATTGCCAGAATCGCGAGAATAACTCCACAATCGCGAATATATCTCTAGAATCGCGAGAATAACTCCAGAACCACGAATATAACCCCACAAGCGCGAATATATCTTCACAATCGCGAGAATATCTTCACAATCGCGAGTATATCTTCACAAGCGCGAATATTA
>VEFU01000045.1:7417-22644 GCA_007679095.1 Paenibacillus bovis
ATATCTTCACAATCGCGAGTATATCTTCACAATCGCGAGTATATCTTCACAATCGCGAGTATATCTTCACAATCGCGAGTATATCTTCACAATCGCGAATATATCTCCTCAATCGCGAGTATAACTCCTCAATCGCGAATATAACTCCACAATCGCGAATATAACCCCACAATCGCGAATATAACCCCACAATCGCGAATATAACCCCACAATCGCGAATATAACCCCACAATCGCGTATATATCTTCATAATCGCGAGTATAACCCCACAATCGCGAGTATTTCTCCAGAATCGCGAGTATTTCTCCAGAATCGCGAGAATATCCCCAGAATCGCGAATATATCTTCACAATCGCGAGTATAACTCCACAATCGCGAATATATCTCCTCAATCGCGAATATATCTCCTCAATCGCGAGAATCTACTCAAAATCGCGAGAATCTACTCAAAATCGCGAGAATCTACTCAAAATCGCGAGAATCTACTCAAAATCGCGAGTAACTCCCTACTTGATACCCAACTCCCGCTCCAAACTTATTTCTTAATATCCGTCTGGATGTTTTTGGAACCAGGCCCAGGCACTAGCGATCATTGATTCTAATGATGCGTGTTGTGGGTTCCAGCCAAGTTCTTGTTTTGCTTTTTCAGATGAGGCAACTAGTTGTGCTGGGTCTCCTGCACGTCTTGGTGCAACTTCTGCTGGAATTGGATGGTCCGTTACTTGGCGTGCTGTTTCTATAACTTCTTTCACACTAAATCCATTACCATTTCCGAGGTTGTATGTGCCGCTTTCTTCTGTTTTGCGTAATTTTTCAATTGCTAATATGTGCGCATCTACTAAATCCATTACGTGGATATAGTCGCGAATACATGTGCCATCTGGTGTATCATAATCTTCACCGAAAATTGAAATCTTCTCGCGCTTACCAAGTGCAACTTGTAAAATAATCGGAATTAAGTGTGTTTCTGGGTTATGGTCTTCTCCTATGATTCCATTTGTGTGGGCACCCGCAACATTGAAGTAGCGCAGAACTACATATTTGAGACCGTATGCGTTATCGCTCCACTTTAACATTTTTTCAATTGCTAGCTTTGTTTCACCATATGGATTTGTTGGATTTGTTTCTAATGTTTCTAAGATTGGGATTTCCTTTGGTTCGCCATATGTTGCAGCCGTGGAAGAAAAAACAATCTTTTTCACATTGTGCTTATTCATAACTTTTACAAGTGAAATCGCTCCACCAACATTGTTGTCATAGTATTGAATTGGCTCCTTCACACTTACACCAACAAGTGAATCAGCAGCAAAATGCATAACTGCTTCAATATCATTTTCTGAGAACACTTTATCTAGAAAGACTTCATCACGTAAATCCCCTTCATAAAATAAGGCACCCTCTGTAATTGCCTCTTTATGTCCGGTTTGCAAGTTATCAACCACCACTACCTCTTCACCACGAGCTAATAACTCTGCAACCGCGTGACTACCAATATACCCAGCACCACCACAAACTAAAATTGCCATCTTAATTCCTCCTATTCCAAAATATAATCTGAGGCAGAAACTTACCCTTCGATTATTTCACGGGCTCCATCGCCGATTTGAACAACATAGAAATCAGCTTTTAAATCAGTAGCCAGTTCATACTTTTTTCCAACATTTTCGATAAAATCATGTAAATTTTCTTTCTTGATCAGGTTGATTGTGCATCCACCGAAACCAGCACCTGTCATTCTTGCTCCAACTGCACCTTCATCCCATGCAGCCTCTACTAGTGCATCTAACTCTTTTCCTGTTACTTCATAGTCATCTCGCAATGAAACATGTGATGCGTTCATTAATTGACCAAACGCTTCAAGGTCTCCTGCTCCCAATTTTTCAACAGCAGCGATTGTGCGTTGGTTTTCCGTCACAGCATGTTTCGCACGCTTACGGTCTGTTTCATCCGTAATAAGATGTTTATTTTCTTCAAACTCCGCTTCTGAAAGTTCTCCAAGCGATTGAATTTCCAGCTTAGCTTGTAGCTGAGATAAAGCTCGCTCACACTGACTACGTCTTTCATTGTATTTAGAATCAGCCAATCCACGACGCTTATTCGTGTTTGCTATTACGAGTACATGATCCTCCATCTGTAATGGGCTGTATTGATAATCAAGTGTCTGGCAATCTAGTAAAATAGCATGATTTTCTTTCCCCATTCCGATTGCGAACTGATCCATAATCCCACAGTTGACACCGATAAATTCATTTTCGGCTTTTTGTGAGAGTTTTACCATTTCAATCATATCTACATCTAATTGTAGCAGTTCTTTAAACATTACAGCTGTTACAAGTTCGATAGAAGCAGATGAGGATAAACCAGCACCGTTGGGAATATTACCATAATAGACAACATCTACACCATATTGTAATTCTAAACCACTTTTTTGAAAAACATCTGCAACACCTTTCGGGTAATTCGCCCAATCATCAGCTTCTGTATATACCAATTGTTCTAGATCAGATTCTATAATACCAATTTCATCAAAATTAACCGAATAAAAACGTAATTTTTTATCATTTCTTTTTCTAGCTACAGCGGTTGTTCCTACATCAAGTGCACATGGGAATACATGACCACCATTATAATCTGTGTGCTCCCCAATTAAATTAACGCGTCCAGGTGCAAAGAATTGACGAATTTCTCCTTCTTCACCGAACTTTGAAATGAATACTTGCTTAAGCTCCTCAAACTTCACAACATATCCCACCCTCAAATTTTTTATCTAAAAAACACTTAATTAATTAATTTAACTTACTTACTATGTTATAATAAATGTAAGCGATTTGCAATCAATTTTTATAAGAAAAAAGCAGGATGTTTTATGGGTAAAACATTCGCCCCGAGTACTTTCCGCCTTTAGTTAGCCAAAGAAAAACAGAAGGCACTGGTCATCGACAACTTTAATACCGTAGACTAATATAGAAGCAAAACGATGATAAAACTTGAAGATAACCAATAAGAAAAAGGATATGATTTTTTATGGAAAAAGGTAGTTTTAAATGGATGAAATCACTTAATAGATCAATTGTTTTAAATATAATACGTACACAAGGTCCAATTTCTCGTGCAAAAATAGCAAGAGTATCGAAATTAACTCCACCGACTGTAAGTAGCCTCGTCAACGAGTTATTGGAATCAGAGCTTGTAATCGAGAGTGAACAAGGAAAATCACTCGGTGGCAGAAAACCAACTATGTTAATCATTAATAGCAACCGTTTCTACATTATAGGGGTTGATATCGGACCGAAAAAGATTCGTGCAGCTTTAACGGACTTATCCGGCGACTTGGTTGAAGCGGTTGGTAACACTATTCCTCATGCGATTGACGAAAATGAATTGGTTATTTTATTAAAAAAATCAATATCAAAATTAATTGAATCACATCAGAATAAAGAGATCATTGGAATTGGTGTTGGAATGCATGGGGTTGTCGATGTCGCAACAGGTACAAGTGTGTTTGCCCCTAACCTAAACTTAAGAAATATTCCTTTAAAAGACGAATTAGAAAAGGAATATAATGTGCTTGTAAAAGTAGACAACGATGTGCGAGCTATGGCATTTGGGGAGTATTGGTATTCCGATGTGGAAACGAGTAAAAATATGGTGACGGTAAATATTGGACATGGTGTCGGTGCGGGAATCGTATTAAATGGGGAGCTTTTTCACGGAGATCACTTTTTAGCTGGTGAGATTGGCCATATGACAATCGACGTAGCTGGTCGCAAATGTACATGTGGTAATACTGGTTGCTGGCAGACACTCGTTTCTGGTCCTGCCATTGCTGAGATTGCCAAAGAAAAAAGTGTTCAACATCCAGAAACAGATATCATTTCATTGGTGAACGGTGATGTGGATAAAATAAATGGTGAAACGGTATATAGTGCAGCCACAAATGGGGATGCACTGGCGATTGAAATTTTACAAGAAGCTGGAGATGTTATCGGGATTGGGCTCACCAATCTCATTCACATGTTGAATCCGGAGAAAATTATTATTGGTGGTGGAGTTGCAAAAGCGAGTGAGTTTATTTTGCCTCGCGTTAAAGATACGATAGCGAAAAGAGGTATTACGAATCAAGCGAAATCCACATTGATCTCGTGTTCCAAACAAGGTAAAAATGCCACAGCTATGGGGGCAGCAGCTTTAGTACTTGGAGAAATATTCGAGGGGTCCACTCCAATTGTTGAATGAATATTGTAGAAAAACTACTTGGATGGGACAAGTAGTTTTTTTATCTTTAACTAATACTTCCTTTGCAATTACATGTTTCAGTCACGATTTGCATTTCTAGTCATATACCTATTATGATAATGCTTTTTGGAGGGACGCCTATGGAAGTCAGAGTTAGACCTGGAGACATGCTTTGGCACTACAGTCAGTTATTTTTTATACCAACCGTTTTAATCATTGATTCCAACCCGGGCATTAATCCCTATGCTCTGCAAGTTGGCCAAACGGTTACAATTCCTGGTTTTACTGAAACTTCATATACAGTTCAACCTGGAGATACTTTTTGGAAAATTGCTCAATCTCGCTATTTAAGCATCGATGCTCTTCAACTTTTAAATCAACAAGTAAATCCTAATAATTTGCAAGTTGGCCAAACAATCCGCCTCCCGGAAAGGGTAACTTCATTAATTGTTAACCCTCAAGCACACTACGATTTTACAAGGATGCAGGCTGATTTGGAAAAATTACAATCCATATATCCATTTATCACAAGACGGAGCGCTGGAAATAGTGTTCTTAATTTACCTTTGTATGACATTCGTGTCGGTAAAAGCGATCGTAAAGTACAAATGAACGCCTCCTTCCACGCCAATGAATGGATAACAACACCTGTATTAATGAAATTCCTAAATGAATATTTATTAGCACTCACGAACAGTTATTTAATGAGTGGTGTCGATCCATTAATTATGTATGAACGTTTTCAATTATCTGCAATACCAATGGTAAATCCAGATGGAGTGAGCCTTGTCTTAAATGGCCCACCATCAGGTATTGAAAATGAACTCATTAATTTAAATAATGGTAGCCTTGATTTTTCTGGATGGAAAGCAAATATACGTGGTGTCGACTTGAATAAACAGTTCCCTGCCCTTTGGGAAATTGAACGAGATCGAAAACCAAAAGAGCCCGGACCACGTGATTTCCCAGGAACGCAACCACTATCCGAACCAGAAACACAGGCAATGGCAAACCTCGTACGAAATGAAAGCTTTGACCGCCTGCTTGCCTTACACACGCAAGGCCAAGAAATTTATTGGGGATTCGAAGGACTCGAGCCACCAGAATCAGAAGTACTGGCAACTGACTTTGCAAATTTAAGTGGCTACCGTTCTGTACGATATGTAGATAGCTTCGCAGGCTACAAAGATTGGTTCATCCAAGACTTCCGCAGACCTGGCTTTACATTAGAACTCGGCATCGGCCAAAACCCACTCCCAATCTCACAATTTGATGAGATTTATAGCCATATAAAACCTGTACTCGTCAGAGCGTTACTTTAATATTAATAAAACCGGTAGAGAAACGGGAATGGTTTCTCTACCGGTTTTTTAGTGTTGGATTAGAGTGTGAAGGTGGTTTTTGGATGAGGATGTTATGTGGAGGGCGTCATGACTGGATGGATGCCGGTTGTTGGGTGAAAATGGCATGAGGGGGATTATCTTGAAGGATTTTAGCTTGATTAGTGGATGAATGCGTCTTGAGGGAGTTTATCATGATGGATTTGGAGTTAATTCTTGGTGAAAAATGTCTTGAGAGGGCCTATCATGACTGGTTTGTGCTTGATTTTTGGGTGGAAACGTCTTGAGGGGGATTGTCATGACGGGTTCTAACTTGATTGGTGAATGAAAGCGTCATGAGAGAGCTTATCATGACGGATTTGGAGTTAATTCTTGGGCGAAAGCGTCTTGAGGGGGATTGTCATGACGGGTTTTAACTTGATTGGTGAATGAAAGCGTCTTGAGAGAGCTTATCATGACGGATTTGGAGTTAATTCTTGGGCGAAAGCGTCTTGAGGGGGATTGTCATAACGAGTTTTAACTTAATTGGTAGATGAATGCGTCTTGACAAAGCTTATCATGACGAGTCTGTACTTGATTCTTGGGAAGAAACGTCTTGATAATGCACATCATGACGGATTTGGAGTTAATTCTTGGACGGAAACGTCTTGAGAGGGCTCCTCATGACGGATATTAACTTGATTGGTTGATGATTACGTCTTGAAAGACCTTATCAAGACTAGGTTTAACTTGTTTCTCGGGTAAATACGACTTGAGGTGAATCAATTATATATTTTCTTCCTTTTTTCAGCTTTCAAATGTTGATTTGATCGTATCTATTAGACATTTCAGCCTCCATCCCTCAACGAAATGTCCATTAGAACGTATCTATTAGACCTTTCCCCCCACCTCCACTCGCAAACAAAATGTCCTTTAGAACGCATCCATCAAAAAACTCCATCATTAATATTCTTTTTGTAACTTCCTCTTACGATATTCCATATATACTCTGGCTAAAGTAAGTGCGATGATGGCGCCAAGTGAGTCAATTCCTACATCTATAATAGATCCTGTTCGGCTTGGTATAAAAGCTTGGTGCAGTTCGTCTGTGGCTGCATATACAGTAGTTAGAATCCATGGCCAGACGTACTTTTCTCTATCAAAGCATTGGTAGATTAATAATGCTAATACACCAAATGCACATAAGTGAACACTTTTGCGAAAAAGAAAATTTAATGTTGCTGCTTGCTCTGGTGTTAGTTTTAAAATTTCCGCTATGAATGATTTTGTACTATTTCCCGTCATTGATGGAGAAGCTGTTGCGATAAAAATCGCTGCACAGTACAGAATCGTTATGACTATCCAAATATGTTTTTTCTGCATGATACTATCCTTTTTTCTTTATATTATACGCTTGTGTGAATTTGGATTTCAATAGAGTTGCAGATTACGATTATTTGCAATCGTTGTCATGTCAATGCTATTATAAAGGCTACATATCTAACCTTGGTGGTGAATACATGAGTTACTATCAACTACAGCTTCACCCTGTTTGGGAAGAAAAACTTCCAGAAGAAGAGATTTTAGCTTATAAAAAGTTAGCCGAGACGCAAATCATAAACACTGGCATCACCAACACAGTTGTGCGTGCAACATATAAAAAGAATGGTGGCTTTTCTGCTACTATCTTAATAAATAACGGGTTAAACCAACAATTAGCACTAGAAGATGTGAAGGTCACTGTGTTAGATGCTAAAAGTGAAGTAATTGCAGATGCAGCTTTTTCACCTAACCTACATATCGATGCATATCACTCACAACCTTGGTCGTTTGTATTTTCAAAAGACACTGTTCAACGCTATGATGCAGATTTACAACATTGGAGTGTCCAACTCCATACAAATATATAAGGGGGATTTTTCATGATTAACGTTTTATTTGTTTGCTTGGGAAATATTTGCCGCTCTCCAATGGCGGAAGCAAAATTTCGTGATATGGTGAAAAAAGCAGGATTGGAAAATGAGATTACAGTAGATTCTGCTGGGACTTCCTCTTGGCATATTGGTGCACCACCACATAAAGGAACTCAAATGAAACTAAAAGAGTATGGGATTAGTTTTGAAGGTATGAAAGGTCGCCAACTTACTAAGGATGACTTTGAAAAGTTCGAATATATCGTAGGGATGGATGAAAGCAATATTAGAGATATTTATGAAATGACAGGTCAACCAAACCACCCAAAGATTATTCGGCTTTTAGATTTAACCGATAAAAAAACTGATGTCCCGGATCCTTACTACACAGGTGACTTTCAAGAAACATATGACCTGGTTGAAGAAGGTTGTACTAAGCTTTTAGAGAAAATTATTTCAGATTATAAAATTTGAATTAAAGCTGTCCTATCGAATCATAGTTAGATTTGGGGGGACAGTTTTTTCGTAGAAGTAGCAAGAATTTCCGCTTCCTATATTTACCAACTTGTCATAATTGAAAAATTCAACACCTAACTATCCGTCACCCCATATAAAAAACAGGCGAAAACACTCCGCCTGCTTTTCTCTTAAACTCTTATTTTTTCCCTAAACTAGCAATGTTTGAAAGTGGTGCATCTAAGTTTGTTAGAGACTCTGCAACAAAGATTCTAATTTCATAGCCAGAATTATTTCCAGGCATCATGAAACCACCTGTAATTGTTTCTGTATTTCCGGAAGGTACTGCTTGTGTTAGCCCAGAAATATTTACTAATTTACCCTTCTTATCATATAACCCAACTACAACTGTCACTGTTTGCTCTTCTTTTGTATTATTGCGTACATCTACACTTGCAGTAACAAGTCCTTTTTTCGGTAGTTTGCTAATTTCATTACCTTCCTCATCCTGGAATTTAGCATTGCTTACCGTATAGTCATCACCAGTTACAATAATAGTACGTGTAACAGTTTCTGCCTTATTACCATCTGAGTCTGTAACATCATAAGTTAGTGTATAAGTTCCGATAAAGTTTGTATCTACTTCACCACTAACTTGAATCTTTTCCGATAAATCACCATCAAATTCATCTATTGCTGTTGCTCCTGGATCTACGAATGTATCACCTACAGTAACTTCTATCGTTTCATCACCATTTAGTGTAATTACTGGAGGATTTATATCAGTTTCTGTTAATTTATATGCATCTGCTTGAATCCATGTATCGCCATTAACAGCATGCATTCCAGTGAAAATTGTTACTTTATTATTGTCACCGGAATTAAAGC
This sequence comes from Paenibacillus bovis, assembly GCA_007679095.1. Taxonomy (GTDB): domain Bacteria; phylum Bacillota; class Bacilli; order Bacillales; family Bacillaceae_C; genus Lederbergia; species Lederbergia graminis. The sequence goes on from VEFU01000045.1 coordinate 16,230, forward strand.
GTACTGTTAGCTTTTCATAGCCTCCGTGAGAACCAAATTGAACTTCACTCATTATTCCACCAGAAGCATCTCGCACTCCGAAATATCCAGCAGTGTTATTACCAGAAGTCCGTACCCAACCTTCAAATTTATAGTCGGTATTTGGTTCCACATCTACTGTTTGTGTAAATGCATTCCAACCAGCTTCATGACGTAAATACAAATTTTTGTTCCCACTATACGCAAGACCATGAAGATCAATTCCGCCCTCCTTTTCCCCTTCTAATTGCCAAGGTGCAGAAACTTCATTTGTTGTTTGTTCTTCGAATGACGGGTCACTTAATAAATTTACTTCGTCGCGTACTTTTTGAGCATCTAATGTAGAATGCATGAGTACAACATTATATGGACCCCACAAGGACATTACGAAATAGAGATCTTTTCCATCCATTGACCATGGATGCATATATCCACCATATAATTGTGGATGTTCTGCTCCAGTTGCAACAACTACTTCATCTGACCAACCGTGTGTTAAATGGTCAGAAGATCTTATAACCATCGCATAGCTATTAACATTTAAATACATGAGAATGTACTTGTCATAGTAGGAATTATACATTATAGACATTTCACTAATAGGAGCATCGACTATTACGGCAGATGCTGATTCATCATTTACCCATTCAGATCCGTCCCAATATTCATAGCTTTCTTTCACTAACATATCTTCTTCTGGTACTCTAGCTAAATGAGCAGCATGGTTTCTACCTGTACGAGCACCAACCATATAAACATAACCATCTTCTTTTATAAAAGAAGCAAAACCAAAATTACTATCTCCATCCCATTTCACATCAGAATACGTCCAGTTTTGTCCTTCATCATCTGAATATGCAATACCTGAATGGTTAATTGTCCAACCATCCCACGTTCTTAATTGGAAATAGTGGATATAGTGGCGATCTCCAACTGTTACACCTGCATTAGGAATAACGGTAAAATCACCATTACCAGATGTGTTTTTCTCTGAAAATAGAATTTCCTTCGCATAATCATCTCTACCCTCTTCTGTAATCATGGAAGAGAATGCAAGACCATCGGATAAATCGGTGTCATGTGAGATAGCTAATAAATTAGATCTCCAACCTCCACCTCCGCCACCGAAGCCTCCCCAACCGTCATCATAAGAGTCTCCAAAGGCAATCATTACTTTCTTATCTTCAGGATCAGTTGTAGCATCCCAAATAACCCCTAAGTCAGTTGCTCTTAATCCCCATCTTTCATGTGTTTGGTTAGGATTTGGGATTGTTTCTCCTTCTAGAGTTGGGCCAGTTACTCTAGCAATCGTTTCTGCTTTTGTTGCGGTTAACTCAAATTTTTCTGGAAGCTCTTGTTGTGTAGTAGATTCTGGAAGTTCTTGCTGTGTTACGGCAAAAGATGGTGATGGAAATGGCGGTATTGCTAAAGATACAATCATAATAATTAATACGATCATCGAACCAATTGAACGTCTCTTCTTTGAATTCACATTTTCTTCCCCCTTGGATTCATATAATTAAATGAACGAATTATATTTAGATAAAAATCTTTCTCATACCAGTAAACGTTTACACAGTAATATTCCTCCTTCTTCAATTTCATCTACTATCTGCTATTTAAAACTGTTTCGCTTTATGATAACGTTTACATATAAAATATAAAAAATAGTGCTATCCAACTCTACAACACATTAGTAAACGCTATCATTTTTCTTCTAATTCATTTTTATATAATTCGTCCAATTAATACAATTCTCTCCATCTCAAGAAATTCCTGTTGTTATTTGAAAAATAATCCAAAAGACCTAACATAATAAGTATAAAATACCTAAAAAAGAGTAGGGATTTTTCTCCCTACTCACCTGATGGTTTATCTAAAATAGTATCAATATGAACTGGCACTCCAAAGTTCGGTGTACCGTCTTCATTCCAAGTAAATTTCTGCATTCTCACATTTCGATCCCAGCCAGAATTAATCTCTTTTGCAGCATGATATACAATCCAATCTTCTGTTCCATCTGCTGATTTAACAAAACTATTATGGCCTGGCCCCCACACTTCGTTTTCTGGACTATAGGCAAAAACAGGCTGTTGACTCTTTTCCCAAGCTGCTGGATCAAGTGGATCATCACCAACGAATGTTAACATTCCTAAAGAATAAGTGTTTGTCCAACTGCCACTTGCAGAGTAAATTAAGAATAATTGCCCCTGTTCATTTCTCAAAACTTGTGGACCTTCTTGAACTTTTGGCGTTGTATTTGCCTCCCAGGATAATTCAGGTCTAGAAATTTCTACACGTTCCCCACTAATTGTCCATGGATTGGACATAGGAGCAATATATGTATTTTGACTTACGTTCACGTCGCCTTCCCATCCTGACCAGACAAAGTATAATTTCCCTTCGTGTTCTAACACTGTTCCATCAATCGCCCACTTATTCGACGGATCGGTAATTTGTCCATATGTTTCTTCTGTTCCTTCTGGATAATCGTATGGACCCCATGGATCCTCGCCTTCCGACTCTAATACATACATTCGTTTATCATCATTCTCAACAGAAGCAGCGTAATAGATATACCATTTTCCATCAATAAAATGATGCTCTGGTGCCCATATCGATCCACTATTCGGTGCACCTGGAGATGGAGACCAAACAATTTTCCTCTTAGCTAATCCAATGTCTACTAATGTTTCTGATTTCCAAATCGTTATATTATTACCAGTTGTATGTGTGTAGTAATAAAGCCCGTCAGTATGCTTCACAACCCAAGGGTCCGCTCCATTCCATGCAATTGGATTTCGGAACTGATTTTCATTTGGTTGTGGTATTTCTACTTTCTCGTCTTCTTTTTCATTCTCTTTTTCTTTCTCTTTATTCTCTTCAATATCTTTCTGTTCTGTTTTATCCTCATCTGTATTAGCAGTATCTCTATTTTGTGCCAGGAAGTATCCTGCAGTTAAAATAACCATCAGCAATAATACAGATGTGGCGATTTGCATTAATTTATTTTGCCTCATAATATCCCCTCTTTTTTACATATCCCTTTTTTATATAATTCTATGAATGATCGTAAAATCCTTTTCTTAAAAAAGAATAATGCTCTTTCACATTTGTGTAAAAGAGCATTCATTCTTTTAAAGTGCTGTATAGCCACCATCAATTGTGAATACTGATCCAGTTGCAAATGAAGAAGCATCTGAAGCTAAGTAAAGGGCAATTGCTCCTAATTCTTCAGGGTTTCCAGGGCGACCCATTGGCGTCATGCTCAACCATGTATCCACTTCGCCACCACCAGATTCAAAGAACTTCTTCGTTAATTCTGTCTTCATGTAACCAGGTGCAATTGTGTTAACTCGAATATTGTGTTTCGCCCATTCCATCGCTAAGCTCTTTGTTAGCATAATAACTCCAGCTTTTGAAGCATTATACGAAGCTTGGCATTGTGGTGTATTAACAATAATTCCAGACATCGAAGAAATATTCACGATAGAACCTTTCTTCTGCTCAATCATCACTTTTCCAACCGCTTTAGATACTAGGAATACACCATTCAGGTTAATATCAATAACTCTATACCAGTCTTCGTAGGATGTTTCTTCTGCTTTACCATTAATGACGATACCTGCATTATTAAATAAAATATCGATTTTCCCGAAGCGCTCTACCACTTTTTCAACCATGGCATTTACTTCGTCCTCTTTCGTTACATCCATTTTAATCGCTATTGCTTCAATACCTTCATTCTCTGCTAGTTCTTGGGCAGTCTTTTCAGCGGCTTCCAAATTCACATCAGGAATGACAATATTAGATCCTGCCTGAGCTAATGCAGTTGCCATTGCTTTACCAAGGCCTGTTGCTGCACCAGTTACAATTGCTACTTGACCTTTTAGATTGAATTTGTCTAGTACGTTCATCTTTTTAGCCTCCTTAATATCAGCATAGTAAACTATTTATCTTTTAAATAGAATTTCTCCAAGTGATGCAGCTGCTGCTCCATTCCCCCAGTCGAAAATAGTGAATTCACCAGCAATGTCAATATTTTCTCCATGGTGTGCATTTTCCATCGTAAAGCCATAATCTTTTTCAGTAAAATGAGGGAATGTTTTATCAAACAATGCCTTTACTTCTGGATTTTCCGGACAGTACATCATATAGAAGGATGCTTTCATTGCCCAGTAACTACGGTATTTGTACTCTTCTTTATTCGTTAGTTTGTAATAATCAGCAAATGTGATAGCAATTAAGCTTTGGCGTGCGTCATTCCATTCATCATCTGACGTCATAACGCTATACCCACCTAATACTGGCTGGTTCAAATATTCTGGGTTCCAAATTGCTTGATACAAGGAAAGCTCCGCCAATACTTGCTCCCCACCATCGAGATACTCTTGTTTTTTTGTAACAATATACAGTTCTTTCAATGCTTCCGCTGTCCAGTAGATTGAGAAGTTACATTGATTGTATAAGCCGCTCCGCTTATCTTTCACTCCATATTGTTTTCCTTCCCACTCTCTTGCGCAAGACCAATATGTTTCAAAATCTTCCCAACGACCTTCTGGGATTACATCATTTATAACGAATTGCATCCCTTTTTCAGCTGCTTGCAAATATTGGTCTTCTTTCGTAATTTCATATAATTTTGTTAAGAACCAGACATGCATCGATGTTTCTGGACTATCCTTCAAAAATGGAGAAATGTCACCAGTCTCTTCATGAACCCATCCTGGGAAGCTACCATCTTCTCCTTGAAGTGTTAGTAACCTCTTCGCATAATTCGTTGAATAATCTAAGAGTGCTGGATCTTTTTCCAGGTCTGTATACCATTTCAGCATCCAAATACATGTCCAAGACATATCTAATAAATGCGCATAGTTATCATGATTGACTGGCCTGCGATCAGAATGACCCCAATTACCTGTATCCCATTTGTTATCTGCTCCTGCCCAATATACAGATGGGAATAAGCCATCTTTTTGCGGTGCAGATAAAGCGAAGTTTTTCGTTAATTCTGCTCGACGAATTAAATCATTATCGTTTCGCATTTCTCCCCAAAGTCGGTAACCATATGCACTACGAAGGCTAGAGAACCAAGCTTGATTCCAAATACTTTTCTTCTCTCTCCAGCTATCTTCATTACCAAGCCCAGGAGTTTGCGCAGCTCGTACAATGAACACACTTCCGCCAACTTTTTGTCCATCTAAATCAAATTCTTGCCACACAATCGGTTCCCATCGATTAAATGCCCAGTCATACGTGTAATCAACATAAAGTTCTAATTCTTTTAATGCATCCTTTTCTGTTGAGGCTTGTACCATTCGTTTTTTCGCAAATCTTTCCCAAAGGAAATCTGTCACTCTTGTATAATTCCTTTTTTCTGATACACCTTGCCACTGTACTAAATAAAAACGAAATAGTAACTGTCCCTTTTCTACTGCAATTGGTTTATCAATTCTGCGATGATAAACATGGAATATCTTCTCATAGTGTCCTAGGCCATAAAATAAACTTCTGTCTGGCTCAACATAATCCATTACATGTGGAGCATTTCTATTTTTATCTAAAAAATCCAAATCTGGAACAAGAGCAAAAAGCTCTTCGTCATTTTCAAATATTATGGCAGGTGATTGGAAAAACAAATCCCCAATAACCATATCTTCGAATGGAGACAAATGTGGTTTCCAAGTACAGTTAGCGGTTTCATTTTTCAGTACCATATCTACTTGCGCTTGCGAAACTTCAGTTGCCTCACCATTCCAAATTGCCTCCACTACTGCAACTCGTTTACCATTTTCGTCTTTCTCCTCTGAAACTATTACATTCAAATCATCATTATTATTAATCTCAATCCAACTATTCAACCAATTAGGAAGAGTTATGCTCATCCCAATCCCTCCTACACCACATTTTGTATGTGTAATCGTTTACACAATTAAACGCTTTCAACATCATTTTACCGTTTTTCTATAAGGATTGCAAAGGAAATAAAGGTATTTTGCTTAATGCTATAGAAACTTTATAAAAATTCAATTTTGATTCCCATTTGAAAGTATTATAGATTTTTAGGAATCAAAACACCTCTTTGATTCCCATTTCATAAATAAAATGACTTTGCGGGAATCAAAACACCTCTTTGATTCCCGTTTCATAAATAAAATGGCTTTGCGGGAATCAAAACACCTCTTTGATTCCCATTTCATAAATAAAATGACTTTGTGGGAATCAAAACACCTCTTTGATTCCCGTTTCATAAATAAAATGACTTTGTGGGAATCAAAACACCTCTTTGATTCCCGTTTCATAAATAAAATGGCTTTGCGGGAATCAAAACACCTCTTTGATTCCCGTTTCATAAATAAAATGGCTTTGCGGGAATCAAAACACCTCTTTGATTCCC
>VEFU01000045.1:22742-35031 GCA_007679095.1 Paenibacillus bovis
ATCAAAACACCTCTTTGATTCCCGTTTCATAAATAAAATGGCTTTGCGGGAATCAAAACACCTCTTTGATTCCCGTTTTAATAATTAAAAGGCATTACGGGAATCAGTTAATTTATGTTAGGGCTTTAGTTAAAAGTTAGAATGAATATTTAATGAATGCATACATTCACATAAGCACTCGTCAACTTTAAGATTTCACTATCAAAACATCTAGACCTTCTATTAATACTTCCCCTGAAACATTCTTTTCTTTAATCACATCAAAGCCATTTTCTTGTACAGTAACTGCCGTAGGTTCTCGGTTAATGTTTATATAGAATGTGTATCGGACATTTTCATTTACACGACTGCTTACAAATATACCCTTTGGCAATGTTCCATTCGGTATCCCAAGCTCATTTACTATGTCTGTCAAAAAGTCACTCGCAAATTCGTCACTACCCATTACTCCTACATAGTAAACAGTACCATTTCCATATTGATTTTTTGCCACTGCTGTTCTACCAGCATAGAATTTTTGTTTATATGTTGCTAGAGATTCAGCCGTATTTGTTTCAAGCATGTCTAGCCATACTTTTACTGGATACTCTTTTCCATTATAAAAAATAGAGTTTGCATAACGATCTGGTAAAACTTCAAACTCATCAATAATTAATCCTGCTAGTTCAGCCAATTTTCCTGGCCATGGTTCCTCAATCGTGACATTCGCCCAATCCTTCATGCCACTTCTAGCACCTATTATTAAACTTCCACCATTCTCAACGTAAGATTTTATATTGTCATAGATTTCATCACTCACCATGGCCATGGAAGGAGCAATTACTACCTTATACTTCGATAAATCAGTAGTTGGGTTCACTAAATCTGCTGTAACTCCCATTTTTGTTAAAGCTCGGTAGTAAGTTAGAATGTGGCCACGATGATCAAAATTTCGATATTGTTTATGAGCATCAAATGCCCACATTTGATCAAAATCATAGAAAATCGCAATAGGTGCTTCTACCGTTGTAGTTGCCAGTTCATCTCCGAACTTTGCGAGTTCCTTTGTCATTTGCTGCACTTCATAATATGGTCTTCTCGGACTACCATCATGACGCAATAAACCATTTGGATTCTGTTCATTACTGTACCTATTTGAACGCCAACGGTAATAAAGAATTCCGTCTGCACCACGAGCAATATCTTGAAAAGACCATAATCGTACTAAGCCGGGTTCAATGGCAAGATTATAATCACTATAGTTAAAATAGCCATTTTTTTGCTCTAATACCCAATGTCCTTTATGCTTTGCACTTCGATAATGGTCATGTAGTAAAGTCTCAATATGATTATCACCATCTACACTTGGATAGCAATCCCAGCCAATAAAGTCTAGCTTATCTGCTACATCATAGGAATTTAGGCGTTCATACCAGCCTAGCATATTATGGGTAACAAATTGATGTGGAGCATGTTTCTTAATAATATCGACTTGACGACTTATATGCTCTACGGTTGAATCTGAACCAAAACGAGTAAAGTCTAGTTTTTGTGAAATAGAAATTGTTAACTGATCAGCAGATGGTGGTGTTACTTCCTCCCAACTATTGTACACTTGACTCCAAAACTTTGTTCCCCATGTTCCATTCAATTTATCTAAAGTACCATAGCGCTCTTGTAACCACTTCACAAAACCTTCACGGCAATCTTGACAATAACATTCAACGTTTCTTAATTCATTATCGATTTGCCAGCCAATTACAGAAGCATTATTTGCGTAATGTGCCGCCATCTTATTGACTAGGCGATCTATATAGAAGATGAGCGCTTTATTATTCTTACAATGCATTCCGCGCTCTCCATGAATCCGTCCAAAGCGATCTGTCCTTACTACTTCCGGATGTTGATGACGTACCCACGGAGGGGAAGCTTCAAATGGTGTTCCTAGGATAAATTGTAATCCTTCCTTACTTGCTAGTTCGATAAAATCATCGAGCCATGAAAAATCAAATTCTCCATCTCGCGGCTCAAGGAAAGACCAGGAAAGTTCAGCTAAACGAAGTACTTTTATTCCCGCCTCTTTCATCATTGCAATGTCTTTTGGCCATCGTTCTCTTGGCCAATGTTCCGGATAATATCCTGCTCCAATATATATTTTTTGCTCCATTTTTTTCTCCCCAATCTAAAAGTAAACGTTATCATATGAAAAGATGAAAAAAACCTCCTATAAATCCTCTATCAATTATAGTAATTGTCTGGATTATCATAGGAGGTTTGATTTTAGTTAATTACTAGATTACTCACAAACAGTCTCTTATTTCTTATTGGCTAGCTGCAGTGCCTATCGACTAGCGAATTTCCGGTACCTTCCTACGATAAGTCAACATCGATTCGCCTTTGGCTCACCGTGTTTCCTTTATCTCGTCAGGTCCCTAGGAAATCCGTACGTCGATAAACAGGCACTTCCGCTTTTCTTATTGGCTAGCTACAGTCACCATCGGCTCGAGGTCAAATAACCTGCCCCATTGAAAGGCAAAATACGCCTTTCATTGGTGCAGAACATTTGCTTGTCGCGGGCTCGCACGATGCGGGTCATGAAGGCGTTACAACAGGATGTTGTGCCTTTAGCCTTCATTCAACTGCAGGTGCCTTCCGCTTTTCTTATTTACTATCATGCGAGAAGCATTGTTTTAATGTTTCTGGGTTAAATGGTTTTATGTCTGGTAATGGTAAACGGTCTTTTACTGGTAAAATTTCATCCGCTGGTTTATGTGGCTCTGTTTGGTACCAGTATGCAGTGCTAGAATAGTCATCACTGCGGTTATTGTTATGACCGTGCTCAATTGTTACTTTGATTGATTTATCAAACATGATTGGATCTTGGATATGGTAACGGTATGCTGTAATTTTTCCAGACCAGTTAGGTCCACCGCCTAGAATAATACCGTGGTATGGTGTATTTTGTTCTTGTTGCGGACACCATGCAGTATTAAAGTAGTCCTCCATACCTGTTCCATGTAAGGATGGTGGCCAAGGTTCGCCATCAATAAAGATCATGTCGTCTCCTTCTCCATACCAATCCCACTCTTGTGTAAAACGTAAGTTATGAATATTTAAGTTACAACCAACATAGTGACCTTTACCTTCTGCTTCTAACATCACATAGTTGCCGTCACCTGTAGTATTTTTACCTCCAAAGCAGTAAAGAGCATTATCTGTGTTTGGATCAATACCTTCCGTTAACTCGCGATGCCAAATAGCGTGGAAGCGTAATGGGCTATCAATTTCCACATCATATTGTTCGTAGTCTACATAATAGTAAAACTTAATTGCTTCATCTGCATTACTTTCAATTTCCACTCTTGCACTCTTACCAAATGGCATTGGGAAGAAACAGTTCATTGCTGTTCCATTTTCTGGGCTCATTTGTAATGGTGCGGAAGAATAGTTCTTCGTAATACCATGTCCCATTCCGAAAAAGTCACCGATAGGAGCTTGTACACTTGGATTTTCTTCTCCATCCCAGTACATTCTAATGACAATTTTTCTGTGTAAATACTGTTCCATCACATCATTCAATGGAGCCATTGTCATCCAGATATGTGTAATACAACCTGAACCTTCAATATCTGTAATTGTTTTTGTCTCTCCAGGGAAGATTTCTAAGTAGTCTTTATTTCCTCCAGTTACATCATAACTTGAAGATCTTTTACGCTTGGCATTTCTCTCACGATATAAATCTCTTAAAGAAGTTCCTACAAAACTCATCATCATTTCTCCTTTATACCTTGTTTATTTTCTTCTATGCTCTACAAGTGTTGATTTCCGCTCCAGGTGGCTCGCTTTCCGCGGGCGGTTCGGTGAGCCTCCTCGACGCTTCCGCGTCTGTGGGGTCTCACCCTGACCCTTCATCCCGCAGGAGTCTCGCCACCTTACGCTTCAATCATTTTTTAATAAACGGTCTTTTTTTTCATCTTCAAAGCTTTATTTTGATAATTGTTTCCCTAGGCTACCGCCTGGGTGATAGAGGTGGAAGTTTTCTTTTGTAAATCCTTGTGCTTTACATAGGCCAACTGCTAAAGCGTCTCCAATTACTAGCGCCAAAGTTGAACTTGTTGTTGGTGCAAGTCCAAGGTGATCTGCTTCTGTTTCATATTTATACGTTAGCGCTACGTCACAAGCTTTTGCCATGGACGAATCGGCATTTTTTGTAATTGCAATTTTCTTCGATTTGATCACGGATAGAGATGGAAGCAGATTTAAAACCTCTGCTGTTTCCCCGCTATTTGAAATCATGATGACTACATCTTTCTCTTCAATCATGCCTAGGTCACCGTGAACTCCCTCCGTACTATGTACGAAGAATGCCGGGGTACCTGTACTTGCAAGGGAAGCTGCAATCTTTTTACCAACGTGACCAGATTTTCCTACACCGGTAACAATTACTTTACCTGTGCAGTTTTGGATTAATTTAATTGCTTCCTCAAATTCTGGACCTACATTCTCTGCTAGCGCTTTAACAGCCGCTGCTTCAATTTCAATTGCTTTTTTCACATCTTGTAGTACGGTCATAATCTATCTCCTTTTTGCTATTTTTTAAAGAGCTTTCATTACTAACTATTAAACTGCCACGTTTATTCTTAAAAACGTGTGTAATATGTGTAATCGTTTACACACTACTAATATTATACCAAATTAAATTTTATTTCAACACCTATTTATCAAAAGTATTTATTCTTCCTTTAAAACTATGTCTGCTTTCATAATAAATGTGTTGTATGGACCCCATCTAGACATTGTAAAATATAGTGTTTTACCATTGTTTTGAATAAATTGTGGATGCATATATGATCCATATAAACCAGGATATGCACTTTGAGAAACCATTGTTTGAGGCTCTGTCCATGGTCCCCACGGATTCTCCGCTTCTACTAGATCTATATTCGTTGTAGTTCCATTAATATACGTTAATAACCATCTTTGTAAATCCTCATTCCAGACGACAGAAAGTTCTCCTGCAGTTGTTTCAATCATATTTGTCGCATCTTTTTCCTCACTAGACCACTGTGGATTACCGTCTTCATCCACACCAGTAAAATAAACATATTTATCCTTATTTTCTATATCGTTTTGATGGACCTTCATTAATTGAATATTGCTGTATCTTCCAGGTTTCACTCCATAAAAATAGATTTCTTCTCCTAATACTGCTTCATTTTGATTTGGTTTTACTATCGCTACTTGGGTGAAATTACTTGCGATACCCCACTCTAAGTCCTCTAACTTTTCCCATGTTTCTCCTTTATCCGCGGATTTATACACCCCAGCATGTGAGGTTGCCCATACACCAGGTTCTCCCCAAACATCGACAGCCATATAATAAAGATACATGTTATCGTTTACAGAAACACCATAAGTAGGGATAGCGGTTAAGAAATTACCATGTAGTTTATTGGATGGGATAAGTTCTTTAGCCACTCCATCCTCTTCTAAAAATCCGTCTAACACAATCCCATCAGATGGATCTTTATCTGTGGAGTATGCTATAACATTCGATCTCCAATTTGTTGTTGGACCTTCTCCTGGTGGTAACGTACTATTCGCACCGAAAGTATCACCAAACACATAATACAGCTTATCATCCATTTCAAATATACTACCTAGGTCTGTACCACCTACATCATATCTTTCTTCCGTTTTATTTACGGAGTTTTGCCCAGTTAATTGTGCTACTTCCGATACCCTTACAAAATCAATGATAGAAGGAATCGTTTCTTGTTTTTCTTCCTCTTCTTCTAATTTCTTACCAGGTGTTTTGTCGACCACCTTATTCTCGTTATCTTTCTCTTCTGCATTTTCTTTACTACAGCCCACCATTACGAGTAACAGGGCAATCAGTAAAATGGATAGTTTTGCCAAAACATGTTTACCCATTATTTGTCACCTACCTATTTTAGTTTTCTTTTACAGACATAAACTTTTTGCGAAATTGATTTGGAGATACACCTTCTTGTTTTTTAAACATTCTACTGAAATAGGCCAATTGAGAAAAACCACAATGGGTAGCTATTTCTTCAATACTCCAGTCTTTTGATAATAGTAATATCTTCGCTTGATCGAGACGAACTTGATTCACATATTCTATTGGTGTGCAACCTAGAGTACTAATCATACATCTAGCAATGTGATTAGGATGGAAATTAAGAACTTCACCAAGCTCTTGGTAACTTACTTTTCGCTGAAAATTCTTACGCAAATATGCAGCAGCTTGTTCCGCAATAGCTAAAGAGGGTAATGATTGAGATAACTTCGTATTATTGGAGAGTTCTTGTAATAATTGCTGGAATAACATTTGCCTTTTCCATTCCCATCGATAAAGCGCTTCATTATCCGCGTAAAGAATTTGTTCACAGATCGTTTCGACAGCCAGAGCGTTATGAATCGGACAATACTTTTCTAACAGAATTCCGAAAGTTCTTTCCGTAAAGGGATTACCACTGTCTTCCTCCCTTCTATCCACATTGCGATTTCCAGAAGCTTCATGTAACTCCATCCATTCTTTTGCTGAAAAATGAAACCAATAAAAATGAGTAGTTTCCGTACATGCTCGAAAAGAAAAATGATGGCAATCGGGATATAGAATAAGCGCCTGATGTTTTTTTACATGAAAATGATTCTCTTCTTCCCCAATGTATAGGCTTCCATTTGTTACAATGAGCAAATCAAATACTCCAATCCCTTGACGATTTGGATGTGACTGACCAACATTGTACGTATCCTCACCTGCTGCTATTAAAGTAGGTAGAGGTGGTGCAACTATGTGCAGCATTTGCAACCCTCCATCATGTTACAATTGTGCAAAAAGCTGTTAGAATCCTGCATATCTTACAGTCCATTATACACTATAATAGTTTCATATAAGACATTATTATTAATTTTATCAGGGGGAATAATTATGGAAAAAGCAGGCCAACACAAACTTATTTCAACCGCTTTGAAAGCCCTACCACTTGGAAGTATTAAGCCCCAAGGATGGCTTAAAAATCAACTACAAATCCAAGCAGATGGATTTACTGGACATTTAGATGAGCATTGGGAAGATGTCGGACCTAATAATGGTTGGCTAGGTGGTAATGGAGATAGTTGGGAACGTGGACCTTACTATTTAGATGGCTTACTCCCACTTGCGTATTTACTAGACGATCCTAAATTAATTGCAAAAACAAAGCCATGGATTGAGTGGGCACTTGCTAGTCAACGGGAGGATGGATCTTTTGGTCCCAATGATTTACGCCAAGAAAATGCAATCCTTCATGATAATCAAGACTGGTGGCAAGAAATGATTATGCTTAAGGTGCTGATCCAGTATCAAGAAGCGACTAATGATGAGCGTGTTATTCCTTTTATGGAAAAATACTTTTCGTATTTGCAAGAAGCCCTTATCCAATATCCACTCAAAGAATGGGCACAAGCACGTGGAGCTGATTTACTGCTATCCATCCATTGGCTATATGAGAAGAATAAGGATGATTCGTTGCTAGAACTAGCTGAAATTGTCCGTGAACAGACAACAGATTGGAGTAAGATTTTTGATAAATTCCCTTTTTGGCGTAAGCAAGAACAATGGGACCACCGTACACATGTTGTAAATGTAGCGATGGGAATAAAAACCCCAGCTGTTTTCTACCGACAAACAAATAATGATTGGGAAAAAGAAGCAGTGTATAAAGGGATTGAAAGTTTAATGACATATCATGGTCAAGCCCATGGCATGTTTTCTGGTGATGAGTGGCTATCAGGTACCCATCCAAGTCAAGGTGTAGAATTATGTGCCGTTGTCGAGTATATGTTCAGTATGGAAAATCTCGTCCGGATTCTTGGCGATGGTAAGTTTGGTGATATTTTAGAAAAAGTTGCATTTAATGCACTACCTGCAACAATTTCGGAGGAATGGGATGCTCACCAATATGATCAACAAGTGAATCAAGTTATTTGTAATGCTGCGCACAGACCTTGGTCTAATAATGCAGAAGCGAATATGTTTGGATTGGAACCAAACTTTGGTTGCTGTACTTCCAATATGCATCAAGGCTGGCCGAAATTTACAGCTAGTGCATGGATGGCAACAGAGGATGGTGGTGTGGCTGCAATATCCTATGTACCTTGTAATGTTCAAACCCTAGTTGCAGATGGAAAAGACCTTGAGATTACAGTTAGAACCGAATACCCATTCCGCGAAACAGTAACAATGGAAGTGAATGTGTCGGAGTCTATTCGATTTCCACTGCTACTACGTGTACCTGAGTGGTGTGTAAACTTTGAAGTGAAGATTAATGGAGAAGTTCAAAATGCAATTGTAAAAAATGGCTTTGCCCGTTTTGAACGTGAATGGAACAAAGACGATGTAATTGAAGTTACTCTACCAATGGAAGTGAAGCTAGAAGAAAGAAATAATGAGGCGATAAGTGTAAATCGTGGACCGCTTGTGTTTGCATTACCAATTGGAGAGCAATGGGTGAAAGTGCAGGAGCGCGAACGTTTCCATGATTGGGAAATTTATCCAACAACTGCTTGGCGTTATGGTTTAGTGAAAGATGCTACTTTTACAGTAGAAATACAGGATATTGCTTATCAACCTTATAACACAGCTGATGCCCCAATCAAGTTAGTAACGACGGGAAGACAAGTTGCAAATTGGGTAATGGAAAACAACTCAGCTGGTGCACCTCCTCTAAATCCAATTCCATACAGAGATGCCAAGGAAGAAACGATTGAGCTAGTTCCATATGGGGCTGCTAAGCTAAGAATCGGAGAGTTTCCAGTATTGAAGTAGAATAATAATAAAAGCAACGTTTTCCTTTATATAGGTAAACGTTGCTTTTTCATATTACGGTCCACTCCAATTTTTAGTAATGGATTCCTACAAGAAAGCTTCTTCTTTATCAACTCTCCGCTGACCACTTGGTTTTACCTTAATAGATTCAATTATCGGCTTTTCTTCTCCTGCTTCCACCATTTTTCGAATTAAACGTTTCTTTAAAATCTCTTTCACTTCTTGATGTGACTGGTGATCTACTAAATTACTTAATTCATATGGATCCGCCTGTAAATCATATAGGCATTCCTCCACATATCGATTTGAATCCGAGTCCTTCCATCCATCTTTATGCGGAGCAACTACACTATATTTCCATCTTTTTGTTCGAATTGCCCGCCCTACTTGTGACTCACTAATTTGAATTAATACTTCCCCAGACCAGTCCTGACATTTCCCGGTCAATAATGGTAGGATCGATTTTCCCTGCATCTCTTTCGGTACTGGAATGCCTGCCGCATCTAGTAAAGTTGGTGGTAAATCAATTAAACTTACTAACTCACGAACATGTCCACCCCCATCAAAGCCAGGTCCCCGTAAAGCGGTTGGAACGCGTATCGAACTTTCATGACAAGAACGTTTATATTCTGAGTTCCTTGTTTTAAAATGGCAGCCATGATCAGATGTGAATAAAATAATCGTATTATCTAATAAATCCAAGCTTTTTAGTGCATCTATCAATCTTCCTAATGCTTCATCTAATCGCTTCACCATTCCATAATATCCACTTAAATGCTGATGTGTCGTACCTCCCAAAGCTGCTAAATCAGTTGGTATCCATTTGGATATATATTGTTGTGCATATCCATCTGGAGCAGGGTAATCATCACGATGATTTTGGTGATGTGGTTCCAAGAAAGACATGAACAGAAAGAAAGGTTCATTTTGATGCTCATCCACATAACGAATCCCTGCATCTGTTAGTGCATCCACTCGATAACCTGGAAGCTTTACACGCTGTTCGTCCTCATTAAATACAACTGTATCATAGGCATCTGATGTCATTTCTAGAGTATTTGCTGCCAACCAATATTCATATCCACCGCGTTGTTCTAGTGGAACTGGATCATGATCGGCTAAATGCCATTTTCCTATATAGCCGGTCTTGTAACCAGCATCTCGAAAATAATGTGCCATTGTTTTCGTCTCTGTTGGAAGGGCGATACCATTCCGGTAACAACCGGTTGTTGTCGCATATTGTCCTGACTGTAAACAGGAACGAGCAGGTCCACATACAGGTTGACATGTAAAAGAGTTAGCGACATGTGTACCTTCTATCGCCATTCGATCAAAATTGGGCGTTAGACCGTGCGGATTCCCATGTATTCCAGTAGTATCCCAACGCTGCTGATCGGTGAAAAAAACAATAACATTTGGATTGTCCTTATTTTTCCTCATTACCACGTCTCCATTTACACTACTAAAATATAAATAAAAACAAAGCTAATAACAGCAACTGCTACGGAAGCTAGTAAACCAACAATAACCGGTTTAAGCCCTTGTGCAATCATTTTCTTCCATTCAACTTGCAGACCAACTCCAACCATTACCATCAAAATAAGAAATTTAGAAAAGCTCTGTATCCACTCTTTTATTTCATCTGGAAATATTCCAAAACTATTTAATACACTCATCACAATGAATCCAACTACAAACCATGGAAAAGCTTTAAAGATGCTTTTCGATAGATTAGTGGAGCTGTCCCCACTTTCCTGTTTTGATTTAGCAACCCAAATTCCAATAATCAGCATTAAAGGAATTAGGAAAAGAGTTCTTACAAGTTTTACAGTCGTAGCAACTTCCCCTGCTTCATCTCCATACATATATCCTACTGCTAATACAGAGGATGTATCATGAACAGCAGTACCTGCCCAGATTCCAAACACAGTTTGATCCATATCAAATGCATGACCTAAAACCGGGTATAATAGAGTTGCTATTAAGTTAAATAGGAAGATGGTCGAAATTGCATATGCAACTTGAACCCCTTTGGAATCTAACAAACTTTTCGTTGCGGTTATTGCAGTTGCTCCACATATAGCTGTACCAATTCCAATAAGCAAGCCAAGATCTTTGTCTACTTTTAGCAGCTTGCCAAACCAAATAGTAAGTAGAATACCAGCTACTACAACAATAAATATAATGGTGATTGCCTGACCACCAATGGCTAAAACTTCAGCAATACTTAAACTCGTTCCTAGCAAAATAATCGCGAACTTTAATAACTTTTTTTGAGTAAAAACAATTCCTGCTTCGTATACAGGTTTTACGGATAATCCGTTTCGGATAAAAACTCCAAGGAAAATAGCAATTACAGTTCCACCAATCAATGGAAAGTTCTTTCCTAATTGCTGCGCGATAAACGCAACGATTACTAATAATATTACTCCTGGGAACCAATCAGGGATAATATTGCATACTGTTCTTGTTTTTGTTTTTTTTACTGCTTCCATCATAATTCCCCTCTCACATCTAACTAGAGGGGAATCGAATTCCCTCTAGATGTTATCTATTTTGAAATTGCCCAAAATATGTTGGAAATGCTTCTTTTATTTCTGAAAAGGATGTTTCTGCTTTAAGTGAAGGTTTGTATTCAAGACCAATAAAGTCATCATATCCCGTCGCTCGAATTGCTTCGATAACGGCAGGGACATTTACTTCTCCTCCTACTGGCTCCACTCTTCCAGGAACTTTGGCTAGGTGATAATAACCTATTTTATCATGATTATTCTGGATTGTCTGAATTAAATTTCCATCCATTATTTGCATATGATAAATATCGTATATTACTTTTACATTCTCACTACCTACACCATCAATTATCCGAAACGCTTCTTCCGAGTTATCACAATAAATTCCTTTATGATCTACAAGACTATTAAGAGGCTCTAATAGTGCCGTCACTCCAGCCTCTTCTAAAATGGGAGCAACATATTTAAAGGTAGCAATTGCTTCTTCCCGATGTTGTTCGATACTGCGACTAGAATCCAAATTGCCTGGGACAAAAATTAATCGTTTACAATTAACATTTTGGGCATATGTAACAGCTGTTTCTACATCTTTTGCTACTTGTTCACGATCCTCTCGTCTCGTTAATAGAGGTCTTCCTCCTCCAACTTCAAATCCTGTAGCTCCTCCCAAACAGCTAACCTGCATTGGGTATTTCTCAGAAAGTGCTATCACCTCTGCTAGGTCTCGATGTCTCCACACAAATTCGCAACCTTGATAACCAAATTTACTAGCTACTTTCCATCTTTCTTGAAAAGAAACTTCATTAGTAAAATTCATTTCTAAATGTGCCGCAAACTGTATCATCCCACTCACTCCTAAATATATAGTTTCCATTTAATCTATTTATATGAATCAATTTCATAAATGCTTATTGTAAAAAAACACCCTTTTCAATATAAATTGTAATAAACTCTGTAAACACAA
>VEFU01000460.1 GCA_007679095.1 Paenibacillus bovis
TGAGGTGTGAATAGTTGGATATATGCTTTAAGAAAAGGGATTAAGAAGAGTTGGTGTTGAGGAGTGGGGAATTGTTGAAATGGAGGAATATTATGTGCGTCTTTTGGATAGATCGGAAGTGAGTTTGGATAATTGTTTGGATCATAGGGTGAAAAATGGACAGGGAAGGAGTGAAGAAACGGTTTCAGTGCCGCGTTTAGAGGTTCAGAAAATGGATTAAAAAAAGGAGAGAATTCATA
>VEFU01000461.1 GCA_007679095.1 Paenibacillus bovis
AAATAAAGTGGAAGGGTTACGTTTTATGGGGTAAAGATGATTGGAAGGTACGGAATATGATAATGAAGTAGTTGGAGAGTGGAATGATTTGATCGAGGAGGTGGTGAATTGGTGGAGTGGGATGAATGATAATGGGGTTGTTGTGTTTGGTATTAATTTGTGCGTGTGAGAGATTATATGTGATTTGTGGTTTGGGAACTGTTGAAGTGTTTTCAATAAATGGTATTTTGAATGCTATA
>VEFU01000462.1 GCA_007679095.1 Paenibacillus bovis
TGAAAAGATTGAGTGATTTGTGGGTAGATTGAGATGTTAAATGAAGAGTGGGATGTAGAGAAAAAGGTTTTTGGTGTGGTGAAGGGAAAATAGTAGTTATAGGTGGATGAGGGTATTGTGGATAGTAGAGAGGGTTTTGATTAGACTGGGAAAGTGGTAAATGTAAATGAAAATGGATATGTGTATGGGGAGTAGGGATTGGGAAGAAGTAAGGAACGGGGTGTAGGGCAAGTTGGTCA
>VEFU01000463.1 GCA_007679095.1 Paenibacillus bovis
GGCGAACCCTCACTACCATCGGCGCGCGAGCTTAACTTCCGTGTTCGGGCTACGAATCACGATGACCGGCGAATCTCTGCGTCATCGGCGCTCGCTCGATTCTCATGGGCATAGCCCATTGTGAGTCTCACTCCCTTGATTCCTTGATCTTCTTGGTCCTCCTGATTCTCGCCTTACTTTGCATATACTGCGTTACACTTATACCTTCCGGTATAATTAAAGAACACAAAAAAAGCCA
>VEFU01000464.1 GCA_007679095.1 Paenibacillus bovis
AAATAGGATGAGAGAAGTTTTATTATTTGTTTTTGGATATTTTGTAGGGAATTTGTTAAGTGGGTATGTAGTAGGTAAATTTGAGTATAAAAGAGAAATTGATAATGAAGGGAGTGGAAATGTTGGGGCAGGAAATATTGGTCGTCTATTGGGGAAGTGGGGTTTTGTGATAAGGTTGATAGGGGATGGATTAAAGGGTTTGCTTATGATTATGATAGGAGGAGTTAGAGAATTAGGG
>VEFU01000465.1 GCA_007679095.1 Paenibacillus bovis
GGATGGTGATAGGGTACTTTGGAGGAAGGAGTTATTTGAAAAGGTTTTTGATGATGGATGTTATGAGTTGCTATGGTTTTTGGATTGAGTTGTAATTGAATTTTTGGAGGATTGGAGGAAAGAGGAAGATGGATTATTTGTGGTTGATTGGAATGGGAGTAAGGGAAAATGTGTAGGATTGGGTTTTTTTTGTAATGTGTGGATGGAGGTTGATAGAGATAATAAGAATGGTTTTTAA
>VEFU01000466.1 GCA_007679095.1 Paenibacillus bovis
ATGTGATGGTGTTAGATCTGTAGGGATTATTAGTAGAGGGTGATTTATTAATGGTGGATTTGGGATTTGGAGTGGTAAAAGATGAGGAAGTAGACGCTTGGATAGGTCTTTTATATGTGGTGGTGGTTGGCTCATATATTGATTATGGATTTGTTGAAAGATTGTGATGAAGATATGAGGAGTTTGTTTGAAAGGAATGTGTGGATTAAGGATGTCTGAAGTAATTTTAGGTTCAATG
>VEFU01000467.1 GCA_007679095.1 Paenibacillus bovis
CACTCCCTGCCACTCAAAAAACCACCCATTTTCTTCCCAACACCTACAACCACATCCCATCCACATCCCTATTATCATCTTCTCATCCCCCCAAATAATACACACAAAATCTTTCCCCCAACACCTCATCTCAACCAATACTATCCCATCTTAATCTATCTATTTCAAAAATATTATTTTCAAATATACCCTTTTTCTATTATCACCAATCACAATCACCTTCTCCTCCCCTCTCAT
>VEFU01000468.1 GCA_007679095.1 Paenibacillus bovis
GGGGAGTTTGATGAATAATTTTATTGATTTGTTTTGGAGTTGGTGGAATTAGATGGGTAATGTTATGTGGATTTATTGTGATAGTAA
Organism: Paenibacillus bovis; assembly: GCA_007679095.1. Lineage (GTDB taxonomy): Bacteria > Bacillota > Bacilli > Bacillales > Bacillaceae_C > Lederbergia > Lederbergia graminis. The sequence continues at coordinate 88 of VEFU01000468.1, forward strand.
GAATGTTGGGAGGGTAGTTAGATAAATGGTGTGTAGGTGTTGAGATTGTTGGGAGGATAGATTTTAATATATGGATAGGTGGTTGTTTTGGTTGAAGGAATGGTTGTTGAAGTATTTGAGGAGAGAATGGGTGAATTTTTATATGGATGT
>VEFU01000469.1 GCA_007679095.1 Paenibacillus bovis
TTATCACTAACATCCCAACACAAGAGCTATTTACACCTCCAGATACTCCTAGAATCCATTCCGTTCTCCGTACTACAAAACCATTCACTTATCCACCTAATCTAATTACACCCATCCAACTTCACTTTAAACACCCTAAAATTCTCCATATTTCCCCAGAAACACCCCATCAAATCATCAACAAATTACTATTTCATAATCAACCTCCAACACCACTACGTCAGCTCCCACTCCTTC
>VEFU01000046.1 GCA_007679095.1 Paenibacillus bovis
CATTTTGGGGAGGTACTCCTTTTTTTACGTCTCAAAAACCTTGGGGCTCTAAGGGTTTAATTTATGAAATTGATTCATATAGCTATTTATATTTTTTAAACTCTTAAATAGAAGAGGGCTGTTCCAATTTTCTACTTAGAACAACCCCTATTTTTATTTCATCTCTACTAATTTAAACCAGCGTCTTCTTTTAATTTTTCTATATCTGCACCTAGCTGTTTCATCACATTATTTTCAATCGTCTGTAACGTGGTTTTTGAATCAATATTATTAGCAATTGATTTGTTAATCTCATCGATAAAGATTGGCCATGTTTTTCCATCTAGCGGAGTCCAAATTCTTCTAGGTGTAAGCTCCGAAATTTCTGCATATAGAGCATTTGCTTTTTGATCTCCTAAGAACGGGTTAGTAGATTCTTGATACCAAGGTGTTTCTACAATATGTCTCCAAGCCGGTTGTAAGTTATTTTGCGTAAAAATCTTCCAAGCATCTTCTGATAAGTTCAGCCACTCTAACCAAGCCCAAGCAGCTTCCTTATTATTACTTTGCGCTGGAATTACATAAGTTGATCCACCAATTGTATTTGTGTTACCTAACGGCATTCTCGTTGCTCTCCATTTACCTTCTTGTTCAGGTACTGCATTACTTAATGCTCTAGCAGCCCATGCACCTTGAGGTAGTGAGACTAGTTTTCCTTGCTTCAATAATTGCTTTCCTTCATCACTATAAAGCCCTGACATATGAGGTGCCCAATTTAACTGTGCCCCTTTTTTCACCAAATCTAACATATCAGCTAATTCATTTGTATTCCGCAGGTAGTTTAAATCATTATCATAATATCCAATCATGTCAGACATATGAATAAATGGTGAATCGTTGAACTCCATTATATACATATCATTTGCTGCAAATGTTTGTGCCATTTGCATAAAGTTATCCTCGTCTTGTAAAAACTCGCCTAATTCTTCTGGATCATTCGGGAATCCCATTTGTTCATAAATATCTTCACGGTAGAACCAGACACCTGGTGCAATCCCATTAGGAATTCCATACATTTTCTTTCCGTCTAGTGATCTCCATTGGTGCCAGATAAAGTCAGGTACTAAATCTTCATAACGACCAATGTCATATGGAGGTTGAAATAAGTCTTCTAAAAGGTCTCCAACAACAAAGCGTGGGAAGTTTCCAACTTCAATCATACAAACATCACATGCTCCACTCCCAGCAGCCAACGTCGTAGATAATTTATCATGCAATTCACCAGTTGCCATAACAGATAATTTCACTTTAATATTTGGGTACGTTTTGTTAAATTCAGCTATCATATCCTCGTAGAAATCAGGTGACCACGTCCAGAAGTCTATTTCACCTTCTGTCTCAGGTCCAAAAACATATTCTATTTTTGTTTCTTTTTTTCCTTCGTCTCCCTCATTCTTTTTTCCACCAGTATCCGTTTTGTTTGAACAGGCTGTAAAAATAAGTAGTCCACCTAATAACAGTACAAGAAATAACTTTGAAAACCCTTTCATAACTTTTTTCTCCCCCTTCTCAATTTTAGAAATTAAAGGATTACAAGCACTTGGAATACTCTTTGCATTCCCCCTTCCAAGGTATTTTCCATAGGCAAAAGAAACTTTTTCACTATAGCAATGTTCCTCATATATGAGAGAAGCATGAAACAGCAACAATGATACCGTTTACATTTTTGTCGAAAAGTAGACTTACTTTTCTAACACCAATTCAGTAAGCCCTTTTGGATAGCCTTTTATATCTGATCCCACGATATCTCTTAGCCAGTTTCTGTATTCATTTGTTATTTTTGTTCCTTTTTCATCTAAGAAATGCGTTGGTAATGGACGTTCAAGGCCTGCTACTTTTGCCAGGTCCGTGCAGCCGATTTTAAACATATATTTGTCTGTTTGAAGTGACTCGCGAATAATCGTCACCATTATGCCGGAACTGCCTTTTCGTAAGAAGTGCGCTGCTTCTTTTGCCAACGCTTCTGCTTCGATTCTATCTTGGGGAGAGACATATAGTTGGGAGCAACGTTGGTTCATACCTAAAAGTTCTGGTCGAGAGGCTAAATTTAGCTCCTTGGAAACTGTTTTTGCAAGAAATGCTGCAGCGCCTCCAAGAACTGTATTATGCTTATCAACAGTTAGAGATAATTGGGAGATTAGTTCTCCTTTTTCATCCCTTATACCTTCGCTAACAACAACGGTGGCATGACCAATTGATTTCATTGTTTCTGAAATATCATGAAGGAAATTTTTTAGTATAAATGGCCTTTCAGGTACGTAGATGAAATGTGGAGGTTGGACTTCTGTCTCTTTTAAGTACATACTTGCAGCTGTTAACCAACCAACATTTCTTCCCATTGTTTCGATAATGCGTACTGACTCAAAATTTTGCATTGCCTGCAAATCTTTACCAATATCTCTTACAGATAATGCGACATAACGAGCCGCACTACCGAATCCTGGAGAATGATCTGTTTCATGCAGATCATTATCTACTGTTTTCGGTATCCCAATAACACTTAGGTCATAATTCATTTTTTGAGCAATCATTTCCAATTGGCGGCACGTCCACATCGTTCCATTCCCGCCAATAAATACGAGTGCATGAATTTGTTGTTCTTTTAGATTTTGGATAGATTGATACATATCTTTTTCATTCATCGGGTAGCGACCAGATCCAAGAAAAGCTCCTGGTACATCCCGTGATTTTTCTAATTGCTTTAGCAATTTATTATCAAATTTCACAAATTGTTTATTAACTAATCCTTGGAATCCGTGTTTAATTCCATAAACTTCATAGTCTTGATATGCTTTATCAATGAAACTATATAAACTAGAATTGAGAACTGCAGTTGGGCCACCTGCTTGACCGATGGCCACTTTTGGCTTTCTCTGTCTTCCCATTAACCACAATCCCTTCTGATTACCCCATTTCCACGGTGTCTATTTTTAACAGCTTGCACAGTTCTTTCAGCTCATCTACAATATCTGCGTATACGATAGAGTAATGAGGTTCAAACCCTTCCATCATGAGGGTATGTACCATCTCCTCCGCATTCCCATCTAAGCAAACCGAAACAGTTGTCCCGTTGAACTTTTTAGGTTCGTCTAATGCTTCTCCACGCATAATTAACATGCGATACCCATCACTGGACTTACTTAATCTAGATATGGTCACTTGACCAGGCTTTAGGCCAAAATCTAACGCAAAGCCCATTTTTCTATTTGGTTGAACGCCTGCTATCGCACCAGTAGATGGATTTGCTAATGAATAAGCACCTGCTCCACAATGCCAGAAAACTACACTATTCTTTTCTTCTTCCAGTAACACCATGTCTCCTAGATATGGAGGCTGCCCCCCACTTAATTCCTGCTGGATGAACATCGATACCGCACCGTTTATATCAGATTCACAAGAAGAAACTATTCCATCTTCTATAAATTGAGAAAGTGTGGAGCATGCAGCAGCACCTAATTCAGTATAAAATTCTGGCCAACATCGAACAGCTGTGGCATTGATTTTATGTTCATCGACATATTGTTTTAAACGCGTCGAAAACTGAGCAAATTTTATTGTTGCTTCATCATCTTTTCGAAGACCTACTACTTTTTTAGAAGCTCTTTCTAGCATCGGCTTCCATTCTTCTTCAGGAAGTTCTAAAGCCTCTCGAAACATCTTGTATAAATCGATATTATGAACCTTTGCTCCTACAGTTCGATGTAATTCCATTTCATCTACACCAGAGAAAAAGAAGCCTGGTGGATGATCTCCAAGGACACCAATGATTAATTGTTGTAGTTTTTCTTGCGTTTGTTTTGCAGTAAATTTACTAGCAAATTTGCGTTGCACTTTTGATTCGGAAGGATTTCCATATATAAAATCGAAATCCCGCTTGTAATAACGCAATGCATGGCATGAACTATTACCACCCGTTAAAGAGTTGAGTCGAAGTCTTCCCCCAACTTCTGGTTCTCTAACAGACCAAACAATAATTGGCTTTGAATAGTACTCCATTACTTTGACAATGAATTCTGCATCTGCAAATGTCGCCATTTGAAAAATAACAAAATCAACCTCTGACGGCATTTCATTTCTCAACACTGCATCTAAATCATCTGGTGAAGTAATGATTTTTTTAGGCTCATACACTTCATTACTAATTTCATTTAACAATGCAGCTGAATCTTTATATATTTTGTTGGCAGATTCCATATCAAAATTCACTCTGCCGATTGGTAAATAGGCAATTTTCACATCAAACATAATCAGTCTCCTTATGGATTACATAAACTTTTCAAGATGGTGCTTCGCATATAACAATCCATTTTCTACCTTTTCATCCGTCCCACTCCAAATTGGATCCTCATGTTCAATACTTAAAATACCGTCATAGCCAATTTCATGAAGCGCAGTGATGAACTGATTCCAATCAACTGCACCTTGACCCGGAACACGATGACGCCACCATTTACAAGAAAGCATGCCTTCTTCACGAAGTACATTCGGGAGAATTTCAGTATCCTTCGCTTGAGCTAATACAATTCTGTCTTTAAAATCGTGTACCGCTTTCGTAACATCAATTTGCTGCCAAATTAAATGGGATGGATCGATATTTAAGCCAAGCGATTCTGATGGTACACGACTGAACAATTCCTTCCACATAAAAGGGGAAACAGCAATGTTATGTTCATATGGCCAAAACTCATACATCGGACAATTTTCAAAGGCTAGGGTAACATTATTTTTCTCTGCAATTTCTGCAACTCTAGGAAAAACTTGTTCAAATAAATCTAAGTTTTCCTCTAATGTTTTGTTGGAGTCTCTTCCAGTAAAAGTTGAAACTACTTTTACCCCAATGTTTGAAGCAGCCTTAATCAGAGTAGTAATTGTCTCTAGTGCCTCAGCTCGTTTATTCTTATCAGGTGATAAAAATGGAATCGCACCAAACATAATCCCTGTGATAGGAATGTGATGTTCCTCTTGTAGCCGTAATAATCTTCCACTATCTTTCCCACTAGCAACATCTGCCCATTGAATATGTTCATAGCGGGGACCTCCATGTAATTCAATCCCGTGGAAATCATGTTCCTGCGCCCATGCAAAAGTCTTTTCCAAATCCCAATTCATAAAACAAGAATGATAGAATCCTACTTTCACTTCGCTACCTCACTATATAATTCAATTACTTTACCTGTCTTAATGGATTCAAAAATAGCATAAGTAAGTTGAAGCATTTCTTTCCCTTGCTTGAATCCAACTGGAGCTTTTTTCCCTTCTTCTATTGCTTTCGCAAAGACCCGAAATTCTGTTTCAAATAAGTCTTCTTTCTCGAAAACAACTTTTTCATGTTTGTCACCTATATAAAGGTCAATGTGAATATCTGACCCAAAATTATTAAATCCACCTACAGCTCCACCTTTAGGACCGTAAACTCTATCACGATTAGATGGAAGTTTCGTATGTTTGGCAAGTCCCCATGATACGTTCATGGAGCCAATATCACCTGATTCAAACTCCACTGTAATTAGTCCAGTATCAATCGCAAGTTCTTGGAAATGTGCAATTTCTGGACGATCCTTCGCAATGATACCGCCACGAGCATATACTCTCTTAGGTTTTGATTGAAATACAGTTTGCCACATGAAGAAGTAATGACAGCAAGCATCCATAATCGGTCCTTTATTGCCGTTATTATCATGCATAGCAATCTTCGGTCTTACTTCTTGCATTAAATCAGAGTTAAAAACTAGTGGTCTTCCGAACTTCCCTTCTTCCGCCCATTGTTTTGCAGCAGCAACGCCTTTTGCAAAGTTACGTTGAAAACCAATCCCGAATTGAACTCCTGCTTTATTTACCGCTTCTTCCATTTTTGCTGCATCTTCAGGAGAGGAAGCAAGTGGCTTTTCGCAAAAGACGTGTTTCCCACGTTCTGCTGCATAAATTGTTACTGGTGCATGAAATACGAGCGGCAAGCAAATAGATACAATATCTACTTCTGAATCATTAATCGCTTCCTTGTAATCAGAATATATCTTCGGATAATCATTGTTTTCAGCTAGCTTCCTAGCGCGTTCCAAATCATAATCGGTAATAGAAACGACGTTATGCCCTGCATTTCTCCAGCCTCGCACATGATTAGTCCCCATATCTCCAGCACCGATTACCGCAACATTAAACTTTTTCACTTTATCCTCACCATCCTATATTTTTTCAGATAGATTAATATCTTTGTAAAACAGCAGGCCTCTGATACACCTTCCCATCCACTACTACGTCTATAGAAGGGAATTCTTCAGTTACCGTTATTATTTCAGCTTGCTGATCTTGAACAAGAATTGTATCCTCCGACTTAACTCCAGCGATTGTCGGATTCCAAGCATATAATTGTCCGTTTTTCACTTTGAGTTTTTCTGATGGTGTGGATAATCTCTCTCTCGTTGCATAACCTGTTAATCCACCTTGGTGATGAAATTGATATTCTTCACCGAATCCTGTAGCATGATAGTACTGCTTCAGTTCTTCATATAGATGACTTAATGATGTTCCAGACTTTGTAGCAGCAATTATTTGAGCATCAATCGTTACTACTGCTTCGTGTTTCTGTTTTATTTCTTCCGATATTTCTCCGAAGTGAACAAGTCTAGTCGCAGACGCAATTAATCCATCCTTCCTAGCACATACGACTAACATCGCATATGTATCAAGTTGTTTACTTGTAGGAAGTGGGTGCCTTCTTAAGAAAGCCCTTTCATCTACAGCAATTAAATTTACAACAGGATCCAACTCACGCTCATAACATTGAAATGCAAGCTTACCAGCTATCTTATATTCGGAGTCTCCCTGCTGAATATCCTTTGCTGTTTGTTCTATTGCCTGAGCGGTTAACCCCCCCAACTTTCTTAACTCATCCAATCTTGAATCCGGAATAATCGATCTTATTTCTAGAAAATCATTCTCTAGCTCCACATCTGTTTTTATAGATTTTCCAGCTGTTAATGCTTGAATGATCGTATCTCTAGTGTGAGGTTCATACCAATTCCATACTTTTGTATCTGTTATTTCATTTGCTATATCACTCGCTAGTTCCTCATCTATCATTCTTTTCGCTTCAATGTTGTTCACAATCAATACACACTCATCACTTGTGACTAACACGAAGCAACAGGATGGCTCTGAAGCGATATTAATATGGGTTCTACCACCGATAAACCAGGAAACATTTTTTTGCTGTGTCATTAAAATTGTTTCTGTATCCTTTTGGCTAAGAATGCGACGAACATCTTGCAATCTACTATTATTCATTTTCCATCTCCAAACTAAGGAATAGTTGATTAATATCCTAACTTCGTCAAAAACTCCCTGCTTTTGTTTGCGCTTTCAAAAGGAGGTAAAACAGAATCATCCTGTTCTACTGTCCACCATTCCATCGCAATGGACTCAATTGTAGCAATTGCTTTTACAATATCGACAGTACCAGTACCTAATTCTTTCCATTCTTTTTTGGTAGTATCTTTAATATGAAAATATTTAATTTGGTTAGTGTATTTACTGATAAATTCATCTAGAGGATAATTAGCACGGTACAGCCAACCAATATCTAGTGCAATACCAATATTTTGATTATCAATGATCCGATCAAATAACTCATAGCCATTGGCAAACTCGAAATCATGATTATGGTAGACTAATTGAATATTATTTTTTTGGCATTCGTCTGCTAAAATTGATAGTGATTTAACTAAGGAGAGCTGTGCTTCTTCGGTTGGTGTTGGATGTCCACTTACAAGCAGAAAAGGAATATGAAACTCTTTCATATCATGGAGTAGTGAATAAAATTCATTTTTCAGTTCACCATTCTCAATAAATACAGATGGATGTGCATGAAGTCCTAACAATGTAAGAGAGTGATCTTTCAAGTAATCTTTTAATTTACTTTATTGCTTCATCACAGTAAAACGACACTCTACTCCATCATAACCAGCTTCTAAAATCTCATTGAATATCGGAGTGAAATCGTTTTCTAGATTTGCGTTATCCCATAGTTGGGCTTGTATAGCAATCTTCTTACCCAAACTATTACCTCCTTTACAAATATGAAGATGTTAATTACCGAATAGAATGTTATAATAATTCTCAATATTCATTTCATGGCTATATAATAACATCATGTTCTTTTAGCTGTCAATGGAATATTTTTTAGGAGTTGATAAAAATGTATAAGGAACCTGGTGTACTAGTATCTGGGCACTATCAGCAAAAATACGGTTATGTTACAAGCCGCCCTGAAGGTAGAAATGATTGGTTAATGATATTTACCGTCGAAGGGGAAGGAAACTTCCAAATAGGTTCCTTTCATCATCATAGTCATGCTGGAGATGTGGTCATCATTAAACCGAACACTGCACATATGTATGAAGTAAGAGAAAATCAATCTTGGGAATTTTATTGGTCCCATTTCATTCCAGCACCGGATTGGTTTCAGTTTTTCACCTTTTCTGAACCCGAAAAAGGAATGTACACATTACATATAACCGATTCCTCTATTCAAAAGAGAATCATTCATGCATTTCAAAACATTATCAATGATCACTTTGATTCAAGTTCATACCAAAAGGACTTATTACTCAATGACTTACATCAAATTATCCTTCTGTTAGCACGGGAAAACTGGAATAATGTTTTTTACAATTATGATCCTCGCATCACCGAAGTAATGGATGTAATGAAACATCGTTTTGCCGAAAATTTAAGTGTACAAGAATTAGCAAGCTATGCTGCTTTATCTGAATCTAGATTTGCCAATTTATTTAAACAACAAGTTGGCGATACCGTCATTAGCACTTTAATAAAAATCAGGATGCAACGCGCGATATTACTTTTAAAGCATACAAATAAACAAATAAGTGAAATTGCACATGAAGTCGGTTTTGAAAACCCATTCTACTTTACTAGGAAATTCAAGCAATTACATGGAATATCCCCCTCTGAATATCGTAATCAATTTAGAGAAGAATAGTGGTTTTGTGCAGGTAAATAATTATTCTATTCATTCCCGAAACGGTGAATATGCTTTACATTGAAGATAGAAATTCTGATACTAAACTTATTAAAGGAGAGGTTTTTGTGTCGATTAATCAATTAAAGGCGTTATCAGGGGAAGAGAAAAAGTTCTTTGATGCAAATGGTTATTTACTTGTTAGAGGTGTTTTGAATAAAGAAGAAGTTGAAGATATAAAAGATCATTTTACAAAGCTACATGCAAAAGGTGAAATTCCAGGTTGCTTTAAAGCAGCTACTCCTGAAGAGGCTGGTGGCGACATTTTAAAGCAATATCCACGAATGATGCACCCTCACAAAGTGGATGAAAAAGCCAAAAATTATATGTTACATTCAGAAGTGATGAATGTTTTACATGATATTTTCGAAGAAGAAGCACTCGCTGCACAAAGTATGTTTTACTTTAAGCCGCCTGGTGCACGTGGCCAAGCATTACACCAAGATAACTTTTTCTTAAAAGTAGAGCCTGGTACATGTGTTGCTGCTTGGATGGCAATTGATGATGCGGACGAAGAAAATGGCGGTTTAGTTATCGTTCCGGAAACAAATGATGCTGAACTTCAATGTGCAAAACCATCCGGAAGAAAAGATATTTTTGCATATGCAATGGAAGTAGAAGTTCCCGAAGGCGCACAACCGATGCCAGTTAATATGAAAGCTGGAGACGTATTATTTTTTAATGGTAACTTGATTCATGGATCTTATCCTAACGAATCGAAAAATCGCTTCAGACGTGCATTAATTGGGCACTACTGTGGTAGCTCCACCCTAAAAATTGGAAACCACTACCGTCCACTATACATGGCAGACGGCACAGTAGTTGACCGCGAACTTAACCAAGACGCTGGCCCATGCGGCGGAGAATTCATCGAAATGGGAGCGCATTAGTAGAAAAGCGGAGGGCGCTTGCTTATCGGCGACAAGCAAATGTTCTGCACCAATGAAAGGCGTTCTTTGCCTTTCAATGGGGCAGGTTATTTGACCTCGAGCCGATAGCGCCCGAAGCTGGACAACGAAAAGCGGAAGCGACTGTTCAGCGACGTGGGCCTACAGGATGTAGGTTACGTCGACGTTGTGACGTACAGGACGTACTAATGCAGGCGAAGCGACAGGACGTCGCAGCTTGAGCCTGCACAGGACGTGCCGCTCTTAGTCGACGCTCCTCTGCTTAAGATTTCTGACGAGATAAAGGAAACACGATGAGCCTTTAGGCGAATCGATGTTGACTTATCGTAGGAAGAAATCGTAAATTTGCTAGGCGCTAGGAGCTGGAGCTAGACAATGAAAAGCGGAGGGCGCTTGCTTATCGCCGATAAGCAAGCGCCTTTCACTTTTCTAAGCCCGCGGAAAGCGTAGTGTATTTCCGTAGCGTTATAGTATTGGCACTACTTTCATATACAATTTTTTTTGTACTAGTATTAAAAATTTATAAATTTAACACAACAACCTTCTCTTCCGTCATTTCCCTAATAGCATATTTCGGGCCTTCTTTACCTGATCCACTATCTTTCACGCCTCCATATGGCATTAAATCCGCACGATATTGTGAAGCATCATTTACGATTACCCCACCAACATGAATCTTCCGTGCTGCATGGAAAGCAGTGTTCAAGTTCCTTGTAAATATTCCCGCTTGAAGACCATATTTTGATTGATTAATAGAACGAATACAACCATCAAGATCTGAATACTTCCTAACACCGACAACCGGACCAAACACCTCTTCACAAGAAACCTTCATATCATCATGAACATTTGTTAATATAGTTGGTTCATAAAACACACCATCTCTTTTACCACCAGTAACTACTTGCGCTCCAGCTTCCACAGCTTCTTGGACCCAGCTTTCCACTCGTATTGCTTCCTTTTCACTAATCATCGGCCCTATATCCGTTGATTCTTCAAATGGATTACCGATTTGTAATTTGTTCGTTTCTTCTATAAATCGTTCCATAAACGCATCATACACATTATCATGCACATATAAGCGCTGTACAGATATACATACTTGACCAGCAGTAGCAAAACTTTTTCCGACACACATCTTCACCGCTAAATCCAAGTCTGCATCTTCATGGACAATAACTGCAGAGTTACTCCCAAGCTCTAATAATACTTTCTTGATTCCTGTTTCTTGTTTTAATTTTTGACCAATCATTGGACTTCCCGTAAACGTGAATAAATTTATACGTTCGTCCGCCATTAATTGCTTTCCTATTTCTGAACCAGATCCAACCACTATATTTAAGTATCCTTTTGGTAGTCCAGCTTTTTCCATTAATTCCGTAAGTTTTATGCTTACAATCGGTGTATAACTAGCAGGTTTTAAAACTACGGTATTACCAGCAGCAAGAGCCGGAGCTACTTTATGAGCGATTAAATTTAACGGTACATTGAAAGGGGTTATAGCACAGACTACCCCAACCGGTACACGCATCGAGAAAGCTAAGCGATTTTCAGAACCAGGCGAGCTTTCAATTGGAATGTATTCGCCTTCAATTCGTTTCGCTTCTTCAGCAGAAATTTCAAATGTTTGAGCAGCCCGCTCTACTTCGGTACGAGCTTCTCTAATCGTTTTCCCTACTTCACCTGTTAAAATTTGCGCTAGTTCTTCTTTATTCTGGATTAATAGCTCACTCGTTTTCTTTAAAATTTCATACCTCTCATAAGGTGTAAGTTCTGTGCTTTGAAATGCGTTAACAGCAGCTGTAATAGCATGATCTACTGTTTGGTAATCAGCAATCGAAACTTCTGCCATCACCTCGTTAGAAAATTTATTATACACCGCTAATTGCTGCTCCGTTTTTAACCATTTCCCATCAATGAACAATGAATATTGTTGTACCTTATCTGTTATATTCACTTTCACTACACCTCCATTTTATTGGTAAGCTTACTTGCTCTTCCGTAGATACGGATGAGGACCAAGTTTTGACGTACACCTGCCATCAAGTGTTGTATATTCAACAATTTTTCCTATCTATCTTTGTAGGTGAACTCTATAGTTGTAGCGATCCGAACGGAATTCGTTAAAGCAATATTCCACTGGTACTCCACGTAAGGAGTATGTAATTCTTTCTAATTTCAATAACGGAGTGTTTTCTTTTATATCGAGGTGCTGTGCGTGCTCTTTTGATGCAGCAGAAGCACTAATAAACTCTTCGGCATCTTTTAATTGCACCCCATTGTTTTCAATTAAGGAGTAGAAAGCAGCAGTAGATAAATCTTCTCCTGCAAAGTATTGGGCAATTTCTAATGGCCAGTAAGTCTGCTCAATAGCAATAGGTTCATTGTTGGCGAGTCGAACTCTCTTTATATGGTAAACTTCTGCCCCTTTTGCAAGATTTAATTTTTCAGCCACTTTATCAGGTGCAACGATTCGTTCTTCTAATAAAAGTTTTGCTCCAGGTACATATCCTTTGTTTATCATTTCTTCACTAAATCCAGTTAAATGCCCTAGAGTTTCTACAATTTTAGGTTTACAAACTGTCGTACCTCTCCCTTGTCTTTTTTCCAGTTTCCCTTCATTAACTAATGCATTAATTGCTTCACGTACAGTAGTTCTACTGACATTGTACATTTTTATTAGTTCGTTTTCTGTTGGGATGAGGTCTCCAGGCTGCCAATCTCCATTATCAATCTTAGTATTTAAAATGGTTTGTAATTGATAATAAAGTGGTGTAGGTAAGCGCGGATCTGGAATCGGTTCAATTCTCTCTTTATTTATCATGTTAATCCCTCCACTATGTTTTTTATCATATCATCATTATCTAATAATTATAGGAGTGATAAAGTTTATGTGTCAAATAACCTACACCCTACATAAAGAAATTTTTCCTTCTAATTCACTTATTACCGCTTTGGAAACTAACTTGGATGTTCTACTTTGTGATTCTTCCGTTAAACCAGCTATATGTGGGGTTATGATACAATTTTCCAAGGTAAGTAGAGGATGATTTTCATTTGGTGGCTCGTCTTCTAATACATCTAATATAGCTCCTGCTATTTTGTTATTCTTTAATGCATGGAACAAATCAAATTCATTTATAATGCCACCTCGAGAACTATTAATTATGATAGAGGTAGATTTCATCCGATGCAGTGTGTGCTCATTTATTAGATTTTTTGTACCTCTTGTTAGTGGTACATGAAGACTTAGAAAATCTGCATTCTGTACAACTGCTTCATATTCCATTAATTCAATTCCTGACTCCATGACAGGAAAATCATATGGTGCAACAAAGGGATCATAGCCAATTACATTCATTCCAAGTGCCTTTGCACGAATTGCAACACGATGGCTAATCTCTCCTACTCCTATTAGGCCAAGAGTTTTTCCAAATAGCTCTACACCAGTGAATGCTTTCCGATTCCATCCCCCAGCTTTTACATCATGACTCGCATCTCTTATTTTCCTTGAAAATTGAAAAATAGAGCCAATGACGTATTCAGCAACAGATGTAGCATTTGCGTTTTTACCGAAAACGGTTACAATCCCTCGTTGAGCAGTTGCTTGCAAATCAATATTATCGAGTCCCACTCCAAGTCTACCAATTACCTTCAATCGTGGAGCTGCTTGAATCAATTCTACATCTACTTTTGTTTGATTTCGAACAATTATTGCATCTGCATCCTTTAATTCAGATTGCAATTTTTCCCGATTAGTCCAAAGTTCTGGATCATAGACAACTTGCCACCCTTTTTCCTGTAAAAGCTGGTTTCCCGATGGCCAATTGAACTCAGTAATGATAATTTTCAATAAGCATTATCCTTTCCTATTTGTATTTATGATTCAAAATATCCTCATGGGAGCATCTAAAATAGGGAAGCAACTCCTCATGAGGATAATAAAGTAATGTTTTTCATCATGATGTTATAATTAATTGTATTACTATTTTAAAGAACTTTCAATCTTTTTATCTTTTATTCTATCGTCCACTTTTTCCCGCACGCATGAACGGTTATGCCTGCTGCATCTCCATATAGTACCTTCACCGCAGTATCCCACTCACCATTTATATTTTTCTTTTGGGTATAGGTACCCCACGCTTTTCCTGTACTCCAAAATGTAGTGAAGTCATCTTGATTAATGCGAGGATTAAATTTAATTTCATTTCTGGTCATATCAAATTCAAAACCACTTAAAGCAATGAGCACCCCCCAACTGGACATAGACCTCGCATAATGGTGTCCACATTCGACTTCATTCCAAGGATTACGGCGGATTCCATCATGACGATCCCGTACAGCTTTAACAATTGTTAGTCCTTCTTCAATAAAACCTTCATATATTAAGTGTGTTGCTACATGGTACTCTATTCCAGTCCATACTTCATCGGAATACACAAATGGTAATTTTGGTCGACCACCATTTGGCCATGAACATAAAAGAAGTCCTTTTTCATCATTTAATACATACGTTCTTTGTGGATTCGCATGTTGGCTGAAATCTTCTTTAAAATTATATTTATAAATGGAATATACTGCTTTTTTCACATGTTCTTCTGGAAGTAAGTATCCTAACCCAAATAAATGTGCTAATTGCTGGCCTAGTAACTGGTCAGAAAGACAACCAATCCCATGTTGATACTTATATTGGTCAACATCATCTAATTGTTGGATATAGTACTCGCCGTTCCACGTTAATTCGTCCAATCGTGTTGCACTTTTCTCAAATACTGTTCTATATATATTCGCAGTATCTGTTTCACCAAGGTATTGAGCAATTTCTTCCGCAGCCCTCAGTGCTCCAAGAAAGAACACACCTGTTAATGGGTTTGGTCCATAAAATTCAATATCATACGTATTGTGTTGCTTCCCATCAAATACTAGGTCATCATCTGTATCCCATTGCAGTAAAGCATACTTAAGTGAATTTTTCATCGCTGGCCAAACTCGTTTTAAAAATTCATCATCACCTGTTAACTTCCATTCTCGATAAACACGCATGATGGTACCCATTTGACCATCTGCTGCAGCTTCAGCTGGATTCGATCCAAACATCCACTGTGAATCAAACATTTGCATCGCTCTGAAATTCATTTTTCCATCATCCGCTGTTTCTTCCAAAAACTCCGTTTCCCTCATGTTTTGTTCTAATGTCGGAAACAGAAATGCTAGTGTTTGTGCATAATTCCATACATGTGTACAGTTCCCATCACAACAGCCCCAATCATCGTGACAGCCCTCATATCCTAGAAAACGGCCATCTTTTAACCAAAAACAAGTCGTACTGCGTAGAACCGTAATATTACTTGCGATTGCATCAATTACATAGTTTGGTAATGAGCTGTTAAATAATGCTTGATGGAAGGATTGCGATTCTTTCGTTAAGCGTTCTTTATTGTTTACAAGATATTGAGCAACTGCCCATGCACTGTCAAAATGATTTGTATAATAGTTTTCAATTAATTCTCTGCCTTCTTCCTTTACCTTTATCCATTCGCTCCATCCATTCAAACGATTTGGGAAATACCACGATAACATGAAATTCATTTCCTTTGTTTCACCTGGTAATACTGTTTCATATACGCCGAGCGTTCCTGTATCTGTCGTCTCATCATTTGCAGGTGTGTCATATTGTAAATCTGTTAACATTCCATTCTCAGAAAAATCATCCCAGAATTCATGGAGGTGATCAAACCATGCACCTCTTAACCATGCCCTTTTATATGTCGTATGTGGATTGGTAGTTGTTAGAGCAATATTCCCATACTCACGCTCATTTTTCTCAAATTTAGTAGATTGTAAAATCAGTCCAGAAAGCTCACTTTCCTGCTTAAATAGATTGCTATTCTGGCTACATTTTTGTATTTGTAAATTTCCAACTTGGTCAAAGGTTGCACCGATTGGATTAATAATTGAACCTGCTATCGACACTTTCACAGGTGTCGTTTTTGTATTAGTAACTTTGTATGTTATGTAAGCACCTGGGATTCCGGAATCATCAGAATTGAGTGGCACAAATGGAGTAAACGCTTCAAGCTTAACATCTACCGGTAAATCTTTATCCTCAAATTGGACGGAAACAAATGGATATTCACCTCGTAGAGTGGATTTTTCCATACGCGGTAAACCAGCTGCAGTTCCCGGTGGATATCCATGGGCACGTGTATATGGCGGATTTAACTTTGATTCCAGCACCTTGACTACTGGTTCCTCCCCTTCAGATTGTGCAAATATTGAAAAATAGGTGTTTGGTAAAGTGGCACCTTTGCCAGGATGATTAAAAATCTCCCAATCTCTAAAATCTCCTCTACTTCCTATCGATACATTCCCTGTCCCAATACCACCTAACAAAAAAGCTGTTGCTGCTGCTTCTGCTTCCCCAGAATACTGACGTTGCAAGCCATTTTGATACAAATCTTCTTTTAACTTTGACATGAATAGTCTCCTTTATTATTGAATATTGACAAGCCTTTTTCGTTACTCCTTTGTTATAAAGACAAACCAGAAAGAAAACGTTATCATTTTACTCTAATATACTATGATAGTAAGTCCTCTTTCATCTCAACGCCATTATATCAACTAGAGGTCCACAACAAAATCCCCTATTCCATATATTTTGAAATAGGGGCTCCATTATAGTTAGATAACTAGCTTTTCTAGTCCGCTGCCATTTCTTGCTTTAGTTTTTCGATTTCTGTTTGAAGTTGCTTAGACACATTCTCTTCTATTTGATTGAGTATTGTTTTCGAATCAATATTTTTATCAATCGATTCATTTACCTTTTCAATAAATAATGGCCATGCCATATTGTCTAAACGACTATAATTACGAACTGGAATTAAATCATCCAGTGTATCATAAAATTTCAATTCTTGTTGTCCGCCTAAAAACTCATTTGTATGCTCTTGGAACCATGGAAGAGAAGAAATATGATTCCACATTGGCTGTACTGCTAGATCTGCATAAAGCTTCCATGCTTCTTCCGCTCTCGTAATCCACTCTACAAAAGCCCATGCTGCTTCTTTATTTTCACTTTGTTTTGGAATAATAAATGTGGATCCAACCATGTTTACGTTTAATCCAAGTGGAGCTCTTGTTGCTCGCCATTTTCCTGCTTGTTCCGGAACTACTCCTTCAATTTGTCTAGAAAGGTTAATTCCACCTGGGAATGATGCCACTTTTCCTTGCTTAAGTAATTGTTTTCCTTCATCATTTGTGAGTACGCTCATTTGTGGTCCCCAGCCAATTTGCACACCTTGTTTTACAAAGTCTAGTAATTCAGCCATTTTGTCTGTATTTCGTGTCCAATTAAATTCAGAATCAAAATATCCAACTGAATCACCGTATTGAATAGCAGGGGAATCTCTAAATTCAAACATGTAAATGTCATTAGCCGCTAATGTTTGTGCAGCATCTAATACATTGTTAGGATCTTGAAGAAATTCACCTAATTCTTCTGGATCACTAGGAAGTCCTACTGATTCGTAAATATCTTCGCGATAGAACCAAACGAGCGGAGTAATATTCCATGGCATACCAAGTAATTTTTCACCGTCTGGTGACATCCAACGATTCCAAGCATGATCAGACATATCATCCTTGAAACGACCTGCATCAAATGGTGCTTGTAATAAATCTTCTACAAGTTCAGCAGATTGATAGCGTGGAAATTGAGGAGCAAACACTTGTGATACGTCTGGCGCTCCACTTCCTGCCGTTAAAGTCGTCTGCAAATTATTGTGCATCTCACCAATGGCAACGACTACTTTCTTTACTTCGATATTCGGATAAAACTTATTAAACTCTGTAATAATGTCATCCCACATTCCACCGTCCCATGTCCAGAAGGTAATTTCACCTTCTAAATCGGAATCATAAGTAAAGGTGATTTCCTCCGGTCCTTTCCCTTTATCCTTATCAGTATCAGACCCACCCACGTCCTTTTTGTTGTTGGAACATGCTGTTAAAACGAATGAAAAGATGATTAAAAAGACTAAAATACGAAACTTCCTTTTCACTAGATAGCCCCCTTTGCTTTTTTTCATAAACAAGTTCAAATTATCCATTATATAATCTATTTTAATTGATGAAACCTCCTTTCTATTGTCTAAGCCTTTCTATGCACAAATGATACCGTTTACATATGCATCGGTAAATGTCATTATGTTAGTTTGCCAGTTGTCATTTTGTTGCAAAAATGGAAAGTTAATCTTCACAAAAAAAAAGCACAGGAGAATCAAATTGATTCTCCTGCGCTCACTGCGTTTTATTCTATTCCATATTCTTGCTTTAACTTTTCAAGCTCTGGTCCTAATTGCTTCATTGTATTATCTTCTATTTGCTGCAATATCGTTCTTGAATCAATATTTTTATCAATTGATTCATTAATCTTATCAATATACAATGGCCATGCTGGTCCATCTAATGGCGTATAGCGACGAATTGGAATATCATCAACTAAAGTGTCATAAAATGCAAATTCCTTTTGACCACCTAAATATTCATTTTGATATTCTTGGTACCATGGAAGGCTAGTAATTTGTTTCCAACTAGATTGAACTGCACGTTCTACATAAATCTTCCATGCCGCTTCATCAAAAGTGATAAATTCTAGGAATGCAAATGCTGCATCCTTGTTTTGACTTTGTGCTGGAATAACAAATGACGAACTTACTAAACTAGCACTGACACCTAGAGGCATTTTCGTCACACGCCATTTTCCTTCTTGCTCCGGAACAATATCAGCAAGGTTACGTGCTGCATTGGATGCTGCTGGAAAAGAAGCAACTTTTCCTTGTCTTAACATTTGCTTCCCTTCTTCTCCCCATAGTACAGAAGTTTGTGGTGCCCAACCAATCTGTACTCCTCGCTTAACTAAGTCTAGTAACTCTACCATTCTCTCCGTATTGCGAGTATAATTTAAATCTTTATCAAAATATCCAAGTGCATCCCCATATTGGATTGCTGGTGAATCTCTGTACTCATACATATATATATCATTTGCTGCTAGAGTTTGTGCTGCTTGGAACACATTTTCCGGATCTTGTAGAAATTCACCCAATTCTTCTGGATCACTTGGAAGTCCCATTTGTTCATAAATATCTTCTCGATAATAGAAAACACCAGGTCCGATATCCCATGCCGGAGCTAATAAGCGCTTACCATCTAGTGACATCCAACGTTCCCATACATATGGAGCTGTTAATTCTTTATATCTCCCCATATCATAACGCGGGTCTAATAGGTCTTCTAGTAAACCCGGTGCTCCAAATCTAGATATATCCATTACGTGTGATACATCCGGTGCGCCGCTACCAGCAGCAATTGTTGTTTGTAGTTTATCTTCTAGCGCATCAGGTCTTGTGAAATTCACTTTAATGTTTGGATAAACCTTGTTGAACTCCACAATAACTTCTTCAAACATGTCATCCCACGACCAAAAAGTAATTTCTCCTTCTAGACTAGAATCATGTAAATATGGAATCTTATCCTGCTCATTGGAATCATCATCATTACCACCATTGTTTGGTCCAGAAGTATCCTTTTTCCCAGAACAAGCAGACAAAACTAATACAAAAATGATAGAAAAAATAAATACCGAAAATTTCTTGTTCATTTAACGTCTCCCCTTCTTGTTTAAACGTTTACAAAACTGATTATTTCGACATTTTAAGACAAATCTCTGCCTCCCTTCCAAACTTGACCGACGATGCACCACTATATATTTTTTAAAAACAGGTTCATCTTCGGATATGATAACGTTTTCGTGATCATAGATCGACCACTTACTCAAAAGCAGGATAATTCCAATATCCGGTAACTTGTCATTACCAGGATATCTATGAAAAATGATAACGTTTACAAGATTGCTAGTCAACGCTTTTATTACAAATAGGAGAAATTACACATAGCATTACCATTAAATGTATACCCTTCAACTAATAAATAGAAGGGATCCTTCGTAACTGTTTTGAAGGACCCCTTTTTCACTTATACATTATTACAATTTAGCTAATATTTCACGTATAAAAGCAGGTTCATCCTTTGGAGTACGTGAAGTAATAATATTCTCACTTACTACCACTTCTTCATCCTTATACTCAGCTCCTGCTAATTTTACATCATCTCTTATACCTACAAAGCTTGTAGCTGTTTTCCCTTTTAATACATCTGCACTTATCATTACTTGAGGACCATGACATATACCAGCGATGAGTTTACCTTGTTCATTAACTTCTCGAACAAATTTCACAATATCATCATTAACTCGTAATGCCTCTGGCGCTGATCCACCTGGTATTACGACAGCATCAAAATCATTAGCTTGTACTTCAGACGCTGTCATTTCGGTAGTGTAACTAGCGCCTTTTTTACCTTCTACTGTTACTCCTTTTTCTAATCCAACAATAACAGCTTCATGTCCTGCTTCTTTCACAGCGTTATAAGGATTAACCATCTCGGAATCCTCAAAAGCATTTGCTAACAAAAAGGCTACTTTTGCCATGTCAAATCTCCTCCTTACGCTTATTACCTTTACTATAATGGAAAAATATATACGCTTTCAAAGAAAATGACTTATTACAAAATCACAAACAAAAAGAAAGCCTCACCAGATGGTATGACTTTCTTTTTGTGATAGTTGTTACTCTATTCCATATTCTTCTTTCAGTTTCTCAATATCTGATTCAAGTTGTTTCATCGTATTATCTTCAATTTGTTGAAGTGTCGTACGTGAATCAATATTTTTATCAATGGATTCATTGATTTTGTCAATGTATAATGGCCATGCAGCACCATCAAGTGGAGTATAACGACGTACAGGTAGTTCTGGTACTAGCGTATTGTAGAATGCAAAGTCTTTTTGACCGCCAAAATACTCATTTTCATACTCTTGATACCAAGGTAGCTCTGCAATATGTTTCCAGCCTGTTTGAATTCCACCTTCTTGGTACAATTTCCAAGCTTCTTCATTAACAGACATGAACTCAACAAATGCAAATGCTGCATCTTTTTGTTGGCTTTGAGATGGAATTACCCAAGAAGAACCAACCAAGCTTACATTTACGCCAAATGGCATTTTAGTAGCACGCCATTTACCAGATTGTTCAGGAACAACTCTACTAAATTGTTGATATGCGTTTGAAGCAACTGGTAATGAAGCAATTTTACCTTGTTTTAATAAGTTATTTCCTTCTTCACTAAAGAAAGCAGAAAGTTGAGGAGCCCATCCAAGTTGCACTCCGCGTTTAACATGATCTAGTAATTCAATCATTCTTTCATCATTACGCATATAATTTAAGTTCTCATCAAAATACCCTACTGCATCACCATATTGGATTGCAGGTGAATCCCTAAATTCATACATATAAATATCATTTGCTGCTAGAGTTTGTGCTGCTTGGAACACGTTTTCTGGATCTTGTAAGAATTCTCCTAATTCTTCTGGATCACTTGGTAGACCCATTTGTTCATAAATATCTTCACGATAATAGAATACACCTGAACCGATATCCCAAGGTGGAGCTAGTAAACGCTTACCATCTAGTGACATCCAACGCTCCCATACATATGGTTCAGCTAAGTGTTTATATCTTCCCATGTCATATTGTGGATCTAACAAGTCTTCAAGTAAACCTGGAGTACCGTAGCGATCAACGTTTAATACGTGTGATACGTCAGGAGCCCCTTTACCTGCAGTTAATGTAGTTTGTAAGTTATCATGCAATGCATCAATTTCTTGTTGCACAAGATTAACTTTTATATTTGGATAAAGTTCGTTAAAAATTTCTATTTGTTCTTCCCATGCTCCCCAAGACCAAACGGTGATTTCTCCTTCAAGGCTGGAGTCATGTAGCATTTCTACAGGTGCTAATCCTTCATCCTTTTTATCTTCACCATTTTTGGAGCCATTGCTCTCTTTCTTACCGCCACCAGAACATGCTGCTAACAGCAAAGAAAAGATTAACAAAAAGGCAAGAATACTAAACTTCTTATTCATTACTTTTCCCCCTTTAAATTTTGAAAGCATTCGAAGTGATTCATTACGGTACTCCTTTTTAACCACCCCCTTAATTTTTCTGATAATTTATGCTCAGAAATAGAACATTATGCCTAATATCGGATAACGTTTACATATTTCTAAACAATAAATAGCTAGTATAAAATACAATATGACAGTGTCATATTTTTACCCATTAAGCGTTTACATGTCCCATTATTCAAATAATTCCATACACTGTATCCTCACCTTACTAGTTCATGTAATATAGTAAGTTATAATTCTAGTACATTCGTATGAAATAAATTGTGCAATCGTTTACATATTAGTTATATGTACCCAGCTGCTATTTATTTTCTCTTATCGCTATGTTAACGTTTACACTCATAATAGTCAATAGTTTTTTTGAAAATATTTTATATAATATTATAATTATGGACTTCTATTAAACTATCCACTCTACTCCTTGTTTTATACATTTGAGACTTTACAGTTACTTTGGATAAATCACATTTATAGTTCCATAGTTTGATTCATCAAAAATATCAGAATCATAGTACCTGTATTAAAAATGATAACAAGGTTTAGATTATCTACTATAAAGTAATTACCTCACTACCTAATTTAGATGACTGGTTAAACTATTGTTTAATCAACACTTCCTATATGAAATTATAAGAATACATGATATAATTCAACTAAACTGGTAATGACAACATTATATCTTAAAAATGAGGTGAGAATTTGTTACATTCAATAAGTCAATTGAGAAAAGGCAAGTCAAACCAATTTACGACCAATAATCCGATTACGAAGAAGAAAACAATTACTGTCCATCCAGGGGAAAAGGAAGTATTTGTGAGCTCTGAAAAACCAGGTGTTATTTCTAGAATTTGGATCACAATCCCTAGATGGTTTTGGGCTCATTGGGAACCACATATCCCTACAGATCCATCCATATTAAAAAAGTTAATTTTACGGATTTATTGGGATGGAAGTGATACACCGTCAGTTGAAGCTCCAATTGGTGACTTTTTTGGTATTGGACATTGTGAATACCGTCATTATCTTTCTCAATATATTGGTATGTCTAGTGGTGGTTTTTATAGTTATTTTCCAATGCCTTATAACAAAGTTCGGATTGAAATCGAAAACTTACATAGTAGCCTAGCACCTGAAGTATTCTTGAATGCTAACTACCAAGAAACAGACGCACAGCCAGAAAGTGAAGGAAGGTTTCATTGTTTATTCAGGACAGATCGTTTACAAGGTTCTGATCCACTACCACTTATAGAGGCGCAGGGTCGTGGCCATTATGTAGGCTGCTGTATCTCCATGCAAGCAGAGGATTTCAATTACCTTTCTTATTTAGAAGCCCCTGAATATGTATATATTGATACGAAAGAAGGAGAACCACCTACCTTTACTGGTACAGGTCTAGAAGATTATTTTAATGGTGGCTGGTATTTCCGAGATGGTGAATTTTACGGTCCATTACATGGAGTGCCACTGAAAGATACGTTACGCTCGATGATAAGTATGTATCGATTTCATGACCAGGATGCTATTTCTTTTGAGAAAAGCTTAAAAATCGATTTTGTTAGTCCTTGGAATCCTGAACGTTTAAAACCATACTGGTTTTCATCTACAGCATATTGGTACCAAGATGGAGTAGGTAAATTAAGCCATGAATTACCTTCTGTAGAAAAATTAATGAGCATGTATCGGGTTCGCGACGTTGACCATCAATCAATTCCATAGAAACTGATGACTACTGTACCATTCAGTAGTCATTTTTAATTCCTACTTTGCTAAAGAAATAAATTAGGGATAAAATAATAAAATATCAATTACAGACACAAACTTGTTAAGTAAGGGCATTCATTTCTTACATATAACCTACTATCCTTTTAATTAAGCAATAACAAAATTGAATTAAAAGGAGAATGTACATGAAAACTTTTAGAACGACTGAAATAACAACACCCTTATCTGCAGAGCAAATTAGTCAATATGAAAGGGATGGATATTTAGTAGTCAGTCAAGGGTGCAGTAAGGGTTTGATACATGTATATAATTCGCACATCTATAACATCCGTTCAGCAGAAAACGTAGTGGATTGGGCAAAGCCAAGTCCAAATAAACAACTGAATGATGATGGCCGATTTTCTTTACGTCTCTTCAATCCACATTTACATGATAGTTTCTCAGAACAAATGATGAAACTTCCAATTATAAGGGGAGCATTAGCGCAACTATTGGGTGATGAAGCAGTCGGGATTCAAAGCATGTACTTCTTTAAAGCGCCAGGGACACCAGGGCAAGCGGCACACCAAGACTATTACTATATTGATAATGAACCTAATACATTAACAGCAGCATGGATTGCAATGGAAGACGTCGATGAAGAAAATGGATGCTTGTGGGTAATACCTGGAAGTCACAAAGATGGATTACGTCCACATGGAAGAGTGAAGGATTCTTCTGAACATGAAGCTTGGACAGATGAAACAGAAGGTGTAGATCTTTCCAAACAGATTCCAGTGGTTATGAAAGAAGGAGACATCGTCTTCTTTCACAACTTATTGATCCACTCTTCTGGTAAGAACCGTTCAACAGATCGCTGGCGTAAATCTTATGTATGTCATTATGTCCGCCATGATTCGGAAGTTGTTAGAGAAGATTTGAATAAGAAAATTTCACTAGTATAACAATCCTGGCAAGCTTTGCGGTGATAAAGCAATGGAGGAATTTAAAATGGAACTTGCAGATAAATCAGGTACTAAAACACCATTTTTGGTTAAAGATGCATTTGCAGGCACGATTGTATATCCCCCTGGTGGACATTTTGGTCCCAGGATACAAAACGACTTGCAATTAGTATTACTCCATACAGGTGCAATGAACGTTTCTATTGACGGTGTGAAAAACAAAATTCCAGTCGGATCAGTAGTATTATTAAAACCAGGACACAAAGAAACCTTTTTATTTGCAAAAGAAATGGAAACTTGGCATCGTTGGATTTCAGTAACACCTGCTTATATCGATGAAATGTGGTTAGAAAAGCTAGAACAATTACCACTATATATACCGATATCAGAAAAAATGAATGATCTGACCAGTCTCATTTTAACTATTCAACTTGACTATAAACAAGAAGATTCCCCTGTCTTGCAGTCTTTAGGTGAAGCGGCTATTTGGTTATACATTAGTGAGAGCAAGAAAATCAATTTACATCGCGGGCACCCTGCTCTTTTAAAGGCAAAAGAAATAATAAGTCATCAATATCATGAAGACTTATCTTTGAATGATATAGCAGAGGTAAGTGGTGTGACACAAGAACACTTAATTCGTTTATTCCAAAAGTACGAAAACACAACACCTAAAAAGTATCTATGGAAGCGGAGAGTGGAAGCTGGCTTAGAGTTATTAAGGAATACAGGGTTGCAGATTGAAGAAGTTGCTTATAAAGTCGGCTTTAAAACCTCCTATCACTTTGCACGAGTTGTAAAACAACATGTAGGTCAGACGCCTTCTCAAATCAGAAAAGATTCTTGGAATAAGTGATATACTTACAGATAATAATAGAAAAAAGATGACTCCCGAGGCTACCTCAGAAGTCATCTTTTTTATTGTATATTACTCAATGCCATACTCTTCTTTCAATTTCTCAATTTCCGGTGCAAGTTGTTTCATTGTATCATCTTCTATTTTCTGCAATATTGTTCTCGAGTCGATGTTTTTATCGATTGATTCGTTAATCGCATCTATATAGATTGGCCATGCTTGCCCATCTAAAATTGTCACGCGTTTAACAGGAATCTTATCAGGAATCGTCGTATATAGCTTATAATCCTCTTGGCCTCCTAAGTAATCATTCGTATGTGCTTGATACCAAGGTAGATTAGCTATATGCGAGAATCCTGGTTGAACAGCATACTCCGCATAAATTTTCCATGCTTCTTCCGCTGTAGCTGCCCATTCTGCAAATGCCCATGCAGCATCCTTATTATCATTTTGTGCCGGAATAATAAATGTGGAGCCACCCATTTCTATATTTATGTCAAACGGCATTTTCGTTACTCGCCATTTACCAGCTTGTTCCGGCACAATATTTTCTAGATGTCTTGCACCACTTATCCCAATAGGAAATGAAGCGATTTTCCCTTGCTTTAAAAGTTGTTTTCCTTCTTCACTGAAGAGCCACATTTGCGGTGCCCAACCTAATTGCACGCCTTGTTTGACAAAATCTAATAACTCAATCATTCGTTCATCATTACGAGTATAATTTAAATTAGAATCGAAATATCCTACAGCATCTCCATAATGAATGGCAGGTGAGTCTCTAAATTCATACATATATATATCATTTGCTGCAAGTAATTGTGCTGCTTCTAATACATTTTGAGGATCCTGAAGAAACTCTCCTAATTCCTCTGGATCTGTTGGTAATCCTACTTGCTCATATAGATCCGGTCGATAGAAGAATACACCAGGATGAACATCCCAAGGAAGTCCTAAAAGTCGTTTACCATCAAGTGACATATATCGTTCCCAGTTATACTCTGGATGGTACTCTTTATAGCGCCCAGCATCGTATGGTGCTTCTAATAAATTTTCTAACAATCCTTCTGACGCATATCTAGGAACATCCCCTACAGCAACCTGTGCTACATCTGGTGCTCCGCTTCCAGTATTGAGTGTTGTCTGGATTTTTTCATGGTGCTCACTATATTCAAAATTAGTAAAATTAACTTTTACATTTGGATACACTTTATTAAATTCAGGAATCACTTCTTCAAACAAAGGATCAAATGCCCAAAAATTAATTTCTCCCTCAATACTCGTATCAAATACATAATTAATTCCTTCAGCAGCTGTATTATTTTTATTGCCATCTTTGGCTGAGTCTACTTTATCTTTTTTACCTGAACAGGCAGCCACTACTAAAGCAACGACCAGAAATGTTATTAATATATTCATTTTGTTACGCATTATTCAAATCCCCCTATTAAATTAATTCTGTGAAAACATTAAGACTGCTCCATGGCTATCTCTTTATATTGTTCACCTGCCTCTTTTTCTTGTGATGATGTTCTATTAAAATAAGATAATATTTATATCACCACAAGATATAGTGTTGTCATTACCAGCTTCTAAAATGGTAATGCATTCTGTAAAATTTTTCGATATTTTCCTGTATTTGAGAAAAAATCCACAGTGCTAGTACTGTGGATTAATCCATTAATCTAGCACCTTCGCAATCTCCTCATTTACTACTTCTCTAAGATCTAATAAATAATCTGCTTCAATTGGATACTCTGAAAACGTAATGCTTTGCTCTTTTTCCATTAAATCTATTACGTATTGTTTTCCTTTCAATTCAGCTAGCCATTGAAACGCACGCAAATCTTGGAGTGCTTGTGCAAATACTCTTAACCTAATAGAATCAAGTGGTGTACCATTTTCTCCAGGATACACGAGGAATGCATCGCCAGATGGGAACGCATTAATCGCATCCGTAATTTCAAAAGGATTAATCTTTTGTTTTGAAAGCTGACTGTTATAAAAGTTATAGCCCCAATGCAAAAATCCTTCAATATCGTATTTAAATAATTGTGTTCCAATTATTCTTGTTCTTGCAGATGGCATTGCCATGAAACGATTGCTTACAAATTTAGTTTGTCCGCAGCAATAATATGTCCATAATTTCGGAACTCCGTGTTTTATGAATTCATCAATATGACTATTCGCAACAACCGGTTTCCTCACAATACCGTTTTTATAGAATGAATAATCACTTAACGCATCAATGATATGAAATCCTTCTAAATATGGCTCTGCAATTTCTTTAGCCTTTTTATATGTCTCGACATTTCCTTCATTAGGCTCATCAGAGATGTGGAAATAAATCTTTTCAGTATCCCAATTTTCACGTAAAAATTCAGTTAGTGCTGGTAGAAATGCAGCTAAAAATTCTTTGTATAATTCACTGTCTGCAGCTATATCCCACCCAAATTTACGGATATACTCCCCGTTTTCTTTCACGATAATTTTTGGTGCGAATTCCGCTCCCCATTGTGTAAAAAGATGGGCAATTTCTATATATTGAATCCCATTTCGTTTACACATTTCCAACCACTTTTTTAATAGTGAAAAATCAAAATGATACTTATTCTGATCGTACGTTATTTTTACTAGTTGAACCGTTGTTCGCTCTCCACCAACTTCTGTATCTAAAGGAGGCGTAAACACAGGTGTTAAGATCATATTTATTCCATTTTCACTAGCTGTTTTTATGAAATTCTCGACAATACGCCAATGCTCATCGGAAAAAGCCCCAACACCATAATAGTCTGCCAAACAATCCGTATGGAACCACTCCGTATGGATTAATTTTTGCTTTGGCAAAGAATGAGGAATAACCCATAATGAGAGCTGCTCATTCCATAATTCATTTCCTTCTAAATCCGTAATTTTGATTACCACCGTATTCAATCCTGCTCCTAAATGCGCCTTCAAATCAACCCAAAGCGCATTCCAACCGTCCTTCTCCAATTCCATCTTGTTATTCTCCGCTGGTAATAGGAGATCAGGTAATAATCCTGGAGTTGTCGTTATATAATTATCATCGAAGTTGTCGGGATAAGCAGGTAAATTAGATGGAACTTTCTCTACTTTACTAATAGTCGTTTCTATTCCTTCGTTTGTTATGATATGAATATTAACATAATCACTACTATCTGCTTTCTGATAATACGCAATTTGAAATGAATATTGTTCTTCCAGGAATATAGAAATTTCCCTTTGAGCAAATTCTCTTGGCTGACGGTCGGGGAATACTTTCTCTAGAGCGTCTGCCAATTGAAATTGTATTTTCTTCATCTAACCATCTCCTCCACCTGATTCACTACTGTATAAGCGCCGTACAATGCCGCATGATTCCTTAACTTAGCTAATGTAATTTCTGTAAACACTTTATATACATCCATCACTTTATGTTGATATTTTTCTTGTATATCTTCTAATAATGACTTACCTTGTGCTGTTATTCCTCCTCCAATAATGATCACGTCAGGATTGTAGAGGTGAGTAATATTCACGAGACCAGTAGATAAGTAATTTAAAAAACGATCATATGCTTCTTTTGCATGAGGATCCTGTTTTTTCACTAAATCCATTATCTCCTTACCATTTGCACTGTCGTTACCAGAGATTCTCGTATAATGACGGACAAGTGCTCCTGTTGATGCATACCGTTCAAGACAACCACTAAAACCACATGGGCAACTTTCCCCATCATGAACAATAGACATATGGCCAAGTTCACCTGCTAAATAGCCCGCTCCTCGCATTAACTGACCATTTATTACTACTGCTCCCCCAATTCCAGTACCAAGTGTGAGAAGAACAACATCCTGCTTCCCTTGAGCTGCACCTAGCCAAACTTCTCCAAGGCAAGCACATCTAACATCATTCTCAACAGACACATGTAAATTTGTTTTTTCCTTTACGATTCTTGCAAGTTGTAATCCGGAATAATCCTTAATATTAGCGGAAAATAATACTTCTCCACGCTCATGATCAATTAATCCACATGCAGAGATTCCAATATTTTGAATCTCATATTTTTGACGCATTAATGCCACTTGTTGGGCAATTATTTCAGGAATTTGGATCGCAGCGTTTTCCTTCGGAGTTGCTACTTTTCCAGTAGTAAAAATTCCTCCACTACTTGAAATAACACCAAACTTTATATAAGTTCCACCTATATCAAAACAAGCACTATATTTCATATTTATCTCCCCTCATTTAAAGGAGTCACTTTAACTTGTGGAACTAATTTTTCCACTACTACTTTTTCAACATAACCCGTTTGTTCCTCGACTGCATTTGCCATCCCGCATGCACATGCAAATGCTAATGACTTAGAAATAGAGAACCCTTGTTGTAGAGCATACGCCATCCCTGCTAACATACTATCTCCTGACCCAACTGGATTTTTCACTTCCATTTCGGGAATCTCTGCTTTCAGTATATTTTCTTGTCCTACTAAAATAGCACCTTTAGGACCTAATGAAAGCAATACATACTGTACTCCTTTATTACAAATCATCTTTGCTGCCTCTAACATTTCTTCTTCATTTGAAAGCTCTCTACCAACATACGCATGAAGTTCCATTTCATTGGGTTTTATCAAGTAAGGTGTACCTTCAATTCCCTCCGTAAGTGCGTTTCCACTCGTATCTAAAAGAAATGGTATATGTAATTCTCGAGTAATTTCCCCCATTTCCTTATAAAATGGACTTGGCATCCCTTTTGGCATACTACCTGAAGCGATCACTATATTGGCTTTCTGACACAGATGTTTAAAATGGATTCGGAAACGTTCCACTTCCTCTTTCGAAATTGTCGGTCCTCTTTCCATTAATTCTGTTTGTGTTCCTGCTATAGGATCTAACATTGCTAGACATGTTCGCGTTTCTTCCTCGATTTCCAGAAAATCATGCGTTAAGTTTACACTGTCTAGTTGATTCTTAATCCAAGTACCAGTGCTTCCACCTAATAAACCAGTACACAGTACTTCACTATTTAATTGTTGCAGAACCCGAGAGACATTCAACCCTTTCCCACCTGCAGTTTTATTGCCATTTTCTACTCGATGCCCATGACCTATTTGAAAATGATGTACATGATAGGATACGTCAATTGCTGGATTTAGAGTTACTGTCAATATCATTGCAATCTACGCTTTCTGCACACTTTTGCACATAAATATTTTGTCTCTTGCCACTTTCTTCAACGAATCAATTGCATCAGCAAAATACTTCCTTGGATCGTTGGCATCTGGATTTTCAATCAAATATTTTCTTAAATCAGCAACGAAAGCATTTTTCAATTCAGTAGCAACATTTACTTTCGTTATCCCCATACCAATAGTCTCTTGGACAAGTGCTTCTGGTAATCCTGATGCACCATGAAGAACTAATGGAATATCAACTACTGCACGAATTTCTCGGAGGCGCTCTAAATCTAATTTCGGTTCTCCTTTGTAAAGTCCGTGTGCTGTTCCAATGGCAACGGCTAATGAATCAATACCTGTTCGTTCCACAAACTCACGTGCTTCCCTCGGATTTGTATAGATAGCATCTTTTTCATCGACACTCATATCGTCTTCAATGCCACTTAGTCTGCCTAATTCTGCTTCAACAACGACTCCCTTTTTATGTGCGTATTGCACTACTTCAGTGACAATGCTTACATTTTCTTCAAAGGGATAGTGACTCGCATCAATCATTACCGAGCCGACTCCCATATCTATTAATCTTTTAATATCGCTTACATTTTCATGGTGATCTAAATGTACTTCAAAAGGAATCGAATATTTTTTCTGCGCCGCTTCCATGATGCCGATTAAAAATTCTTCTCCCATATATTTTATCGTTCCTGGTGTTGCAGCAAGTAAAACTGGTGATTGTAATTCCTCCGCAACTTCTAACACTGCTTTTGCTATTTCTAGGTTATGAACATTAAATGCTGGAACTGCGTACTTCCCAGCTTGTGCTGAAAGTAATAAGCTATTTGTTGTCGTCTTCATCTTACTTTTCCCCCACATACGGATAGATTGTTACACCTTGAACGACTCGATTTATCGCCCCAGTTGGAGATGGGTTGTCAGGAGATAAACCGATTTGTAAAGACTTCTCATAAGCTAGTAATTGTGCAAAAATAATATAAGCAAATGCTAATTGTATATCTTCTAAATCACTATGAAGTGTTACGACATCATCACAGTAATTCACCAAGTCTTGATCCTCTATTCCAGTTAGCACCACGATAGGACCACGATCTTTATATGCATATAATTCTTTCAACATATCCACATCATATTTTCTTGTGTACGGATTATTAGAAAGATAGACTATGATATTCGTATCTTTATTAATATAAGATTTTGGTCCATGACGAAAGCCTAAGGTTGTATCATATAATGTTGCAACCTTCCCAGCTGATAGCTCCAATAACTTTAAAGCGGACTCTCTTGAAAGCCCTTCAAATACACCAGATCCCAAATATACAAGTCTTGAAAAATCATTCTTCATTAATTTTTCAATCGAATTACTACTCAACGCTAACATATTTTTACCTACTTCTGCTATAGCAGTCGTTTCTCTCTCAAAGACTTCCTTATTGTTGTGAAATAAATAAAGTGCTGCAATCATCATCGTTGAATAACTGCTAGTCATTGCTAAGCTCTTATCATTTGCTTCTTCTGGTAGTACAAGGACAAGCTGTTGTTGTGTATTTTTAACTCTTTGTGCTAGTGCCCCATCCTTATTACATGTAATCGTAATTTCATAAAAATTGTTTACTATTTTTTCACTATTTTCAACAGCGGCAATACTCTCAGGGCTATTTCCTGAACGTGCAAATGAAACTATTATTGTTGGTATCTCTTTATCTAGATAATAATATGGGGTAGCTGTTAAATTTGTAGTGGATACACATTCTGATTCCCATCCTCTTTTACGAATAGCATCTCGTATATATGGATAGATTGTTTCGCCAACAAATGCACTTGTTCCTGCTCCAGTAAATATTACTCGAGCATGCTTATGCTTTGTTTCTATATTTCGTAAAAAGCGCTCGATTTCCTCTTTTTTAGCAGATAATTGTTCTATCGCTTTCCTCCATAGTTCTGGTTGCTGCTTTATCTCCCTAATCGTATGACATGTTTCCGCTTGATAACTTTGCATTTTTTCATCTCCTAATATTGTAATGTTGTCACTACCACTTAATTGAAAGTAGATAAAATTATCTACTTTAGTTCCACCGTGTACGTAAATTTATCTCCTCTAGCAATCGTAACCGTGTATTCAATAACCAAATCTTTTTCATATGTAGTTCGTATAATGAGAAGACTCGGCTCTCCCTCTTGAATATGCAATCTCTCTGCCTCTAGGTCAGTAGGTATTGTAACTTTAAAGCTCTCGTTAGCACGTGTTATCGTTGCTGAATAATGATCGCGAAAGATGTTATACATCGGATTATTTTCTAAGTCATCCTTTGTTAAATTAGGAAATCGATGTACCGGTACATAGGATGTTTCATACATCATTGGTTCATTATCCGCATAACGCAAACGTGTTATTTCATATACTTGTGCACTTTCTTCTATCTTCATGTTTTTAGCTATGTTACTACTAGGATAAATAATTTTAAAATCCAACACTTTCGTGGATGGAACCTTATTAATTTTTTTCATTTCTTCTGTAAAGCTATAAAATTGAACAAGACTTTGATTAATCACTTTAGGAGATACAAACGTTCCTTTACCATGCTGTTTGTAAATATAGTTTTCTTTTTCAAGTTCTTGCATTGTTTGTCTAACTGTCGTACGACTTACATCATACATTTCACACAGCTCTCGTTCAGAAGGAAGTTTATCATGTTCCTTATAAAAACCAGATTCAATTTTTTCAATAATAATGTCGGTTAATTGATAGTAAAGTGGTAAGCGACTATCCTTATTAATCATTTTTTTCTCCTTACATGTAATCCTAATGATGTTTTTCTAACTGGACACATGGTTATTACCAGTTGTAGTTATTTTACCATAGTCAGATACTAAATTAAACCTGAATCCGTGATGAAATCATTCCTAAATTCACCTCCAAAGCCTGATATAATAATGTTATCAACGAGTTTAA
>VEFU01000470.1 GCA_007679095.1 Paenibacillus bovis
ATGTAGCAAGTAAGGAATTGATGAACGGAGGTAGGAAACATGATATAGAGAGAGTTGTTGGTGGATAGAAAGGGAAGATTTATGGTTGGGATGTTGTGAATGAAGTAGTAGAAGGTGGTGATGGATTAGGAAATGGTTTAGGGAATAGGTTATGGTATGAAATGGGGGGTGAAGAATATATGGAGAAGGGGTTTGAATTTGGGGATGAAGGAGATGGTGAAGGAATTGTTTATATGA
>VEFU01000471.1 GCA_007679095.1 Paenibacillus bovis
TCCAACCAACCTTTTCTGCACCACTTCTAACTGCTCCAAAACGTCGCGCAAAATATCATTTCAACATTAACGCTAAATCTCCTCATCCTCCTATCCAACCCCATCAACCCATAACTCCAATTCAACAACTCCCACATAACATTTTAAACCTTCATCCACTAACTAATTATTCTAAACCCATTACTGTAAATCTTCGACTACTAACTCCTCCCACATCCATTAACACCATTGCTCCTT
>VEFU01000472.1 GCA_007679095.1 Paenibacillus bovis
TCCATATCAGAGTTATACGTAGAGTTTTTGGTTACATATTCTCACAACCCCACATGCTTATTTCCCACATAAACAATCCACATCTTCATCCATCTTCACTACACATTTAAACCCACCAACTCATCTTTTTATTCCACATAATCCTTATATCTATATCCCACATACAAACAATAATCCCATTGTTTGCTTCAATCACCATATCCAGTTTCTACATGAGATAACAACATTTCACAATCG
>VEFU01000473.1 GCA_007679095.1 Paenibacillus bovis
TCCCTGAACCATGTTGTGCTAGATGTTGTAGAAGGTTATTAAGGACATCGAATTGATGGTAGGGAGGGAATATTAATATATTGTTTTTGAGTTGAAAATTGATGAACCGTTGAATAATATGGATGAATTGATTGGGATGCAAAAGTTGTTGCGATAAATATGGAGTAGGGTATGGTTGTGTATTATGTGGGTTAGGTTTGGGAGGAAGTTGTGGAGGAGGATTAGAGGGGTGATTAA
>VEFU01000474.1 GCA_007679095.1 Paenibacillus bovis
TAAGTTGGGGGGATTAAATGAGGGTAAAGGTGCTCTGGGAGGTGGAGGAAGAGTTAGGAATAAAAGTAAGTGTTACGAGGAATATTGTTAGAACAGAAGTGTTGGTGGTGGAGGTTGAATGTGAAAAGTGAATGTAAGTTATGGAATGTGTTATGTGTGAGTTGGGGTGAGTGGAAAAGATTAGAAGGGTGATATTTTTAGGTGAGAATAGTTAATTGATGAAGATAAATTGTTGT
>VEFU01000475.1 GCA_007679095.1 Paenibacillus bovis
CATGATCTGTTTGTAGACCATGTAGAGGAGGGATGTTGAGGGGGTGTTATGGAAAAGGGATTGGTTTGGGTTGGTTGGAGGATGGAGATTGGGTGTTGTTGGGTGGTTATGGAAATGGATTAAATGGGAATGAATGGAGAATGGGAAAAATGTTAAAGGATGTGGGGTATAATAGGAAAATGGTTGGGAAATGGGATTGGGGTGATGAAGCTGAGTTTTTAGGAAGGAGAGAGGGA
>VEFU01000476.1 GCA_007679095.1 Paenibacillus bovis
CGCAAACTAAATTATTATATGAAGAACACGTTCTAGTACAAGTACCACAGCATTCAAAACAAATCCCACCTGCAATTGATAGTCATGAAGCTCTTTCGTATAAACTCCTATTTAAATCTCTTCTTAAACAATCTCATCCTATTCCTCCCTTATTCTTACAACCGAATCCTCATCAAAACTCTCCCCCACTAATTACATCCATCCACACATTCTCACCACCTAAAATCTCCATTCCT
>VEFU01000477.1 GCA_007679095.1 Paenibacillus bovis
CAACACGACAAATCATTCGAATTATTAGTCCATTACAACTTAAACCACAACTACTTCTAAATCCCTCACCTCTTCCATTTTATCCAATCTCTCATACCCAAATATTTACACACCAATCCACAACTCTTCCAACTCATTTTCTTCCCACTCTTCTCAACATCTCCCAACCACAACCAATCCATCCCCAACAATTTCCAGTTCGTACTGTCTTTGCTCCTTTTCCACTCCTCCTTCC
>VEFU01000478.1 GCA_007679095.1 Paenibacillus bovis
AAAAGAGATGAGGATTTTGAAAGGATGGTGAGTGTTAGTGGAGAAGATGGGGAAATGGTGGATGAAGTGTTAAGGAGTTTTAATATGAAGGGAGATTATGAGGTTAAGATTATGAAGGATGGAGAAAGAGTTAGTGATATTAGAAGAAGAGGATTAAAGGGGGTTGATGAGATTATGAAAGAAGTGGAGGGAGAGATGGTGGTTGTGCAGGGGGATAGTAGAAGTAGTTTGATGG
>VEFU01000479.1 GCA_007679095.1 Paenibacillus bovis
ATTGCCATGAATTTTTGTGGGCATAATTGAAAGGTAAGTAATTTTGGATGTCGTGATGGTGTATGTGTTAGGGTGGTTAGATGATGAAGGGATGAATGTGGAAAAATGGATGGATAAAATTGTAGAGGTTGGTGGAGGTGGTTGTGAGAGGAGAAATGAAAGAGTATGTTGTGATGTAATTTTGGGATGGTAGTAGGTGGTATATAGGGTAAGTTGTTTAGAGGAATTTTGTAAT
>VEFU01000047.1 GCA_007679095.1 Paenibacillus bovis
GGCCTTTTAGGCCGAGGCCGGTAAGAGAGGCTTTCAGCCGCAGAACAAACCACCAGTTCACACTGGTGGTTTTGATTCTACTATTTGGTGTAGATAAACATAGCCATATGTGTTGGCTCTTCGCTAAACCCGAGTTGTCTATAAAAGTCAACTGCC
The DNA here is from genome assembly GCA_007679095.1 of Paenibacillus bovis. GTDB lineage: Bacteria > Bacillota > Bacilli > Bacillales > Bacillaceae_C > Lederbergia > Lederbergia graminis. The sequence goes on from VEFU01000047.1 coordinate 157, forward strand.
TCAGGATATGATACAAGTACCTTTGTATAAAAGTCTTTATATTTTTCTAACATCATTTCCATCATCACTGTTCCAATTCCATTTCCTTGATAAGCGGGATCACTTAATACATATGGAAAATAGGTTGTTAAAGCCCCGTCAGATAATGCATTGATTAAACCAACAAGACGATCACCATCCCAAGCTGTTACAACAGAATGGGAATTCATGATTGCCTCATACAATTTATTCGGATAAGTCCCTGATGTCCAATCCAGAGATAAAAACAGCTTTTCTAACCCTTCTTTCGTTATATTGTTCACTTCAAATGTATATGTAATATCCATTTAAACCTTCCTCTTCACTCTATATTTTCATCATTATTATGGACAAATTGTTTTATTTAATTAAATTTTTTCGGAAATATAAAGCCATATGAGTGTCTATTCAGTCTAATAGATAGAAGGGGGTGCTCAAAATAGAAAAGTTAGTGAAAAAGGCCAAAATGGGTAATGACAAGGCATTCTTGAAGTTATTCCAGACGTATGAAAAGGAGATTTACAGGACTGCTTTTGTTTATGTTAAAAATCAAAATGATGCTTTAGATGTTGTTCAAGAAACAGCTTACCGAGCTTTTAAATCTATCAAAAATCTTAAAGAACCGGTATATTTCAAAACGTGGCTGTTCAAGATAGCGATTAATTGTGCAATTGATATTATTCAAAAGCAAAAAAAGATAATTCCATTGAAGCCAGAGTTTGAAGATTTGATTTCTGGAGATCCCAATGAAGATGTTTTATTAACAATGTCTTTAAAGGATTTATTGGAACGGTTAAGTGAAGAAGAAAAAAGTGTAATATTACTAAGATTTTATCAAGATATGACTTTAAAAGAGGTATCGGAAACATTACGCATCCCATTAGGGACAGCAAAGACAATATTATACCGTGCTTTAAAAAAACTACGGAATAGTGAGAAAGGAGCTGGGTTTTATGGGGAGTAAATTGAGTAGCAAAATGAGCCAAATCCCAATCCCGAATGAACTTCATGAAAGAAGTAAATTAGGGGTTGCAAAAGCGAAATCAGAAATGGGAAAGTCAAGGATATTAAATTCTAAAAATGTAATAGCATTAGTTGCTAGTATATTAATTTTATTTGGTAGTTATGGTCTTATTAAAAATTTCAATGATAGTTCAACTCCTGAATCTCAAGGAGCTTATTTTACTGAGGATGGTGGTTTGCATATTCCGGCATTACAATTACCAGAAAAAGGCGAGGAAAAGTCGATGAGTATGATCGGCTTAATAGTATATAACGGTAAAATATATACACAAACTGCTACTGAAATTGATGTGAAAGATGCTGTTAATTTGTTAGGGGAAAAGCTGGGAAGGACAAAAGGAATTATTGATGAATGGAGTAAGCAGGACGCTTATGCTGATGAGTTTGCATCCTCAATAGGAGAATCTGACGTGTATACCGTAAAAGGGTACGACAAAGATTTTCGGATTATGACATATGATAAATATGAAGACAGTGGTGAGGTTTATGCCGAATTTTACGAAGCTCTTAATGGCATCACCATTTATAGTGGAGAAGATTTTTTTGGTAAACTTAATATCGCTGGAAATATTGTACATGCTCAATATAGAACCTATAGTGATTGGAATCATAGCATTGACAATTTTTTCGAAATTAATGACAAAAAAATATTAAATTCTTTTATAGAAGAACTAAATACGACTAGTCCAATAACATATGAAACAATCAACGAAACTCTAGGTAACTATCGCAATGATCAGCAATACAGAGAATTAATTTTAGAATTGAAAGATGGATCAAAGGTTCATTTGGTGATAATTAAAGACGGATATATTCGATATGATCATTTATATTTTAAAATGGAAGACGAGATTTTCACACAGATGTGGAAGCAACTTGAATGACATGCTAGTTTGTCCACTTTGTTCAATTCCTTTATACTTGAGTTAAAAAGGAGTGGTATCCATGTACGAATTGAAGACGAAGGAAACGGATAATAGTGTTATTGAGTTTATCGAACAAGTGGATAGCCCTAAAAAGCGTGAAGATGCATTTAAATTGTTAGATATTTTTACAGAAACTAGTGGTTATGAAGCAAAAATGTGGGGGCCTAGTATTATTGGTTTCGGTTCCTATCATTATAAATATGCATCTGGTCACGAAGGCGATGCACCGCTAGTAGGATTCTCTCCAAGGAAGGCAAAGGTTAGTCTGTACTTTGCACCAGGGGATCCAGAACGGGAGAAATTACTTGAGGAATTTGGGAAACATACGACTGGGAAAGCATGTGTGTACATTAATAAGGTCGCAGATATTGATGTTGACGTATTGAAAAAATTAATAACATTCTCAATTATATTTTTACGAGAAACATATCCAGAGAATAATTAAGACGTTACGAAAGCGCAACAAAAGTGCGCTTTTTTTGTAGTATTCTTTACCAAAAGACGATATGATTATTATAGGGTGAATTTTCGGTATCTTCAGTAAAATAACACTAGGATGTGATGATCTTGAAGAAAATAATTGTAATCCTTAGTGTATTATTGTTTAGTAGTTTGCTTCTTACAGCATTGCCATCAAGTGTGAGCGCATGCAGTTGTGCGGTAGTCTCTGAACCCCAAACTAGTTACAATCATGCTGAAGCTGTTTTTAGTGGGAAAGTAATCGATATTAGGCGGAATAATAGGTCAGGCTATAGTCCATTGAAGGTCTATTTTGAAGTTAAGGAAACTTGGAAAGGCATTAATGAAACCCAAGTAATTATTAATACAGGATTAGGTGGTGGAGATTGCGGTGTAGCTTTTGAAGTAGGTAAGGAATACATGGTGTATGCTAGTAAATCGAGTATCTATGATACTTCAGGACTTAGTACCACTATTTGTACGAATACCGGTCTTCTAAGCAACGCTAAAGCAGACTTAGATTTCCTTGGGGAGGGAGATGCCCCAACGGAAGAGGTTAATATTATGGAAGAAGAAAAAAGGAAGTCCTGGTTTATGTGGGGAGGAATAATCGTTATGTTAGTTTCCATCAGTATTGTAGGAATTATTCTGTATAGAAAAAAGAGATAATATGGGGTAGATTACTCATGAAATCCAAGTACTATCGCAGAAGAATGAGTGATTAAAGGAGTGAGACCAATGAAATCCTTTAAGCTGGCTATGTCAATGGATGAAGCACAGGTGATGTTAGAAGCTATTTTGAATACACCCATTACCCACATAGAAGGAATTGAAATGGGCGAGCTTAGTAGAGTATTCAGTTTTTATGTAGATAGTGAATCTTATGTGGTACATTTCCGAGATTCCAATATTAGTTTGGAAAAAGCAGATTATATGTATCGAACGTATGGAGATATTTTACCAATCCCAAGAGTTATAAAAAAAGGTGAACATGATGGCCTTTCATTTATCATTAGTGAAAAAGTGGAGGGTGTACCAATTAGTAGTTTATCAGAAACGGAACAAGCTGATGTTCTTGATCATGTGGCGTCTATTTTTACAACAATGAGTGAAATTAAGTTGGATCGATCGAAAGGGTATGGTTGGATCTCACCAACGGGAGAGACAGCTTTCAACACTTGGGAAGAGATGATTATAAATTCTTTCCGTGATGATGATGGTGGTTTCCATCATAATTGGACCCAACTTTATGAAACAAGCTTTTTAGAAAAAGAGGTATTTCAGCAAGGGTATGATAAGATGCTAGAATTGCTCCAGTATGCGCCCGACCATCCTGGCCTTGTTCATGGTGATTTCCATTTAGGGAATATGTTATCAGATGGAAAGAAGGTAACCGGCATTGTGGATTGGGAGATGTCCATGCATGGTGACTTTGTTTTGGATGTTGCTGGTTTGCATTTCTGGTCGGAACATTTGAGCTTTCCAGAGCGGGTTCAAGAAGCTTGGCAAAAGAAGGGGAAAGAAATCCCTCATTTTGAGGAAAGATTGCGAGCGTATATGATTTGGAAGGCGATTGATGGTCTGAGATTCTTCGCTAAAAAGGATGACAAGCAAGCATATGATTATATGAAAGCGAGATTAAAGCACTTGTTGTAGAATCGTTAATCGTATCTTGGCTATGAAGACAAATATAGGTGGAAAATTAAAATTCTGTCTTCATAGGTGCAGTCTGAAGACAAATAAAGGAGAAAATTACAAAATATGTCTTCGTAGTAGCTTTATAAAGACAGAAAAAGAATAAAGCAGCAAATGTGTCTTCAAACGACAAAACAAAAATGAGATCTCGGTACAATATCGAGATCTCGTTTTTTTTAGTTTGCTCCTACAGGAACAGCGTCAAAATATTCTTCTAGCGTAATGTTTTGCTCGTAAATTTCTTTTGCAATTTCTAAACCGACATACCGAATATGCCATGGTTCATATTGGTAGCCTGTAATATGTTCTTTTCCTTTTGGATAACGAACAATAAATCCATATTCATGGGCATGTTCTGCTATCCATTCGGCTTCAGGAGTGCCACCAAAACAGTCTTGAACAGCACATTTTCCGTCACTACCGGAAACATCCATCGTTAACCCAGTTTGATGTTCGCTATGACCAGGGCGTGCACTATATCGGTCAGCAGCTTCTTTTCCGTCTCTTTTTACATAGTTATTATATAGAATAGTTTGAGTTGCTTGGGATCGATAGCCAGATGCTCCTGCTAATAAAATCCCATCAACTTCAGCACCAGCAAACATTTTCTCCAATGCTGTTGCTGCCTCTTTCCTCATTTTCCGTTTATCAACCTTTTCACTGAAGATAAATCTAACATTAGGATACACTAAATCTTTAGGAGAATAGTTATCTGGCAGCTTAAATTGTTTATTGACAAGTACTTCTATGGAAGCTGGATTTGCAACAACTTGGATGGCGTCTTCATTTCCTTGATCCGCATTCCCTTTTTTGTCAGGCTTTTGCTCCTCAGGATCCTCGTTTTGTTGTTCTTCTTCATCTTCTGGAGTTTTCTCATCTTCCTTTGCAGGGTCTGTGACAGGATCGTCTTCTTTCTCTTCATCTACTGGCGGTGTTGTATCATTCTCAGAGTCTGGATTCGTATTGTCAGTGGGCTCCTCTGTAACAACTTTTTTATCATCATCAGGCTCTTTTTTATTATTATCATTGATTGATAGACTACAACCTACTATTAAGCCAACCATCAATGTTAAGATTAGCATGAAAAATATGCTAGATTTCTTCATAAAAAAACTTCCTCCCTTACTAGTTGCTTATATCTCGTTGTTGATTGCTTTTTGTACTTCTTTCATTCTATTCCTTTCCGTTAATGAAAAAAAGATAAATATTAAAATGTAATAAATGTAACACGGTAATTTTAATCACTACTCATTAGACGAATTGTACCTTCGTTTTGTTTCAAGCAATCATTTCCAAAGTGTAAAACACAAAAAAGACGGAGCAAAAGTTGATTTTGACTTTTTGCTCCGCCTCATGTGATTGTTCAAAGGCAATGGATATATTAAAACGTAAATTTGCTTACTTGTTCGTTTAATTTCTCTGATAAAGTTGCTAGTTCTTGAGCTCTTCCTGATATTTCATGCATGGAGCTACTTGTTTGTTCTGTTGCAGCAGCAGCTTGCTCTATACCTGCAGCTGATTCCTCTGCTACCGCTGCTACTTCTTCGATTGATTCACTCATTTTCTTACTGTTATCTAATAAGTTTCCTAGGCTAGAAGAGATATTTTGAATTTTTCCATTCATTTCGGATACGGAATTATTGATTGTTTCAAATGTGCGGCCAGTAACCTCAATTTGGTTCGTACCATTTTCAACCTCATGGTAGCTTGATTCTAAAGAAATTACAGCTTCATCTGAGTTTTTCAAGATCCGTTGAATTGTTTTAGTGATCTCCACACCTGATTCGGCAACTTGATCGGAAAGCTTGCGTACTTCTGATGCAACTACCGCAAACCCTTTTCCATGTTCACCTGCTCTAGCAGCTTCAATTGAAGCATTTAATGACAAAAGATTAGTTTGTTGTGCAATCTCTTGAATCATTTGACTTAGCTTAGATATCCTTTGTGATTCTTCATTTAAACTTTTTACATTGTCAACTGCAATTGTAACCTTTTGGTGAATATTACCCATTTGTTGAACAGATTGGTCCATCAATGTACGGCCTTCTTCTGACATTTTTAAAACATGATTAGACGTTTTTCCAACTTCGATTCCAGCATTATTCACTGTTGTTACTTTTTCATTAAATTCTTCCATCATTTCATTTAAAACAGTAGCGTTATTTGCTTGAGATTCTGCCCCTGAGGATAGCTCTTGCATCGTGGAAGCCATTTGTACTCCACCTTCATTAATTTCATTCGTCGATTGCATGAGTTCCTCACTATTGCTATTAACGATAGCTGCGGCATTTGAAACTTGTTGTATAACATTTTTCAGATTCTCATTCATTCTGTTCATCGCAGCAGCCAATACGCCAATTTCATCTTGACCATTATAATCAATTTGTTGCGCGGCTAAATCTCCATCTGCAATCCTATTGCTCATTACTACTACTTTATTTAAGTTTCGCGTAATTGCTCTACTGATGAAATAAGTAGTAATACCTCCTACAAGTATAGAAACAATAACTGAAATTAATAACGTAGTAAAAGCAGTTGCTTGACTTTGATCCGCTTCCGTAACAGCTAATGTACGTTCTTCATTTATGATTCCACGTAAACTATCTAGTAATTCAAGTGTTTTCGTAAGTTCTTCATCCACGTCCTCAATAAATTCAGACGCATAATCGACATCTCCATTTTTTAAAGCAGGGATTACATTCAACGAGAAAATATTATTTATTCTCTTATCATTCAGGCTAATTTCCCTAAATAAATCTTCTTTTTCTTTTGTATCCATGTTTGTTTTTAGTTGCCCTTCAATCGTATTGAACTCGTCTCGAAGTGCTTCATACTCTTCAATAAGGTTAGAATCTTGATCTTGAATATAATTGACAATATTATTTGATTTACCACGAATGATTGATCCCATTTCTGTTATAGCCACTGACCTATCTGCACGTCTTTCTAAAGCATCAATCTTCTCCCCAACCGTATTTAGAGAAACGGAGACAATAACGGTTGAAGCTGCAAATAACATAAAAATAATTAGTAAACTTAAACCAAACTTCCATCCTATCGTTAGGTTTTTAAATTTAAGCCTTTTCATTTTAACTTTTAAAAGATTTGTAACCCGTTGTAATTTACTCATTAATACTACTATCCTCCTAAAATTAATCGAAACGTTTCAAAAGATAACAATAATTATACCAAATTTCTCCATGAAACATAGAACTTTGGTATCGGATTTTTTTGTACTCTATATTATTTTCGACCAACATTTGTAAAAGTGAAGTATATATATACAAAAAATTATGAGAAAAGGGGTTTTTTTGCCTATTTTTATGAAAAACGTTGCAGATTCAATAATATAATGGTACTATGTCGTTATACGATATATCGACATGCGATATATAGATGATCGATATAAGAAGCAGGTGAAGAGAATGGACAAAAAAATCAATGACCTTTTACCGTTATCACAAGCAACATTCTACATTTTGTTATCACTCCGAGAAGTAAGACACGGTTATGCGATTATGCAAGATATTGAGGAAATAAGCCGTGGAGAAGTAACAATGGGAGCAGGTACTTTATATGGTGCACTCGGAAAACTAGAAAAGCAAAAAGTAATTATAAAAGCAGAAGTCGACGAAGGAGCTCGTCGTAAATATTATCAATTAACGGAACTGGGTAAGAAAATTCTTCAGTTAGAGTACAAAAGATTAGAATCACTAGTTGAGAATGCTCATGAAATAATGAAGGAATTAGAAAGTGAGGGAAATTGATGATTAAAAAATTTAAATTTTTCCTAGCTTCAAATGTCGACAAAGAAGAAAAGTGGCTAATAGAAATGTCTAGCAAGGGATTTCATTTTAAGAAATACAAAGCATTTATGTATTATTTTGAAGAAGACAAAAATAAATCATATATTTATCAAACAGATTTTAATGAGCCAACGGATGATTATTTTCAGTTGTATGAGGATGCAGGATGGGAATATGTAGACAGTGCTGTTGTGAGGTTCCACTATTTTAGGACAGATGCTAACAATACCAAGGTGAAGAAAATATATTCGGATAGTGAATCAATTAAAGAGACATATCAAAGAATGTTAAAATTTTACTTATTACTTTTCTTCGTGCTGCTTACCTCTCAAGTTTGGCTCTTTACAACGTGGAGAGGTGACGCACTACAAATTATTGTTTTGTCAATCGTTGGAGCAGTTATACTCTTATATGTATATCTATTTATATCATTAAAACGAAAAATAAGGTTTTATACTAGAAAACTTTAATGATGCGAAGAGCGTTATCTAAAAAAACGTAAAATCATTTAGTTGAAAAAATAAGATATAGGAGCTGACACAGCTAATGAAGTATGAATGGCGTAAAATGGATAAGGAAATATACCTACCGAAGCAGACTCCAACAATATATAACGATACAGAAAAGAAATATATTATGGTAACCGGTGAAGGTGATCCGAATGGTGATGAATTTCAAACAAAGGTAGAAATTTTATATGCTTTGTCTTATGCGATTCGCATGATGCCTAAAAGTGGATACACTCCAGAGGGATATTATGAATATACTGTTTTTCCTTTAGAGGGGATATGGGACTTGAGCGAGGAAGGTAGAAAGTTAGATTACCTCGATAAGAATCACCTAGTATATCAATTGATGATTCGCCAGCCTGATTTTGTAACGGAAGAACTTTTTCAGAGGGCGGTTGATACTGTAAAGAAGAAAAAGAAGAACCTGCAAGTCGATGAAGCAAAATTCATATCACATGCTGATGGTTTAAGTGTTCAAATGATGCATCTTGGCAGTTACGATAATGAATCCGAAACATTTTCTATAATGGAGAATTATTGTGAAGAGCAAGGGTACAAAAGAAAGAGTAAAATACACAGAGAAATCTACATTTCAGACCCAAGAAAAACAGCGCCAGAAAAATTAAAGACAGTATTGCGATTTAAAATTGAAGCTAAATAATAAAAGAAGAACCGATCCGATTATTTATGAAATAGTTGGATCGGTTTTGTTTTATGGAATAGATTCAATATAAATGCAAGGAAGGTAGAAGATGCAGCATATATTACAAGTTGATGTGTATCGACTTTTAAGATGATTATTAAGATAAGACCTATGAAATATGTTAAAGTAAGCACCATTCGATTAGTGAGTTTCAATAATAAAATGGAAAGTGCTAGGAAAAACAAGATGATACTAAGGTAAAATAGCAACTGCCATGAGTAGTAAAGCATTCCCCCATACCCTACACGCCCTATCATCCAGAACCAATTGATTAAATAGAGTAATAGCACGGATATGTTTACAATGAACAGCACTCGTTTTTTTAGTAAAATGAAGATAAAAGGACTAAAAACCATCGATAAATAAACTAATCCAAAAATCTTTAATAGAAAATTCTCCATGTCCAAAAGCTCCCCACCTATATACTCCCATTAATAAAAAAATAATCGGAATTACACTGAATGCTATGTTAACGATAAAATGACAAATAATGAGCGGGAAAAGCCTTTGTTGTTTGTGATAAATGATTCCACTCCCAATTCCCCATGCAAAGAAAGCAACTGCATATACGACTGCCCCTTGGATACTTGCAGAAAGCATAATATGTTGTAATGAAAATCCAGCTGCAGGAATGAGAATCCCAATCCAAGCTTTTTTATAATGTTTGATAAACGAAGGTTGCGCATAGCCTCTATACATAAACTCTTCAATTGGTGCGTTTAGAAAAGGAAAAATGAGTGCAATTAGTGCAGTCACCCATAAAAACCAATAAGGTCGCGTTAAGTTAGTATTAGCAATATCACCTACAAACACTGTTTCGAAATGAGAAACAAAATCTGCTCCATACATTACAAACATTGTACCTATTACTCCTAGGGAAAAAGGAATATATAAAACAAACAACCATAAAAATCCTAATAATACATCTTTACCAATCCGATCCTTGCGATATCCAAGTAAATCTTTGAAGCTACTCCCTTCTTTTTTTAGGATGCGATGTAAGATGTAAAAGCAAAGAATATTCACAAACGTAAAGTAAATAGCAGACATATCCGGTAAAAAAGGAAAGATAACATCAATATTCAATAGCCTTAATATGACAGCAAAACACAATAACGCAGCAATCAACAAAGGGAAACGAATAAACGATATGAACCATGCAGCCTTCAAAATATACCTCCAGTTCCATTGTTTCAAAACATAGCATACTAAGAGTATTCGAGTAAGGCAGAAAAATTCCCTTTAATCTTGTATGAAAAGAGAGGCTCATAACTATTGGGACGAAAAAATTAACTGGAAGTAATTTTGGGGGATTATCAAGACGGTTTTGTGTAAAAAAGCGTTACAACTAGTCATGAAACACGTTGTCATAACCAATTTGAATGTAAGAAGTGGTTGGAAAGGTTGAGAGGCGCGTTATCACGACAGATGTATACCAAACTAGCAATGAAATCGGTCAAGAGACAGGCTGTCACAACCGATTTGAACGGATGAAGTGGTGAGAATGGTCGAGAGGGCCGTCATCACGACCGTTATCTACAAAACTAGTTATGTTACTGGTCGAGATAACATGTAATCACAACAGTTTTGACTGCTTTTAAGAGAAATGCTAGGAATACTAGAATAGCATAATAGAAGTTGCAAATAATAATTGCCTTGAGTATCTGTAACTTTCTCATTTTGCGTAAAAAATGATTTGAAGAAGAGTACAATTTGTAATTGGCTAATTTTTACTTTACAAAAGGTTAAAGCAAAACTAAAATAAAAAGTGAGTAATCACTCACTTCATAAATTAAAAGAGGTGTATATAAATTGGAAAACAAGAGATCTTGTGTTTCTGTACGCCATATTTCCAAAAGTTTTGGTAAGCATCAAGTACTAAAAGATATTAATCTAGAAATTTATGAAGGTGAAATTTTTGGTCTGCTTGGTCCGTCTGGTGCAGGGAAGACAACGTTAGTAAAGCAATTGTCGGGGCTAGATACTCCAACTTCAGGTGAAAACTATATTTTTCAAGAGAAAATGCCAGATTTGAAGTTGATTAACAGAATTGGCTATATGGCACAATCGGATGCACTTTATGAAGAGCTTTCCGCAAAGGAGAATTTACAGTTTTTTGCGGAGCTTTATGGATTGAAGGGTACAAAGCAATCACAAAGAACTAAAGAAGTGATGAAGCTTGTCCAATTATTGGACCATATAAATAAACCAATTTCCACCTATTCAGGTGGGATGAAGAGAAGATTATCCCTTGCAATTGCATTGCTACACGAGCCTGAAATATTAATTCTCGATGAACCAACTGTCGGGATTGATCCAGTTTTAAGAAAGAGTATTTGGGGAGCGTTTTATGAATTAAAGCAACAAGGAACTACATTAATTGTTACAACACATGTGATGGATGAAGCAGACAAGTGTGATCGTCTTGGTCTCATTCGTGAAGGTAAATTAATTGCGGTTGGTACTCCGCAACAATTAAAAGAAGAGACGAAAACGACTTCGATAGAAGATGCATTTCTTGCCTATGGAGGTGCCTAACATGAGAGTAATGGCATTAGTAAAAAGAATACTGCGCCAAATTGTACGAGATAAACGGACGCTAGGCTTACTAATATTTGCTCCCATTCTTGTACTTACAATGGTACATTTAGTTTTTAATGTGGAGGCATATACCCCTCGAGTTGGTATAGTGAAAATCCCAGAACAAATGATAAATCAACTTGAAGATGATACGGCTGAAATTACGAAATATGATAACATAGATGCTGCTAAGGCTGATTTAGAATCACAATCTATTGATGGTTACTTATCGTTTGAAAATGGAAAACCAGCTATAATGCTAGAAGGTAGTGATCCAAGCAAAGCTAGTGCAGTGATGAAATGGATTCAAAGCAACTTAGCTGAGACGGGACCGAATACTGTAAAACCAGATATTAATTATTTACATGGTTCTAGTGAGATGGGGCAGTTTGATTATTTTGGACCTGTTTTACTTGGGTTTTTTATCTTTTTCTTTGTATTTCTAATAGCAGGGATTTCGTTTTTACGGGAAAGAACAACAGGGACTTTAGAGAGATTGTTAGCAAGCCCGTTACGAAAATGGGAAATAGTCGTTGGATATGTTATAGGTTTTGGAATATTTTCAGTCATTCAAGCTACTATCATTGCGGTATATGCTATTTATGTATTAGGTATGTTAATGGAAGGGGCATTTATATACGTATTGCTCATCACGTTATTAATGGCATTTACGGCATTAACACTTGGAACGCTATTATCAGCGTTTGCTAATAATGAACTACAAATGATGCAGTTTATTCCAATCATCGTCATCCCACAAATATTTTTTTCGGGTCTTTTTAATTTAGAAACGATGACAAACTGGTTAAGCTGGATAGGACCTATAACGCCTTTATACTATGCGGCCGATGCATTAAGAGAAATCATGGTAAGAGGATCTGGCTGGAGTGAAATATACCTAGATGTTCTTATCTTAATTGGATTTTCAATCTTATTTATGGGCTTAAATATCCTTGCTCTAAGAAAATACAGGAAAATCTAACAAGTAGATACTGAAAAAGGAGACATACAGTAACGATGTCAGAACAAAACTTGGATGAGGTTATATATAATCAAGAAGGTTTGACAGAAAAACAGAAAAAGATTTTAGAAGCGGCGATAGAGACTTTTGCTGAAAAAGGTTTTGCAGCTACATCGACTAGTGAGATTGCGAAAAAAGCTGGTGTTGCAGAAGGAACGATTTTTAGACATTATAAAACGAAAAAAGAACTATTGATGAAAATTGTATCTCCCATGATGTTCAAATTAATCGGGCCTATTGTCATTAAAGATTTATATAAAGTTTTAGACCAGGAATTTGATGATTTTGAGGAATTTTTACGTGCAATGATAGATAATCGTGAACAATTTTTAAAGAATAACATAAAGACAATTCGAATCTTAATTCAAGAAATACCATTCCAAGAAGAATTAAGAGAACAGTTTATCGAGCACATTGGTAAAAAAGTATATGGACGTTTTAGGAGAATTGTCCAGCATTATCAAGAAAAAGAGCAAATTATTGTGATGAATCCTGATACTGTTATTCGACTAATAATATCGACAGTGTTAGGTTATTTCGCAACAAAATATGTCATATCCCCAAGAGAGTGGAATGATGAAGAGGAGATTGAAAGAATGCTGGGGTTTTTGAAGAGAGGATTAACCCCGATAAAGAAATAGCTTCGAGTGCAATTTACGACTCGAAGCTTTTTATATTGCATTCGTTACTACTAAATATTATTTTCCCGCATGCTCATTTTCCCATACTTGGTCCAGTACTTGATTGAATGCTTCAACTGGTTGGGCACCGGAAATAGCATACTTATTATCAAATACAAAGAAAGGTACACCCTGAACTCCAACTGTACGTGCTTCAGATATTTCCTGTGTTATTTTTACAGTATTACTCTTATTTTCTACAATACTGCGTACCTCTGTCCCATCAAGCCCGACTTCTTCTGCAAGGCGGACGATTGTTTCTACATCACTTAACACTTCACCTTCTGTAAAATGTGCTACATAGAAACGATGGAAAAATTCATTTCCTTTGCCTTGCTCTTTTGCGTATTGAAAAACACGGTGTGCATCATATGTGCTTGATAGTTTTGCTTTATTGTAATTTATTGCTACCCCGGAGTTGTTCGCCATTTGCTCCACTTGTTGTAGCATGGACCTTGCTTGAGATAATGGAATTCCCTTCATGTCTGCAAATGTTTGTGCATAATCATTACCAGGAACATACTCTGCATCTGGCATTAATAAGAAACTTTTATATTCAATCTCCACCTTATCCGCATGTTCAAATTTCTTTAAAGCGTCATGAAGATGTGACTCTCCAATAAAGCAGAATGGACATACAAAATCGGACCAAATGGTTATTTTCATCAATTTTTCCCCTCTTTCTGTTGTTCTACTGGGCCGCAAATTCCAGTATTAATATCACAAGAAAACCCTGATGAATTATCAAATTCAAATGTTTTTAGCTTTTGTAGTGGCTTCAGAGTTTCTTTAGAATCTATTTGTTTTGATGCTGTAGATTTATGATCTTTGTCTTTCAACATCATGAATACCTCCTTTATGGGTATTTATAATATTAAAGTAAAACACGGCAGGATTCTAATAATTGAATTGGATGTAAAAACCTGGAATAACTACTTATACACGGTGCTTTTATAAAATTAAAAGCGATATGTGTAAGTTTTCTAACTTATCATATCGCTTGATACTAGTCAGCTGTCATTCATTAACTCGCGATAGCCGAGCTTTTCACTTTCCTCTTTTGTTTTTGCGAAATCATATAGATTACTAGAATTACTATTACGAGTACTCCGGATAATACATATACATTTTGATATCCAAAGTGAACGGCAACTAAACCTAGAACATAGGAACCAATGGCAATTCCAATATCAAATAGAGTAAAGAATGTAGCAGTTGCATAGCCGCTTCTTTCTGGTGTTGTTGCTTGGACTGCTAGTGTTTGCAAACTTGGAACGAGAGCGCCATACCCAAACCCAATAAGTAATCCGGAAACTAAAAACAGAATTCCAGAATTCATGAAACCCAGGAGTATTAAACCAGCAAAGAAGCTAATAAAACCAGGAATCATGACAAACTTGGCTCCTTTTTCATCAAACCATCTGCCAGTAAACGGTCGTGTTACAAGCATGACTGCAGCATATACAACATAAAAAATAGTTGCTAAATGCAACATGTCTTTTTCTTGAGCATACACGGATAAAAAGGATAGTACACTTGCATATGCAAACGAAATTAAACTAGCAAGAAGCGCAATGGGTACTGTTTTTTTCTCAAATAAATCACCCAGTGAAATCTTGCGGTTCACTTTCGTGATAGCCTTTTTATCTGCAGGAATAGCTAGTGCCAATCCAGCGCCCATTAACATTAAAACACTTAATACGATAAATAGTGTTGTAAATGAAAATGGTTGAATAATAAAAAGGGAAATAAGGGGCCCAACTACAATGGCTAGATTAGTTGACATGGTGAAATATCCAAGTCCTGCTCCACGGCGTGACATTGGGACATTATCCGCAGCAAGTGAACCAGCTGCTGTAGTCGCAATACTAAACCAAATACCTTGTACAAAGCGTAAAATCAATAGACCAGAAAATGGCTGTACAAAGTAATATAAAACGGTACATATTAAATAAAAAGCTAAACTAATCCATAACATCTTTCTTTTTCCAAAGATATCTAAAATTTTTCCTGTAAATGGGCGAACAACAATCGCAGATAGAAGGAAGATCGACATTAAAAGACCAGCATCTTCATCTGTTCTGTTTAATATGCCGATAGCGTATAGAGGTAAGGTTGTAACTAATCCATAAAATACAACGAAAACGGACAAGTTTGTAAAGAATAAACTAATAAATGTTTTCGTCCATATCGGTTCCTTTTTTGCCAATGATGTCTCATCCTTTCATATCTAATTTTTGAAGCAATGTTAATAGCACAGATTGCTCATCATTAGATAATTGTTGTAAAAATTGATTTTCAAAGTTAATGACTGTCTTTTCAATGGACGGAAACTTTCTTTTTGCATCGTCTGATAGCCGTACAATTTTCTCTCTTTTATCTTCTCCAGGTGCGATGGTAATCCAACCTAATTCTTGGAGGCGATTAACAGTTCTTGTAATAGTAGGAGCCTCC
Organism: Paenibacillus bovis; assembly: GCA_007679095.1. GTDB lineage: Bacteria > Bacillota > Bacilli > Bacillales > Bacillaceae_C > Lederbergia > Lederbergia graminis. The sequence continues at coordinate 16,031 of VEFU01000047.1, forward strand.
ACGTTTAAATAAGTGCATATATCTTTTAGCATCATTTCTTCATGCTTTTGTATACAAAACAAAACAGTCCATTGTGCATTAAATAAGTCATGCTCTTTCAGTACGTTATTAAGCTCTTTACTCATCGAGCGTGTAAGTTGAAACAGTTCATGGAATATCGGATTCAAAAAGGTCACCTCAATTAATTACCTAGCTAAGTATTTATCATAAACCTGATGGACGAAATTGTAAATGGGAAATTTGAACAAATAAAAAAGCACAACGATAATTGTTGTGCTTAATATCTTAATCTTCATTTTTCCCAACTATCCCATAGAAAAATAACTTTGTTAAGTCTTCTGTCATAGGGAGGAGGGAATTAGCGTTATCAGGTCGTTGCATATATTCTTTAAACATTTGAATATAAAACAGTATTGCTTCGTTTGAAATGGAAGGATCAATATATCCTTGTTCTTTTCCTTCATTAAAAAGTTCGATAAACTTTGGCAGGGCTTTTTCCGCATAGAACTCTTCAATAAAGTTATTTTCCTCTGTATACTCCTTCATAAAATCTTGGAAAAAGCTAGCGTGGATATGATTAGCGATATCTGATTTTTGAAAAATAATTCTTTTTACTTTTTCAGGGAAAGTAAGGTCACTCTGAAAAAGTTCCTCATATTCACTCCAAACCTTATTAATGTAATAAATAATTACTTCCTGGATTAATTTATCTTTGCTCTCATAATAATTATAAATTGTTACTTGGGATACATTCGCTCTTTTCGCGATTTCTGCAATCGATACTTTCTGAGTTCCAAATTCGATAAACAGTGATAATGCTGCCTCTAAAATTTGTAGCTTTTTTTGTTCTCTACGGCGTTCAAATCCATCCACTTTTTTCACCTCGATAATAGTGTAATGAAATTTATGTAATAAAACAATAAATATATTTCATAAACTCTTGTCAGGGATATAATTTAACTATATTATGAACTATGTAAGGTGAAATATTTCAAAACTATATATAGAGTTAAAGGAGGATACCCAATGACGATTATAAAAACTATGAATCTAACAAAAAAGTTCGGTAAATTTACTGCATTAGATGGTGTGAATATAGAGGTGAATAAAGGAGAAGTTTTTGGATTCATTGGTCCTAATGGGGCAGGGAAATCCACAACAATACGGGTTTTGCTCGGAATGTTGAAGGCAACGTCTGGTGAAGCGAAGATTTTTGGGAAGGATGCTTGGAAGGATGCGATTGAAATTCATAAAAAGATCGCTTATGTTCCAGGAGATGTGAATCTGTGGCCAAACCTCTCTGGTGGAGAAGTAATTGATTTATTTTTGAGGATGCGTGGCAATGGAAGTGCCAATCGCCGTGATGAAATGATAGAAAGATTTAATTTAGATCCAAGGAAAAAATGTCGAACGTATTCGAAAGGAAATAGGCAAAAAGTTGCGCTTATTGCTGCTTTTGCAGCAGATGCAGATTTATATATATTAGATGAGCCTACTTCAGGTTTAGATCCATTAATGGAAAATATATTTCAGGAGTGTGTCCAAGAAGTAAAAGACAGAGGAAAAAGTGTGCTTCTTTCCAGTCATATACTATCTGAAGTGGAGAAACTTTGTGATAAAGTAGCGATTATTCGTCAAGGTAAGATAATTGAAACAGGCACATTAAATGAGTTACGACACTTAACACGAACGAATTTAGTTATTCAGACGCGAGAGCCGCTTCCTCATTTACATGAAGTAAAAGGAGTACACAATCTACAAGAGAATGGATCAGAGTTAAAATTTCAAGTCGATACGGAAGAATTAGATACCGTCATTCGCTATATTAGTCCATTTGGTATTTTAAAACTGGAAAGTGCTCCACCAACATTAGAGGATCTATTTATGCGTCACTATCAAGGAGCAGCAAACCACTCTAAAGATAGTGTGGGGGGATGATGTAATGAACGAAAAATATTTTAAAGGGACAATGGAATTAACGAAATTACTATTTCGCCAAGATAGAAAGAAAATAATCATATGGTTGCTTGGATTAATTGTTGTCACTATTGCCGCTGCCTACTCTTATCCTGACATTTATAAAGATGAGCCATCTAAACAAGCATTTGCATTGACAATGGATAATCCAGCGATGGTGGCGATGCTTGGTCCCGGTTATAGTGATGAGCATTATTTACAATCGATTGGGACTTTATTTGCTCATGAAATGTTATTATTTTCAGTTGTTGCAGTAGCGATTATGAATATCTTATTAGTTGGTAGAAGTACGAGGGCAGATGAAGAAGATGGCCGAATTGAATTAATCAGAGCACTTCCTGTTGGGCGTTTAACTTATGTAACATCCTCTATGATAGTTATTCTAATAACGAATATCCTTTTAGTTATACTCATAGGATTCGGGTTAATGGCGCTAGGAATAAATGGACTGAACGCAGAAAGTGCCTTTTTATATGGGGCAATTTTAGGGTCATCGGGTATCATATTTGCTGCATTTACAGCTGTTTTTGCTCAACTTGCAGAAACATCAAGAGAAACTACAACTCTTGCCTTTGGCTTTTTAATAATGACATACCTTATTCGTGCAACCGGTGATGTTAGTAATGAAACAGTAGCACTAATTTCTCCACTTGGTTGGATGGTAAGGACAGGTGTATTTGCAGACAATGACTGGTGGCCAGTTATTGTAGCTCTAGCTCTCAGTGTTGTGATTATTGCGCTAGCTTTTTATTTAAATGTGATTCGAGATATTGGCTCTGGCTTTTTCCCGGCAAGAAAAGGAAGAAAACATGCTTCCACTTTCTTATTAACACCGTTTGGTTTAGCGTGGAGATTACAAAGGACCAGCATTGTATCGTGGGCAATTGGACTATTTGCTCTAAGTGCGTCCTTCGGTGCAATATTAGGAGATCTTGAAATGTATTTTGCAGATAATGAATTTGTTCAAGCATTTCTTCCAAGTGACGCAGGTTATACAATGACAGAACAATTTATTACACTACTTATGGCTATTATGGCTCTACTAAGTACAATTCCCGTTGTTCAGGCAGTATTGAAACTAAAAGGGGAAGAGAGTAAGGATAGAATTGACCATTATTTTAGTCGAGCAGTGTCTAGAACAAAACTTCTTGCTAGTTATTATGGACTCGCATTCGTTCTAAGCTTTTTATATCAAGTACTTGTTGCAATTGGATTATGGTCTGTTGGTGCAGCAGTAATGGATGAAGGATTATCTTTTACAACAACCATTTCATCAGCAATTGTCTATTTACCTGCAATGTGGCTGTTGGTTGCTTTTGCTGTTTTTTTCATTGGTGTACTTCCAAAAGCAACAGGATTCATTTGGTTTTATGTCATCTATTGTTTCATTGTAATTTATCTAGGTGGTATTCTCGATTTTCCAAAATGGATGAATGCTATTTCGCCATTTGATCATATACCACAAATTCCTGCTGATGATATGAAGGTTATACCATTAATTACGTTAACGATTATGACACTTCTTATTACTCTTCTTGGCTTTGTTGGCTATAAGCGAAGGGATATACGGGGTTGATTTGTTTATTTAAAAGCATGGAGTATTAATCTTCATGCTTTATTTATTTGCAACATAAGTTGAAATGTAGTGGGTGAGCGATTACCTTTTTCCAATCAAAAAGGTGAATTATAAATTCATTACTTGCACTGGAGGGTAAAAGGTAGTATTTTTTTATTTTAAGACAAAGATATAATAAAAATGTTACATACACATTTAAAACATTCTCTATTAGAGAAAAGGAGGAACTATTTTATGTTACCTAACTTTCAAGAAAATCTACAAAAATACGCAAGACTTTTAGTGGCAAAAGGAATTAATGTTCAACCGGGTGATTGGGTAAAAATGACGATTTCCGTTGATCAAGCACCTCTCGCTCGACTGATTACAAAAGAAGCTTACGCGCTAGGGGCTGAAAAAGTTATCGTAAAATGGTCAGACGATGACATAAGCAAATTACATTATTTACATCAGCCAACAGAGGTACTAACAGATATACCGCAATATGAAATTGATGAGTCTGAGGACCATGTATTGAATCACCGAGTTAGTCGACTTTCCATTATCTCTAGTGACCCTGGTTTATTAAATGGGGTAGACCCAGCAAAAGTATCAGCATATCAAAAAGTGGCGGGGAAAGCATTTGAAGCACAACGAAAAGCAACACAAAACGATGATTTAAAATGGACGGTTGCAGGAGCAGCAGGAGCAGCATGGGCAGCGACGGTATTCCCTGATTTAAAAACATCTGAAGAACAAGTTGATGCATTATGGGATCAAATTTTCAAAACATGTCGAGTATACGAAGATGATCCAGTTGCTACTTGGGATCGTCATAAAGAACTATTGGATGAGAAAGCAGCAAAATTAAACGAAATTCAGTTCGATAAACTTCACTACAAAGCACCAGGAACGGATTTAACTTTAGGTTTACCAAAGAATCATATTTGGGCGAGTGCTGGTAGTGTAAATCCAAAAGGTGAAGAATTTATCGCTAACATGCCAACAGAAGAAGTATTTACAGCTCCAGATACTCGTAGAATGGATGGCGTTGTCCGTAGTACAAAACCATTGAGTTATGCAGGTAATCTAATTACAGGCATGGAAGTTCACTTTAAAGACGGTAAAATTGTGGATATTTCCGCAGAAACAGGCGATGAAATCATCAAGAAATTAGTATTTGATAATGAAGGTGGAACAGGACTAGGTGAGGTCGCACTCGTTCCGGATCCATCTCCAATTTCCCAATCTGGAATTACATTCTTCAACACATTATTTGATGAAAATGCATCTAACCACTTGGCTATTGGTTCTGCTTACCCTACAACTATTGAAGGTGGAACAAAAATGAGTAAAGAGGAACTAGAAGCGAACGGAATGAATGTTTCTACCGTTCATGTTGATTTCATGATTGGTTCTAAAGAAATGGATATTGACGGTATTAAACAAGATGGCACCGTTGTACCTATCTTCCGTAATGGAGACTGGGCAATTTAAAATATCTTTAAAAAACAAAACCCTAATGAGCAAAAGCATGCTTATTAGGGTTTCTTCTCATTGTTTGGCAGTTATATCAATTGCATCCTAACCCCATCTTTCAACCACTTCGCTGTCACCGTATCTGCATCGAGCATCTCTTCAGGTGTGCCATCAAATAAAATACGTCCGCCTTGTTTTCCTCCGCCTGGCCCCATCTCGATGACCCAGTCGCTCGCGGCAATAAAATCTAGATTATGTTCAATAATGATAACTGAATTCCCTCTGTTTACTAATTTTTGAAATACTTCTAATAGCTTTCCATTATCTTGTGTGTGTAGCCCTAACGATGGCTCATCAAGTAAATATATTTGCCCTTCTTTTTGTAAGTGACTAGCTAATTTTAAACGTTGAAGTTCGCCTCCACTTAAAGAGCTTGTGGTTTGTCCGAGTGTCAAATATCCTAGCCCAACATCTTTTAGCGTACTTACTCTTTTAATAATTTTTGGCTGTTTAAAATAGTGAACTGCCTCGTCTATCGTTAAATCTAAAATCTCCACTATATTTTTATCTTGGTAGCGAAACTTAAGCGCCTCGTCTGAATACCTAGTCCCACTACATGCTTCACACGGAATGGTCACGGGATCTGCGAATGCGACGTCTGGTGTTAAGATCCCTTTTCCACTACAGACAGGACATGCGCCTAAAGAGTTAAACGTAAACAAGCCAGCTGGTTGTCCCGTTTCTTTTGAAAAAATTGAACGAATATCATCCATAATTCCCATATATGTCGCAAGTGTTGAACGCGTAGAGATACCTATACTCGCTTGGTCTACTTTGATTGTTTCAGGATATCTTTCTATGAATGCTCCCAACATTAATGAACTTTTTCCCGAACCAGAAACACCACAAATCGAGACTAATATATTTTTAGGAATGTTTACGTTGATGTTTTTTAAATTATTATGGTTCGCATTTTTTATTGTAAAATTACTTTTTATTTCTCTAGGTTTTTTGTTGATTTTTATCGGTTCTTTTAAAATCATACCGGTTGGTGTGTTGTGTAGACCGTCTAAACTTCCTTGATAGACAACTTCTCCTCCATACACACCTGCGCCTGGTCCCATTTCAATAATTTCATCCGCCTCTTTAATCACGGCAAGGTCATGTTCAATGACAATGACCGTATTATATTGAGCCTTTATATTTTTCATCATCTGTATTAACATATCTGTTTCCTCTGGATGAAGTCCTGCACTTGGTTCGTCGAAAATATAGGTAATATTGTTGAGGCTAGAGCCTAAATGACGAGCAATTTTTACCCTTTGTGCTTCACCACCAGACAACGTCCCAACTTTTCTCGATAAAGTTAAATAGCCTAACCCCATGTCAATAAGCTGTTTTACTTGTGGAATGATTTGTTTCGCAATATCTTCTCCCATCGGAACTTTAATTTTCTTAAGTTCTTCCAGTAGTTCAGTCAACTCTAATTGATCATATTCGGCAATATTTAACCCATATATTTTACATTCCAAAACTTTTGGATTTAGTCCTGAACCTTGACAAGTTGGGCATAAAGATCGGGTTGATACAGCCAATACATCATCTTGGCTCACTCCTTTTAGCTTTGAAACATCTCGATTTATATATAGACGAATAAATCTCGGCAATATCCCATCCCAATCATGTCGTTGAGGTCCATGTTTTGTATGAAACGGTGCATTTACCTTTTCACCTTCTGGGGGACCATAGATGAAAAGACGGCGTTTATCCTCTGGATAGTCTTTAATTGGGAGGTCGGGGTCAAATAATCCACAAGTCATCATCCATCTGCCCTGCCACCCTGAAGACGATAATGGTTTAAATTTCACTGCATACTCTCGAAGCGACTTATCTAAATCAATCAGTTTATTTACATCCGGCTGAACGACCTCTCCAAATCCACTACATTGTGGACAGCGACCAAATGAACTTTGACTGGAAAATTCATTTGCAGAGCCAATCGATGGCTTACCAATCCTTGAAAACAATAGGCGAATTAAAGGATGGATATCCATATACGTCCCAACTGTTGAACGAGAATTTCCTCCGACAGCACGTTGTTCAACGACGACAACAGGGCTTAAGTTTTGCATAAAATCTGCTTGGGGCCTTTCGTATCTTGGCATTTGATATCTGACGTAGTGAGGATAGTTCAACGTCATTTGTCTTCTACTTTCTTGTGCTAACGTATCAAAGACAACAGAGCTTTTTCCTGAACCTGAAAGGCCTGTAAATACAATGATTTTCCTTTTGGGTATATGTAAATCTATATTTTTTAAATTATTTTCTCTTAAGCCTTTTAAAATGATTTCATCTTTACCTTCCAACTTGATTTCACCTCTTACTAATTCCGTTTGTTAAAGGTTTAGCCAACCTTGGTAAATTAAAACCAATTTATATTCCTGTATTCACTCTTCATACAAGCTTTACCTTCTCCTTGTCTTAACAATAGGAAATCTTTCTGTCTACTTTTCTAGGGTATAAAAAATTCTCTTTCTATTTATCATACACTTTTTCTCAAGATGGAGCGGGTGTCATGATTCAGCAAGCTAATCAATGATTTACTACTTAAAATGAAAGCTCTGTTAAACTCTGTTGTTGATTTTCGCTCCTGTACACTCGCTTTCCGCGGGCACGGCCTCAGCTAACTTGGCAAAGAAAACCGCTTTGCCAAGTGGATCTTCGGTTCGTGCTGTTCCCGCAGGAGCGTTATTAGTGTGGAATCAACTTGCTCAACGTTCTATTGAAGTGCCAGGAGTATGTTGGGTCCAAATAAATACAATTGCCGAAGCTGCAGGAGTATCTAGATCCACCGTTGAGCGTGCAATTCGGTTATTTAAAAAGTTAGGGGTTATCGAAGTAAAAGAAACTATTAGACCTAAAACTGGTGGCGATGGCGCAAACATTTATGTTTTCCAAAAATTAGGTGAAGGGGCGGAAATGAAGGGGCGCGAAGATACTCCAAAGCCTTGTCCTACAAGTGTTGAGGGCCCAGAATCAAAAAACGATACTAAAATTTCTTTAGACTTAGATAAATATATTAATCATTTAAATACTACACGTACTCCATACATAAAATATGTTCCAAAATCCTTACAACACTTTCAAGCCTTTTTTGGTAAGCGAATCAAAGATATTTATGCACGTGTTTGGTTAGCAGCTAAGAAATTAGGTTTAAAGATAGATCAAGCAACAATGCAACAAATTGGATTTATAGCCATGGAAACATTAAAACGTTATGCCAAAGAAGGGAAATCATTAAGTGAGGAACAACAATACAAATGTGCTTATGTTATTGCGTACAAGCAGTTACAACAACGTATAGACAATGGGGATATCATTGATTTTAATATCTTTTATGGTAGCCTTCTTGAAAAAATTAGCACGAAGAAGGTTTATTCTCCTATGCCTAAAAATGAAGACTACACCCAATTAGATGAATTAGGGGTGTATTAAGCATGGTAAATCAAAAGCTAAATGTCACCTTATCTATAGAGATTCCAAAAGAATACGTGCTGATAACAAAAATTGAACTAGAAGAATTAAAACGTAATGAATTAACGGGTGTTTATTGGAGCATGAAAGATTTAGAACAACGTACAGGGAAAAAACATGAGTGGATTAAAGAAAATATTCTTTATCCAACACGATTCAAAAAGATATTGGATATAGATAATGGCGGTTTTGTTTATTACCCTAAATCGCAAGGGCAAACATGGACCTTTCAAGCAACTGAAATGGCGAGTTTTTTAGATACCTATTTTGGAAAAATATTTAGCAGCAAGCACACCTAAAAAAGGATTTTTTAGTAGATTATTTGCTAAAAAGTAGACATGACTACCTTATGGAAGCCATGTCTACTGAAACACTATAATTCTAACTCATCATCCAGTCTACGATTCTTAGACTTTTTCTTTGCTTTTTGTCGTCGTTTTTCTAAATCCCTATCCATTTCTTTATTTTGTTGGGATTGAAGTGCTTGAAATAAATCATTTACCGCGTGAGAAGTGTCAGAAGCACCCAGATTGTTGATGTTAAGAGTACTACTACTCCTGTCTTTAATCCGTTCACCATGAGTGTCTCTTTCAACGTGGGTTTGCTCTCCTGTTTGAACTTCATCGTGAAATCTATTAGCTCTTGACGAAGTAGTCTTGTCCTTGCCACTTGTTGTAGATGTTCTTTGTTCAATTTCTCCGATAGTTGTTTCAAATCTTCTATCGTTTGTTGGAATTGTTTGATCTGATTTTCCTGCAATTCTTCTTGATTCACTTTCATTTGTTCCTTCAAATCTTTCAATCTGGCTTCCAAACTCTGAATATATCCGTTCTGACTCTTTATTGCTTTCTCTCTCGACTCTTGAGATTTCTTCAATTCCTCTTGAAGAATCGAAAAAGACCTGCTCACGTGATTTTGCTCTAGTGCTAGTATGTTCATCTTCTCCACGATTTGCTTGAGATGTTCTTGCAGCTCCGAAGAGGTACTCGTTGAATCCAAGTTTGTTTTCAGTTGTTTCAGCAACTCGTTCAGTTCGTTCCAATCTACTTGATTGTTCGTTTGATACATCGGTGTTTCCTTGCTCTTGACTAGATTCTGTATTACTTCCGGTTTGTTTTGCTCGATCATTTTTTCTATAGGAATTCTCTAATCCCTCCTTTGATAATTCCTCTTTGCTTATTCCATAGCGTTGCAAACTTCTCTCTGAAAACCTATATTTAACCCCTTTTTCTCCTGCTGCTTGTCTTTCTTCGTTCAACTGTTGATATTCTGTATCTATGTACGTGATTCTTGTTCGTTTTTCTGACCAATTAACGTCATATCCTAAACGGTTCATTTCATGGATATATTCGTTTTTATTGGTAGCTACACTTTTCGCATGCCGAATAGCATTAATAAGCCTTGCTTGTCTGCTTTCTCCCTCTTTTAATGGTTTATATTGCTTCATGCTTAGGTGAACAGTTTTTTCGTGATTAGGTTCTACTACGTGTAATCCTCTTTCTCTACACAAACGGTCACTCACTTCCCGAATGTGAAACAATTCCTCTTTTCCATGCGCATGATATTTCTTTCCAGTTTCAAAATGCACCGAATTAATGACGATATGATTATGTATGTGTTCTTTGTCTGTATGCGTATAAACGACTGCTTCATATCCCTCGGCTATTTCCTTTGCTAGTTCTTGGCCGATCTCATTCGCTTGTTCCGGAGTCACTTCTCCGGGCTTAAATGATTGAATGACATGATGTGCTTGGATCCCATTATTCTTTCCCCAAAGCTCCCTTGTCGCTTTGAATTGAGCTTTTGCGTATTCTGGAGGGCAATTCACGCCACCTTTCACTTCGGCTCTTTTTTCCGCGTAGGAAATCAATTTATTGGCTACTTTTGTAGTGCTTCGCTGAATTGTTGCCATATTACCTGCAACTCCTTTTGAATCCCTCGCAATTCCCCAGTGGGAATTGCGACTCCTTCGTTCGCTCGCTTGGTTAACTGATTCAGATTGTTTCCCATTGCTCGCAGCTGGCGAGCAATCTCCATCGCTCCCTCGCGATCAATTTTTGGTGCTCGTACCTTTGCACCGTGTGCCTTCTTCTTACAGAAGGTCGGCACACTCAACCCAACGTCTGTCGCCATCTGCTCCAGACGTTGGTACTCGTCCTCGCTCACTCTAAAGTTAATCTGTCGATTTTCCTTTCGATTCGCTCGCAAAAGACCGCCCCTCCTATCCAAATTGTACCAATTTGTTACCATCATAGCATGATGGTTTAAGGGTTGGGCAACCTGTACTTTTGCTAGCCACTTCGTGACAGCAAAGTCGCTTGTTGGGGGGAACCCCCAAACGTTCGGCTAGCCTTCACTCCCCCTAAAACTCAAGATTAACCTACCTCTTCACCTGCTCGGTAAAGAGAAAATAAACCATTTGCTACACTCAAATTAGTAGTTTACTTTTCTCTTATTTTTTTAATCTCTATTCAACTCATAATATCTGGATTTTTACTATGTATATCCAATCCCTTACTTGGAATATTCAGTTGGAAAATAATTTCAAAAACGAACAAAAAAAGGAAGGATTTAACAAGGCAATTATAGAACTATAGAGATAAATCACTAAAAATTCCAAAGAGTGAATTTTTTAGTGAAAAAAAGGAGGATGATTAGTAATGTTTAAGAAAATTGTTATTACCTTTTTTAGCGGCAGTTTCCATTCTTGCAATTTCAACAAGTTCTACACTTGCAATGACTATTAAAAAAGAAAGTATTAAGACTTGGTCAGTACCTAATCAGACAGATAAGTTATCTGGTACATTCACGATTCTTGAAGATAACGGTACTATAAAAGCTTATGGTCAAACTTATCTATATGGATTTTTTCAAGGTACATCTTATCCAACAACATTAAAATTAGTAATGTATCCGAAGATAATGGGAAATCAAGTAGCTGTTATAAATGAAACCGCGACTAGAGGAAATAATGTTCCTTTTGAATTTGTTAATATGGGGCCAGTTAATACATCTCAAGTTTATTCAATTGAAGGGTATCATTATGCGTATAAGGATGGAGTATGGGTTGCGGGTGGCGCCAATGTAGTTTATTGGTAATCTGTTTAATAAATAATAAATCATTTTTGCCTTTTATTCGCTTATTAAATAGTCACCTAAGGAGAAAAGATGAAAAAGTTACTATACCTATCAATTATCTTTATTGTTATGGCTAGTGGATGTAGTCACAACAATAAAGATGATTACATAAAAGAATCCTTAAATGTTGTATCAGAAATACATGAATTTGAAAACACAATTGCGTTCGGGGTTACTGATGAAACAGCAATAAATGATAACCAATTAATTCACAAAATTAAATCTAATAACGACTATTCTCCAGAAATAATTATTAAGAATAATTATGATAGTTCCTTTAAATTTCGTATATTTTTTCTAGTAGATTATAAACAAATTAGTGTTATGTTTAAAGATAAACCAGTAAAAACATTAGATTTACAAGTATCTTCAAGAGGCACTGAAAAGTTTGAGGTAAAACTCCCCGAACTTCAAAATGGACTACATGATTTTCTAGTAATTTTGGTTAGAGACCCGGATAATACGTTAGAAGAAGAAAAGTTTGTTCCTTCTGCTCAAGTCTATATGTCTAGACGTATTGCATTAATTGTGGATGATAAAATGGATAAACCAAAGCATACCGTATTTCCTGTTGCTGCAAAGGAAATAGAACAACCTTCAGCTGATCCTTATATAACTACAGAACCGTTTAATCCGGTAAAAGATGCAATAACCTTACTGCCAAAAAAAACAAAAGACTTACATCTAAATATAAAGAATGGAAAAGAAAATAGTACTTATGCAATACTTTCTTTTCTTGGAAAAGAGCAAATTTCTTTTTCAAAGCCATTTGTAAGCGTATCATCAGTAGGGCAATTCAGTCTTCCGTTTGAATTAAATAATAATAACCAAAGTATTCAGAACTTAATTATTACTGTAGTCGAAGATCCTTATACTTTAAATGAAGATGTCATGCATAATGTGTACTTTTCAAATATAATTTCTACTTCGGATGATTGACACTAGAAGGAAAAGGTTTCATGAGGCCTTTCCTTCTTTTTTCTTTAATTTTCGACCTTCGCCACTTTCCAATAATACTTGAGTCTCCGCATCATAAATAGCCTCTTTACTTAGAATATATTCTCCTTCATCTTTAATTGATATCAACAAATAAACCTGTCGGTCAGGGGAAATATTAGGTATTTTTGAAGAAAATGAAGGATCACTGTATTTTCCTAAGTTATTGACAACATTCCCTATTTCCTTATATTTTATTTTTTTTCTGATATTAACTGTTGCGTCTGGAAACTCGTGATAGCTAGTTCCGTCTGATGATTTTATTTTCGAATAAAAACTATCTACTTTTTCAAAGTTTTTATTAGAGTTATCTTTATATTTAATTTCAATATTTTGTTTCTCAATACTCTGCACTTTACCATTTGTTGTTGCATGAGTTGTTACGTAAATAGTTGAGAAAGTTACTAGGAACATTATCAACGTCAATAGATTTTTTTTCATCATAAAACCTCCTTAATTTATTCTTTATAATTATTAGGCGAATTTTAATAATTTATTCTTTAAAGAAAAGATTTTAATTTTAATTCATGATATACTGATAGTATGAAAATCAGAAAATCAGAAACAATAGAGAGGGAGGAACATATAATGGCAGTAAATTCTCCTGAAAGAAGGGATCGCATGAAGGAACGCTTGACGATTCGTAAACGTGGACAGGTAACATTGCCGAAGTCTATTCTAGAAAGCTTTGATTTACAAGAAGGCGATACGATTGAATTAGAAATGAATGAGCACGGAGAAATTATTTTGGTTCCCATGATACAGATTCCGGCTAGTCAAAAATGGTTTTGGACCGAAGAATGGCAAAAAGAGGAACAGGAAGCTAGTGAAGATATTAAAGCAGGTCGTTTAGGGGATCCCATTTCAAGCCAGGAAGATTTAGATCGTTATTTTGCAGAATTGGATAACCTTGACTCATGAAACTAGTTCCAACTGCTCGATTTACAAAGGCACTATCCAAACTTGATCCTTCATCTCGAAAAGTCATACAGAAGGCTTTGTCTTTAATGTTAGAAGATTTCACGCATCCGTCCTTACGAGTCAAGAAAATGAAAGGGTATCAGAATCCGAATGTGTGGGAAGCGAGTGGTAACATGGATCTTCGCATCACATTTGAAATACAGAAACCAGATCAAATAATTTTGAGAAATTGTGGTCATCATGATTCTACGTTGAATCGCCCTTAACAAACCTTTTAATGAAAAAGATTCATGGATATATAGAACAAAGAGCTTATTAAATCAAAGGGTTCTAAAAATGAAACCCTCGAATTGGGTTAAACGAAGCCATTCAAGGAGTGTATCGTGTGTCTCCAGAAACTTTTGAACAAGTATATAAAAGAGCAAAGTATCAGCTTGAATTAGAAGGATTTATATTAACCGAAGAAGATAAAGAGGTCATACGGAAAGTTGTAATGGGGGATATGTCGAGACAGGAGTTACTAGAGATACTTCAGAATGAAAAGTGATCTATTATGCTACCTCATAATGAAAAAACCTATTCCTTCAAGAAATAGGTTTTTCCATTTTCGTCGTGGCAACCGATGAAAAAAGTAAGAGTTCATACCTTGGAAAGAGGGATAACCCTTTTCCCTACCTCTTTTATTATTACCATTTTTACATTGTTGATTTTCAACAATGTAAAATATTTGAGCAAGATGTCAATTAGGATTATATGCATAAAAAGTTAAATTAGCTTTCCTTAGCTAGAAAAAATAACTTACTGATACAATGATGTATATTTTTGATATACTCTGAAATCTATCATTCTATTTCATTTACAAACCAAAAAACATCGTCTACATGTACATCTAAATGCTCATCCTCTTTTTTTAGTTTATTAGACTTTTCAGTTAGGATCGTTTTAGAAACATCAGTTAAGTAAACACTTTTATTGGAGTTAAAAGCTTCAATGAATTTTGATGGGATATTTCCTTTAAAAGCATAAACTCCTTCTAGATCCGCGCCATTCAATACTTCCTCTAACTTATCTTTTGGAATAATACTTTCTTCATTTGGTACCCCTTGAATAAATTGGTGCATGTTATTATTATCTAATGCAATTAAATTAAAACTTTCAACCTGAATTTGATTTTTATTAACAAGAGTTTCAAATTCATCTATTGAAATTGGTGATGTAAAAGTAACTGTAGATGGAATAATTGATTTAGTTTTTGCTAAGGAGGCCATGTTTTTACTGTTTTCTTTTTTGTAATTAGCCATATCTTGTTTATTTAAATTCCCATTGTTCATATTAACTCTTACTTCTATTTCTTTTGAATCTTCATTATCCTTTGTTACTGAGTGCTTAATTTTCCCGTTTTCTAGTAAATTTTCAGTCTTTAGTACTACTTCTTCAGTAATTTTATTCCCAGAAACCTTATCACTACTATTATTTACAAGAAAAATACTACAAATAATAAGCGTTGCCATAGAAACTGTAATTGCTAGTTTTTTCATGTTATTCCCTCCCTAAAAATTAAACCAGTATCTGGTTTCTAAGAAATCATAATGGTAACCTTCAAATTCTCCATTTAATGGATTTACCACAGATCTTTGAATAATCATGTCAAATTCTCCCCACTCATCTGTTGAGTCAAACCAACTTGTTCTAAAGTAATATTCCTGATTAGCGTTAATTTTTGCCCCTACATAAGATTTAATGGCTTCAATTTCTTCGCTATATCCATTACCATTATCATCATCCTTATCATATTTAGCATAAGGAATATTAGATGAATACCATCCATTATGTGGGACATTATCAGTAGTATTATTAATTTCAAATGTAAGATAGTATGCCCCGTTATGTAAATCAGTAGCTGTTTGATTGAATTTTACTTTTTCAAAAGATGCTACAATTTCAGAGGAATCACTCGAATCCACATAACTATTTACGTTCCAAGAATAAGGCGACCAAGCGAAACTCGCACCTGGGGTATAATCGGTATCCCTAGCAAGTCCAAAATTAGGTAATAATGCAAATACTAATAATACGGTTAAAAATAATAGTTTTTTATTCACCTTTTTCCAACTCCTTTAATTTTTTTATATATAATTCCGTAAAAACGAAAATTATACAATTATTCCAATATTTGTTATAATTACCCCAAATACTTCAAGGGGTGAAAACTATGTCTTTCGAAAGTGAAATTAGCTCAATTTTCACTATTGTAATGTCTACCATGACTATACTTATATTACTAGTATCTGTTCTTCTTTTTCGGAAAAGTAAACTCCATATTTTTTATTTTGCTTTTGCAGTGGTTCAATTCGTAAGCCTTTTCAATTTAGGGGATTTATTATTCGATATTAATGACGTTAATCCTGTTATAATATCGGAAGAAAACACTTATAAATTTTACCTTTTTATTATACCTTGGACCATATCAATGATTTTGCTAGTAATAGGTTTCGTAGTTTCCTCTTCAAAGAAATGAAATATTTACCAAATATGTATACTATTAGTATACAGCAATTGTACTAGGTAGGGGAATGTATTTTTTGAAAACTCTTAAAAATAGGTCGAATTTCACAGAGAGTTAATATAAAAAAATTTGAACCTACCAAAATGAGAATTCTCTTTGTTTCTAAAATATAAAGGAGTTTAAGTATCGCAGCTTATATCCGGTTATCTATTTTCTATAATGAAAACCTTTCTGCTAAATCCCTACGAGTGAAGAAAATGAAAGGGTATCAGAATCCGAATGTGTGGGAAGCGAGTGGTAACATGGATCTTCGCATTACATTTGAAATACAGAAACCAGATCAAATCATTTTAAGAAATTGTGGTCATCATGATTCTACGTTGAATCGCCCTTAACAAACCTTTTAATGAAAAAGATTCATGGATATATAGAACAAAAAGCTTATTGAATCAAAGGGTTCTAAAAATGAAACCCTCGAATTGTAGTTAAACGAAGCTATTCAAGGAGTGTATCGTGTGTCTCCGGAAACTTTTGAACAAGTATATAAAAGAGCAAAGTATCAGCTTGAATTAGAAGGATTTATATTAACCGAAGAAGATAAAGAGGTCATACGGAAAGTTGTAATGGGGGATATGTCGAGACAGGAGTTAATCGAAGCACTGAAGAATGAAAACAATAAATGATTTGATTAGACAAAAGAAAAAACCTATCTCTAGTAAGAGATAGGTTTTTTACCTAAATATAACCATTTATTAGGCTGCTCTACCCCTGTTCTATTTCAGAACCCCCCCTAAAAATAAAAAAAGCCGGTATCCGGCTTTTTTTCATCATTCTTAATTCTTCAACACTGATTTTAACGTATACAAACTGATTCCTAATGCAATACAAGAAATGATCAAAGCGGTTATTACCATACGCCATCCCTCGCTTTCAGTTTCTTTTATTATAACTTATATCGGACTGTGTAAAATGTACAGTCCAAGTATTTTGGAGAATGGGAAAAATTCCTCAAACAGCTGCACAGTATAAATACTTGAGTTTGTTTTAAGGTAACTTCTTGTTGCTTATTGATAAAGACTGTAGCTGACATAGTCAGCTCTCGCATACCGGTATTTTACCGTTAATATACCGGTATTTATAATAAATGATTATAAAAGGAGAAGTAAATGCCGGTATAATACCGGTGTTTTAACGGTATGCATTTTACGAATTATAATAATACCGGAAGATAGCGAATATTCCTTACTGACAGTGGATTTAACATTATTGGCCAAGAATAGGTAAATGAATAATTTAAATACAGCCTATTGAACTTGCTAATGTGATTGGATTCTATTAATACGGTCCTTATTTTAAACTACTGAAAATCGGAAATTTAGAAACCATAGATGTTGTTTTCTTATTAAGAGGCTAAATAAAGTACAACTTCAAAAAACTCCCTCAAAAAAAACTTAAACGGAATAAATAACACCAATAGTAATAATAGGTTATAATAGACTTATAAATTATTTAAGTTG
>VEFU01000480.1 GCA_007679095.1 Paenibacillus bovis
TTTTTTGAATTGATGAATTGTTAAGTGATCTAGAAAGTGATTATGTTTATTAATAAGTAGTGATAAAGGGTCATATGCAATTTGAAATTGTGTATATTGAATTGGAGGATGTTCTAATTTTTGTTTTTGTTGATCTTTAATTGGAGGAGATGGGTTAGTAATATGTGTTTCACGTTGGATAAATTTATTAAAAGCTGGACGAGTTGGTGATAGGGCTAGAGGAGGTTTAAGTTTA
>VEFU01000481.1 GCA_007679095.1 Paenibacillus bovis
TGGCGATCTTTCGTTAGGTTGATATTAGAGTGGGTATACTGTTTGTGATGGTCTGTAAGAGTAGCGGAAAAAGGAAGAAGGAGATGGAGGTGTGTATAGGGTTTTTGTTTAATGTAAGGTTTAAAGTGTTTGATATAAGGAAGTGGATGTAAGGGGGATGGAGTAACAATCATTGCGTTAGCCCTACCACGAATTGGGTTTTTTGTTACTTCTGTAAACTGTTCAAGCATTACTT
>VEFU01000482.1 GCA_007679095.1 Paenibacillus bovis
GGAGGGTTTGCTGGAGCTGTAAGAGGTGGGGGTGTAGGGGGATTATGAATAAGAGGGTCTAGTGGTTGTTGAAGGATAGGTTTGTGATTTTGAAGAATAATGGTTGGAGGGGGTAAGTGTAATAATCTGTTGAGAGGATTATTAGGGTTAATTAGAGGTGTATATAAATGATTTAAATGAGAAGTAGGAAAGGGTGGAGGTTGTAATTGAACGATGGGAGGTAATTCAGGCGGAA
>VEFU01000483.1 GCA_007679095.1 Paenibacillus bovis
CATTTCTTCTCCATCCAATCTTTCAACTTCTAATAATCTACCACCAATAACTTCCAATTTATCTCCCTTATCTCTAATCATTTTCTCCCCACCATCCTAACATTCTTTAATCATACCTTCTATTTCTAAATCAATCTCCTATGCAATCCCATCAGACTACTTTTCTTCATTATCCACATCCCCACCAACCAACACTTCCCCACCTTCACCCTCACCAAACTGTAATGGACCTAA
>VEFU01000484.1 GCA_007679095.1 Paenibacillus bovis
TAAATCCAGCATTATCACATGACTCACTTTAACCCGTTACCATTACCTCTTGCCAATATTTCACCCCTATCTAAACCCAAATCAACATCAATAACTCCAAACAACTTCACACCTCAAAAACCTAAACGTCCTATCCCAACTCAACCAACTCCTCCACCTCCTCCCCCTCATTTACCACAACCCTCCAAAATCTCACCTTCTATCCAGCTACAACCACCTACTACAACTACACTT
>VEFU01000485.1 GCA_007679095.1 Paenibacillus bovis
TTTGATGTGGTTGTTGGTGGAATAGTTGGTGATTATGTAGGAGGGGTAGTGGAGGAAGAGTTGTTGGTGGAGGAGGGTGAGGTGGGATATGATTAGTATATGGAAGGGGGTAATAGTGATGAAATGGGTGTGTGGTTGGTAAAAAGTGAGGTTGATGAGGGGAATGGGATTTGGGAAGGATTTTGGTATTATAGGAGAGATGGTTTAACATTTGTGGGATTGTGGATTCATTGG
>VEFU01000486.1 GCA_007679095.1 Paenibacillus bovis
TAATAAGCATCAATTACCCATTACTCCAATTACCACACATTTCCACCATGAACCATTACCGCAACACCTCCTTTCAAAACAACCAAACACAATTATTCCATTACTCAATCTCAATATCACCCATAAAACAATTCAACAACTACACAAAACATTCCATAACCCAATTCACACACAACAACTTCATACCTATATCACCCCACATCCCTTAATCTCTCAACATCTAATTCTAACTTC
>VEFU01000487.1 GCA_007679095.1 Paenibacillus bovis
GATTTTTCTCCTTTTGGGAATCATACAACGACTTTGATTCCCATCCTGTAGGGATTTTTCTCCTTTTGGGAATCATACAACGACTTTGATTCCCATCCTGTAGGGATTTTTCTCCTTTTGGGAATCATACAACGACTTTGATTCCCATCCTGTAGGGATTTTTCTCCTTTTGGGAATCATACAACGACTTTGATTCCCATCCTGTAGGGATTTTTCTCCTTTTGGGAATCATA
>VEFU01000488.1 GCA_007679095.1 Paenibacillus bovis
GAGTGGTACCGCAGGTGCCGGGCAAAAGAACAGTCAGATAATGTATGTGAGAAAAATGAGAATGGAAAAGGAGATGTGGGCATTGTTGATTAGAGGTTGAAATGGGTTAATGATTAGGTGATGTGTAGGTAATGATTTGAATGAGTGGAATAATGGTGTGATAATTGGAATAATGAGGAAAATATTAAATAGTTGGGGAGGAGGAAGAATGGTGGGATTGAATATAGTGTGTA
>VEFU01000489.1 GCA_007679095.1 Paenibacillus bovis
TTGTTATATGTAGTGGGAAATGGTGTGAAAACTGAGTATTTGGGTGATTTGTAATTTGTGTGGTTTGGATATATGTTGTTGGTGGAAGAGAAAAGGAGTGGAGATGAGTATTGGTATAGGGATGTGTATATTGAGGAGTGAGTTGAAGGGAGGGTTTGAGAAGTATAAATTGGAGGTGATGTAAAACGGTTATATAAGGATGTAATGATAAGGAAATTAGTTGATGTAGTTGG
>VEFU01000048.1 GCA_007679095.1 Paenibacillus bovis
CTCCATAAAATGAAAATACCACAGCTTAAATGACTGTGGTAGACCCAAATTTTTATACTTTCTTATCTTTTAAAAAAGCAAGCCCATATTTGGACTTGCTTCCTGTCATCTTATTTTTCAAAGTTATATAATGCTGTACTTAAATAACGCTCACCATTATCAGGGAGTATCGCAAGGACACGCTTCCCTTTTCCAAGCCTTTCTGCTACCTTTAACGCAGCCGCAATTGCTGCACCAGCAGATATTCCGCCTAATACGCCTTCTTCTTTAGCAGAACGACGAGATGTTTCGAACGCTTCTTCATTTTTTATGGTAATTACTTCATCATAGACTTCTGTATTTAAAACTTTCGGAACAAATCCCGCACCGATTCCTTGTAATTTGTGTGGACCTGGTTTTCCACCAGACAATACTGGGGAGTCTTCAGGCTCTACTGCAAAAATCTTTATATCAGGATAGTTTTCTCTCAAAACTTTTCCTGCACCAGTTATTGTACCACCTGTTCCAATTCCAGAAACGAATGCATCTAATTGATCACCCATTTGTTCCACAATTTCTCTACCTGTTGTAAGGCTATGAATTTCAGGGTTTGCTTCGTTCTCAAATTGTTGTGGCACAAAATAACCATGTTCACTTGCTAACTCATTAGCTTTCTTGATAGCACCGTTCATTCCCTCGGCACCAGGTGTAAGAATTAATTCTGCTCCATAAGCACGTAAAAGATTTCTACGCTCAAGGCTCATCGTATCTGGCATAACAAGAACCGCACGATATCCTTTTGCAGCAGATACCATCGCAAGACCTATTCCTGTATTACCACTAGTAGGCTCGATAATCGTATCGCCCTCTTTTAATTTTCCAGCTTTTTCAGCTGCTTCAATCATCGCTAAAGCGATTCTGTCTTTAACACTGCTACCAGGATTCATATATTCAAGTTTTACATATACATCTGCACTATTTTCATTTACTAGTCGATTTAATTTTACTACTGGAGTACTACCGATTAAGTCTGTAATTGAATTAACTAACTTTGCCATTATTCCACCCCTAATTCCGAGTAATGTAATTGGTTTATTTAAAAATAACACTCTAACGCCAATATGTCAATTATGAAAGCGCGATCTTTTTTTGTTTTTCATTTATTATAACAAAAAAAAGACGGATGTCATCCGCCTTATATTATTGAGTAGCTTCCCCTTTTAGTTCTTCAAGCTCCTCTTTTGTATAGTGGTAGCTGCGATTACAGAAGTGACATTGTGCATCTGCTTTGCCATCTTCGTCAATCATCTCTTGGATTTCCTGCTTCCCTAAACTAATGATGGCATTTGCAAAACGTTCTTTTGAACAAGTACAACGAAATTGTACAGGCAGTGTATCTAATATTGTTACATTATCTGTTCCAAGATACTGTTGTAGCATTTCCTCTGGAGATAACCCATCGTTGATTAATTTTGAGACAGGTGGTGAAGATTGAATGCTTTTTTCTATTTCTGAAATCACTTCATCACTAGCACCTGGCATTAGCTGGATGATAAAACCTCCAGCTGCCAATATTGTATTGTCTGGGTTAACTAGCACTCCCAATCCTACCGATGATGGAGTTTGTTCTGAGTTTGCAAAGTAATACGTGAAGTCTTCACCTAATTCACCAGAAATAAGTGGTACCTGACCAGAAAAATGTTCTCTTAGCCCGACATCCTTCACAACAGATAATGTTCCATCTGTTCCTACTGCACGTCTTACATCAAGCTTACCATGTTCATTCAAATCAAAATGGGTTTGGGGATTCGTTACATATCCACGGACATTTCCTTTCGCATCAGAGTCCACTAGGATAATTCCGATAGGTCCGCCACCTTCAACTTTTATCGTAATTTTATCTTCCCCTTTTTGCATTGCTCCCATCATGACACCAGCAGTCATCGCACGACCAAGCGCTGCTGAAGCAGTTGGCCATGTGTAGTGAAGACGTTGAGCTTCTCCTACTGTCTCTGTTGTTGTCGCAGCATATGCACGAATTTGTCCATTATATGCAAGTGCTTTTACTAAATAATCACCCATTTCCAACTCCACCTTTCACTAGACTATATTTCTTTTATAAATTAGTTGTAATCCTTTAAGTGTTAATTCATCATCTACAATATCTATTAGCTTTGTCTCTTTTGCAATCAAATTGGCAAGACCACCTGTTGCAATAACAGTAGGTTTCTGTTTACTTTTCTCCATAATACGTTTTACAATACCCTCTACTTGCCCAACAAACCCATATAAGATGCCAGCTTGCATCGCAGCCACGGTATTTTTCCCGATAATATCATCTACATGAGTTATTTCAATGCGCGGAAGTTTTGCAGCTCTAGAATATAGTGCTTCCGTTGAAATACCAATACCAGGTGCTATTACACCACCCATATATTCACTTTTTTCATTTATATAGCAAAATGTTGTAGCTGTTCCAAAATCTACAATAATTAATGGGTTACCATACTCATGAATCCCAGCCACCGCGTTAACGATACGGTCTGCTCCTACTTCACGAGGATTTTCATATTTAATATTTAATCCAGTCTTTATACCAGGTCCAACAACTAAAGGTTTTATTTGAAAATATTTATTACACATTCTCTCTAAAGTAAACATGATTGGTGGTACTACAGAAGATATAATAATTCCTTTAATATCCTCAAAACGAAGACCGACATGATCAAATAAATCTTTGATTAGCATCCCCATTTCATCCTCTGTTTTATGTTTACTCGTTTGGATGCGCCAATGATATTTTAATTTATCTCGTTGATAAACACCTAGTACTATGTTTGTATTTCCTACATCAAAAACAAAAATCATTTCTTTCACCACTTTTACGGAAGACTTTTTTACTTCAAACATCATACCATATTTCACTTTGAAGTCTATAATTTACACTTACTCCACTCCCGATGAACTGTAATCAAAAAAAGAAGACATCTATTTAGATGCCTTCTTCTAATATTTATTATTCTTTCTTATCCTCGTTATCAAGATTATCAGGAGTTTCGGACGGGATAGACGGTCCTAATTTCTCCGGTCTTCCTGTAACATTTAGATTATCATCTTTAATTGTCTCCGTTACCTCAAAGTCAGTATCGACCTTATTATCATTCACCTTTACTTCAGGAGTAGGGCGATCTGGAAGTTTACCTTCTTCGTACAGGCTACGGATTTGTTCTGCATCCAATGTTTCAACTTCTAATAATGTACGAGCAATAAGTTCGAATTTATCTCGGTTATCTCTAATGATTTTCTCCGCACGATCGTAACATTCTTTAATGATACGTTGTATTTCTAAATCAATCTCGTATGCAATCGCATCAGAGTAGTTTTGTTCATTATGGAGATCGCGACCAAGGAACACTTGCCCACCTTGAGCCTGACCAAACTGTAATGGACCTAACTTATCACTCATCCCAAACTCAGTTACCATTCTACGAGCAATACCTGTCGCACGTTGGAAGTCATTATGTGCTCCTGTAGATGCTTCATTAAACATAACCTCTTCTGCAACACGACCACCTAGTAAACCTGTTATCTTATCAAGTAGTTCCGGTTTTGTTTGCAAGAAGCGATCTTCTTTTGGAAGCATTACGGCATAACCGCCAGCTTGACCACGAGGAACTATCGTCACCTTATGGACCATTTCAGCTTCATCTAATACAAGACCAATAATTGTGTGACCACTCTCATGGTATGCAACAATTTGTCGTTCTTTCTTCGATATAACTCTGCTCTTCTTGGATGGACCTGCAATCACCCGGTCTGTTGCTTCATCCACATCTAGCATATCAATCTTCTTCTTATTACGCCTTGCAGCAACAAGAGCTGCTTCATTAAGGAGGTTTTCGAGATCAGCACCAGAGAATCCAGGTGTTCTCATTGCGATTGATTTTAAATCAACCGTTTCATCTAACGGTTTATTACGAGCATGGACACGTAGTACAGCTTCACGACCATTTAAGTCTGGACGGTCAACTGTAATTTGTCTGTCAAAACGACCAGGACGTAATAAAGCTGGGTCTAAAATATCCGGTCTGTTCGTCGCTGCTACAATAATAATACCTTCATTTTCACCAAAACCGTCCATTTCAACTAGTAATTGGTTAAGTGTTTGTTCACGTTCATCATGGCCGCCACCTAGTCCTGCTCCACGCTGACGTCCTACTGCATCAATCTCATCTATAAAAATAATACATGGTGCATTTTTCTTAGCATTTTCAAATAAATCACGAACACGTGAAGCACCGACACCGACGAACATTTCTACGAAGTCAGAACCACTAATGGAGAAGAACGGAACTCCCGCTTCACCAGCTACTGCACGTGCTAAAAGGGTTTTACCTGTACCAGGAGGTCCTACTAGTAAAATACCTTTCGGAATCCTTGCCCCTAGTTCCGAGAATTTTCGAGGGTCTTTTAAGAATTCAACAACTTCAACAAGTTCTTGTTTTTCTTCATCAGCCCCAGCAACGTCTTTAAAACGTACTTTTTTCTTATCCTCGGTATACATTTTCGCTTTGCTCTTCCCAAAGTTCATTACTCGGCTTCCGCCACCTTGTGCCTGATTCAACAAGAAGAAGAACAAAATAAAGATAATGACAAATGGAATTATCATAGTAAAGAATGATACCCAGCCACTTGTTTCTTTAGCTGGTAATACATCCAAATCTGCTGAAGCAGCATCAATTCGGTCAAGCATTGCTGGACTATTCATTACATATGTAAGGAAATACTTGCCTTCCTCAGCACCTTTAAGCTGTCCCTTAATTTCATAAACGCCTCTTTCAGGCTGCATGGAGTATTTCGCTACATTGCCACTTTCTAAATGTGTAACAAATTGATTGTAGGTTATATTTTCTGTTGTTTCATTCCCATTTTTAAACCAACTTAATATACCAATCAGAACTAAAAATATTAGTAAATAGAATATGGTATTTCTAAAGATCCGATTCATCCCTTACCTCCTCCCACGGTAAAAAAACTATATACAATGGTATCATATAAATTTCTAGCTTTACAACCATTCAACTTCATAATCAATATATTTTATTCCTCACTAGTATTGCCATATACTTCTGGCTTTAATATCCCAATGTAAGGGAGATTTCGGTATTTTTCTGCATAATCAAGTCCATATCCGACAACAAATGCATCAGGTACTTCAAAACCAACATAATCTGCTTCAATATTTGCTTGTCTTCCCGTCGGCTTGTCCAGTAGCGTTACGATTTTAACACTCTTTGCTTTTCTGTAATGGAATAGCTCGACTAAGTAGCTTAATGTTAAGCCGCTATCGATAATATCTTCTATGATAAGTACGTCTCTTCCTTCAACAGGTGTATTTAAATCCTTTAATATCTTTACTTCCCCAGAAGAAACAGTAGACTTCCCATAACTTGATACATCCATAAAATCCATTTCTAAATATGTATCCACACGTTTTAATAAATCTGTCATAAATGGAGTAGCACCTTTTAAAACTCCAACAACTAGTGGAAAACGGCCATCATAGTCGTCCGTAAGTTGCTTTCCCAATTCATACATTTTGGCATTTAATTGTTCTTCTGTGATTAACACTTCTTTAATATCATGTTTCATTTACTTTGTTGCCCCCTAGGAATGTTTGCTTACTGTACTGTATTTGATAATATTCTTGTTTATGATCAACCGCTGTTTCAAAAAAGGCTTTTTTCAATCCGGGGATCCAGAGGAGTTTGCCGGTATAGTCGGTAATAATTGGCCATACTGCTCTTTCATTCAAAGGTATTTTCATATCAATAAATATATCTTTTACCTTTTTTGTACCATTCATCCCTTTTAACCTATCCCCAGGCTGCCTTGTTCGAACGATTAGTGGCAATTGCACTTCCTTCGCAGGAAGGATCAGTGCATCCTCTGCCGTAATATTCCTTTTACTATTTAAAGGTTCTATTCCTATTATGTATCCATTAGGGAGAACAACCTTATCGCCTACTACTAATTCAAAACGATACGGCTCTGCAGTTTTAATATCATTAAAGGAAATTTGGCAAGTATGATAAGAACGAAGCACCTTTAAACCTTTTGGGAAGTTCAATTTACCGGAAGGATTATCACCCTTCAATAACTGTATGAGCAGATTAATATGATGAGCTGTTATTTCTTCTAAATTATGCTGATAAAGATAGTTTAATATTAGATGAATCACCCTTCTTTGTAAAGGATTAGCCACTTTTAAAAATGCAGGAATATCAATTATAATTTTGTCCTCTCCCTTTACTTTACATACATTATTATATTCCTGTACGGCTAGTTGTAGAAGATAAGTTTCATCTTCTGTTATATGTTCACTAAATCGTTGAAAATGTTCTATTACTCGGGGATTTTCCTTCTTTATATAAGGGAGGATTTCCAAACGGAATCGATTCCTTGTATAATCCTTTTTCTCATTACTCAAATCACGCCTAGGATTTAAATCATAGTAGGAACAATATTCTTCAATTTCCGATTTTGAAACTGCTAAAAGCGGGCGAATTATTTCTTTATTATTTGAGAATGGCCTACGGACTTGAATTCCTGCACGTGTTATACCACCACTACCTCTCACTAGTCTCATGAGAATGGTTTCTATTTGATCATCCCCATGCTGTGCAACTATGAGTTTATTTAAGTGATATTCCTCCATAATCTTTTCAAAGTATTGGTATCGATATTTTCTTGCTGTTTCTTGCATACCTCTTTGTTCCAGTATCATTTTCTCTTTTATGTTGATGGATACGCCATGGAAACTTATTCCCCTTGATTCACAATAATCACGAACAAAGTAAAGATCCTGTAATGACTCCTCTCCTCGTAACATATGGTCAACATGTGCAACGACAATCTTAATACCATAACGCTTCTGTCTGTTATATAAAAAGTCTACCATTGCAAGGGAATCTGGCCCCCCTGATACTGCAGCAAGTATTCTATCCCCTTCTTGAAGAAGTGAGTGTTCTTCTATAAACTGCTCCGTTTTAATCTCAAAATCTAACATGCTAACATTCCCTTTATCCATAGAATTATACTATGTAAGGG
Organism: Paenibacillus bovis; assembly: GCA_007679095.1. Classification (GTDB taxonomy): domain Bacteria; phylum Bacillota; class Bacilli; order Bacillales; family Bacillaceae_C; genus Lederbergia; species Lederbergia graminis. Next base: position 7,090 of record VEFU01000048.1, read on the forward strand.
CTATGTTAAAACGTAGCCCTCCTTTTATATATGTTACCATTCATCTAACCTAAATTAGTAGTGTAAAGTATCATAAAATATACCCATAAATATATAAGGCATACAAAACAATTGTAAGAATTAAGATGGAGACAGTTTCAAATATAGGATTCTTCTTTTTCTGCTTTTTAACCTGACGTGATTTATATCGAACCGCATTTGACTTAGGTTGTGAATCACTAGCAGATAGAAGTTGAAGCATATCCTTTTTCATCTCCTGTGCAGAGCTATATTGATTAAGGAATGCTCTTTTTAAAACCGGTTCATACCTTACCAATTCCTTGTCGCTCTGTACAACATCCATTAATTGCTTTTTCCCATCTATATTTTTCGAAAAGCGTTTTGGATAATATAAATTCACCAATAACATCGCTGTTGAAAATAGATCATAACTTGGTTCCGCCTTCCTTGTACCAAGTCCCCAATAGCCACGATCAAAGAATTCGGTAAACTCCTTAATAGCCCTATTGCTTTTCGTCGTGCCCCCTACATCTATACAGCGAATCTTCGCTGGTGGACCTGAAACTATTAAATTTTCCGGTTTTAAATCACCAAAAACCCAACCTTGCTTATGCAAATTCTCTAGTATATCCAGTAATTGCACAATCATAATACCCGCCCAAGACTTCCCTTTACTAGAAATGAAAGAGAGCAAATCTGGACCATGAATGTATTCCATTACATAAAAATGAATTGTTCCATTCTTTGTATGCCAATCATCTACATCAAATAAAGAAGGTCCGAGGGTAGATCCCTGGACCTTCTCAAATGCTTTCAGGACATTAACCTCTGATGTGATGGACATACTATCTGTACTCATCTTCAACGCAGAATACCCAAAACTACCTTTTACAAGGTATACTACCCCATTTGCACCAGCACCTAACTCTTTCACAAGCTGATAGCGGTGTTTATGCCATTTTCCGTTTATAATTGTTCCCGGATTGAATTTACATGGACTCTTCGAGGTATTGTTCATCATCACCAGATAACAACCCTTTCAATGAACGCTTTGCCTTAAAGTGACTCATTGCCACACGTAATGCAGGACCTGTCGGAGTTATCCCTCCAACTGCAAGTTTTGGAAAAATACTAGATAGCAACTCCATGTTAGGTGTCCAATCAAGTAGTTTCTCTACTTCCTTCTTTTTCCCGGGAAATACAAACACAGAAAAGCGATTATTGCCCGTACGTGCGTTTAAACTAAGAGATAAATCCAGCAGTGCTTCTTTTACAGTAGGAAGTTTTGTTTTCATACTCGCACTCGTATCAATCAATACCAAAACTTCAACATCTGCTGTTTCTCCTAGTTCGTCCACCACCTCCATTACTTCTCCACGTTGATCAGGTGGTAATTCTTCCATATCCACCTCTTTACCGAGGATTTGCCTTAATTCTTTATTTACTACACCTTGTAATGTTTGAGTCATCGCCTTCCTAGTAACCATTTGTACCGTTTGCGACAATTGCGTTGCATATACTACCTGGCTAATTCCACCTCCTGATGCGGCAATACCTTCAATCTCCTGTAAACCTTTCTCATCAATCGTATCGTTTTCCATTACACCAATAACATTTACCGTAATTCCTTTTTCCTGAGCTAAGGCAGCCATTGCTACTGGATCTTCACCTTGGTTCGAACAACCATCCGTAATCAGTAAAATTTGTTTTAAATTACCTTTCTTCATGTACTCCCCTCCAGATTCACAATTTAGCTACCATCCTCTCCTTCCTAGCTCTTTTTTATACTTCATTATGATATTTTCATACTTTTACTTTTTATTGGTATTGGTGACCACTTCGGCGTATTATGTTTTACTTTCACTACAGCAATCGTCATATCATCAACAATATGACCGGATCTTGTGCGTATCACCTCTTCCATAATAAGATCAGCTATTTCTTGTGGTACATTCGTTTCTATCTCTCTTAATTTTCGTTTCATCCATAATTCATAGTTTTCAACATTCTTCGGACCTTCGAATATTCCATCACTCATCATAATCAGTAAATCTCCAGCACGTAACTGCTCTGATACAACATCGACATCAAAATCCTGTAATATTCCCATTGGAAGATTACTAGACTCAATCTCTATTATCTTATTCCCCCTTTTTATAAAGCTTGGAGTTGACCCAATTTTCAAAAATTTAGTCGTTGCATCTTGTAGATCTATCATCGCCAAATCAAGTGTTGAGAATATTTCATCGGTCGAGCGTAAGGACAGTACAGAGTTAACGGACTTAATCGCCACCTTTTCCTCAATTCCAGATTTTAATATCTTTTGTAATAGTTTTAGTGTTTCACTAGACTCATGATGAGCCCGCTCTCCATTTCCCATTCCATCACTAATCGCAATTGCAAATTTGCCTGGTCCTAAATCCATCGTGGAGTAACTATCACCTGATAGAAATCCTCCATCTTTTGCAGCATGTGCAATACCCGTTTCGACTACATAAGTTTTGGCTGATCGTAGAGTTGCATATTTATATCCCGTATCAAAATCACCAGCTTCCTCACTTTGAACGATAATAGTTTCATTTAATATGTCCGATATAATTGGAGCAATAATCTTCTCGCTTTCTCCTGCCATACTATGGCTAGGTAGTGTAATATCTATATCCACATTGCCTGGCTCGATGCTAAAGATTTCTACTTGTTCAATTTCAACACCAAAGTCTTGCAGTGCGTCTAGCATCATCTCCTCTTGTCGATAATGATTTTCTTGTTCCCTTTGAATCTCTCTCGCAAAATCTCCCATTACCTCCGATACTCCTAATAATTGCTCCGCAACAAGCTTACGACTTTCTTGAACTTGTACTTTCAATTGTTGGTTCATCTGTAACACATTCAGTTCTTGATGGATAGCATCACGGACTTGCTTATCCTTATTACAATGCTTCCGCAAGTTACGGTTTAATGAATGTGGAATCATTCCAGTATTTTGGTCCATCTCATTCTTGACATTTTTCATTAATTCATAGGTTCTATCAAAGTTAGCGGTACTCCAGCATTGGTTTTTCCGGTAACAAGCTTGGCATGTTCGTTCTGTTACATTACTTAAAAATAGATCAAACTCTTTATCTTCATCTTTATCCGCACTTAATTTTTCTGATTGAGAAAAACTATTGGATAATGCTTGAAATACAGAAGAAAATTCCTCCACACGTCGAACAGTCAAATCTCTTATTTTTCTTGCATACATTTGTTGATCTTGGATATGTTCCTGTGTACCAGGTATGAATCGTGCAATGCGCTCAATTAACCCCCTTGGTGTTAAAAAGAGCAGCATAATTGCAACGCACGACTCGTAAACCGTTTTCATTAATGGGGTATTGGCATCTCCGTACATGCCAATTAGTATTGTAGCAACTAATAATCCTATTGCGGTGCCAGCACGCTTTCCTTCTTTTAATAGACCTCCTAATAATCCGGAAAAAGCGAGTAAACTAATTTGAAAGAGACTACCCACATTTGCCAAGCTAAATATTAGTCCAGTAACAACTCCAACGGTCGATCCAACTGTTGCTCCCGCAATAAATGCAAACAAAATTACGAGATAACGAGAGAAAATATGTTCAACTGATAAGTCATATATGTGCCAACCTATCGTTCCAGTCATAACAGATGCGAGCATAATTATGAGACTGATAACTTCTTCCGTCTTTAATGTTCGCTTTCTCTTCTGTTTAGAAAGGAATGGAATACTTTGCATGAATATAAATACTAATACGAAAGAAAAACTAGCCTCTACCGCAGCCATGATAGCATCATAGCGTGTGAATGTTTGTCCATTTTCCATAAATACATAACCACATTTTGCAACAAAGGCAATACCTACGACAATATAAGGGGAAGTTTTGATAATATTGGTGAAAACCCGTTCTAAAACTTTAAAACTAATCATAAATAGTATAGAAAGAGCAAAGGTAAAGACAGCATTTCCTATTGATAACGTAAGCGAACCTGCTAAGAGGCCAAATAGGACAATTGGTGCCTTATTCCTTTTTAACATGTAGACAACTGCGAAGAATGGTAAAGCAAATGGTGAAAGTTCAGATAGAATTAATGCTCTTCCTAAAAGAACAGCAATAATAAGCAAGGCGATGCCCTTGTCAATAAAGATATTCTCAAGTTTTTGCATTGTTCTACGGTATCCACCTGAGATATCAATTTTGGCGTTTGGTAATACTACACTACGAACTGGTTCGATGACGCTTTGATCTCCCTTTTCCATATATATTAGCACTCCCTACTAAATATAATTGTCTCTCATTATACATATGGTAGTTTTAAAATTTTGTCAGTTTGATGGAGTAAAAGCTATAAAACGTTCGACTAATTCGGACGAAAAAAAGCGTAAGTCGTTTGCGATTTGCAAATAACTTACGCTTTTTGGCGTTTTAGTGTCTACGGCCTTGATATGCTAATCCAGTCGCTTTCACTTTTCTTTGTCCAGCTACAGGCGCCATCGGCTCGAGGTCAAATAACCTGAGACCAATAAAGGCAAAAACCGCCTTTTTGGTCTCAGAACATTTGCTTGTCGCCGATAAGCGGGCGCCTTCCACTTTTCTTTATAGCGGCGGAGGGGATCGAACCCACGACCTCACGGGTATGAACCGTACGCTCTAGCCAGCTGAGCTACGCCGCCTTGTTTTAAAAAAACACAATATCTATCTTACAATTAGTTGCGAAACCTGTCAATAAAAAATGTAGCTACTTTTCGTTAGCAGCTACATTTCGCATTTATATCACAGACAGCAAGTTAGCCTCTTCTTGCACCTCGTCCTCCACGCTTTGATTCAGTATGACGTTTTAAAGATGATAAGCGGTCCTCACTGTCCTTCAAGAACCGATTCATTTTTTGCTCAAAGCTTTCTTTTTGACGTACATCATTCGCTCTGTTATTACGCGGACGGTGGTTAGAATTAGACTGAGAAGGCGGTTGTTCCTTAGCTTTACGGATGGACAATCCGATTTTACCGTCTTTCTCAACATTTAACACTTTCACTAAAACCTCATCGCCAACTTTTAAATGCTCATTAATATCTTTCACATAGTTGTCTGCGACCTCACTAATATGAACAAGACCTGTAGAGCCTGCTGGCAATTCCACAAAAGCTCCAAAATGAGTGATACCTGTTACCTTACCTTGTAACTTGCTGCCTACTTCAATCGACATAAAAAAATTTATCCTCCTTAAAGTATAAAAAAATAAACCTTACTCTATATTATATAAGAATTTCATTGAAAAGTGCAAGCACATAAAGAAACATCTACATCATCACGATTTAAAGAATAAACAGTGACCAAATATGTTGATGTAATGAAGAGCTAAACTAATGCTTGTATATTTTCAAGATAGTTTAGCTCGTTTCTATAGAAATATTTATTTTAATAGCTCTTTCCCTCTGACAATTTTGACGTCCAGAACCAACAGCAAGGAACTGTTTACAATACGCTTGGTTTAAAAGAGTGTTCTAATTATAGTTGTAGATTAACAGCGGAGAAAATACACGTAGACTCCTGTGGGAGCAATGGCCTCCATCAACTTGTCTTGCCTCTTTAAGAATCTTCCTCTTCATCCTTATCTTCCTTCTTCTTTGATTCAGGAATAGTAAAAATAATCTCGCCTTCATCTGAAAGAAAATATTCACTGCGAGCAAGTTTCGCTATATACTCATCATCATTTAACTTAGCAATTTCATTTTCTAATAACTTTTGTTCTTTTTCTAATTTCGCAAGCTGATGTTCTAATTTTACTTGTTCTGCCTGTTTTGCTTCCAATATATTTAACCTGGAAATATAGAAGGAGATCACAAAATAAGATAGAGCGATAGTCAGGACAAGAAACAAGGATAATCTACGGATAAGCAACTTCTTTCTTTTTGCTTTCCTTTTCATTAGAACTTCCTGTTGTTTCATATAGCTTGTCTCTATTGAGGTAACTCGATTTTTCCCAACTCCCATCCCGACACCTCCTCATCATTATTTTTTCAGAATAAGATTTTTTACCTTAATAAAGTGTTTCTTCGTTGTTTTTAATAATCCTGCTAAAAAATTTCGCGTTTTTTCTATTTGTTTTTTAAAGGATTTTGGTAATAACGAGTATATCCATCTGCCAATTAACAGAAGTGGATATGTAACGACCTTTAAAACCCATAATAACACTGACCAGATAAATTTTACAAGTGTAAATAGCACCTTTGCAAGGAACATAACTAACGTGAAAAGTGCCAGAATAATCCCCTTAATTGGGCGATATATAATCGCAAGAAATAACTTTTGAATGACTACTGCTGCAGATTTACAGAAGCTTATAACTCTCTCCAATATTTTATTATACACATTTTTCATCAGTGCCTGATATGCAGAGAAGCCGCATAGCAAACAAAGAATTAAATAAAATCGCAATTCACCATAATTAACAAGGAATAAGACATAAAAGGTAATCAATCCATGAATAACCCAGAATAATATATCATTGAAAAAAACAAGCATCCTTTTGCGACTGCCCCGTTTTAAGAAACGTTGGTATGTGTCAAGCGATGCTCCAAAAAAGCTTCCCATGGCGATCATGGAAAGCATGGTATAAAATTGGACGGTTAATGTCATCGGAATAACTTGCTAAAGAAGCCTTTAGCTTTCTCCCCATGGTGATCATCTAAGTATACTAAGTCATAGATTTTCCCTTTTATCGACACAATCCCTTTATCTACATCTAAATTTTTCATTTGCAAGTTTTGACCACGGATAGCTAAAAAACCCATCGTTGTTTCCAATAGGAATTCTTCATTATCAAAACTCTCTACTTGCTTAACACCAGTAATGTCGAGGATTCTCCTCCCACGCATCGTAACGTCATGTTCTGGTACAGTTCCCTTGGATGGTATTGGCTCATATTGTTGGTTCATTTTCATCCCTCTTTTTCGCACTGATTTTGTTTAATCATATGAGGGGAAACAGGGAATTAGAACAAGCTATCACGTTTTAGAAAATATTCAAACTCTACTTTTTTTACTTTTCATTTAATATTTATCAATTGTTACACCTAACACGGATGCTCTTATCATATCTAGCTGTTGAAATCTTTTTAACTCTTGCGGTGTCCCGCTAATTACTGCTCCACTAATCAAATGATTTTCTATTGTAGTTTTATCGTACGGAAATCGTTCTGAAACTTTATATCCATAAGCATCCTCGCCATGTAAAACCTTGTCTGGATCAAACTGCTTCGTATCCATTTCCTGCATTTGCGTGTCGGGTTTTACATTCTCCCATAGCCAATCCACGTTTTCATAGCCTAATACAGCACCTAAATCACTAATTGCCATTGGTTCATGAAAAGATAAGGCAACCTCTATCAACATATTTTCATCTAAACTCGTTGCTATATCTAATTCCTGAGGTAAAAATGTATAATCCACATCCGGATAGTAAAAATCAATAATTCGTTCATTGTTAAATTGATTATAGCGAACAACCCTTTGCGCCTCTGGATCAATTCTATTTATATCTACCATACCACTCCTTCTGTCTAAAACTTCGACAGCACCTATAGCTGGATACTTTTTTAATACAATATCCCAAACTATCTCCCTATCACCAATTGTTTTATATAAGACGGTTTCACTTTCGGAACTAAAGATATTATGACGATATCTTGTATGGTAAACAGAAATAGCTGCTCCCTTTATAGGGTTATCTGTCATCACTCTAGAAGTTACTATCCTTTCCTTTTCTATTTTTTCATTGATTAAATACTGAATTCCAAAATGAGTTACTACCATCAAGACTATTAATGTAACAAAGGAAATAAATATATATAATAGAACCTGCAGCCTCTTCGCCTTTTTGACAGACTTTTGGAAAGCAGAATTACTCACGAAATCAATCTTTACATTTTCATTAGATGTCCCTTTTTTTGTCATGCTGATCCTCCTCGTACAGTAACTTGAATTTTTTCCTTGCCCGAAATAAGTTGGTTTTTACCGAACTCGTACTTATACCTATTAGTTGCGATATTTCCACATAAGAGAAATTGAATTCATATTTTAATAGGAGTAATTCAGAAAAAAGTGGTTTTAACTTCGAAAGTAATATATGAAATTCCTCTGCTCGCTCTTTTTTTAAAATGATACTATCAGGTACTTCTCTTTCCTCAACCACGATTTCTTCTAAATTCAATATGTATTTGTTATTTTTTCTGCATTGATCATAATAATAGTTCAATGCTACTCGAATTAACCAACTACGTACTTTGGAGGAACGAATGGAGTCAGAAAATCTAAGGTATTTATAGGCTGTTTCCTGTACCGCATCTTCGGCGTCTTCATGGGAAACGCCTTTCTTTAATAAGTATCGATAAACAATATTAAGCTCTTTATTTAGATTATCCATTTTGTTTTATCCCATCACCCGCCCTCTCTATATGTATGACGTAAAAAACGTTAAAAAAGTATACAAATTGTTTAAAAAACACTTTATCGAATTTATGAGGGTAAAAACAAAAAAACTACGGATTTCACCTACCGTAGTTTTTTCAGAAGTTTTGATTGCCTATTATGTTATAGCTTTATTTTTATCTATCAATACTTTTTCCAATATCGCAGTAGGTACTAACATGATAATTAACGCAATCGTTACATACGTTGACACATCAGCATATCTTTTAAATAAAGTAATCGTCCAATATTTTTCACTAATAATGAAATAAGCAAATGAGTTAGATATAGCAATCCCTTCACTATTCGGAACTAACGAAGCAGTATAATTTTGATGAAGACAAACAGTCGATACAATTGAAATTAGGATGAATAATAAAAGTCCAATTGAAACGCTAAAATCTATTTTTATTCGCTTTAGTAAACAAATAAAAACTAACACGATAAAAGAACTTAACAAAATGGCAACCAATAAAATCCACCCCCAACTTTTTATATAATTTATGCTAGTTCTCGAATGAAATACATAGCCTAAATATAAAAAAGGCTAGCCAATTAGCTGCAAGCAGCTTATATTGACTAGCCCTCTTTAGATGTTCTATTCGTTATCGTTTTCTATCTTCTCTTCTTTTACTATCTCATACATATTCGCTGCATCTTCTTTTTTGGTTGATTCTTGAAGCTCATTTACTTTTGCAGTAACAAGTTTCTGACCGAAGCGGATTTCCAATGTATCTCCAACTTTCACGTTGGAACTCGCTTTTGCTTGTTGGCCGTTAATGGAAATTCTTCCTTTATCTGCAACTTCCTTTGCTAATGTGCGTCTTTTAATAAGACGTGAAACCTTTAAAAATTTATCTAAACGCATCGTACTCATTTATTTGTCTCCTCTCCTTATAACCCTTGTTTCTTTGCTTCATTCCAAAATTGGTCAAGCCCTTCTAAATCAAAATCTGCAAATGATTTTCCTGCTTCTCTTACCTTTGATTCTATATAGGAAAATCTTCGCAGGAATTTTTCATTTGATGTTTGTAGCGCTTCTTCAGGATGGATACGCAAAAGTCTGGCTACATTTACAATCGCAAATAAAACATCACCTAATTCATGCAATTGTTCTTGTTTATTTCCTTTCGCTAATTCCGCTCCAAACTCCTGCATTTCCTCGACAACTTTTTTCCAAGCTTCATGTACGTCATCCCAATCAAAACCAACTTTAGCAGCAATTTTTTGATAGTCATAAGCTTTTAATAAGGCAGGTAACCCTTTACTCACATCTTCTAATAATGACTTTTCACTTTCCGTATTACCTTTCTCATTGGCTTTAATTTTCTCCCAATTTACTATTACTTCATCTGCATCTGCAGCTTCTACATCTCCAAACACGTGTGGGTGACGACGTACCATTTTCTCAGAAATACTTTCTATCACATCGTCGATTGCAAACATCCCATCGTCTTCACCAATTTGGGCATGGAGCATGATTTGCAGAAGTACGTCACCTAATTCCTCGATCATATTATCAATATCATCACGGTCAATAGCATCGAGCAGCTCATAAGCCTCTTCTATTAAATACTTTTTCAACGATTCATGTGTTTGCTTCTTATCCCAAGGGCAACCATTAGGACCACGAAGCTCGGCAATAATCGCTCTTAAGGTTGAAAATTCCTTATAGGCATATTCCCGATTAGATACTGGAGGAACGTATAGACTTGTAAGGTTATTTAACGATACTTGACGGTCAAGCTCGTACAATGGAACCTTTTGAACTTGTTCCTCTACACTACCTGCGCTTGTTACAATCGTCACTTCATAATCATCTGGATATTTCTCCATTAATGTTAATTTCACATCGGAAGCAATAAATGAATCATATACTTGTGCAATAATGATGTGCTGATGGATATGAATCGATTCTTTCTGAAGTGATGTTCCATCTAGTAATTGAAAACCTTCTACTGGATCCACTTTAATTGCTGTAAACAAGCTATCAATAAAGCTTTGACCACCACTAACTTTTATATTAATCCCCCGCCCTGGACCGCGTTCTAATAATAACTGAACTGTTTTCTCGGCAACCATCGGATGACCAGGAACAGCATAAAGAACATTTTCTACGGTTGCTTTATCTAACAATGTTTCGGTAATTTCTTCATATACCGATTCAAAACTATCGTGTTTTTCATACACATCGTCGAAAGAAAGATAATGTATTTCTTCCTCTGCAAGTTGATCTACTACTGGATGTTCCTTCGTACGCAAAAAAAGCTGTTGGGAGTTTTTAATTCGTTTATAAATGCCTAGTGGAAGCTGGTCGATATCACCTGCACCAAGTCCAATAATTTCAATTTGATTTTTCATCTTAACTTCCCTTCTCATTTCTTTGATGAAATGAATTGCAAGATTCTATTTCCAAAAGGTATAATCGCAAATTCCTCTTCTGATAAAACATTTCTTTTTATGATGATAAATAAGTAGATGAAAGCACCTATTACGACACCAGTTAAAGCACATATACTACTAATAAATCGATTTGTGTCCATTAGTTCGAATAACAGTAACCATATTTGCAACCCAATTGTCATCATAATGGCTGCAAGCAAGATCGATTTACTATTGTTTTTTAATATTGCAATGATTTCTATCCTCTCATTCAGCTTCTTAAGCATAAGAACCATGATAATAAAAAGACTGATAATCGTTGCAAGCGCAGCACCCATTGTTCCCCATAATGGTATAAGTAAGACATTTCCTACTGTTTTACAGACTACTCCAAGCAATATGTACTTCCCAGGGGCAAATACATGCCCCAATCCATGTAATATTCCAGAACTAACAAGGATAAAAGAACTAAATAGTATAGATACCGCTAAAACAGCAAGTACATTGGAACCCTCGCTATTTGCAAATAACATGATATTGGTTGGTTTCATAATATTGACCAGACCAACTGTTGCACCAACACTGATTACTATTGTAATATTCAACGCATTAATCGATTTTTCTTGTAAAGTAGATTCATTATTTTGTCTCCAAGCGGATGCAATTAAAGGGACTAACGCAAGTGAAAACGATGATGCTGCAACAGTCCCTAACTGAATCAAAGGCTGTCCACGATCAAAAATTCCTTTTAATACTTTCGCTTGTTCCATTTCCATACCAGAATGACGTAATAAACTATAAATACTGAATGAATCAACTAACTGTAATAAAACAAGTAACATGCCACTAATGCAAATTGCAGTTCCATGAATAAGCACAATTTGTGCTGTTTTATAAAACTTCTTGAAAGATAAGCCGGAAACAAATAAGCGCCTAAACGCTTTCCTTTTCATTGCATAATAGCAAAGTAGCCCAAAGCCCGAGATTCCCCCAAATAAAGAAGCGAACATTGCTCCACTACCTACCGCATACAAAGAAGAACCCTTATTTACTAATAATATTGCGATGATAAGAATAAAACTAACTCGTATAATTTGCTCCAACACTTGGCTAGACGCAGTTGGAACCATATCCCCATAGCTCTGAAAATACCCTCTTCCCACTGAATAGAATGGCAAAAGTAAGAAGATAAAGGCAGTAATCTTAATTAAAGGAGAAAGTTGCACATCTCCCATTAATCTAGCTATGATGTCCGCTCCAAAGAAAAATAACGAAAACAAGCACACCCCTATTATAAGTAGCGTATAAAATGCAGCTTGCATCCCATGAGCAAGATGTCTATATTTTCCCTTTTCACTTTCTGCAGCTAACTTCGAAATAATAACAGGGAATCCTGATGTAGCAAGGATTATGGCTATACCGTAAATGGGATAGACTTGCTGATATATGTAAAACCCAACATCACCAACGATGTTTTGGAAAGGAACTCGATATATAGCACTTAATATTTTTACAATAAAAGCCGCAGCAGTTAATATAAGAGCGCTTTTAATAAAATGATTTGAATTATCTCGAGACAACATACTCTCGCCTTTCCAGTAGAATAGATTAGAGATTAGGAACTATGTAAATATATGTTGATAAGTCACTCTAGACTCCTACGCTAATCAACAGTCTAGTTTAAGTGAAATTATACCATAGAATAATAAAAAGACTTAGGTCCTCTTCATATCATCAATAATCATATGTATGACATGATATGTAAAGGAGACCTAAGCCTTGGGAGGATCAGTCCTGTATAATGAATGATTTCATTTAACCTTCCATCTGCCTCGCTAAGAAGCTTGCTGCAGTTTCTGCAGACTTTTGTTCGATTTCCCCAATTGTTTTATCCTTTGAGAAAATAACAACTGCACCAATTGGGTCACCACTTGCAATAATTGGGGACACCGCATAGGACATAATTTCTTCTTCATTACCTTCTACAAGTGAAACATTTCCTGCACTTTTTTCTAGATGACTGGAGCGCTCCATCATTGCTTTCTCAATGATTGTCCCATTGTTCTTATTCATGTATTCCTTTTTCGATCCACCTGCAACTGCAATTACGGAATCGCGATCACAGATGATAACGGAGCTTCCTAAACTTTCATATAAAGCTTCTCCGTATTCCTTTGCAAAATCGCCAAGTTCATTAATTGGAGAATACTTCTTTAATATTACTTCTCCGTCTCGATCCACAAAGATTTCTAGCGGGTCTCCTTCACGGATTCGCAGTGTCCTTCTAATTTCCTTTGGTATTACTACCCTACCTAAATCATCAATACGACGAACAATACCAGTTGCTTTCATCTTAAGCTGCCTCTCTTTCATCAGATGATTTTTCGGAAGCTGCTCATAATGGACGCTAGCACGTGCTTGAATAACCTTTCATCAATCATTTGATGAGCTTCCGGGTTTATTCTAATTACCATAAGTGGTTGAATTTAGTATCTTTCAGAAAGAGAGAACTATACATGTTTCCTGCTATTTTTTTGAAAAACTAGGAAGGTGTTTGAAGCAATTAAACATTAACTGCCTTTTTTGCAGTTCCTAGCCCTTTTATGATTTCACTAGCAACTTTTAACCATTCTTCTACAGGTTGACGTCCTATTTTCATTGTAATCTTTAGTTTTGAACCATCCATTCCAAGTCCAATATTTCTACCATGCTGATTACAAATAGCAAACACTTTTGAACCGTCGACTTCTGCAGTGCCTTTTTCTGACATAAAAATGGTGATTTCATTTTTCGATTGTTTAATTGATTCCAGTTTTGCTTCTTTTGCGTATACTTTCATTTCCGCTACATGGAATAAGTACTCTACTTCTTCTGGATAGTCTCCAAAGCGGTCGATCATTTCATCTCTAAGTTCATTAACATCATCAATAGAATGGACATTTCTAAAGCGTTTATACATTTCAATTTTTTGATGTCCATCGCTTATATATTTATCTGGAATATACGCATCTATTTCTAGTTCCACTTCAAATGAAGGAGTATTTTCTTTACTAATTTCACCTTTTCGCTCATCGATTGCCTCTTTTAGCATTTGCGAGTACAGGTCAAATCCAACGGAATCTATAAATCCATGTTGTTGTGCGCCTAGCAAATTACCTGCTCCTCTGATGGATAAGTCACGCATCGCAATCTTAAATCCAGAGCCTAATTCTGTAAATTCCTTAATGGATTGTAATCTCTTCTCAGCTACTTCAGTTAGAACTTTATCTTTTCTGTATGTGAAATATGCGTATGCAATCCGATTAGATCTACCAACTCGTCCTCTTAACTGATATAGCTGTGAAAGACCCATGCGATCTGCATCATGAACTATTAGCGTATTTACATTTGGAATATCTACACCAGTCTCTATGATGGTAGTCGTTACGAGAACATCAAACTCTCCATCTAAGAAGCTTAAAATAATGGATTCCAACTCTGTCTCCGTCATTTGTCCATGTGCATAGGCAACTCTAGCATCCGGAACTAGCATGGAAATTTCCTCTGCTTTTCTTTCAATTCCTTCGACACGATTATATAGAAAATATACTTGCCCATTTCTTGCAAGCTCCCGTTCAATCGATTCCTTTACCATCGCACCGTTATACTCCATCACATACGTTTGGACAGGAAAACGATTTTCTGGTGGAGTTTCAATGACAGATAAATCACGGACTCCGAGCATGGACATATGAAGTGTTCTCGGAATTGGTGTTGCTGTTAATGTTAATACATCAACATTCGCTTTCAGCTGCTTAATTTTTTCTTTATGAGTTACTCCAAATCGTTGTTCTTCATCCACTATTAATAAGCCTAAATCAGCATACTGAATATCTTTTGAAAGGAGACGATGTGTTCCTACTACAATATCTACGGTACCATTCTTCAACCCTTTAGCTGTTTCCGTTTGTTGCTTTTTAGTTCGGAAACGACTGAGCAATCCAATATTAATAGGGTAATCCTGGAACCGCTCTTTAATTGTCTCATAGTGTTGCTGTGCGAGAATCGTTGTTGGAACTAGTAAAGCTACTTGCTTTCCATCCATGATAGCCTTAAACGCAGCTCGAATGGCTACTTCTGTCTTTCCATAACCAACATCTCCACAAAGCAGACGATCCATCGGCCTTTCTCTTTCCATGTCGCGCTTTATTTCAGTGATGGAACGTAACTGATCTTCTGTTTCTTGATAAGGGAAGGAAGCTTCAAACTCACGCTGTAAATCTCCATCTGGCGAGAATGGATATCCTTTTGAGGCTTCTCGTTCCGCGTAAAGTTTGATGAGGTCATCAGCAATATCTTTTACAGACGACTCTACCTTCTTTTTCACACGTTTCCAATCACTACCGCCTAATTTATATATTTTCGGCTCTTTTCCTTCAGAAGCAACATACTTTTGAACGAGATCAATTTGTTCGATAGGGACATATAGTTTATCATTCGCTTGATATTTTAAGTGCAAGTAGTCTTTATGAACACCATTAATTAATAACGTTTCAATTCCTAAATATTTCCCAATTCCATGATTAACGTGAACAACATAATCCCCTACTTTTAGTTCGGAGTAGCTTTTTATGCGTTCAGCATTTGAAAGTTTTTGTCTTCGTTTTGTTTTCCTAGTCTTTTTATTAAATACTTCTTCTTCCGTAATTACCGCCATTTTTGCCATCGGAAGTTCAAAACCTGTAGTTAATTCCCCATGGACAATATGGACTCCATGTTCAATAGTATTGCTATTGAATGCAATACCTGCTTCGATTTCATAATCATTTAATACAGCTTGGATTTTTTTCGCTCTTTCTTCATTAGGTGCTAAGAAGATAACAGCAAACTGGTTCTTCTTCCACCGCTCCACTTCCGTTTTAAGTACATGCATTTGACCATGGAAGTTCTGCATTAACTTACAAGGGACATTGGCTATATTCTGTGGACTAGTATTAGGAATATGCCTCATAAACAAAGATAAATAGATTACAGGTCTTTGGTTGTTTGTAATTAAATTGTCCAATGAATGAGAAACATCTAAATCATGAATAATATCACCATTTGCTAATAGTGATGTGTACCATTCTGCTTCCTCTTTAGACAATCTTTCATTCATTTCTTGAATTCGACTTAATTCATCAAAAATAAGGATTCCATCCGATGAAACATAATCTAGCAAACTTGCAGCAGGTTCGTATGCGTATGATAGATACTTGAAAAACTGCTCTGGCTTTTGCTGATTTCGCAATTTTTCAATATCAAAGCCGATATTTTCAGCCATTTGCGTCTTTGCTTGCTCTTTTTTCAATTTTTTTAACGACCTAGCAAGTCCCGCCTCAAGTTTTTGGGCTATTACGGAATACTCGTTACTCTCAATAGGGGATTCCGTAGCCGGACCTATTATGACGCTTTCTTTCTTTTCCTTGGAACGCTGATCATCTAATGAAAACGTTCTTATAGAATCTACTTCTGTATCAAATAATTCAATTCTAATTGGGTCTGTTTCGGTAAGAGGGTAAATATCTACTATACCTCCCCGAACACTAAATTCCCCAGGTGCACTAACCATATCCGTACGGCGATAGCCCATTTGCACAAATGAAAGCATATCTTTCTCGAGATCCATATCCATCCCTAGCTTAATTTCTAATCGGAATTCTCTCCACTGCTCTGGAGTAGGGAGAATCTTCCTCAAACCTGCAATCGGAACAACAAAAACACCTTTCCGACCAGATGCCATATAATTTAGCGTCTCGATCCGTTGGGCGCGTAATTCAGGACTTGCAACACTTAGTTCCGCTGCTATTAATTCGTTTGCAGGATATAAAAATAATTCGTCATCTTGGATGAATTGTTGTAAATCTTCATAAAGCTTCTGTGCTTGTAGAAGATTATGAGTTACCACAACAATAGATCTCTTCGTTTCTTCTGCAGTAGCAGCAATAAATGCGGATCTAGCAGAACCTGATAATCCAGCAATCAATTGTTCCTGAAGTCCCTCATCTATTCCTGAAACAACAGACTGGATTTCATTTTGTTGTAAAATTAGCTGTTTAAAGCCTTGCATGTATATCTCCTCTTCTTCTCCCCAGACTTTGTTGGCAATACGAATAGAAAAATGCTTTGGATTATTTCCAAAGCTCTTAATGAATTAGATAATCATACTGATGCAAATCAGGATTTTTCATAAATGCCTCATGACAATCTTCACAAATTGCTTTAATATGAATATCTCCATTTGATTCGTAAGTAACCATTTCATGCATATCATCTGTTGTTAATATATTTAATCCTAGTTGTTCATTATTTATTTCAGTATCACTAATTGTTGCCATCTTCGCTGAACAATGTCGACAATAATAATGAATAGACATATATATCCTCCTTACCAATACGTTTCTATAGTATGAACACCATTGTAAGGAGTTATTCGTCTTATCCATTAAATCGATTCATCACTTCAATAAATGGCTTCTCCAGCCACTCTTCACAGGCATCTGCACACTTAGAAATAACTGATTGCATTTCTGTCCATTCTTCCTTATGGAACTTACCAAGAACATAATCAGGAACTGTCATTCCAACTGGTGGACGATTAATACCAACCCTAATACGATTAAAGTTTTGGGTTCCAAGGTGAGCAATGGTCGATTTAATACCATTATGACCACCTGCACTCCCTTTTTGCCTTAATCTGATCTTGCCTACTGGTAAATCTAAATCATCATATATAACTACAATGTCTTCAAGGGCAATATCATAATAATCCATGATTGGCCTAATACTTTCCCCTGATAAATTCATATATGTTAATGGTTTTAATAATATTACTTTTTCATTGCTTTTGTGACTTATAGAATATATGCCATTAAATTTATTTTGTTTAAGTGGCGCATCAAATCGATGGGCTAACTCATCTATTACTTCAAACCCAATATTATGACGGGTTTTATCATAAGAACGACCTGGGTTACCTAACCCTACTATTAATTTCATTGGCCAAACACCCCATTTCCATTATACCTTTTTTTATAAAAAGCAGTTCCTTATATTATACAGAAAAGTCCATAATCTACAAACATAGAAAAGCGAAAGGCGCCTGCTTATCGGCGACAAGCAAATGTTCTGAGACCAAAAAAGGCGGTTTTGGCCTTTATTGGGCTCAGGTTATTTGACCTCGAGCCGATGGCGCCTGTAGCTAGACAATAAGAAAAGTGGAAGTGCCTGTTTATCGACGTACAGATTTACTAAGGACCTGACGAGATAAAGGAAACACGGCGAGAGGCAAGCCGATGTTGACTTATCGTAGGAAGGTACTGGAAATCTGCTAGTCGATAGGCACTGGAACTAGACAATAAGAAAAGCGAAAGGCGCCTGCTTATCGGCGACAAGCAAATGTTCTGAGAAGTGATAAAAATTTACAGATAAACATAGAAAAGGCACAACCATACTACGGCTGTGCCATACTTTCATTATTTATTCCTCTTCAGAAGCCTTTTCACCAATTACTTCTGGCTCTTCTGGTGTAGCCTCATCTGTTGATTCTTCTTCTGTTCTTGGTGGCGCGATATTTGCAATTGTCTCATCATCTTCATGATTGATGGTGATGTTGTAGTTTCCTCTAATATCACCAATTGCAATACTTTCACCAATATTTAAGTTACTAATATCCACACTAATTACTTCTGGAATTTCACTAGGGATAGCTGTTACAGTAATTTCATGTAAAATTTGCTGTACAATCCCACCGTTACTTTCTCCAATAGAACCAGACGAAAGCTCAACACGAACATTCGCTTCCATCTCTTGTTTTAAGTCAATTGCTAGAAAATCCGCGTGAGTCACTTCATTCCTCAATGGATCTTCTTGATACTCATGCAAGACTACATTTAGTTTCTTTCCTTCTAAATCTAAGGAAATAACACCATTTCTCCCTACTTCACGCATTACCTTTATGAAGTCTGAGCTATCAATCGCAATAGAAGTATTTTCTACTTGATATCCATAAACAATTCCTGGAATACCTCCTTGTTTACGAACTTCGCTTAATTGTGACTGGCGTTGACTCTTACGCTTTTTCGCTGTTAATACAGTACTCATAAGTATACGACCTCTCCCAATTATGTATTGTTAAAATTTACTTCTATTATTACCCTAACACAAATATTTATAAACTTCTAATCATATGATAGATAATAGGAAATTTTTTGAAGATTTTACATGTTATTTAACATCAAGTGTACATCCGCTACAATCAACTAAGTTGTTAACAACAATGAACTTTAACAGAGCCTTCTACAAAAAGGCATTTTTAATAAATAGGAAAAGGTATAATTCCGTTAAAATTAGAATTATACCTTTCCATATATTACCTATATTATAATTTGTGTTGATTGAAGTCGAAGGCGGCGATTACTCCTGAGGGAATACAGGACAGGGGAGACCCCCACAGTTTCATAAGTACCGAGGAGGCTCCCCGTCACCCCCGCGGAAAGCGTAGCCGCCTGGCAGGCTATAAACGCCACATCCTGTGGCAACGCCTGCTTTAGCACGTCCAGCTTCGGAACGGAAATCAACAACTAGTTTTTATTAATCAAATAGTTTACTTACTGATTGGTTTTCATGTACGCGGATGATTGCTTCTCCGAGTAATGGCGCAACAGAAAGCTCTTTGATTTTATCTATTTTCTTTTCTTCTGGAAGAACAATGGAGTTCGTTACCACTAACTCTTTAATATTAGAATTTTGAATGCGTTCAATAGCAGGACCTGACAGAACAGGATGTGTACAGCAAGCATACACTTCTTTCGCACCATTTTCTGCAATAGCTTTAGCTGCTAGAGTAATTGTTCCTGCAGTATCGATGATATCATCGATTAAGATAGCAGTTTTGCCTTCTACGTTTCCAACTATATTCATTACCTCTGCCACATTAGGACGTGGGCGACGTTTATCAATGATAGCAATAGGAGCTTTTAGACGATCTGCAAGTCTTCTTGCACGTGTTACTCCACCATGGTCAGGTGATACGATTACGATATCGTCTTTGTATAGACCTTTTTCTTTAAAGTAATCTCCAAGAATAGGTACTCCCATTAAATGATCATTAGGGATATCAAAGAAACCTTGAATTTGCGGTGCATGGAGGTCGAGGTTAATCATTCTAGTTGCACCAGCCGTTTCAATCAAATTTGCTACAAGTTTAGCTGTAATAGGCTCACGTGCCCTTGCTTTCCGATCTTGACGAGCATACCCATAATATGGCATTACAAGGTTAACCGTTCTTGCTGAGGCGCGTTTTAATGCGTCAATCATAATAAGAAGTTCCATTATGTGATCATTAACAGGTTCATTTGTTGATTGAACTACATACACGTCACAGCCACGTATGCTCTCTTCTATATTAATTTGAATTTCCCCATCACTAAATCGATTTACAGTACATTTCCCTAATTCTAACCCAATTTCACTAGCGATTTCTTGCGCTAGGGCACGGTTGGAGCTTAGTGAAAATATTTTCAAACTTGAATCACGATATTGATTTGGCATGTCGAACCTCCACTTAATTTTTCATATTTAGCTTCTTCACATAGTCTTCTTTATTAACTTGTCGCGCACGAGCAATTGAAAGAGATTCACTTGGTACATCATTAGTAATTGTTGAACCAGCTGCTATATAAGCACCTTCACCAATCGTAACAGGTGCAACAAGATTAGAGTTACATCCTACAAAGACATTATCTTCAATCTTCGTTAGGAATTTCTTTTTACCATCGTAGTTTACCGTAATAGAACCACAACCGAGATTCACATTGGAACCAACTTCAGCATCACCAATATAGCTTAAATGAGACGCCTTACTTCCTTTACCGAAGTCTGCCTTTTTAATTTCAACGAAGTTACCAATTTTCACTTCATCATGAATATTAGATTGAGGTCGAATATGAGCAAATGGTCCAATATTTACTTTTGCTCCCACAGAGCTATCATGAACGACAGATTGTCGAATCTTTGTTCCATTTCCAACTGTTGCATTTAAAATTTCACTATTCGGTCCAATCTCACAATCTTCTCCAATAACTGTGTTACCATGTAAGATAGTACCCGGATAAATAATGGTATCACTACCAATTTGAATATCAGCATCAATATATGTTGTTGCTGGATCTACAAGTGTTACACCATTACGCATATGGTATTCATTAATTCTAGCTCTCATAATTCGATTTGCTTCTGATAGTGCTACACGGTCATTTACACCCATCGTTTCTTCAAAATCTGAAGTATTGTATGCTAGAACTTTTTCACCTTTATTTTTTAATATCCCTATTACATCAGGAAGGTAGTATTCCCCTTGAACATTTTCATTGGAAACTTCCTCCAACGCTGCAAAAAGTGCTGCATTATCGAAACAATATGTTCCTGTATTAATTTCCTTAACGGTTCTTTCTTGTTCAGTCGCGTCTTTATGCTCAACAATTTTTTCCACAAATCCATTTGAATTACGGATAACTCGTCCATATCCAGTTGGTTCGTCGGTAGTAGCTGTCAACACAGTTACCTTAGCGGATTGAGATTCATGTTCATTCAACAAAGCTTCCATCGTATCGGAAGTTATAAGTGGTGTATCTCCACATACGACAAGTGTTGTACCTTCTTTATCTTGAAGTAAAGCTTTTGCTTGTTTTACAGCATGAGCTGTTCCAAGCTGTTGCTCTTGAAGAACAAAACTACTTTTTCCTTCTAAACTGGACTTAACAAGTTCAGCCCCATATCCAACAACTGTTACAATCTCATCCATCGTAAGTTTGCTAATATTGTCGATAACATGCTCTACCATTGGCTTACCGCAAACTGGATGTAGAACCTTATATAGTTTTGACTTCATTCGTGTACCTTGTCCTGCAGCCAATATTACAGCGAATCTATTTGTCATAAACGGTCCTCCAATACCTTTTTTCCCTTTATGAATATATCTTATATATAGTATTTTATCAAGAAAACGAGGGAATTCGCCACAAATGTTTTGGAAGAAAAAAAAAGGGTATGTAGAAATAGAAGAGGAGTTCTGGTAGAGAAAGCGGATACAAAAGGAAAGAACCCATCTTTAAATAAAGAGGGTTCTCCTTACGGTCTATTCTTAGGAAGCACCGGCTTCTTCTAACTCCGGAACTTCTACTTCTCCCAAACGATGATATTCTGACAACACAACGTCCTGGATTTTGCTGCGGGTGTTCGAATTGATTGGATGAGCAATATCGCGAAATTCTCCGTCTGGAGTGCGCTTGCTTGGCATCGCCACAAATAATCCATTATTCCCGTCAATTACACGTATATCGTGAACTACAAATTCATTATCAAGGGTGATGGATGCAATCGCTCTCATTCTTCCCTCAGTATTGACACGGCGTAGTCTTACATCTGTTACTTCCATTTGTGCTCACCACCTTCTTCTCCAAGATAACTATAAATAGATAATTCAACAAACTTTTAGAATTTCCTGCTAATAATGAAAACTTTTTTAAAAAATATGAATTTTTTTTTTGGGTTCTAAGTCAATTGTTGGGGTAAAATACTAGGCTACCGCGCTTACGCTTGGTGGCCTTTGTATGTTTGGATGGTCTAAGACCCACCAAACATACAAAGGTTCTTTCTCTAGTTTTTATCCAACATGTATTCCAATTCCCTTAAATTGA
>VEFU01000490.1 GCA_007679095.1 Paenibacillus bovis
GTGTTAGGCAAACACTAAATCCCCAACCTAAACACTTTAACCACAATCCCATCCTCTCCACCCACAAAATCATATTCTGGAACTCCTTCCAACCCCTCTTTTCTATAAAGTTCTATTCCCTCCTCCATAAACTCCCCTCTATCTAATCCGATCTATACCTCATTTTTTCCTTTCCACCCTTTAATCCATTCTTCCATTAAACCGCAACCCATCCCTTTTCCACCATTTTTACC
>VEFU01000491.1 GCA_007679095.1 Paenibacillus bovis
AGATTTAGTGTAATGTGTTGTGGATGAAGATAAATGGTTGAGAATAGTTTTGGATGGTGAGTTTGGATAAAAATGTTGTGTTGATTTGATAAATGAATGAAGTGGGTTTTTAGAGTTGCTTTAAGTGTGTGATAGGGAGGTAGAAATGGTGGAAATGTACGTTGGAAATATGGGTGATCTGCTTTATCAAGTTGGTTACTACGTAGATATATAAGAGTATGTTTGTAATTTG
>VEFU01000492.1 GCA_007679095.1 Paenibacillus bovis
TATAGTAGTTCATGAAATAGATTTGCGTGTATTGGTCATAGATGATTTTCCTCGTGATTGGACGGTCTACGAGAAGGTTAATGGGTGTAAGGAAATGATTTTGATTGAGGGTTAAATAAAGAGAGGGTGGTGGTATATGATGTGGTTTTGGTAGTGGGTTTGATAGATGGTGTTGATGATGAATTTGGGTTAATTTTGGATAATGTGGTGTTTCAATGGAAGGTGGGGAAAG
>VEFU01000493.1 GCA_007679095.1 Paenibacillus bovis
TTAAGTTGTTTTTGATGTTTGTGTTTAGGTTTGGGTGGTTTTGTAGGAATGGTTTTGGGATATGTTTAAAGTAATGGAAGTGAGAGTATTGATAAGGGATGTGGGGTGGTATTTTGTGGATGGGTAGAGGGATAGATTGGTGGGGATGAGTAATGAAACGTTGGATAGGGTATGGGGAGTGAATAATTGGTTGTATGATGGTAATGAATTGTTGTGAGGGAGTAGTTTCTA
>VEFU01000494.1 GCA_007679095.1 Paenibacillus bovis
AAACTAGATCCTAACTTACCTCCTCCTCCTTTGTCAAATCTATTCATCATTCCACACTCTTCATTACTAATTAATCAACAAATCAATCCCCCATACCCTCCAACACCACAAATTCCAATCCACCAACCTCAACTTCTAGCTAACAATATTCCTAATTTACTTAAACGAAATACACATTTACACACATTTCTATTTCATAATAAACCTACAGTTTCTTCTTTACCTCATCAT
>VEFU01000495.1 GCA_007679095.1 Paenibacillus bovis
ACAACGAAAGCACTAATACTCCCCATCATAAAAATTCTACATATCCACCGTTCAACAGTAATTTTCTTTCAGAAAAAAATCAATATTCCCCCTCTAATTACCCCAATTATCATTCCAACGATTAATAGCTTAATCATTATTTTCACTACCCCTCATCTCATCCACCTTATCTCTTTTTACTTCTTCATACCTCCCCAACCCAACTACAACCAAAAATCCCCTCACTCCAAA
>VEFU01000496.1 GCA_007679095.1 Paenibacillus bovis
AGGGGAAAATGGAGAGGAATAGTATGGAGTTAGAATGATTTAGGTGAGGAATGATATTATAGAAGGAAGGGGATGTGTTGATGAGGATGAGTCAGTGAATATGCAATAGTACCCACTAAACAATGTTCGTGAAAAAATGGTTGGTAGTGATGGGAAAGGAATAAATGATTTGTTAGGTAGAAAATAATAGAGAGAGTGGGGTATTTTTAGAAGTGGGCAAATGTGTGTAGA
>VEFU01000497.1 GCA_007679095.1 Paenibacillus bovis
GAAATTGTTGATAAGGATAGTGTGGAGTACGAGGAGCTAATGTAGGAGAATGTGGTAGATGAATATGGTTAAGGAAATGGTTGCGGTGGATGATATTTTGTAATGCTTCGTGTTCTTCCTGGACATGATAGAAGTGAGGAAGGAGTTGGATTGATTGGGGGTGGACTGGGTTAGGAAGGGAAACTGGGTGTGGAATACTATTAAGAATATTAGTGTCTTTTTTATTCAGGG
>VEFU01000498.1 GCA_007679095.1 Paenibacillus bovis
GTACATCTTATAATAATAACTACTATTGTGGACCTCACTCAATTCAACTCCGAACATCTCTCTAAAGCATTTCCAACACACTCCCTTTTAATACAACCACTTCGACCACATACAAATCAAAAAACTCACCCTATTTTACAACACATTCCACCCTTCAAAAACTTTTCTAACTCCCCACATCCAATCACACCCTATAAACAAATTCATCAACAACACCCTAATACCGAATT
>VEFU01000499.1 GCA_007679095.1 Paenibacillus bovis
CGGTTTTTTATGATATATTGTGGTTTTAATTGGATTGTTGGTTGTATTTTTGGAGAAGGTGTTTGATAAGAAGGCGGAGGTGGTGAATAATGGTAATAGAAGGTAGAGATTGGTGGGGGGGAATGATAAATGAGGAAGTGTTGGTTATTGGTATGGATTAAGGAAGGTATAGGAATATAAAGTTTATGAAGTGAGTGTTGACGATGTTGATGAAAATCTATCGTTGCAAA
>VEFU01000049.1 GCA_007679095.1 Paenibacillus bovis
AAACTTGGTCACTCCCCAAAAAAGCATTATTAAACAATTGTAACATGTCTAGTGTCCATTATAAGGGGGTCGACCACAGGCACCGGAACGATTCTGAATTGTTTTGGTGCCTGGCACCCGATCTATTCTGAATTGTCCGGGTGCCTGGCACTTAGACCTGTAGTGCTTGTTTCAAGTAATCTATTGATATTTTAGTATCTTCCACCAGTGAACGTTGTGGATGATTATCTTCTCGATGCCATAGTTCGAACGTGAGCCAACCTTGATAATTGATATCACTCAACATATGGATAAGTTTTTGCATGTCTATATCCCCACTTGTAATATTCTCTGAAGGAATGGCACCATGTTGATTCCGCAAATGAAATGAGTAGACTCGCTCTGGGTATTTCTCTATCCACTCTAATGGATTCATTCCTGCTACATGTGCCCAACCTGTATCGATACAGAGACCAACCTCTTTACTCGAATATTCAATGACAGACCGCAAATCACCTTCAGCATTGTGTTTATCATCCGCATGATTATGCATACTTACTTTCAAACCGAGGTCCCTTACTGCATCCGCAATATTTGACAGATGCTCTCCTTGACGCTTAAACTCATCTTCTGTTTTCTTAAGAGCAACACCCCAGCCGCCTTTTGGATCAGCATTTATTAGTAGATCCCTTCCATTGACTTCGGATAACCTTCTTGCAACTGGCATGACGGTTTCTTCTATATTAATGGACGATTCGTGTAATGGTAATCCAATATAAGAGCCTGAAATCGCTAATCCATATGACTTCGCCAACTGTACAATCTCCGGCTGTGCGTCGACTTCCACTGCATCTAACCCAGCCTCTGCACAAGAACGGAATATCTCATCCAAAGATGGCTCTTCCTTAAAATCCATCCAATGCCTCTCATACCAACCATACATCCCCGACGAAAAACCTAATATATTCATACACCTTACCTCCCTCTCGGTGCCCACTAGCGTTGCACAGCAGTAAAAAAATGTAAAATGAACAAAAATATTGATAAAAATAGAAAAAGCTCCTATTGTAGTGTAGGTAACGATGACTAAATCAGTTCCCTACACTTACAAAGGAGCACACAATGTATGAATAGTGTAGACCAAAAATTAGTCTTTCGTCAATATTTATCTTACCTGCCTCAAAATAAGTTGGCATGCCCATTACACAACTATGGGTATAAAGAGTTAACAGATGATTCACTGGTTAAAATATTTCTTTTAGCTGGATTATTTCGATGGGATAGCCTTCATGAAATTGAAATCGCCTTAAGATCAAAAAAACAAATAACCAAAGAACTTAATATAGATTCTATTAGCGCTTCTACGTTAAGTCGGAGACTTTCAACTTTAAATACAAGCAAACTTGCGGATATCCTTAGCCGAATTACTCATCAATATAAGTTGCTTAAATCCGCAAAAGCTAAAGGGATAAATTATAATGTAGGTCTCTTAAGAATCATCGATTCTACTCACATTAAACTCCCAAACAGTGCGTCTAGTTGGACTGCAGTTTCAAAGGATTCAAGCAGCGTTAAGCTTCATCTTCGACTAGCAGTAGCTTCAACAGACAGTGTATTTCCAGAGAAAATGGTTCCATCCACCGCAAATATTGCGGACATAGATGCAGTGAACTATTTGATTGAGCCTGACAATACGCTATATGTAATGGATAGAGGTTATGCTGAAAAAACCAAAATGGGTGGATGGCTAGAAAGAGACATTAATTTTCTTGTGAGATTAAAAAAAACGTTCCGTTTTGAGACCTTAAGATCCTATAGATCAGATCTTCCGAATGTAACTAGATACGAGCTTGTGTCAATAAGAACAAGACCTGAGAAACTAAAACTAATAGAATTTACCGATGAAGAAGGTACCTCTTATCGCCTTCTCACCAATAAATTGGACTTAAGCGAACAGGAAATATTAGATACTTATAAGAACCGTTGGTATATTGAATTATTCTTTAAATGGTTAAAACAACATATCAAAATAGACCATTTATTTAGCAAGTCCCCAATTGGTATTTGGAACCAACTATTTATTGCATTAATTACGTTTGGATTACTAGTAATCATGCGACTGTTGAGGGAACCAAATCGTGAGATTTGGCAGTTTCTAAAAACAATACGCCAATATTTAATGGACTCATGGGAAGAAGTTCAAAAAGAATTTAATAGAAAACGTAAATTTAGTAAAGGGAGACAAAAGATACCAGATAAGCGTAGTAAAGTAATGAATTTCGGTTTTGAAAGTGCAATCGTGAGTCCAATATCAAAAGAACATTATACTCGAAAATAAAATATGTAAAAAAAAGGGAACTGATTCATCTTAGAACCAGATCCTCGTTTTTTATTCTAATTCGAAAAGTCAAATGGAAAAATTATCTATTCATTCAATTAATTTCAATCTGTGCAACGCTAGTGGCGGGTGCCTGGCACCGGATCTATTCTGAATTGTCTTGGTGCCTGGCACTCGTACTATTAAGACACTTTAATTTATGGTTTATTCCATGTATAATAAGAATATAATAAAAAGAAGAAGCGTTGGAGCGCTTCTTCCTGCAACCTCTACCGTCAGGGTGGTGGTTGTCAATTTTTAGTTATTCCGATGAAAACCACCCTTTTGCTTGTGACGGCGTAGGGTGGTTTTCTTGTTCTCTAGAATATTCTTGCGAAAGAAATATGCACTTGATTCACGCACTATTCCTTTCACAACTTCGCGGAGAAATTCAAGAAATGTTTCCATGATTATCACCTCCTTTCCCTTTAAGGAAAGAAGAGTGACAACCAACCACCCTAACAAATAAGCAGTTGCTATTACAATATTATCATAATATTAATATCATTCACACTACAAAAAAAGAACGAACGTTCCTTCTTTTAAATATAACTTCGACTGTACCTATAAATACCCATTACTCGTATGTCTGGCACCCAAACTATTCTGAATTGTACGGGTGCCTGGCACCGGATCTATTTTGAATTGTCTTGGTGCCTGGCACCCGTACAGTGGCACTCGCTCAGATGCACTAATACAGACCCCACCAGTCCAATTTTCACACCCATCCCGTTTCTATAGAACTACCACTCTCTTCTTTTCTAGCAAAATTTACCCAATGGAAGGATTTGTAAATATAGTACTTTGAGTTCATTGTGTTTGCTAGATTCCGACTATACCATTATATATGTAAGTGCTTACATTCTATTTTATAGAAAGAAAGAAAAAGGAGGAAAATGGATGGGTAAAAAGTCAAGGTTAGTAATTTCTTTAGTTGCTAGTCTTGCTGTGCTACTGATTGTAGGACTATTCACATCAGTAGATATGGCGGCTGCAAACGAGCGTGAGGGTTATATCCAATTAGATTGGGACCCAACTCCAAACGCTTATTGGAATTCCCCTGATCCTGTAATAGGGACACAGATGTCTACACCAGAGATAAGTAACGCGACGAATCATAAGTTTTTCATTGCTTCTAAGATGTTTACTAGAGAAGATCTTCCCGTTGGTACAATTATTGAAATCGATCCAGGTTATCAGTATCGACCTGAAGGATGGGTAGAACTAGAGCCGCAACCAGGACATACTCGACCAGGTAATGTAACTAAGACAGAAGTAGTGGTAGATGAAGAATGGTGGGGCGATTTTCAGTACCGTGCATTTAACGTTGCTTTCGAAGGGGCATTTTTAGATATAAGAGATAGTTGGGAGGAAGTTGCCTCTCACTTTAGAATCTATGTTCCAACTGGCGATGTAAACGTTCCCGGAGATGGAGAAGACGGGAACACGGATGAAGAACCCGAAGCGGAACTTAAACTACTAGCAATTGGAAATAGCTTTTCTGAGGATGCACTCTCCTATTTAGAATCGATGGCGAGAGCTGATGGACAAAATATTAAAGTTGGAATTTTGTACATTGGTGGTTCAGAATTGAGTGCTCATTGGAATAATGCCACTAACAATGAAGCAGTATATAGTTATTTCGAATTTCAAAATGGAAGAATGGATACGAATGGAGTAACAATTGAAAGTGTACTAGAAAGTGATGATTGGGACTATGTTTCCTTACAGCAAGCAAGTCACTTCAGTGGGATTCCTTCTACGTATTATCCATATTTAAATAATCTAGCAGATTATGTAAAAGAAAGAGTTCCTGAAGCAGAAATGCTCATACACCAAACATGGGCATATGAACGCGGAAGTGACCACTTCGGTTTTATTCGCTTTGAGAGAGACCCAGATGTTATGTGGAACCACGTATCGGAAGCTTACAAATTAGCAGCTCAACAGCTCGGCGATGTAAACGTTATCCCAAGTGGGCTGGCGATGCAAAATGCACGAGCACACGAACTATTTAACCCAGACAAAGGTGGAAAAAGCCTGTTCCGGGATGGATTCCACGCTAGCTTTGTGCATGGTAGATACCTTCTAGCTGCTGTTTGGTACGAAGCATTACTAAAAAAGGACATTTCCAAAAATACGTTTAGACCCCCTACTATCACCGATGAAGAATTAGCTGCATTACAGAAAGAGGCGAAAAAAGCAGTAGCAGAATATTCACCCGAACCAGCTGAATTAGATTTAAAAACAGATTTAAATGGATTACTTTTCTATGAAGGCGAAGATTATTATCGCTTACGTCCTCCATTAAATGAACCAGCTGCCGATTTAATGTCATATGAGAGAATCGATATTCCTGTCAGTGACCTTGAACTATTTGGTAATGGCGAATACGAAATTGGCATCCTATCTGCCGGAGTAAGATCCGTCTATGAATTAGAATTAAACGGTGAACCACTAGGTACGATTATCCGCATGTCCAATGGTTTCGGTATGAATAATGTGACGATGCATTATTTAAAGGACACTGTTGTCCCATTAAAAGATGGTGACGTTATATCCATTATTGCTCCACCAAGTGAAGGAATATATGGTTGGATTGATGCCCTTGTCTTAAAAAATGTAAAACTAGACGAACCTGGTGAACCGAATGAGCCGGGTGAACCGAATGAGCCAGGGGAACCAAACGAGCCAGGGGAACCAAACGAGCCAGGGGAACCAAATGAGCCGGGGGAACCAAATGAGCCGGGGGAACCGAATGAGCCGGGGGAACCGAATGAGCCAGGAGAACCGAACGAGCCAGGCGAGCCGAATGAGCCAGGGGAGCCGAACGAGCCGGGGGAACCGAACGAGCCGGGTGAGCCGAATGAGCCGGGGGAACCGAATGAGCCGGGTGAGCCTAGCGAGCCGGAAGAAGACGATTCTAAAAAAACTGAAACAGACGACAAACTACCAAACACAGCTACCGCCTTCTATAACCTACTTGCAATAGGAACCGCTCTGCTAATAGCAGGAATCCTAATACAAGTACTATATAGAAGAAAAGCAATCTAGTGCCAGGCACCAACTCTATTCTGAATTGTTTCTAAGTTGTGTTAGTGCCAGGCACCGAAGTAATTTCCTATATCTCGAACGTGAGAATGGGAAATTACTTCTTTTTTGTTTGCGGGTGCCTTGCACCGGGACTATTCTGAATTGTGTCGGTGCCTGGCACCCGCACAGCCCCTCTTTCCATCCCATGCAAAAATATTTAAGGTACCTATTGACACTAAAAAGGTATACTGTTATGGTTATACACATAAGTATATAACCATAACACTATAATACCGTAACACCCACAAAGGAGGGCCGTGAATGAGTAATGTTTTTAATTCAGATAAGCCGATTTATATTCAAGTTCGTGAGTTAATTGAAGACTTGATTATTAATAAACAGTTGAATGAGGACGAACAGGCTCCCTCGACAAATCAACTGGTAAATTACTATAAGATCAATCATGCTACTGTTTCCAAAGGGATCAATCAGCTCGTGGAGGAAGAAATTCTGTATAAGAAAAGAGGTATCGGGATGTTTGTAGCTAAAGGAGCTCGAGATAAAATACTCAAAATGCGTCGCCAAGCTTTTATTGAAGACAACATTGTCTCGCTTGTCCAAGAAGCCGAAAAGCTTGAAATTACGATAGAAGAAATTTTTAACTATATCAAAGATGTGAAAGGTCGTGAAAAACAATGAATATACAAGCAACGAATCTTCATTTTTCATATGGAAATGATGAGATTCTACGTGATATAAATTTTGAGATTACAGAACCAAAAATTTACGGATTACTCGGTCGCAATGGTGCGGGTAAAACAACGCTACTTTCCCTTCTTGGCTCATTTCGCGAACCAACTTCTGGGAAAATCTTAATCGACGGCGAACAACCATTTGAAAATGCTCGGATAATGCAAAACATTACCTTTATGTATGACAAGGATTATACAGGGGAAACGGATTCACCTACTACGATAGTAAAATATATGAATCGCTATCGTCCAAATTTCGATGTAGAATACGCGCAAAGTTTGTTAAAGAAATTTAAGCTTGAGGGTAAAAAAGCAGTCTCGAAACTTTCTAAAGGTAAACAATCTGCCTTTAATGTCGTGATCGGATTAGCAAGTCGATCACCAATCACGATATTTGACGAAGTATATCTTGGCATGGACGCGCCAGCACGTGATTTGTTTTATAAAGAACTGTTACAGGATCAAGAACTACATCCACGAATCATCATCTTATCTACCCATCTTGTGTCAGAAATGGAGTATTTATTTGATGAAGTCATCATCATTAAAGATGGAAAAATCCTTCTTCATGAACCAAATGAACACCTTGTGTCTTATGGAGCAACGGTTGTTGGAAGTAAGCAAAAAGTAAACGAATTTGCGGTAGGGAAAAATGTCATTCATGAAGAGCAATTAGGTGACACACGATCTATCACTGTTTTTGGGGAATTGAGTGCTACAGATAGAGCATTTGCCAAAGAATTAGGTCTCGATTTTGCTCCAGTGTCACTCCATAACTTATTTATTCATCTTACGGAGGAGGGAAATTAATATGAAAAAACCACTAGGTTCTCCAGCGGTTGGCTTAGAATTACTCATTATACAGATGACCTGGACGCTTATGGGATTTGGGATTTTCCTATTGATTAATATTGTAAAAATGGTATTTGGTATTGAGGTAGATTCCTACTACAGCGCTGGATATATCGCCAGTAATATCTTTATGTTCGTTATCGGAATCATCTCTATAAACTTCCTTCCCCACTATGTAGGGCTTGGAATCACCAGAAAAAACTATTTTTATGGAAATGTGATTGCTAGTATTGGTTTATCCATCTTCATACCGATCGGTATCTATATCATTAGCCTAGTAGAAAAGCTAATAATCGGTAACTTCACATCGATTGAGCTGAGAGAAAGAGCTTTAGATAAAATCGAAATTGACAGCGACGGTAATATTGTCAGTGAGATAATTCAATCGTTTATCGTTACACCGTTTATTGATCCGTCATCTAATCT
This sequence comes from Paenibacillus bovis, assembly GCA_007679095.1. Taxonomy (GTDB): domain Bacteria; phylum Bacillota; class Bacilli; order Bacillales; family Bacillaceae_C; genus Lederbergia; species Lederbergia graminis. The sequence continues at coordinate 7,420 of VEFU01000049.1, forward strand.
AGTACTCTCCCTTGCTTTATTTAGTCTGCATATTTTCGTTTTCTATATCATTGGTTGGATGATCGCGGCAGCATTCCAGCGCCTAGGAGTCATTGGCGGTCTCCTCTTCATCGCTGTTGGAATTGTTTTTATCGCGATAAAAGATACGATGATTAGAATAACACTAGATTTACCGATTTTCAAAAACTTCTCCGTATTTGAAGTAGTTCCAGAAAAACTGGCACTACCAACGGTTTTCGCTGCCATACTACTAACGATGATCATCATCCGTCTCCTAACAAAGAGAACACCGTTGAAAATATAGTGCCAGGCACCGGAACTATTCTGAATTGTGTGGGTGCCTGGCACCCACACAACTGTATGTAAATATATTTTCGCTTTCCTCTACATTCCACTAGGATTCATTCTTCGTTTTTTTGCGTAGTTCGATTTGTTTATACATACAAAACTTTATTATGTCAGTTCTTATCAACTCATTCATCGCCATAAATTGCAAGGAAATTCGATAAAAGTGATATTCCTGTTTCATTACATTAACAATTCTTCCAGAGAAGTTTATATTCTTTGGAACGGAATTAATCTTAAATTGTAAACTCCCATTCACTAAATCTCCCACTTTAACTACTGGATGACGAAAAATAAAGGAAGCTCCACCACCACTAATGTCGTACGTATGGATTAACAATTTTTCTCCAGGCGAATCTTTTGTGGAAGGCAATACTAAATTCATTTCCACTGCTACTTGAACGCGAAAATAACGCCTTCTCTGTGCTTTTTTAATATTTTTAGTAAGAGGTTTTTCAATTACTGTCTTCCCATTTTGATATTGGGTAATCTTTGAATCAAATGTACACAAACCTTGATCTTGATCATGAAAGTAGACAGTAATCGTGTTCTCTCCCTCGAGTAACAAAGGAGTGCCTTTCCGACTCACTGGTCTTTGGATTATCAGATTTGGTTCATGTTGAATTATTTCCGTAAAATATACTTTCCTTTGTGATGTTTCAAGTTCAAGCAATTGACCATTCCAAAATTGTATCGCCTTCTGGTCATCCATCTATAGTCTTGCTCCCTTTCTCCTAGATGCGTTTTTTGGTATTTATTATAACATAGGGAATCATTAAGTTTCTTTAAAAATTTAATAATATTTATTCTCTTTTATTAATTCCATATTAAATCTATTGCGCGAAAATTCCATCTATACATACAGTAAATTCAGTTGTATAATCAAAAACACACAGGTCCTATGACCCAAGTATCAAAAACCTAAAGAGGGAGAACAAGAAATAGGTTGGATAAGTTCAGTTATTATTTACAAAAAATAATTGGCAAGAAAAATAACACCGATATTTATAATGCAAATGGAGTTTTATTAGTCCCAAAATCTTTCATTATCACATATGATCACGTAATGCTTTTGGAAGAGAATGGGATTACTCTAACGGAGGAGGCCGTAACAGATATTGGTACATTCACTAATGCTGACTACAATGAATATTACAAATTGATTGATGAAGCTGTAGAGGAAACAAGTAGAATTTTTAAGGAAATACGCAGGAATAGAAAAATTCCACTTGCAGAACTACGAAAAGATGTTATTCCTTTGATTCAGAATGTAAGCGAAAACACGAATGTACTACAATTATTTGTAGCACTTCAAGCAAAAGATGATTATACATACCGCCATAACATTGCTGTAGGAGCATTAGCTAATCTCATTGGAAATTGGATGAACCTTGATCACCAAGCACTGATGCAGCTAACAACCGCTGCACTACTACATGATGTAGGGAAAATGCTAATCTCGGAATCTATTTTAAATAAACCAGGTAAGTTAACAGATGAGGAATATGCCATTATGAAAAAACACACGATTTATGGCTATGAGATACTTAATGACACCGTAGGAATAAGCCATAGACAGGCACTTGTGGCACTTCAACACCATGAAAGAATGAATGGCAGTGGTTATCCTATGGGCATTAAAAGGGATAATATTGACTTGTTTAGTCGTATTGTAGCTGTTGCAGACATTTTTCATGCGATGACATCTAACCGGGTATATCGAACACATTCACCATTTTATGAAGTGTTAACTGAAATGGAAGAGGAAATGTTTGGAGAATTGGACCCTGAAATTACCTTAGTGTTTATTGAAAAAACGATGAACTATCTAATTGGATGTTCCGTCCTTCTAACCGACGGTCGAATAGGAACGATTATCATGGTTCCAAAAAATAAACCCACTCGCCCCCTAATTAAAGTTGGCGAACAATTCATAGACCTAACCAAAGAATCACAAATACATATCGAACGAATTATTTAGGTGCCAGGCACCTGAACTATTCCGAATAGTGTCGGAATTGTGTCGGTGCCCACTAGCGTTGCACAGCTTGAAAATAAATGAATAAATAGATAATTTTACCAGCAAAACTTTCAGGTAAGAGTAAAAACGAGGATGTGGTTCTATAAACGAATCAGTTCCCTTTTTTTTACATATTTTACTTTTTGATATAATGCTCTTTTGATATTGGACTTACAATTGCACTTTCAAAACCGAAATTTATTTCTCTGGCAGGTTTATCGGGAATCTTTTGCCTTCCCTTACTGGGTTTAAGTTATTCTAATGCTTGTAGGATAGCCATCTCTGCATAGCGTCTAGGTCTGAATCCAAAGCTATATTCGCTGAATTCCTTATCAAACATCGGGGTGAGGACTTGTGCGATTGCTTGTTGTATAACTCTATCTATGACCGTTGGTATACCTAAAAGTCGTATTCCCCCGTTAGGTTTTGGGATTTCTACTCTTAAGACGGGTTGGGGTTGATATTTTCTATGCCTAATTTGTTGAATAATCTTGTCTTTGTTCATCAACAAGTGACTCTCCAACTCATCGGTTGTCATTCCATCAACACCTGGTGCACCTTTGTTTTTCTTCACTTGTTTAAGTGCTTGATTAAGATTGTCCTTGTTAAGAACTTTATCAAGTAATTTTCTATCGTACATGCTTGTTATTTCCTTTCCTTCTCATAGAGACGGTATCCACTTTTCCGCCTTTAGCCAGTGGTCTATTTCCTCTCCTAATCGAGATTTCTATAACGATAAAATTGTTCAGCCCTTCGCTCTTTCTAACTTTCGTTAGACATCTTCACTACTACGGCTTCTGCTGACTTCTCACTATCCAGACTTATATCACTATAAGCTTTTGATACAGACCAGTGAGACCTCCCCAGTTAAGGTGCGAACTCTTTCCCTTCATCTATCTGCCATATTTACACCGTATGATACAGTAGCTATGGGACTTTAACTTCTTTAGCAGTCTTATCCTCATACGTTGCCTCTTATATGATTTCTGTTCGTCAGACCGAAGGTTTGCCTTCAAGCTTCCTTCAGATTCCACGTCACCGTGGACACCCTTGCCTTCAGCTATGTACTTACTGCTACAAGGTCGTACTCGGGACTTTCACCCGTTAGAGTTCGCCCATGCTGGGCAAACCAAAAAAGCCAGCTATCACTAGCTGGCTGCACCAAACTTCTATGGATGCGACACAATCAACTCTAACTCGCCCTTCACCCGGTATTCACCAATGCCACTTGGCAAGATAAAATGTACACCCTTCTCAACCGGGAAGCTCTCACCATCAATAACAATCTCTCCCGCTCCCTTTAACACACTGCCAATTAGGAACGGCTTGTCCTGTGTAAATTCTGCAGAACCCGTAACATCCCATTTGTAAACAGAGAAGTATTCTTCTTGTACGAACGTTGTAATCGTTGCCCCAACTTGACTTTCTACACGTGGTTCCACTGGGAAGTCCTCATGCGGCACAGTTGTAACATCAATTGATTTTTCAATATGCAATTCACGCTTTTGTCCGCTTTGATCAACGCGGTCATAATCGTACACACGGTAAGTAGTGTCTGAGCTTTGTTGCGTTTCTAAAATAAGTACACCTGAACATAGGGCATGAACGGTGCCGCTTGGTACGTAGAAGAAGTCACCCGCTTTTACTTTTACACGACGTAGAAGGTCATTCCATTCGCCACGCTCGATCATTTGTGTGAACTCTTCCTTTGTTTGTGCGTTATGACCGAAGATGATCTCCGCGCCTTCTTCCGCATCAATCACATACCAGCATTCTGTTTTTCCAAGTTCCCCATTTTCGTGTTTACCTGCGTATTCATCATTTGGGTGAACTTGCACTGATAGGTCATTGTTAGCATCTAGAATTTTTGTTAGTAGTGGGAATACATCGCCTTCCAGGTTACCAAAAAGCTCGCGATGCTCACTCCATAGTTCACCTAATGTTTTTCCTTTATATTGGCCATTGTTAACGACACTTTGTCCGTTCGGATGAGCTGATACTGCCCAGCATTCACCTGTCAAATCTGATTTTATATCATATCCAAATTCAGTTCGTAGCTTCGTACCACCCCAAATACGTTCTTGGAAAAGTGGAGTTAAGAAAATTGGTTCTTTCACTAATAGCACTTCCTTTTGATAATATCTTGATTGTCATTCTCCACAGAAACTATATCAAATAATAGTCCAGATAATCAAATAAGCGGACCAATACGTTGGTCCACTTGTTGAATTTATTATCTTGGTAAGAGCGCAGCCCCTACTACTCCTGCCTTTGAACCTAATCCCGCTGGGACAATTTTGATAGAATCCCGTAATCCCGGGTAAAGAAGGTTTTTCACTTTTTCACGTAGAGGTTCCAGTACCTGTTTTTCGGATTTCATCACACCGCCACCGAGTACAAATACATCTGGATTAACAGCATGTGTAAGGTTTGCAATTCCAATTGCGAGATAGGTAAGTGCTTCATCGATGATTTCTCTAGCCACATCGTTTCCTTCCTCTGCAAGTCGAAATACCTCTGCAGTCCCACCAGTGATTCCTTTTTCCTCAGCAATATGAGCAATTGCAGTACCGCTTGATAATGCTTCAAGTGCTCCAGGGTTTAGATTGGAATGCTTTCGTCCATTTGGAACAACAATCATATTCCCAATCTCGCCTGCGTATCCCTGTGCTCCTTGGACTACCTTATTCTCTATAATATAGCCTCCGCCAATTCCCGTACTAACCGTGATGTAAAAAACACTCTCATGTCCAGCACCTGCTCCAATTGTTGCTTCAGCTAATGCTGCTGCATTTGCATCGTTATCGAGAGTTACTGGTATGTTAATGGCTTTCTGAAGCATCTCAACGATTGGGACATTAGACCAGCCAGTTAGGTTAGGTGGTTCAATAATGACACCTGTTCTTGGATTCAATGGACCTGGCGAACCAATTCCAACGCTATCCACTTGATGGTCCCCTTTTACAGATTGAATCATCTCAACCATATTCCTGACCACAAACTCTGGTCCTTTTTCAGGCTCGGTGCTGCGTTCGAGTTCTTGTAGAATTGTTCCATTTTTATCGACTAATGCTACACGAAGATTCGTTCCACCTAGATCAATGCCAATTGTATAGTCCCTCATACGAGGCACTCCCTTCAATTTTCAAATGTTATTTGCTATTTTCTAACATGATAAAGACGTAGGAAATAAATGCTCCTGGCCATGAGAACCAGTGTCTTGATGCAACCTCACCCGTTTCTTCATACACAGCCTCAGAGAACATTCCATCCCATTGTACTGTTTTTCGCAGCTTAGTTTCCACATTTTCTTTACGTTGATCGTCGTTTATCAGCTCTGCATACAACAACTCTTGCCCATCACCGAGTGGCCATTTATGTGGTGTATGAACGGACCCAAGCCCTTCAAATGGGCCAGCATAGTAGCCACCTTTGTTGTCTAGTGAGAAAGCAAATTCCATTGTTTCACGCCATTCCCCATCATTCACATCACAGAAGCCCCAGATAGGTGCAAACACAGTAGGAAGGTCGTTCGCATCGTGATAAAGCTGATAGCCTCCGTTTAGGTCAGTTAAATATGCAAACAGCTCTTTACCGTCTTTATTATACTTGAAATTGGAAACACAGTCCCGTCTAACTTTCTCTGCCATTTCACCGAAATTTTCTTCAAAAAGCTTTACTTCATGATTAAGTTTATCTAGTTCAATTAGCATTTTCCACATCAGAACCTGGCTTGAGAAATGGTATGGATATTCTACTTCATCGTCAGCAGGAGTTTCCGCTGTTTTAAATAACCAATGAGTTTCGGATTTATGTTCCATTAACATCGCAAGGACTTCCCTCACAATTGGTTGAACTCTTTCAACTGTTTCTATGTCTTTGAATTCTTGATAATAGTCGCAAAGCTCTAAAATTGGATAACATTGTTGGTCAAGCTGGAAAATTTGATCCTTACTATATCCATTCGTTAAATACGCACGTCCCCAATACCCTTCAGGGCGGCCTGCATCTTCAAACATCCAAAGGAGATGTCCCTTGATGATGTTCTGTACTTTTTGCTTCCAAGCCTCGTTTTCGCGGTACGAAAGGGATGCGAATAATAGTTGAACCATATAGTATGCATCGCGGTTCCATGCTAACGGAAGTAACTGATGGTCTGTAATAATACATACTGATTCTTCACCAAGTGGAACAGCACAGCAGTTGACAATATAATCGATATTGCGGTTAATAACGAATTCCTTCCAATCCACAGGTGCTATTACTTCCTTATCTCTGGACACGGCATGTAAAGTGCAGTTTGGCTCTAAAAGTACTTTGTCTTCGTACTCTCCAACTGCGTATACCAGGGTGATTGTTTTCTTCCCATTTGCCTGCACTTCGACTTCAAAGGTTTCATTTAGTGTAATTGCTTCTCCTGCTGTTTTCTGTACATCTCCAAAACGTAACGGTTGGCTATCTTCAAACACAACGATTTCTGCACGAGCACCTAAGTTTTTATTTTGAAGAACTAGTTTATTACCTACTACCGTTAGCGCATTTTCTACCTGAGGAATCGGAATTGGTCCACCTTCTGTTAATTGCCCATAGCTACTGCGGTTTAAGCTGATCTGTCCACCAAACTCCAGAGGAACAGCTGCATTTTCACAAGTATGGTTGATAAGCTCCACTTGTTGTACTAGGACGTTCACATCACTTCTTTTTTCAGCAACAAAAGAGGAGTTTATCTCTAACCCACTTTCTTCCCATTTGAAAACTGGATGATTACCTTCACCTAAGAACACCTCAGGAGTTGTAGTAAATCCTAATGGCAATAAACCGAAACCGGTTGAATTTACCGCTAGCTGTCTACGATAATTTCGCACGAAAGGTGTATCATACCATTTATCATTTGGAAACTGTTCGACTGATGAGAATGTAATATATCCATGCTTATGATGCGGACGGTTAATGGTACAAATACGACCGTCTGGATTGATACTTACCGCAAGAGAACCAATGCCCAGATCAACTGGTTTCTGTAAAGGGCTATCGAGAAGTGGAACTAGTCTTTCTTTTTGTTCGTATATCTTCATGTTAGTAAACCTCCATATAGTGGGTGTAAAAAGAATAGCCCGCCAATCGGCGAGCTATAGGCGAATGCTCAATTATGCAAAACGAACCTTTGCATCATCAGTTGCATTGTCATTATTAAATAGATGTAGCTTATCCTCTGCAGGAGTTAAATACACTTTTTTATCAGTTGGGAAGTTGCTTCCTGGCTCTGTACGTACACTGAATAACTTCTTGCCAACCTCTACTGCTACGAAATCGTCTGAGCCTAATGTTTCAGTAATAATTGAAACGCCTTCGATTCCGTTTGTCGCAGGTGTTAGGCTGATTGCTAAATCTTCAGGACGCATCCCTAGGACTACTTCTTTTTGCGAAATATTCGTTTCGATATAAGATTTCATACTTGCTGGTAAAACATACTTAACGTCTTTATTAATAAATACGTTATTACCATTTTCATGCGCCAATTCACCTTCTAAGAAGTTCATTGGAGGACTTCCAATGAAGCCTGCTACGAAGCGATTAGCCGGGCGAGTATAGATTTCTGTTGGTGAGCCGATTTGCATAAGGTCACCGTTTTTCATAATTGCAATGCGGTCACTTAATGTCATTGCTTCTGCCTGGTCATGTGTAACATAGATAATAGTTGATTTTAATTGCTTATGAATTCTCTTAAGCTCTGTTCTCATTTTTACACGAAGCTTTGCATCAAGGTTACTTAGTGGCTCATCCAATAGAAGTACCTCTGGGTCAAGGACTAATGCACGTCCTAATGCAACACGTTGTCTTTGTCCACCAGATAGTTCAGATGGCTTACGATCACCTAAACCATTTAAATCTAGTAAGTCTAATGCCCATTCGATTTTATCGTTACGAATCTTTTTGTCCACTTTATTGATTTTTAACCCAAAACCAATATTTGCAGCCACAGACATATGTGGGAATAATGCATAACTTTGGAATACCATCGCAATGCCTCTGTCTTTAGAAGCAACATTGTTTGCAAGTTTATCTCCGATTAATAGTTTACCACCAGAAATGTCCTCAAGACCTGCGATCATTCGTAGCGTTGTAGATTTACCACAACCAGATGGACCAACTAGTGATACGAATTCTCCATCTTTTATATCAATACTTAAATCCTTAACAGCTTCAAAGCCATTTGGGTATTTCTTCTGAATATGTTCAAGACGTAGCCCTGCCATTTTCCATCCTCCTAAAAGCAATTATTTAACAGCACCAGCTGTAGCCCCTGCAATCATGTATTTCTGCACAATAAATGTAAAGATGATAACTGGCATTGATACTAATAGCGATAAAGTTGCAATTGATACAGGGTTTGGTGAGAATGCACCTAATAGTGTTTTCAAGTATACAGGTAATGGAATGACATCTGCTATAGATGTTGCTGTAATGAAGTACGAGAATACAAATTCATTCCAAGATAGTAAGAATACATAGATTGCACCTGCTGCTAAACCAGGTAGTGCAACCGGTAAAATAATTCGTGTAAATGCGTAAAATTTTGTTGCTCCCATTACTTGAGCTTGTTCCTCTAAATCAATTGGAATCGTTTGGAATACCCCGATTGCGATTAGGATAATGTACGGAAGCCCAAGTAAGGTGTGTCCCATCGCTACCTTCAATGTGATTGGAAGATGATAGACGAAATCTAGGTTAAAGAATTGTGCTACTGGTAGTACTGATGATACATCAGGGAACATACGAACAGATAAAATTAAGAATAATACAATTCCAATTCCCCAGAATTTAAAACGTGCCAATGCATATGCTGCCGGTGCACCTAATCCCATTGAAATAATGATAGTTAAAAATGCGATTTTCACACTAAACCAAGCACTTGACCAGAAACGTCCATCGGACAAGTAGTAGTTGTACATTTCAAAGTTTGGATCAAACGGCCACCAAGGGATTGGATATTTCCCACCTGTGATCCAGCTTGCACGGTCACTGATCGAATACTTAAACATGATGTATATAGGAAACAACACGATTAAAATCGAGAAGACCATTAAAAATAGCCAAAATATCTTTTCTATGCTCCATTTTTTCTTCATTTTGTCCCCTCCTTACACTCTTACTAAGAGGTCGTTTACTTTTTTCAAGAGCCAATTCAAGAATAATGTAAAGATAACGATTAAGATAATTAAGATAACACCGATTGCTGCTGCCATTCCCGGATTGTTCAATTGTACGAAATATTTCTCGATCAATACGCCCAATATCGGATATGACGGTGCTAAGATATACGGGAATATGAATTCTTTCCATGCTTCGATAGAACGTAGAACTAATACCGAAGAAATCGCCGGGATTAATAGTGGAATCGTAATATACATAAATTGTCTTACACTATTTGCACCCATTGTCTTAGCTGCTTCATATTGTGATTCATCGATAGATTGTAGACCCGCTAATAAAATCAGCATTGAAATTGGCGTGTCACGCCATACTTTACCAAGGATGGATAATCCCATCGCTAGTGTTTCATTGCTTAAGAAAGAGATTTCATGATCTACAATTGCAGGAAACCAGCTATAATCACCCATTAACAGGCTTGTTATATGTCCACCTTTTGAGAATAGTAATAATAGCGTTGATGTCGTTACAATAGTTGGAATTGCAAGGGGTAATAGAAAAATACTTCGTACAATTCCTCTTCCTTTAAAACTCTTGTTGACAATCATCGCTGTCACTAGACCAGTTATAAGTTGAAGAGGGGTAGAAATGATAACAAACATAAATGTTCTTGAAAATGCATCCTTAAATTCTTCACTATTTGTTAAGTCTAAAAAGTTTTGAATAGTTGGGCTTGCTTCTGCCATCCCGCCTACATAAGTTGTTAAAGACATTTGTACAATAAAGAAAACGATAATTAGGAAAAACGCTAGTATATAGAGAAAGCCCGGTATTAACGTGAATATCAAAAAGGAATTCTTTTTGATCGTTTCTACGAAGCTTCGTTTTTCTTCTCTAACTGATAGATCCATAAACGATCCCCCATTTCAAAAGACTAACTGAAAGAGGGGAACAACCCCTCTTTCGAATTAATCAATCTATTACTTGTTTAATTCTTGTGATTTAGGACCGTACACTTCAGAAAGTCCTTCTTCCACTGTGTATTTTCCATCAACTACAATGTCATACCAAGCATCTAAATATGTTTGTACGTATTCAGGCCATGTTGGTACTTGTGGCATTTTTTGAACGCCTTCTTCTACCTGACGATTTGCTACATCAAATACTTCTTGCATCCACTCTTCAGCGAAAGTTCCACCTAAGTCTTCAACGATATCCTTACGAACAGGCATCATACCAAATTGTTGAGCTTCTGCTTTATGGTTTTCAGCATTAGTAATCCAACGAGCTAATTCGTAAGATAATTCAGCATCTGGAGTTGAAGTTGGGATACCCCACCAGAATCCAGCTAATTGTGAACCGTGTGTACCTTCACGAACAGGTTGTCCATTTTCAAGATCCATTGATACACCTTTTGGCATAATTGCTAATCCCATATCATCGGGATCTGCTAAGTAACCAGTCATACTTGGGTCAGAACCACCGTGGATAAAGAATGCATCAATTTGGTGCATGAATGCTAGATATACTTTACCGTTTGCCATTGCTTGCCAGATTCCGCCACCTGACCAGCCTTCTTCCCACATACCTGGGTTATAAATACCGTTTTCTTTGAAGAATACTTCCCACTTGAACATATCTTGAACAGGTTGAGAATTCATATCAAGAACGTCTTCAGGAGTACCGCCAGCTTGATATACTTTTGTTACTAACTCAGTTGTTGTTCCTTCATACTTTTGTGCACGGTGAGCAATTCTTGGCTCTTTTGAACCGTCATACTCTGTGTTTGACCAGTAGTAACCTACAACAGCTAGGTCGTACCAATCCCACTCGTTTGGATCTGCTTCTAGTGCATAGTCAGCTGGAAGACCTTCACCGTTTTCAGCCTTAAACATTTCTTGGATGTCGCTTTCAAACTTTGTCCAGTTATCTACTGCATCTTGAACTTTAGATTTTACATAAAGTAATGTGTTTGTTTCAACTTTTCTTGGGATGTAATATGGCTTGCCATTAATCGTTCCCATTTCTACAGAGATATCAGTATACTCTTTTAAATCTTCCTGTACTTTTTCACCTGCTGCAGTTTCAAGGTCCATTACTAGTCCTTTTTCTACATATGGTACTAAGTCTGAGTGTAATGTTTTTACAAGACCAATTGTGTTCTTGTCTTTATCAAGCTTCATTACGTTTTCAAGGTCAACGCCTGACTCATACGTACGAACGTTAACTTTTACTCCGTATTCTTTTTCAAACGATTTAATAATATTTTCTCTAAACCACTTATCTTGTGCTTCCATCATACGAATGTATAATGTAATTTCATCCGTCTTAAACTCTTTTCCTGATCCTTTTGAAGCGTTTGAATCAGAACCTCCGCTTGAACACCCTGCTAAAATTCCTACAAACAGCATTGCAATCATTACGATTGAAAAGAACTTTTTCATGAAGGATTTCCCCCTAAGTAATTTTTATATGTTTTAATTAGTAATTACTTCAAAACCTTTTTTAAGATTGTTTCTTTAGTAGTATATCTGCCCAAGTCAATTGTTCTTATTAATCTTCTTGCCGTTTTTTCTAATAATTCTTCCCCTGTTTTCATTGCAACTGGGAGTGTCATGACTCGGTCAACAATTGGTACTACAAGATAAATTCCTTCTCGTGTAAGTGCTGCTAAGTCACCTTCGAATTGTCCTGTAAAAACAACAACCGGAACATTGTATTTTTGTGCAATTCTGGCGATACCAATTGGTACCTTACCATTTAAAGACTGTGTATCAAATTTCCCTTCACCTGTAATAACAAGGTCAGCCGTCTTGATGTGTGTTTCGAGATTACTCGTTTCTGCTATCAACTCGAAGCCGCTTCTCATTTTTACCTGTAAGAAGGATAGTAATGAAAATCCAAACCCGCCTGCAGCACCGCTACCAGGTGAATCAATTTCATTTTTCGATACAGTCTTATTAACTATTGAAGCAAAGTGCTTCATTTTACTCTCAAACTCTTCCAGATTTTTGCTTTGAATGCCCTTTTGCGGACCAAAAACATAGACAGCACCGTTTTTTCCGAGTAACGGATTTGTAACATCAGATGCAATCGTAATTTCTACTTCATTAAGCCGTTGGTCTAATCGGTTTATATTGATTGATTGAACTTTCCCTAGACATTCACCTGATCCCTTAAGCGGCATCTGATTTTCGTCCAGGAATTCCACCCCTAGTGCTTGTAAAAAGCCTGTCCCAGCATCTACAGTGGCACTACCACCGAGTCCAATGATGATCTTCTTGGCCCCACGGTTCAGTGCGCTTTTTACGAGCTGGCCAGTCCCATACGTTGAGGCTTTAGAAGGATTTTTCTCAGTTTCTGAAAGTAATGGAAGTCCTGATGCTGAAGCGGTTTCAATAATAGCCGTTTTTGATTTCTCAATCCAGCCATACTCTGCCTGAATACTCCGGCCGATTGGATCTTCAACACTTTCCGTTACCTTTTCACCATCCATGAATGTTAAGAAAGCTTCTACTGTTCCCTCTCCACCATCCGCTACTGGTATTTTGATTGTTTCGATGTCTCTGTTTTCTTGTTTAATGCCATCTTCGATTTTGGCCGCTGCACTCGTACTTGATACCGACCCTTTAAAGGAATCAGGTGCAATAACAATTTTCATTTTGTTCTCTCCTTCTGTCTATAGTAGAGGGCGGCTTTCTAGCTCGTTACTAGAAAACGTTTTTATGGATGATTGAGATGTCGCTATCCTACTAAACTTTTTCTCTTTTGTTATGTGTACACAAAAAGCAAAATAATTAAATTGTCTTATTGACTGGCTTGTTATTATCATATAAAACTACTAAAGCGTTTTCTATGTTACTCATAACAAAGTTAACCGAGGTATTTTTGTTACAAAGAACAAAGATACTGTTTTGTGTAATAGAAAAAACCTCTTACGCTTATACGTAAAGAGGCTTTAAAACATCACTTAAATAGTGTTGTAAAGAGTTATATGAATAATACTTTTTACCTAACTTAAAATTATGCTCGGTAATCGTTTGGTATAGCATGGTATCTGTTAATACCTTCGCCGCTTCTATCCCAGCTTGTTCTACAAGATCTGTTGAGACCTCTACTAATCCATCTTGTGAGACAGTATGGCTTCCTCCAAGACTTGTAAACGTAAATCCTCTATCGGCAATATCCGTTTGATAAACAGGATATTCGTAGATTACCACAGGTTTTTTCGCGAATACCCCTTCTAGCAGCTGATTTCCCCAGCCTTCTAGAATACTAGGATAGGTAATTAAGTCTGCGATTACATACGCATCCCATAGTGAATAAATTTTTTGCTGATTTTCCAAATGTCTAGAGTGGTCAACTCTTTCATTCACAAAGCGAATCTCAACACCTAGATCTTCCGCTTTCTTTTTAAGTAACTCTAAATATCTTGGAGACGATTCTGGTAGCCCCGCTAATACATATACAACATTTGTTTCAGGAGAAATTGTTTTCCCATTGTATAGTGATTTTCCAATCATCTCTTTCAATTGCATTTGAATCACAGAAACAACATCTATCCCAAGTTCGATCGCTTTTCTTTCTGTAATGCGTGTTGCTTGAAGAATCACTATATCATCTTCCTGAAGGCCGAGTGATTCTCTCATATCTTTGTTGTATTCATCAACTTGCCATGTGTCTGCATCAAAATCAAATACATTCGGCACTACAGTAGATGCAATGCCGCGTCGCTTTTCAAGTTCTCCCTTTGCGATTTTATTAATAACCACATGATTGACATTCTCCAAGAGAGGTGGGAAGTATGTCGTTAACCATTCTGATATAAAAGCACAGGTTGGTTTGCTATACTTTTCTCGCTCCCAGTAAAAATCATGATGATGGCAGAGGTATTTTATATTAGTCTTTTTTGCCGCGTTCGAAAAAGCAACTGCTGCCGGAAGTCCCCATCCAAGTGAGAGGATATTATTCGGGATTACAACATCAATTTTTTCATTTTTAATAAAAGCAATAAGCTTCTTTTCAATGCTTTCAGCAAAACGAAGCATATCAGATTCAAATGCTTGTTCGTCATCATAGTCGACTAATCTTTCATAGGCATTATACACAAACTTGTTATTTAAAGGGTGCATGTAATGCAGTTCATCGATAACGTATGCTTCTGTCTGCCCTTCACTACCAGCTAAAAAGACAACCTCATGTCCCATCGTTTCAAAGGCAAGCTTCCATTTTTCCATTTCTAATGAAACACCATCTGTTTCACCGACTCGGAAATGTGCCAATGCAATTTTCATTATGTTCCCCCCCTGTTGACTATGCTTTTAACCACATAACTTGATATGGTGCTAGTTCAATATCATTGTTTACGGCGATTGTTTGGTTTGAAACAAGGTCTGTTACACTTGTTCCTTCTGATATATTTATTTCTTGTTTTACTGTTTCATTTGATACATTAATGAGAACATAAATAACTTCTTTCTCATCAAGGGATGTTCTCTTTAATGAAAATAGCTTTTCATTTAGGAATAATACCTCTTGAGTAGCATTTGGATGGAATGCCTTTTGTGATTTTCGAATAGCAATCATTTTCTTATACTGGTTGAAAATAAGTGATCGTCTCGATTCAGGGTTTTGCAACTCAGCTTCAAGTTCATCCCTATTCAATTTTTCACGGTTAATTGATCGGTAGCGTCCAGTTGCTTCTACACCCTTAACATCATTTCCTGAACCTAATAAGCTATGAACATAAATCCCTGGAACACCCATCATTGATAATAAAATTGATTGAGAAGCTATGAACCTAGAGATTTTTGTGTGTTGTGAATCATTAACATTAGATAGAGCCTCTAAGTAATTAATATTCAATTCATAAGGGCTCTTTGTTCCGTCACCATTATCCTTATACGAAACAAATCCACCATTTTCGATTACTTTATCAGCCATTGCTTGTACTTCTTCAGGCGTTAAAATTCCTTCAACAGGACGAACTCCAATACCATCATGTGATGCTAAAAAGTTAAAGAATGCTGTTTGTTCTGTCGTTGGTTCTAACGAATCAGCCCATTTGGATAATTCTGTTGAGTTTGCATTATGGAATGTATAAAGAGTTAATGGTGGTAACGGGAACTGATACACCATTTGCGCTTCATTATAACCGTTTCCAAAATAGCTTATATTGTCCTTATGCGGAACGTTCGTTTCGGTAATTAAAATCGTGCCTGGTACAACTTCATCAAGTACCTTACGATAAATCTGAATGATATTGTGAGTTTCCTCTAAATGAATACAAGTAGTTCCAAGCTTCTTCCACATAAATCCGATTGCGTCCAAACGTATAAAACGCGCCCCTGTTCTTGAATACATCATAAGGAGTTCTAAAATTTCCAGGAACACTTTTTCATTTTCAAAATTAAGGTCGATTTGGTCATCACTAAAGGTTGTCCAAATATACTTTGTGCCTTTATTTGTTTCAAATTTAGTAAGTAGAGGTAATGCACGTGGTCTCGTAACCTTACTGTAATCTGCATTTGGATCTGCCTCAACGAAATAATTCTCGTAATCCGGATTACCTTTTAGATATTCTTGGAACCATTCACTATGTTGTGAAATATGGTTAATAACACCATCAAACATTAAATCAAAATGATTTGATAGGTTCTTTACATCATCCCAATTACCCAGCTCAGGGTTTACTTCTTTGTAATCAATAACCGAGAACCCGTCATCAGATGAATACGGATAAAATGGTAAGATATGAACAGCACTAATTTCTTCTTTCGCATGAGTAACAAGGAATTCATCTAATGTTTGAAGTGGAGCTTTTCCTTCCTCTTTAATTGAATCCCCGTATGTGATCAACATAATATCTGATTCATCAACCCATGCTTTATCAGGTGTACCTTCTTTTGCATATTTATTTTTTAATTGTTCTATCTGGTCTAAAATACCTTGTGCCTTTTGCTCTCCATAGACAAACGTAAGCTTTTCAACTATTTCATCGCGATTCTTCATTAAAACCATCCTTTTGTGAGGTATGTTTCTACCTGAATTTGTTGTTGGTACATTCTATTAGGAAAGTTAGTTTGGTCTTCCTATCATGCATTTCCTTCATTTTACACAAATATAAAAGCGGTTACTATGTTACACAAAACAAAAAAACCTTATTAGGTATAAGGTTTTTTGTGTCTCGTAACAAGTGCTTGTATTGTTACGTTATTCAATATTGTAAAACGAGAGCGCAACATTAAGAAGAACTCCATCTTGGAACTTTCTCGGGTCATAGCCTGTAAGTTCTTTTATTTTTTTCAAACGGTACTGCACTGTGTTTTTGTGAACATAAAGCTTATCCGCAGTTTCATTAATGGATTGATTTGATTGAAAGAAGGCTTCAGCTGTCTCCAGTAATTGTTCCATTTCAGGATATTCTTTGATACGTAAGATTCGTTCAATAAAATCATATCTTGACTCTGCCGAGATTTCTTCAATAAAAGACTCTAGCCCCAGTTGGTCATAAAATTCAATTCTGTTGTTCTTACTCGCAATAGCCGCAGCACGCTTCGCTTCTTTATGCGATTTCGGAACACCTGTCATTTCAGCATGAAATCTTCCGATACCAATTGAAGTATCAATCCGATATTTCGATTTTATAGCAGTTCGAATTTGTTCTAATCTGGAAACGATTGATTCCTTTTGGGTCTTACTATCAAGGTTCGGGTCAATTGTTAGTAAAAGTACATACCGTGAACTTCCAGAAGGAATGATAATATCTTGCTTTTCATATTTAAAATGACTTTCAATCGTTTTCTGTATGGTTCTCCGGTACTTTTGAATTTCAAGCTCCCCTTCAACATTCGCCTGGGTACTTTTCAGTTTGCTATAAATAAAGTCATTAAAATCGTTCAAATTGATTAGAATAGCAACCCTCGGTAAGTGAACATTAATTCCCAAAATCCAGCCCCTTGCCGCAAATAACTTATCATTATCCCAGTTTTCCGAAATCCATTCCTCAATAAAATATTCCTTTGCTCTTTCTTCAAGGTCTGACAGCTCATCCAGGTATGCTTCCTTTAACAAAATCTCCGTCATCTTTTTTATTACTTTTCCGAATGGGTCAATCTCTTCAACCGGCCCAGTAATTCCGATAACACCCACTACTTGTTGATTCAAAAAGACAGGAAGATTGATCCCGGGCTTTACACCTTTCTCAATATCCGTATTCGTAATAACTACTCTTTTTTTCGTTTGTACTGCTTCCAGTGCTCCTTCATGCACGCTACCAATACGAGATTTATCGATACTCGCAATAATGACACCAGATTCATTCATAAAGTTTATATTTCGCTGAATTATTTTTTCCATCTCTTCCACGATTGATTGCGCAAATTCAGACGTAATGTGCATGGCTAAACACCTCATTGCTGTAGAATATTACTAGTAAAAAGGTTAACAATAAAAAACATGATACATGTTTTACTATTACTTTTTGTTATTACTCTTGAGTATATCATGCAAATTATGACATTTTTCAACATTCTTGTAACTTTTCTTCTTTTCAAACGTCTAATACATATGCAATAATAAATCAGCTAGTTTACTACTAAAAGGAAGTGAGTTTATGGGTAGAACAGATCGTCATAGTACGAAGAAAAAGAAAAAATGGCCTAAGTATCTTGAACTGCCCCCTGTCAAGTAGACAGGTAAATAAACAAAGTAATTTGTGCCATGTATGATTTTGATACATGGCTTTTCTTATGCTGGAATTTTCAAGCCCATTTTCAACGTCACGCGCTTGGTATTATAAAATTCAATATAAGCCTTAATGTCTTTCTCTAAGGCTTCAAACGTGTTATACGTAGTTAATCGGTACATCTCTTCCTTGATGATTCCCCAAAAATTCTCCATCGGGCCGTTGTCAATGCATTTGCCAACCCGTGACATGCTTTGGGTAATCTGATGCTTTTCTACAAAATGTTGAAAGCTATGTGAGGTGTACTGAAAGCCACGATCACTATGAAATAATGTTTTCTTTGGGATAATCGTGTCTTCAATCTGGGTAACCGTGTCACGAACTAAGGCATTATTATTATGTTTGGATAATTTATAGGCTACAATTTTATTATCTCCGTAATCCAAAACGGCACTTAAATATGCTTTCGAGTTGCTTCCGTACTTGAACTCTGTGATATCTGTTAATAATACTTCCATCGCGTTATATTCTTCCTGAAATTCTCTATTTAGAACATTCTCAGCTATATGTTGTGGTTTATGCGGCTTATAGTTATAACGCTTCCGACGAATGACGGCTTTTAACTCTAATAACCTCATCAAGCGGTAAACACATTTATGATTCACTTGGGCATTCAGATAATGATTGAGATAGATTGTCATTCGACGATAACCATAAATGCCTTTATGTTCCTTATATACTTTTTGAATGCAGTGGACCAAGTGTCTTAAGCGTATCTCTGTTTTCGTTGGTTTCCGGTTAACCCATTTGTAATAACCGGAGCGACTTACACCTAAAGCTTCACAGAGTAAAGCTATTTTGAATCCCTCATTTTTGAGCTTCTTAATTGTTTGGTACTCTGCTTCCAACCGCGTTTTTGTAACATCAACTCTCTTTCCACTTCTTCTAACTTTTTTAGCGCAGCATTCTCCGTTTCAAGGTATTCATTCCGTGCTTTTAATGCCGCAATTTCTGTTTGTAATCTTTCCTCATCCGTTTGAACGGTGTCTGGCTTTCTACGCCCACGCCCATCTACTAGTCCGTCAGGACCATGGGTTTTATACTTTTGAACCCATGAGTAAACATTGTTGTACGAAACGTGATATTTTTCAGCTGTCTTTTTATACGATAAGTTATTGGCTAAACATGCCTTCACAACCTCTATTTTTTCTTCCTGCGTCAATTTTCTACCTTTCATTGTATACACCTCGGGATATGGAGAATAAGTTTTTAATCCTTCTCCCTTAGTATACTTGATGATCCAGTTTCGAACAGTATAATGAGTTGGAATATTATATTTACGAGCTAATTGGCGTAGAGGTGTCCCTCTTTCAAGATATTCTTGAACAATCGATTCCTTCATCTCTTTACTGTAACGATTATTACTCTTCTTTGTTTTAATACCTGTTATACCATTTTCTTTGTATCTTAGTACTCTATCATTAAATGACGATACACTTAGCAATAAACCTTCTTCTTCACATAATTCTTGATAACTCCAGCCTTCATGAAGATACATGTGAATATATCTTTCAAGTTCCTGTATTGTGTGTTTACTAGACCTAGACCGCATAAAAACTCCCCCTAAAGTAGTTTTATTTTTTTAAGTGTCTACTTTAGGGGGAGCATATCATCTTGGTATCGCCTCTCTTATTCTATTATTAGCTATCGGTGGATACGCCGTTTACTTATATCAATCAGTTGCAAGCACAGTGGGAAAAATGCATGAAGAAAGAAAACCTTCAGATAAACGTACTGAGGCTATTGATATTAATGAAGCCGATCCAATTTCCATTTTATTAATGGGTGTCGACGAGCGATCAGGCGATGCAGGACGTACGGACACGTTAATTGTTGTTTCGGTTAACCCGAATACAAACTCTATGCAAATGTTAAGTATTCCACGTGATACGTATGTTGAACTTCCCCCTCTGTTAGGATAGGTGTCGTACGAACTTTAGTGTTATAGTTTAAGAAATAACACGGAGGTCGGTCGATATGC
>VEFU01000004.1 GCA_007679095.1 Paenibacillus bovis
TTTTGAACCGCCGTATACCGAACGGTACGTACGGTGGTGTGAGAGGTCGGAGGTTAATCACCTCCTCCTACTCGATTGTTTTTTTGATTAAAAACAGTAACTTTCGGCAATATATAAGCAAGGAGGGGAAAGTTTGAAGCAGAAGCATTTAGCCATTATTTATCGATTAATCATCACATTGTTAGTATTAATTATCCTATACTGTCTTTTATTATTGAAACCAATTTGGAAGCCTATTGTCACTACTGCTTTTATTGGAGTTCTTCCATTTATCATTAGTGGTTTCATCGCTTTCTTATTACATCCATTAGTGGATAAATTAGAAAAGGCGCTTGGTATGAAGCGATCATATGCAATTTTACTGATTTATTTTCTTTTTTTTGGTGGAATCGGATTTGGATTATATTTAGGGATACCATTAATGGTAAAACAAATGAGAGAATTTACGGAACAATTTCCAATATTGTTAAGTCAGTACCGCGATTGGATTAATGATATACAAGTCTCTACTTCACGTTTTCCTGATGGGATAAAAGTTCAAATCAATGAAAGGATTAATGATTTTGAACAATGGGGAAACGAAATATTAGCGAAAACAACGAATGTATTAGTCAAACTAGTGGATTTTATTATCGTAGTTGCTGTGATCCCATTTATCTCCTTTTATTTGCTTAAGGACATTGAAAAAATTAAAAAAGCTGTATGGTATATAACACCAAAATCATGGAGGAAAGATGGAATTAATTTTATCGAAGCGGTTCATGAGTCATTGGGTGGATATTTACGAGGTTATTTATTAGTTTGTGGAATTGTAGGTGTCACATCGGCGACAGCTTTTAGCTTATTAGGAATTAAGTATCCCATTTTATTAGGAATTATCATTGCTGCAACTAATATTATCCCTTATTTCGGCCCTTTTATTGGAGCTATTCCAGTAGCTGCTATTGCTTTAATGGGATCTGTCAAATTAGCAATTATTGCAGTTGTGATTGTGTTTGTCTTACAATTTATTGAAGGTAATATTTTATCTCCATACATCGTCGGTAAATCAATTGAAATCCATCCGTTATTTATTATTGCTGCATTAATCATTGGAGGAGAAGCTTTTGGGATCATCGGAATGATTGTTGCGGTTCCATTATTAGCTATTCTGAAAATCGCAATTATCCATTCGCGTGATTATCTAATAAGAAAGAGGCAAGCATAATATTGACAAATGATAACAAACTTCTCTATAATCACCATATACAAGTAAATTAGTTAAATTGAAGAAGGATCTAAATGTTATTACTAGTCTTACGCATGAATATGCTTTAGAGAGGAATTCCTAGGCTGAAAGAATTCTAGACATAGCATAACATATTGCCAATCCTGAGAGCAGCTAATCACTGCCGTCAGCCGCGTTAAGGTACTGAGAGAAAAGTATGTTTTTTTACTTTTAAATCAGGGTGGTACCGTGAATTCAAGCTTCGCCCCTGTCTAGGGGAGGAGCTTTTTTATATTTTTAGGAGGTATTTAGTGTGAAAAAGTTAACAGGTTCAGAAATTAGACAAATGTATCTAGATTTTTTTAAAGAGAAAGGACATAGTGTGGAGCCTAGTGCATCACTAGTGCCACATGATGATCCCACTTTATTATGGATTAATAGTGGTGTGGCAACATTAAAGAAATATTTCGATGGGAGAATTATCCCCGAAAATCCACGTATTGTAAATGCGCAGAAATCAATAAGAACGAACGATATCGAAAATGTTGGTTATACAGCAAGACATCATACATTTTTCGAGATGCTCGGTAACTTTTCTATTGGGGATTATTTTAAGGAAGAAGCAATTGAATGGGCATGGGAATTCTTAACAAGTCCAAAATGGATAGGCTTTGACCCAGAAAAATTATCGGTAACTATCCATCCTGAAGATGATGAAGCATTCAACCTATGGCATGAAAAAATTGGTATCCCAAAAGAACGAATTATTAGACTAGAAGAGAATTTCTGGGATATAGGTGAAGGCCCAAGTGGTCCAAATACAGAAATTTTTTATGATCGAGGACCAGAATTTGGAGATGACCCAAATGATCCTGAATTATATCCTGGAGGAGAAAACGAACGCTATTTAGAAATATGGAACTTAGTATTCTCACAATTTAACCATAATCCAGATGGTACTTATACTCCATTACCAAAGAAAAATATAGATACGGGTATGGGATTAGAAAGAATGGCATCTGTTATTCAAAATGTGCCAACAAACTTTGATACGGATTTATTCATGCCGATTATTAAAGAAACAGAAAAAATTGCAGGTGTATCATACCGCACAAATGATGAATTAGATACATCATTTAAAGTAATTGCTGACCATATCCGGACTGTTTCTTTTGCAATAGCAGATGGGGCGCTTCCTTCTAATGAGGGTCGTGGGTACGTATTACGTCGATTACTTCGAAGAGCAGTGCGTTTTGCGAAAAAAATTAATATTAATAAACCATTTATGTATCAATTAGTACCAGTTGTTGGTGACGTAATGAAAGATTTCTATCCGAATGTCATAGAGAAAACAGACTTCATCCAACGAGTAATTAAAAATGAGGAAGAAAGATTCCATGAAACTCTGCATGATGGCTTAGAAATTTTATCAACTGTAATAAAACAAGCTAAAGCTGAAGGGAAAAACGAGATCCCAGGTTCTGAAGTGTTTAAACTGTATGATACGTATGGATTCCCAGTTGAATTGACGGAAGAGTATGCAGAAGATGAAGGGATGAAGGTGGATCATCCAGGATTTGAACTAGCAATGGAGCAGCAAAGAGAACGCGCAAGGTCTGCTCGTCAAGATACAGAATCTATGCATATTCAAGGTGGGATTTTAGGTGACTTACAGATACCAAGTGAATTTGTAGGGTATGACCAACTGCAAGTAAGCACAACAGTAACAGCAATCATTAAAGATGGAGAACTAGTGGAACAAGCAGTTGCAGGTGATAAAATCGAGTTCTTATTAGCAGAAACACCTTTCTATGCGGAAAGTGGTGGACAAATTGCAGACAAAGGACATATAAGTGCTGCAGGTGTTTCCGTACATGTTACCGAAGTACAAAAAGCACCAAATGGTCAAAACCTTCATACAGCAGTAATTCAAGAAGGAACATTAGAAAACGGAGTTCAGGTTCTTGCCCAAGTGGATGAAATGAATCGTAAAAAGATAGAGAAAAACCATACTGCAACACATCTACTACATCAAGCATTGAAAGATGTTCTTGGTACACATGTAAATCAAGCTGGTTCATATGTAGGTCCAGATCGTCTTCGTTTTGATTTCTCTCATTTTGGTCAAGTTAAGCAGGAAGAACTGGAAGCAATCGAGAAGATAGTAAACGAAAAGATTTGGGCTAACCTTCCTGTTACGATTGCTAATAAGAATATTGATGAAGCAAAAGCAATGGGAGCAATGGCTCTTTTCGGTGAAAAATATGGAGAAGTTGTACGTGTAGTTTCTATTGGAGATTATAGTTTAGAACTTTGTGGTGGTTGTCATGTTCCAAACAGTGCGACAATTGGCTTATGCAAAATAGTTTCTGAGAGCGGTATTGGTGCTGGTACACGAAGAATTGAAGCTGTAACGAGTGAAGGTGCATTTGAGTTAATGAATAATGAAATTATGCAATTTTACAAAGTTGCAGAACTTCTCAAGGCAAAACCAAAGGATACCGTTCATAGAACCGAAGTTGTGTTACAGGAACTTAAAGAATTACAACGTGAAAATGAATCCCTTGCTGCAAAGTTAGCAAATATTGAAGCAGGAAGTATATTAGACCGTGTGATTGAAGTAGATGGTGTAAAATTGTTATCACAAAAAGTGCAAGTTCAGGACATGAATACTTTGAGGAACATGGCAGATGACTTAAAGAAAAAAATCGGTTCCGGAATCATCGTATTAGGTGCTGTTCAAGGAGAAAAAGTAAGTATTATTTCAACAATAACAGAGGACTTAATCAAAAAAGGATATCATGCAGGGAAATTGGTGAAAGAAGTAGCTACTCGTTGTGGTGGTGGAGGCGGAGGGCGCCCAGATATGGCCCAAGCTGGAGGAAAAAATCCACAACAATTAGATGCTGCTTTAGACTTTGTACAAGAATGGATAAAATCCGTTTGATTCCATTGTAAAATCATGTACAATATAGGTAATGTTTAACAATTAGGCCTATCTGTTATGGTAGTTCTTAAGAGAGGTGTTGTAAATGAGCTCTTTTGATAAAACGATGCGTTTTAATTTTCAAGAAGATCCAATGGAGCAAGATGTAAAAGATGTAATGCTCCACGTATATGGAGCGCTTCAAGAAAAAGGGTATCACCCTATTAATCAAATTGTTGGTTATTTATTATCAGGTGACCCAGCATATATTCCAAGACATCAAGACGCGCGTAATATCATCAGAAAATTAGAGCGGGATGAAATCATCGAAGAACTAGTAAAATCATATTTAAAGCAACATCGAGAGGTATAACGATGAGAATTATGGGCCTAGATGTTGGATCGAAAACGGTTGGAGTTGCAATTAGTGATGAAATGGGTTGGACAGCCCAAGGTATAGAAACAATTGCAATTGATGAAAATAGAAATAGATTTGGTTTCGACCGTCTTAGAGAAATTATTGAAGAGTATAATGTGAGTGAAATTATTGTTGGTCTCCCAAAAAACATGAACAATACGATTGGACCACGTGGTGAAGCTTCACAAATGTTTGCCGAAAATTTACAGTCAACGTTTCAGATTCCAGTAAAAATGTGGGACGAGCGCCTAAGTACAATGGCTGCGGAACGTGTATTATTAGAAGCAGATGTAAGTAGAAAAAAACGCAAAAAAGTAATTGATAAAATGGCTGCTGTTATGATACTACAAGGGTATCTTGATAGTCGACAAATATGAGGTGAAGAAAATGGAAAATGGCGAAAAGCATATTACAGTTGTTGATGAAAACGGAAATGAAGAGCTATATGAGATATTGTTTACATTTGATTCAGAGGAATTTAATAAATCATACGTCTTATACTACCCGGTAGGGGCGGACGAAGATGAAAACGAAGAGATAGAAATCCACGCATCTGCTTATGTACAAAATGAAGATGGTGCAGAAGGAAATCTTCAACCAATTGAAACTGATGAAGAATGGGATATGATTGAAGAAATGTTAAATACCTTCCTTGATGAGGAAGAAGAGTAATTATTAAATTGGGATGTTATGAAACCTTAAATTAAACAAGTGGAGGAAAACGATTCGTTTTTCTTCACTTGTTTTTTATTTTGGGATGGAATTAGCTAGTTTCCTTTTAGTGATGTTACCTTGCTTATCAAAAAGCACAGTAATTAATTAAGGGATGAAATTGGAGAATTATGTAGTATAATGTACAAAGTAAATATCCTATTAAATAATTGTGTATAGAGCCAGAAGGGAGATGACTTCGTGGAGGATAATAATAAGCGTCAAACAAATAAACCAAATCGTAAAGCGATAATACAAGAAAACTTAACGGAACGTGGCCATGAAGCACGAACAATAAGGAGAATTGTAGCAGTAATAGCCATTATATTAATTTTAGTATTTGGAGGAACTGCTCTAGGAGGATATTTATACATTTCTTCCGCATTAAAACCGTTAGACCCTGAGAATACAAAATCAACAGATGTAGAGATTCCAATCGGTTCTTCTTCAACCTCAATAGGGGAAATTTTAGAGGAAAAAGGAATAATTAAAGATTCTACTGTTTTTAAATACTATGTTAAATTTAATAATATTTCTGGTTTCCAAGCAGGGAATTATCAATTTTCACCTTCTATGACACTGAAAGAAATTACTGCAACATTACAAACAGGAAAACTTGTTAGAGAAGCAGTTTTTAAAATGACAATTCCTGAAGGGCTGCAAATTAAGGAAATTGCAAAAATTATGGCAAAACATATTGATATGTCGGAAGAAGACATAGTAGAAAAATTAAATGATTCTAAAACAATAGAGAAGTACATGAAATTATATCCGGAACTATTAAAGGAAGATATTTTAGACGAAGAAATCATGAATCCTTTAGAAGGGTATTTATTTCCAGCAACATATTCTTTTTATGAAAAGAATCCATCATTTGACACAGTAATTAGTGTAATGTTAGAACAAACCATGAAGGTTGTTACGCCGTATGTAAATATATTAGAAGAAAAAGGCATGACTATCCATGAGCTATTAACGATGGCATCTTTGATAGAAGAAGAAGCAACGGAACAAGCAGATCGGAAAAATATCTCAAGTGTTTTTTATAATCGGATAGCAGATGGTATGATATTACAAACGGATCCAACTGTTGCTTATGCATTAGGTGAACATCTAGAACAAACACTATATGAACATCTAGACGTAGATTCACCATACAACACATATAAATACCCAGGTTTACCACCAGGGCCAATTGCTAATTCTGGAACCTCATCTATTGAGGCGGCTCTATACCCCGCAGATACGGATTATAAATACTTCTTAGCGGAATATGGCACTGGAAAAGTTCACTATGCAAAGACATTAGAAGAACACAATGCATTAAAAGATAAATATATTACACAAAAACGAAATAACCAGTAGGTGAAGCTTAAAAATGAAAGATGCCATTGATCAATATTTAGAAGGCTTACTTCCGGAACGAAGTGAATTATTTCAGCAATTAGAACAATTTGCAAAAGAGAATAAGGTACCTATTATGGAACCAATGGGTATAGAAACATTACTACAATTGCTCCGAATACAAGGGCCAAAACGAATATTAGAAATAGGGACAGCAATAGGCTATTCAGCGCTTCGAATGGTGGATGCAATTGATGATGTTCATGTTGTAACATTAGAAATGGATGTAACACGCGCTAAGCAAGCAGAAGACAATATTGTACAGGCTGGAATGGCTAATAGAATTACGATTATTAAAGGAAATGCACTAGAGCTCTTTGGTGAAGTGAAAGATTTAGGACCGTTTGATGCAATTTTTATTGATGCTGCAAAAGGGCAATATACGAGATTTTTTGAAATATACGAGCCTCTCTTAACCAATAACGGTTGTATATATAGTGACAATGTGTTATTCAAGGGACTTGTTGCATTAGAACCTACGGGTGAAAATAAACGATTAGAAAACATAGCAAAAAAAATACGAGGGTATAATCAATGGCTTATGAATAATCAAAGTTATAGAACTGTTATTATTCCAACTGGTGATGGCTTAGCCATTAGCCGGAAAATTAAGTAACATACTGTGGAGGTCATCATGTATCAAAAGCCAGTCATAATAGGAGTTGCGGGTGGATCAGGTTCCGGAAAGACGAGTGTAACGAAAACGATAAATAATACATTTAAACATCATTCAATCGTTGTGATTGAACAAGATTATTATTATAAGGATCAATCTAATCTTCCTTTTGAAGAAAGGTTAGAAACAAACTATGATCATCCATTAGCGTTTGATAATGATCTCCTTATATCACATATTGAAAATTTGTTAAATTATGAAGCAATTGAAAAACCAGTATATGACTATGCAAATCATACTCGATCGACTAAAACAATTCATGTAGAGCCGAAAGATGTTATAATTATTGAGGGAATTTTAGTATTAGAAGATGAAAGATTGCGCAACTTAATGGATATTAAGTTATTTGTAGATACCGATGCGGATATCCGAATCATTAGACGCTTGCAAAGAGATATAAAAGATAGAGGCAGGTCAATGGAATCGGTAATCTCACAATACATGAACGTAGTTCGGCCAATGCATAATCAATTTATTGAACCGACTAAAAGATATGCGGATGTAATCATCCCAGAAGGTGGCCAAAATCATGTTGCAATTGACTTGGTTGCAACGAAAATAAAAACAATTCTTGAACAAAAGTCATTTTTGTAATACGATAGCATAGAACTTAATATATGTATAAGCATGGAAATGTAGCGCGCCTATTGAAGGCGCGTTATCATGTATTACATAAAAAAATATATAAATATCTCATTTCATAAATTGAGGTTGTAATTAATAAGGAGTGAAGGGTTTGGCAAAAGAAAAAGTTTTTCCAATGACAGAAGCTGGAAAAGAAAAATTAGAACAAGAACTAGAATTCTTAAAAACGGTTAGAAGAAAAGAAGTAGTAGAGAGGATTAAAATTGCAAGAAGCTTTGGAGACCTCTCAGAGAACTCTGAATATGATTCCGCGAAAGAAGAGCAAGCATTTGTGGAAGGTCGTATTACTACACTAGAAAATATGATCCGTAATGCTAAAATCATCAAAGATGATGACCTAAATACAGATCTTATTACATTAGGGAAAACGGTTACATTTATAGAGCTTCCTGATGGAGAAGAAGAAACATATACGATTGTGGGAAGTGCAGAAGCAGATCCATTTGAAGGTAAGATTTCTAATGATTCTCCAATCGCAAAAAGTTTGATTGGACATAAAGTTGGAGAAGAAGTTGTTGTACAAACTCCTGGTGGCGAAATGAATGTTAAAGTAATTTCCATCAGTTAAAAGAATGTATAAAGAAGCATGGCACATTGGTGTCGTGCTTTTTTTATATCCCTCGTGTTATCACTTTTAGAGAAAAAGGCAACAATGGACATAGAGGTGGTAATATGAGGAAGAGGAGAATTGTTTTTTTAGCTCTGGCAATTTTATTTATGTTGTTCGTAATTATGGGGAGATTAATGCAACTACAACTATTCGCAACAGAGCATTTTTCAAATAGGAATATCAATTTAATATATGAAAGTGTCAAACAACGTTCGCATGAAATACTTATTAATGATGGACGTGGTGATTTTCTAGATGCGAGTGGACAGCCTTTATCATATGAAGAGAAAACAGTATTAGTATTATTTCCTTTTCTAAAAAATATGGACTGGGATAAAGCTAGCCTTGCTGAAATTATGCAAATATCTGAAAGTGAGATAAGTTCATTAATTGAAGAAGCGGATGAACCTTTTATATATGGACAATTAACAAGTTATGAAGCTGAACAAGTGAGAGCGTTAAATATTCCGGGTGTAATTGCAATTTCAAAAGAGTTTCCCTCAACTAACAATTCTGCTGCACAGTTACTTGGATTAACGGGGGAAAATAAGGATGAGTTTCAAAAAAGATATCCAGATAAAAAAGGAAATACTTCTATGAAGATTGGAATAACTGGTTTACAGGAGAGCTTTGACCCGTTCCTAATACCAGAGAATCCTTCCAAACTAATATTTCATGTCGATGGGAAAGGTGCACCTTTATTTGGAATTGATGTAAAACTAACTGGAGAAAATAATCCATTTTATCCGTTACGAGTAAAAACAACAATTGAGAGAAATATTCAAGACCGTTTGGAACAGTTACTTGACGACCATAACATCGTTAATGGAGGTGCACTGTTATTAAACATTGAGACAAATAGCATTATTGCATCTGCTTCACGTCCAACAATTAATGAATCTGCCCCATTTTCTGATGATGGTACAAAAAATAAAATGTTTGAACAGCACATACCTGGCTCAGTCTTTAAAACCGTAGTAGCAGCGGGAGCAATAGAAGAGGAACTAATAAAAGATGATGAAGTATTTAATTGTAGTTTAGACATACGTGGTGAACAAGCAGAAAGAGATTTAGGGGAGCTCAAGTTAGAAGAAAGCTTCTCGAGAAGTTGTAACCTCACCTTTGCAGAACTAGCTAAAAGGTTGCAAAAAGAAGATCCTAATATGTTAGAAAAGTATGCATCTGAATTAGGTTTAATTGGTAATATAAGTTGGGAAAAAGATCTCTTTCACTTTGAAAATTTTAAACAATTCTCTCATCATCAAGGGAGGATCTTTACGGAAGAATCAAGTAGAAAGGATCTAAATTATGTCGGACAAACTGGAATTGGACAACATGAGGTAAGAGTATCACCACTTCATGTTGCAAATATGTTAGCTACAATTGCCCGAGGTGGAGAAATGAATGCAATAAAAGTAGCTAGTGAGATTCAATATGGTGATGGATCTGTCATGTATAAGTTTCCGGATATAAAGGTAAAAGATTCGAAAATATCTCCTTCCACTTTTATGCAGCTTCAATCTTTACTTAGACACGTTGTATCCGATAATGAAGGAACTGGACGGTACTTTCAAGATTTACCGTTTGAGATTGCTGGTAAAAGTGGTACAGGTGAAACAGGTATTTTCAAAGATGAAGAACAATTGCATAATAAGTGGTTTGCAGGTTATTTTCCATTTAAGTCCCCGAAATATGCACTTGTTGTAGTAAATTTAGGTGTACCTATTAACGAAGGAGGGGTAAATCTGCTTTTTGCTGATATTGTTAACATGATTTATGAAGAAAGCCATGATGCTGTGGAATCTTCCAAACCAATCCAGTAACAATATTATATTTTTATTACAAAACGAATTGAGCATAATGGATTGCTTCACGGATTTCCCTAACCATGATATGATTATTTCATTGGAAAGGGAGGAAGTCATATGCCAATGAATTACCATGATTCTCGGTCTAGATCCGCACAGCGTGCTAAGCGGAGAAGAACCAATATTATTTTAAATACATTAATAGCAATTGTGATTGCTCTTATCCTAATAGTAGGTAGTTCGATTTTTTTGGGTGAAACAAAAACGGAGAAAGAGCAGGCAAATGCAGAACAATCAAATCAAGATAGATTAAATGATGACAAACAGAATAACGAGCCGGTTAGTGGCAATAAGGATGACTCAGATAAAGCTGATGAATCAGATCAACAAGACGACTCAGACCAGAGTGATGAACTAGATGAAAATAACGATGATGATAATGTGGACGAAAATAGTGATTCGGGCACAAGTGAAATAATCGAAAAAGAAACCACTGAAAAGAATGTTGAAAAGATAATTATCAATCCTGCTTGGGAACCAGTAGGTACAGAACAGGTAAATGGTCATCAGCCCTCATCTGAGATGGGAAGTATAGATTGGAATGAAAAGTTAAAGGCCGGTGCATATGCAATAGGAACTACTGTTGATAATATGACAGCATGGTGGGTTGGCCGCGGTGAAAACCCTGAAACCCAGTCAGTTTTAACCGTACAAGCAAAAGACAGTGATGATATCTATCGTGTCTATATTGAATGGGTTGATGGAAAAGGGTGGAAACCAACGAAGATGAAAAAATTATATGAAAATGATATAGAGTATTAGGAATGAGGTATTATTGATGAAGATAGCTATTATCGGTGCAATGGATGAAGAAATAGAATTACTACGTGAACAAATCGCTGACAAGAATGAGGAAATAGTTGCTGGTTCTGTGTTTATTACAGGTACCTTACATGGTAAAGATGTTGTGTTACTAAGATCAGGTATTGGTAAAGTAAATGCTGCGATGTCTACTACAATATTAATGGAAAGATATCAGCCGGATTATATCATTAATACCGGTTCAGCAGGTGGCTATAATCCAAGTTTGAAAATTGGAGATTTAGTCATTTCTAATGAAGTTCGTCATCATGATGTAGATGTGACAGCTTTTGGCTATGAGTATGGTCAAGTTCCGCAACTTCCAGCTGCATTTAAAGCGAATGAAGCATTACAACGTACAGCCATAGAAGGTGCTAAAAAACTTCCAAGCATTCATGCTGTTACCGGATTAATAGCTACAGGAGATACCTTTATGAGTGATCCTGATAGAGTTGAATTTGTTCGTAAAACATTTAAAGACTTACAAGCAGTAGAGATGGAAGGGGCAGCCATTGCTCAAGTAGCACATCAATATGGTATACCGTTTGTCGTTATTAGAGCTTTATCAGATATCGCTGGTCAAGAATCTGATATATCGTTTGATCAGTTTTTGGAAACAGCTGCTGTCAATTCTGCAAACTTAGTAATGGAAATTGTAAAACTTATGTAGGGGATTGGACAAAACATTGAACTTGGATATAATTCCGAACAATGTTTGTTCTAACTATACCGCTACGGAAATACACTTCGCTGATAAATCAAGTGCAAACAGCACATCGAAGACAAATATCAAACATAGGTTGGGACATAACCATTTGACTTGAATGTAAATCCGAACAATGTAAGTGTAGCTATAACGCTTCGGAAATACACTTCGCTTTCCGCGGGCTTAGAAAAGTGAAAGGCGCTTGCTTATCGGCGACAAGCAAATGTTCTGAGACAAAGAAAGGCGTACTTTGCCTTTCATGTCTCAGGTTATTTGACCTCGAGCTGATAGCGCCTACAACTAGACAAGGCTAATGAGCCTCCTCGGCGCTAAACGCCTGTCTAGCTTAGGCTCCTAGCGGCTAGCGAACGATCCAATCCTTTCCCTACGATAAGTCAACATCGGCAAGAGGAACGTCAACTAAAAGCGGCACGTCCTGTGCCAACGTCGACGTGACCCACATCCTGTGGGCCCTCGCCGTGTTTCCTTTATCTCAGTACAGGATTGGCTCCCGTTCGTACGCCGCTAATCAGTCGCCTTCGCTTTTCTGTCTGCGGGGTCTCATCGAGGCCTTTATTCCCGCAGTCAACCATGTATCCAAAAATACACCACAGGGAATGGAAATGTGCTAGGGTAGGTCTATACGATGCATGTATAAGTTAGATTTAACTTTTTGGCTCTGTTAAAGTTCATTGTTGTTAACAACTTAGTTGATTGTAGCGGATGTACACGAGACTTCTGCGGGAACAGCACGAGCCGAAGATCCACTTGGCAAAGCGGTTTTCTTTGCCAAGTTAGCTGAGGCCGTGCCCGCGGAAAGCGAGTGTACAGAAGCGAAAATCAACAACAGAGTTTAACAGAGCTAACTTTTTAAAGCTTTATTTCCATGGTAGGAGTCTTCGTGTATTTCCTCCGCTGGTAACCATAAAATTTTCGTAATTGAAAAGGTGACCGAACTATCTTGTTTTAAAATCAAGTTATAGTTCGGTTTTTATTTGCATCGATATTCCTCTGTCCCAGCCTCGTTTTTTTTTATTTCATCTGTATTCTTTTGTCCAATCCTCTTCTTTATGTTGTTTTTTTCGAAAAGGCTCTTTCAAGCGAAATGGTAAAAGTATAATTATAAATAGTAAAAGGGCTGCTGCTTCTAGGGATAAAATATAATATGGATATGGACCAAAATAATCTAATAATGATCCATTTGTCGGTTTATAGGCAAGAAACATATAATTTCCTTCCGTTAGTTTGTTGACAAAGAAAGCTATCGTAGCACTTATATTTAAAAATAAAAATGACCAACACAAACCTTTAACTGTCGGACGATATTGATGTGTAAATACAAAATAAAGACAAGTCCATATAATAAGCATATGCGTTATGAAAAATTGAAAATAGCGAAAATGAGGGAATCCAAGAAACAATTCAGGTGTAATAATGGCCATAAATGCACCTGTAATTCCAATGAAAAATACAATCTGAAAAATCACGTTAGATTTTGTGCTCAATAAAATTAAACAAAGGATTAAACTTATGGAACATAATTGAAGTGGTAATGTAAATGAAATATCCCAATAACCATCTTTATAAAGCCAAATATGGTATAGAGCTTCTAGTATAAACAATCCTAAAAACATACCAAGTCTTATCGACTTATCAAACATAGCCAATTTTTTTCTACTTATATACAGGAAACATGTAACTAAAAGAAAGACAATAATCATTGTGATATGGTCTATGGAAAACATGATAAATGGATAAGATTCATATGGATGGCCGAAAAAGGTTTCCATTTGTAATACCTCCTCTCTTCAAAAATGCCCAGAATTATCTATGTACATAGTAATCCTGGGCTTATTTTTATTGTGAACTTCTATCATTCTGCATTCTAGTTGTTTCAATTGATATGTTCTATGAACTCTACTAGGGGAACAACTACTTATCAAATTACTTACTATTTATTTTTAGTCATTTCCATAAATTCTTCCACATCTTTGATGCATAATTTGACGCCTTCTTCCCAGAAGTCACGTTTTGTTAAATCTACACCAAGGTGTTTTTCTGCTAGCTCTTCAACAGTCATAGAACCAGTATCTTCGAGCATTGCCATATATTTCTTCTCATATCCTTTTCCTTCTTTAACGGCTTGAGCGTATATTCCTAGAGAGAATAAGTAACCAAAGGTGTATGGGAAATTGTAAAAAGGAACACCTGTAATAAAGAAATGTAGTTTTGATCCCCAGAATGTTGGGTGGTATTTATCTAGTGAATCTAAATATGCTTCTTTTTGAGCTTGTTCCATTAATTCATTAAGTCTTGCTTTACTTACCATTCCTTTTTTGCGTTCCTCATAGAAACGTGTTTCGAACAAATAACGTGCATGTATATTCATTAGTAAAGCTACGGAACGTTGAATTTTGTCTTCCAATAATGCGAGTTTTTCATCCTCATCTTTCGCATTTTGAACAGCAGCGTCAGATACGATCATTTCTGCGAATGTCGATGCAGTCTCTGCTACATTCATTGCATAGCCTCTATTTAACGGATGTGTATCTTTTAAGGCATATGAGTGAAAGGCATGACCTAACTCGTGAGCAAGTGTTGAAACATTTGAAGGTGTCCCAGAATATGTCATGAAAATTCTTGATTGATTACTCTTTGGGAATGAAGTACAAAAACCACCAGGTCTCTTACCTGGGCGATCCTCTGCTTCAATCCAACTATCTTCAAAAGCTTTCTTTGTAAAAGCTGTTAATTCATCTCCAAAAGCAGCAAAGTGATGTAAGATAAACTCCGCTCCTTCTTGGTAGTTATATACCGTGTTTGCTTCACCAACCGGTGCATCTAAGTCTGCCCAACTTAATTTTTCTACGCCTAACAGCTCTGCTTTTCGTTGTAGAAAGTCTGCAAATGGTTGCTTATTATCGGTAATAACCTCCCACATTACATCTAATGTTTCTTGTTTCATTCGATTATACGTAAGTGCCTCTTTTAATATATGCTCCCAGCCTCTTTGCTTATACACAGACAATCTAAAACCGGAAAGGTGGTTTAAAGTTCCCGCTAATAAATCAGCTTGTTTATCCCAGGCTTTTTCCCATTCCTCAAATATTTGTTTACGAACATTTGCGTCTGAACTTGAAAACTTATTAGCAGCCTGGCCAACTGAAAGTTCTTTCTTCTCACCATTTTCTATGAAAGGTATTTTAATCTGACTCACAATGGTATCGTACATTTCGCCCCAACCGTGATAGCCATCAATACTAAGTGCGTTAATTAATGCTTCTTGTTCTTTCGGTAATTTTTCAGCTGCATTTGTTCGTCTTTCATTTAGAACAAAATGTATTTCTTGTAGTTCAGCTTGTTCTATAAGGGCATTCCATACTTCTTTGTCGATTTTTGCCAATTTTTCGTCAAAGTTAGTTAGGATTGTACTAAATCGCGAACTTAAAGTAGTAACCATTCCTCGTAATTCATTTGCTCGACTATCCAACGTGTTTTGTGCTTGTAGACAACTTACAAATGCACCAGCTTGACGTATATTTTCAGATATTTGTTGAAGCTCACTCAATAATGCAGATAAAGAAGAATCGTCTTTCTGATTAGGAACTTTCCACTCATCTACAGATGTATCAAATTCATCCAATTGTATCTTAATTTTATCTAGATGCTCAATAAATTGTGGGGAATGACTTCCTCCTTCAAAAAAAACATCTAAATCCCAAATTAATGAATATGTACTTGAAACCAAAAAATCTCCTCCTTTAGAAGTTTATAGAAATAATTATAAGTTACTTATAAGTAATTAGCTATAAAAGTTATATGTGAACCTTATTTTATATAGACAAGCAAGTACAACTACTGATAATCATATACATTAATGCATGGCAAAAATCGACTTTGGAGGTGAGGAGTTGTCCGGTATCCTAACTGCAATTGGCTATTTGTTCAAAGAATTAGTATTCCTTGTCTCATATGTAAAGAACAATGCTTTTCCTCAACCGTTATCTCCTGAGGAAGAAAAAAAGTACTTAAAAGAAATGGCTGAAGGGGACGAACATGCTCGTAATCTCCTAATCGAGCATAACTTGAGGCTAGTTGCTCACATTGTGAAGAAATTTGAGAATACAGGAGAAGATTCAGAAGATCTGATTTCTATTGGAACAATAGGATTAATTAAAGCAATTGAAAGTTACTCATTTGGTAAAGGAACGAAACTTGCAACATATGCTGCCAGATGTATTGAAAATGAAATATTAATGCATTTACGTGCCTTAAAAAAGACAAAAAAAGATGTCTCTTTACATGATCCAATTGGTCATGATAAGGAAGGAAACGAAATATCCTTAATTGATGTATTGAAATCAGAAGCGGAAGATGTATTTGATACTATTCAATTAAACATGGAGTTAGAAAGAGTAAAAGAATATATTGATGTATTAGATGAGCGAGAAAAGGAGGTAATTGTTGGTCGCTTTGGCTTAAACTTGGAAAAAGAACGTACTCAGCGTGAGATTGCTAAAGAGCTAGGAATATCAAGAAGTTATGTTTCACGAATAGAAAAGCGTGCTTTAATGAAGATGTTTCATGAATTTTATCGAGCAGAGAAAGAAAAGTTAAAAAGAAAGAATGAGGATTAGAAAAGTTTGTGTAGTCAAAATGACTCTGACATGTTATAGTGTAGTAGCGATGAGCTGATTTGCATAAGTCGCATAGCAAGCTTACAGCACACATGATGTGAACATGTGGTTATGCGCCGCAAATGCAAGACGCCTGGATATGCAGGCGTCTTTTTATATTCCTATACTTTTTTAAGAGTGAAAGTACTAATCATTAATATAGATAGTATTAAATTAATAAATAGAAATGAATACGGTGTGAAATAAGGGATTGCGAGATAACTAAGTGTCAATAAGCATCCAGCTGCAGTAATTGGAAGTCCAGTGAAGTAACCATTATTCTCAGAAATATTGAATCTTGCTAGACGGAAGGCGCCACACCCGATATAAAAAATTGTGAAAAATGCTCCTGGAAAACCAAAATTATGAAGAATTCCTTGGTATAATAGCAGTGCAGGAGCTACTCCGAACGAAATAATATCACTCATAGAGTCCAATTGCTTCCCTAATGAGGATTCGATTTGGAGTTTTCGCGCTACCATGCCATCAAAACGATCTGTAAACGCAGCGATAAAAATAAGTAAAAGTGCTAAATCTAATTCGTTATTCATAACAGAAATAATTGCGAATCCACCAAGCGATAGGTTAACAAGCGTTAATACATTTGCCGTTTGTGCCTTTAGCTTTTTAAGCGTTTGATCTATGACATTAGTTAGAAACAAATAATCTCCTCCCTCTTTATTAAAATAGTTACTTAAAGAAATTATATGCCCTTTTTAGAAAAAAGTTAAGAAGAATATTGATAAGGGGAATAATAAATTGAGAAAAAAGATTTATCAGTCTTTAATTGAATTAACAAATGGTCCTTTCACTTCAAACATGATCCGAAAATTCGCATTATCTAAATGGAGCAAATATGTCATTAAGCCGTATTCCAAATTTTATGCTGTTAATTTAGATGAATTGAAGGAAGATATCAATCAATTTAAGAACTTACATTCCTTCTTTACACGAGAGCTAAAAGAAGGGGCAAGACAGATTGATAACAGAGAAGGAGTAATAGTTTCACCAGTTGATGGCGTTCTATCCGATACTGGCAAAATCGAAAAAAACAAGACTATTATCGTAAAAAATAAAGAATATTCTATATTAGAAATGCTCGGAAGCGAAGAACTAACAAATAGATTTATTGATGGAACATATATCATTCTCTACTTAAGTCCAGCACACTATCATCGAATACACAGTCCGATATCAGGGAAAATAATATCATCATATTCTCTTGGTTCAACATCCTATCCAGTAAATAAGATTGGATTGAAATATGGAGACTTTGTATTATCTAAAAATTATCGTAGGATATCATACATTAGTCATGACAATACTTCTATAGCAGTTATTAAGGTAGGTGCTATGTTTATTAATTCCGTAGTGATGTTAAATGATAAGGAAATGTGGACGAAAGGAGAAGAAGTAGCATACTTTTCTTTTGGATCGACAGTAATTTTGTTATTTGAGAAGGATAGTTTTGAAGTAAGTCCGCGAATAAAAGCTCCCATGAATATAAAAATGGGAGAGGAAATAGGGAAAATAAGAAAAGCGCCATATTAGGCGCTTATTATCCATTTACTAACGATTGATTCATATATTTTTCTAATGATCGCCGGTGGAGCTCGTTTTCAATTAGCTGAATAAAGTCAGAACTCAATTTTAACTTTTTAGCCTTATAGTAAGATTCAATTAATAGTTCGTCTGATAGTTTTTTCATCAGCTTCACCTCCAGCAATAAATTGTTCTATTTCATATTTTTTGTTCATATACTTAAAGGTTAACCTTGGATGTTATGTTTACTTTAACAAAATATAGGAAATGGAACAAGCGTTCCGATATCCACAGGAGTCGGTGGATAACTTGTGGGTAACATGTAGATTGTTGTGGGAATATAAGGGGGAGTAAGGTGGATAATGTGTATAAAGTTATCCACAATTTAAAAATGATGATTCTTGTCGAAAAGTTTTTGCGTTTTAAAGAAAAAGATGCAGAAAATCCCAAATTTCGATAAGATAAATTTTATATAAAAGTGATGAGGTGTCATTAATTGTTGAAAAAGTTCTTGCCAAGTGAATATGTAAAAAGCATATACCATATAAACATTAACGAATTAAAAGCAAAAGGTATTAAAGGAGTCATCACCGATTTAGATAATACGTTGGTGGAATGGGATAGACCGAATGCTACTCCTGATTTAATAAAATGGTTTGAAAATCTAAAGAAGAATGACATTAAAGTTATGATTGTATCAAATAATAATGAAAATCGTGTGAGGCTGTTTGCTGAACCATTAGGAATTCCTTTTATACATAAAGCTAGAAAACCATTAGTGAAAGCTTTTAAAAAAGCACAAGTGGAGATGGGGACAGCTAATAATGAAACGGTCATAATAGGTGATCAATTATTAACAGATGTTCTTGGTGGAAATAAAGCGGGAATCTATACGATATTGGTTATCCCAGTTGCAAGCTCTGATGGTTTTTTCACTAAATTTAATCGAGCAATTGAAAGGCGTATTATGGCAAACTTTAAAAGAAATGGTTTAATCGAATGGGAGGATGAAAAGTGAAACACGATATTAGTTGCATCGGGTGTGGAGTTCAGATTCAAACAGAAAATAAAGAAGAACTAGGCTATGCTCCCTCATCTGCCTTGAACAAGGAAGAAATTATTTGTCAACGATGTTTCAGATTAAAACATTATAATGAAGTCCAAGATGTTTCATTAACTGACCAAGACTTTTTAAATATCTTGAACAAGCTTGGAGAAACAGACAGCTTAATCGTTAAGGTAATAGATATATTTGATTTTAATGGTAGTTGGTTACCTGGCCTTCATCGATTTGTAGGCCATAACCCAATATTATTAATTGGAAATAAAGTAGATTTATTACCGAAATCTGTTAATAAAAACAAATTAATTAACTGGATGAAAAGTCAAGCAAAGGAATTAGGATTACGACCAATTGACGTCTTATTAGTTAGTTCGACTAAAGGAATACAAATACAGGATGCTCTATCTCAAATTGATCAATATCGAGAGGGTAGAGATGTTTATGTAGTGGGTTGTACAAATGTTGGAAAATCAACTTTTATCAATCGTGTTATCAAGGAAGTTGCAGGTGGACAAGATGTCATTACGACATCGCATTTTCCTGGTACAACATTAGATATGATTGAAATTCCGCTAGACGACGGTAAAGCTTTAATCGACACACCTGGAATTATCAATCATCATCAAATGGCTCACTTTGTAGATAAACAAGACTTAAAGGTAATAACTCCAAAGAAAGAAATAAAACCGAAAGTATTTCAATTAAATGAAGAGCAAACACTATTTTTTGGTGGATTAGCTCGATTCGATTACATAAAAGGTGGTCGGAGATCTATTACTTGCTATCTTTCAAATGAAATATCGATTCATCGCACTAAACTTGAGAATGCAGATGCCTTATATAAAAACCACGTAGGGGAAATGTTGCAACCTCCAAGGGCTAATGACGTGAATGAATTCCCAGAATTGGTTCGTCATGAATTTATGATAAAAGAAGCAAAAACAGATATCGTCATATCCGGTCTGGGGTGGATAACGGTAAATGATGCTGGTGCAAAGGTTGCAGCATATGCACCAAAAGGTGTTGGTGTGATGTTAAGAAAGTCATTAATATAGTATATAGGGAGATGGAGATGTTTAGGAGGGGTTGGCTTGCAAAAATTATATGGAGTAATTGGTGATCCAATAGGTCATTCTATGTCACCAATTATGCATAATAATGAATTTAAACAATTAAACATAAATGCTCATTATCATCCTTTCCATATAGTAGAACAAAATTTAGAGATTGCAATTGCTGGAATGAAAGCGATTGGTGTTGAGGGTTTTAATGTGACCATTCCACACAAAACAACAATCATTCCTTATTTGGATTATATAGATCCACTTGCGAAGGCAATTGGTGCAGTAAATACAGTGGTACGTGTGGATGGGGAGTACCACGGCTATAACACCGATGGCGAAGGGTATATGAAAGCATTACAAGCTGAATGGAAAGATAATCTAGAGAATGAAAAAGTTTTAATATTAGGAGCGGGGGGAGCGGCTAAGGCTATTTACTTTACTCTTCTAGCAAAAGGTGTATTGAATGTAGATATTGCCAACCGTTCTATTGATAAGGCAGAGAACTTAATTAAGCATTGTCCATACGTAATTGAAAATTCCAAAGCATTAACACTTGCTGATGCAGAACAGAATTTACAGGAATATAGCCTAATTATTCAAACCACTTCCATTGGTATGTACCCTAATATTAATGATTGTATTATTTCATTAGAAAAACTTAATAAAAATGCGATGGTATCAGATATTGTTTATAATCCTTTTGAAACATTATTATTAAAAACAGCAAAACAAAAAGGGTGTAACATTCAAAATGGTATTGGAATGTTCGTATATCAAGGTGCACTAGCATTTGAAATGTGGACAAATAAATTTCCTGATATTAATCGTATGACGGATATCGTTATCCGTCAGTTAGGAGGAAAATAATGTTAACAGGAAAGCAAAAAAGGTTTTTAAGATCACAAGCACATCATCTTAATCCAATTTTTCAAGTTGGTAAAGGTGGAGTAAATGAAAATATGATAAAACAAATCTCGGAAGCACTTGAGGTAAGAGAGTTAATTAAGGTTAGTATTTTGCAAAATTGTGAAGAAGATAAGGATACTGTTGCAAATGCTCTAGTAGAAGGAACAGATGCAGAATTAGTACAAGTTATTGGAAATACTATTGTACTTTACAAAGAATCTAGTGAACATAAAGAAATTATCTTACCATAATAAGGAATGTATTAAATGACTAAAAGAGTTGGAATTCTAGGTGGAACATTTGATCCACCACATTTCGGCCATTTAATAATTGCGAATGAAGTACTTCAACAGTTAAACCTTGATGAAATTCAGTTTTTGCCGAATTATAAACCACCCCATAAGTTAAAAGCAAGCTCAACAACGGCTGAACAGCGTGTAGAGATGTTGAAAATAGCAATAAAAAATAACCAATCCTTTTCTATCGAAACAATAGAAATCGAAAGGAAAGGTACATCTTACACATTTGATACCATGAGTGAATTAAAAAGGAGAAATCCAGAAGTAGATTATTACTTTATCATTGGCGCTGATATGGTTGAATCATTATCAAAATGGTATAAAATTGATGATTTATCTCAAATGGTCCAGTTTGTTGGAGTAAGTAGACCGGGTTATTTACTAAAAAGTGAATACCCGATTATTACGATAGAAGTCCCGTTGATTGAGATTTCTTCATCATCGATTAGAAATAAATGTGAAGATGGTAAATCAGTCCAATATTTTTTGCCAGATAAGGTAATAAGATATATGAAGGAGAATCATTTGTATGGATTATGAACAAGCAGTACAAATAGTTCGCCAAAAATTAAAAGGTCCCCGTTTAGAGCATACTTTTGGTGTGGTGGATGCTGCAATAGAACTTGCTGAGAGATATGGAGTTAACAAAGATCAAGCAAAGTTAGCAGCCATTTTCCATGATTACGCAAAGCTAATGCCAATTAATGAATTACGTGAGGTCCTATTAGAGTCCAATGAAGATGAACGACTATTAACGTATCATCCTGAACTATGGCATGGACCTGCCGCAGCCTATTTACTTTCAAAAGACTATCATATTAGTGATGTGGATGTACTTAATTCCATCCGTTTTCACACAACTGGTAGATCCAATATGACATTGCTTGAAAAGGTTGTTTTTTTAGCTGATTATATTGAACCGGGTAGAAATTTTCCTGGTGTTGATGAAACGAGAAATTTAGCAAATACGGATCTTAATGCAGCCGTATTACAAGCTTTAAGTAATACGATAGCATTTCTCGCTCAAAAAAAACGTGCTATCTTTCCAGATACAGTGGAGGCATATAATAGTCTAGTATAAATTTCAATTTCAAAAGGAGGAACAATTGTTTGAATAAAACAAAAGATATCTTAAAACAAGTTGTAAAAGCAGCTGATGATAAAAGAGCAGAGGATATTATGGTATTAAACATGCAAGGAATTTCCCTTGTTGCTGATTATTTTTTAATATGCCATGGAAATTCAGAAAAACAAGTGCAGGCGATTGCGAGAGAATTGAAGGATACCGCTGATAAAGCTAATATAGAAGTGAAGAAATTAGAAGGCTTTGATGAAGCGAAATGGATTCTTGTTGATATGGGAGATATCATTGCTCATGTTTTCCATCGTGATGAACGTAGTTATTATAATTTAGAAAGATTATGGGGAGATGCTCCGACCGAAGATATTTTAGGAGAAATATTACAGTGACGTACGAACGACTTGCGTATGTTTATGATTATTTGATGAATGATGTGCCTTACTCCAAGTGGCTAGAATTTCTTAAAGTGCAGAGCGATGAGTTAAGTAGTTCTAAAAGTTTAAATGTGCTTGATCTAGCATGTGGTACTGGAGAATTAACTGTTTTATTAGCAGAAAATGGTTTTCGTGTAACAGGAGTTGATTTATCTGAAGATATGTTAATGGTCGCTAGTGAGAAAGCCGCTTCAGCAGGTGTGAATATATCGCTCTTTCATCAAGATATGTCTACATTAGAAGACCTGGGTTTATTTGATATCGTCACTATTTTTTGTGATTCACTTAACTACTTATCAAGTCCTGAAGAGGTTCAAGCAACTTTTCGAAGTGTTTATGATCATTTGGAACCAAATGGGTTGTTTTTATTTGATGTTCATTCACCTTATAAAATGAATGAATTGTTTATAAACAAGACGTTTGCTTTTGCTGACGAAGAAGTATCTTATATATGGGATTGTTTTCCAGGGGATTTCCCTCATTCTGTCGAACATGAATTGAGTATTTTTGTGTTGAATGAAGAAGGGAAATATGAGAGATTTAACGAATTACATAAACAACGGACATACGATGTAGAGGAGTATAAAAGTTGGCTTCAAGAGGCTGGATTTTCTATACAAGCAATTACAGCTGATTTTTCAAACTCAGCCCCGAACGATAAGTCTGAACGGATTTTCTTTACATGCAGTAAAATCTAATTAATAGGTAAAATCGAATTAAGTTAACGTAATACAGTAAACAATTGGTGCATTTTGTACTATCATATCTAAATAGTAAAGCCGAACAATCTTGAAAAGTACAAGAATTAGTTCGGCTTAGTTTTTATTCCAGTCTATAAAAAAATATCGATATGATAGCAGGATTTTTCTTTACTTAAGGAGAATAGTATTGTTAAGAATTGAAATCTCTTTCTAGCTTGGATTTTTCATCATTAAATTTTGCATGTGTAGCTTGGAATAATTTCTCAAACATATCACCTACTTCGTTTTCAAGTACATTGATCCCTTCTCCAGTTATACCACCTTTCACACACACTTTTTCTTCTAATGTAGGTAAGGAATAATATCCTTTTTTTAATAATTCTCCGAGTCCAATTAACATTTGTTCGGATAGTTTAGTTGCAGTTTCTTCATCTATTGCAGTTTCAGAAACAGCGGCTTCGATAAATCTCCTTGTTAAATAACTGAAAAAAGCAGGTCCACAACTAACTATATCAGATGAAACTCTTGTAATTTCCTCATTAATCTCTAAAGGTAAAGACACACCACTAAATAATGTATTTAATTTATTCTTCCATAATTCAGAACACCTATTTCCAAAAGTAAATAAAGTTACTCCTGAATGTGCTCTATTTGTGATACTTGGAATAATACGCGCACATGAACAGTTTACAAGGCTTTCGAGCCAATCTGGTTGAATAGGACTAGTAATGGAAACAATACATTTTTCCTCGTTAAAGAAGTCTTTGTTTTCAAGTAAAAGTGAGTAAAAGTCAGCTGGTTTAATACAAAGAAAGATGAGATCAGAACTAACAATTAACTCTTCAATATTATTTGCAATTACGATGTCCTTGTATCTATGTTTA
Organism: Paenibacillus bovis; assembly: GCA_007679095.1. Classification (GTDB taxonomy): domain Bacteria; phylum Bacillota; class Bacilli; order Bacillales; family Bacillaceae_C; genus Lederbergia; species Lederbergia graminis. The sequence goes on from VEFU01000004.1 coordinate 24,623, forward strand.
AGCCTCTCAGCTTTTGCCTTAGTACGGTTTATTACAATTAAGTCTGAAGGAGATACTGATTTTGCATCGAGCAATGCTTCAGAAAGAATTGTACCCATATTACCGGTCCCTATAATCCCGATCTTCATACTGCTCCCTCCTTCGCCTCTGTCTCCTAACAAATGTATGCAGTAATAGTTAAAATATTCATTTCAACTCGAGGTGATTTGAAAATGATGACTTGGATTGAAAAATATAAAACCATCATAATTGGAGTGCTTATCATCATCGTAATTACTTTTATATATATTACTCAAAGGAAAGAAAGTGAGATGACAAGTAATACTGACTTTTCTATCGTAGAAAAGAAAATGAACATGCTTCAAGAGGAAAAAATAAATAGTCCTCCAGAAAAGAAGGAAATTTTTGTTGATATAAAGGGGGCAGTGCAACATCCTGGCCTGTATGAGGCAGAAGAGGGGGAGCGTGTTGCTGATTTAATCCATAAAGCAGGTGGTTTATTAAAAGAAGCTGATGAAAATCTTATAAATTTTGCTTTGAAAGTGGAAGATGAGATGGTGATATACATACCGATTCAAGGAGAAGAAGTTGAATTCCCATTAGAAAATCCATCATCGCAAAATAGTGAAAACAAAATAAATATTAATAAAGCAAATAATGCTGAATTGGAAACATTACCAGGAATCGGTCCGTCTAAAGCAGAAACTATCATAAAGTATCGCGAACAACATGGGCCCTTTGAACAAATCGAGGATATTCAAAATATATCTGGTATTGGTGAAAAAACATTCGAAAAGCTAAAGGATAAAATAACGATAAAATAATGGATGATTGACTTCAATGAGTAAATGCCGATAAACTGAAGAAAAAGAAAAGGTGAGGGGAATATGGATAGAATTTCATGGGATCAATATTTTATGGCACAAAGCCATTTACTATCATATCGAAGTACGTGCACTAGATTAACGGTTGGTGCAACAATTGTTCGGGATAAACGTATTATTGCTGGTGGCTATAATGGCTCGATAGCTGGTGGAGTTCATTGCATTGATGAGGGCTGCTACGTCATAGATAATCATTGTGTGCGTACAATCCACGCAGAAATGAATGCTATACTACAATGTGCAAAATTTGGAGTGCCAACGGAAAATGCGGAGATATACGTCACACATTTCCCATGTCTGCAATGTTGTAAAGCAATTATCCAGGCTGGAATTAAAGTCGTTTTTTATGCAGAGGATTACAAAAATCATCCTCACGCAGAGGAATTATTTGAACAAGCTGGTGTACGAGTAGTACAAGTTCCATTCAATAACGAAATATTTGCTGCTTATTCAGAGAGCAATTAAGTAAATAAGAGGCAGGGAACTGCCTCTTACGTTATGGAAGGAGTAAGAAATTGAAAAGTGGGAAATGGTATATTCTTGCGCTGGGACTTCTAGCTAGTATTTTATGTGTAAAAGAGTACCATGGATTATCAATACTGTTTTTATTATGTACATTTTTTCGTGTACTTTATGAAAAAGATACCATATTATCATTTTTATATTGTGCAGTAATGTTAATTGGTTTGAGTAGTATCTTCTTAACAGAACAAAGAAACACAACTAATTATCATGCTGGACAAGTCGAAGCAATATTTACCTATACGGAAGTTCCAACCTTTGATGGAAATCGAATGCGTGCTATCGTTAAATCAAAAGACGAAAAATTTTTACTGAGTTATACAATGAATTCAGAAATGGAAAAGCAAGTTCTTGAAAGGTTTTTACGTGCTGGAACAATTTGCACCATTACTGGCGAACTTAATAAACCTGACAGAAATCGAAATGAGAATGGCTTTAACTACTCCAAATACTTATACTACAATAACATTCATTGGATACTCCAACCTTCTGAACTTGCAATTTCTTCGTGTAATAATCTCCAAAAATCTCCAATCCATCATTTACGAAACATGAGAGCGAAAGCAATAAATTTTATAAAACAACAATTCCCTGATCCATTACAACCATATGCAATTGCGCTATTATTGGGTGATAAATCATTACTATCTGAAGATACGTATCGGTATTATCAGAAAATAGGAGTTGTTCATTTACTTGCAATCTCTGGTTTACATATAGGACTAATTGTGGGCTTACTGTATTATGTTTTTCTTCTAATTGGGATTACGAAGGAAAAAATATTTTGGTTTCTAGTTGTACTTTTACCTATATATGCAATATTGTGCGGTGCTAATCCACCAGTTTCGAGAGCAGTTTTAATGACATTATTTATTCTTTCTGCGAAAAAGTGGAGGATACCGATTACTACTCTTGATGCACTTTCGATTAGCTTTATTGTATTTTTAATATGGAATCCATATTTAATTAATAATATTGGTTTTCAGCTTTCATATTCTGTAAGTTATTCACTAATTATTTCATCACAACGAATTTTAGCAGGATTATCTTATTTAAGACTTCTTTTTAACGTTTCCGTTATTTCCATGCTTGCATCTTTGCCAATCCTTATTTACCACTTTTATGAATTATCACTTGTAAGTATCTTTACAAACATTTTATATGTACCTTTTTATACAACAATTGTTTTACCTTCGATAATAATCCTTTTCTTCCTTTCGATTTTTAGTATTGACCTTTTTCATTTTAGTGCAAATGTTATTTCTGACTTATTAATGTTAAGTGAGAAGTTAGCGAAAATAATAGGTTCTTTTCCTTTTAGTTCAATCGTAACAGGTAAACCTAGCACAATTAGTATGCTTTTATTTATCATCGCAGTAATATTGTTTTTTGTCATTTGGGAAAATAGAGGGTCAATCATTATTGCGTTATTACCAATTACATTATTATTAATAATGCATATCATCATCGTTCAGTTTTCACCAAGTGGTGAAGTTGTGTTTATTGATGTGGGACAAGGAGATAGTATTCTTATAAAACTTCCATATAACCGAGGAACGTACTTAATTGATACAGGTGGTGAATTGCGATTTGAAGAAGAGCAATGGCAGCAAAGAAAGAATCCATTTAACGTTGGAAAAAATATCTTAATTCCCTTGCTTAAAAGTAAAGGTATAACAAAGATTGACAAATTAATCTTGACTCATAGTGACGTGGATCATATGGGTGCTGCAACAGAGTTAATGACAGAACTGAATGTTTCGGAAATTTTAATTTCCCCAAATTCTTGGAAAGAATCGACGATGGCAGAATTATTGACCATTATAAGTGAACAAGAAACACCACTATTAGAGGTTACGGATGGATATAGTTGGAACAATAAATCAGGAGAATTTCAAGTATTGTATCCTTTAGATAGGACCTATGAAGGGAATAATGATTCTATCGTAATATATGGAAAAATCGGTGGTTTAAATTGGTTGTTTATGGGGGATTTAGAAAAGGAAGGTGAAGCAGAAATCATTCGGGAATATAAAAAAATGGATGTGAATGTATTAAAAGTTGGTCATCATGGTAGCAAAACCTCGACAACTGCTGAGTTTATAGAATGGCTACAACCTGATATTGCTATAATTTCAGTTGGAAGTAATAATCGATATGGTCACCCTCATGCTGATGTGATTCAGTTACTGCAACAAAACAACATCAAGCTTTTTCGTACGGATAAAAATGGAGGAGTGCATTATAAGTTTAAAAATAATAATGGAACCTTTCAGAGCATTTTGCAATAAAATAAAACATAGAAAAAAGAAGCTTGTAAAAACAAACTTCTTTTCGGAATTACTTACCGAGTAGTTGGATAACCGTTCCAATCACAAAAATTGCTGAAAAGAATACAAATGATACTACGAATCCTATTCCAGAATCAATCGCATCATTACGTTTTGACTGGACATTTTGTTCAAATTCGTTCACGAAATACCCCTCCTAATCCACTTTAGTATAGACGAAAGTAATAAAAAAATCCACTTTTCCTTTACCACAGTTGACAAGACTTAACACCCATACTTTTTAGATAGCTGGCTAAACTAAGTGTACAGTAAAGTTAAATAGAAAACCCGCTTCTGTGAAAGTATCCTAGGCCTTTTTCAGGAGCGTTTAATATAGATTAAGGGGGCATTTCACAATGTGAAAATGAGCCCCTTTCTACTTGTCAAATAAGCCTACCTTTCATACCATATAAATAAGACAATTTGAAAGTAGGGTAAATATGAAAGTATGGGAAAAAATAGAGGAAAAACAATTTTCTTCTTTGTATTTATTATATGGAACAGAAGACTTTATAATCAACGAGACAAAACAGAAATTAGTGACAAATGTGTTAACGGAAGAAGAAATGGATTTTAATTTTTCCGTTTATGACTTAGAGGAAACCCCGATTGAAGAAGCGATTGAAGATGCTGAAACATTCCCTTTTATGGGAGATAATAAATTATTGTTTATACATAATCCGGTCTTTTTAACAGCAGATAAATCAAAGGGGAAGGTAGAACATGATATAAAAAGGTTAGAAACTTATCTACAATCCCCAGCGCCATATTCAATTTTAGTTTTTATCGCTTCTTATGAGAAGTTAGATGAACGTAAAAAAATCACAAAATTACTAAAGAAAAATGCAGAAGTATTGGAAGCAAAACCGTTAAATGAGCGCGATCTAAAAGTATGGGTTCGTACACAAGCGAATGCCAATAAAGTTGACATGGATGAGGATGCCATCGAATTATTTGTGACGCTTGTAGGTACAGATTTAATGAATTTACATTCTGAATTAACAAAATTAACATTATATGTTAGTGATACTAAAAAAATAAATGTGTCCACCGTGGAAAAGTTAACATCCCGATCGATGGAGCAAAACATTTTTGATCTAGTCGATAAAGTCGTAAATAGAAAAATGGAAGAGGCTTTTAGAATTTATTATGACCTTAGGAAACAAAATGAAGAACCTATAAAAATTTTGGCTCTAATTGCTAGCCAGTTTAGGTTAATATACCAAGTGAAGGAAATGACAAGAAGAGGGTATGGGCAACAGCAAATTGCTGGTACGATAAAAACTCATCCTTATCGTGTTAAGTTAGCTTCTGGACAAGCAAATTCCTTTTCAGAAGCAGAATTAGGAGAAATTATGCAATTACTAGCAAAAACGGATGAGCAATTGAAAACAAGTCAATTTGGAAAAGAAGTCGCACTTGAATTATTTTTACTTAAACTTGGAAATATGAAGGGGAAATAAAAAAACGTCCTAGTAGGACGTTTTTTTTATTGGGATTAACCTAATTTTTTTGCAAGACGTGCTTTTTGACGATTTGCTGTGTTTTTATGAATTAAGCCTTTATTAGCAGCTTTGTCTAATTGTTTAACCGCACTTTTAAATAGATCTTTTGCGTTATCTTCGTTTAGTTCAACAGCAGCTTCGAATTTCTTAACAGCTGTACGCATTGCAGACTTAGTAGCAGCGTTTTGCTCGTTTTTCTTTTCGTTAATAGTTACACGTTTAATAGCAGATTTAATGTTTGGCATTACCTTCACCTCCTGACAAGTATCGAGGTTCTATCTCACTCGAGTATCACCACATATAAACAGTTAGAACAAGAGATATTTTATCAAACGCTAGATTGGAATGCAATACTTCTGAATTAAAAATGCTAGAAAAGGAAATGCTTGTGCTAGACATGTAATTTTGAAATTTCATATTCAGGAGGGGTTAGATTTATGGATAAGAAAGATCTAGATTTAAGTAAATATTCAATCCGAACCGATCTTGCCGAAGAGGCTTTTGAAATGGCTCTTGAACAAATGGTGGGAAAAAAGAAGGAAAAAGTAGAGAAGAAAGAGATTGAAGGAGTAGTTATAAAGGAGAAGATGGTAGAGGATATTAAAGTATCTCTCGCCACGATTACTCCCGAAGGTGAAAGAAAACTTGGAAAAAAACAAGGAAACTATTTAACAATTGAAGTCCAAGGGATTCGCAATCAAGATACTGTATTACAACAAAAAGTACAGGAAGTATTTGCGAGTGAATTTAGTGGGTTTATGGAAATGATTAATATTCCTAAAAATGCAAGCTGTTTAATAGTTGGTTTGGGCAACTGGAATGTCACTCCAGATTCATTAGGACCATTAGTATGTGAAAATTTAATAATAACCAGACATCTATTTCAATTAGAACCGGAGTATGTAGAAGATGGTTATCGTGCTGTCAGCTCACTCACTCCTGGTGTAATGGGGCTAACAGGAATTGAAACGAGCGACATCATTTTTGGTGTATCAGAAAAGTCAAAGCCTGATTTTATAATTGCCATTGATGCTTTAGCATCACGTTCTATTGAAAGGGTGAACGCCACAATACAGATTTCGGATACAGGAATACACCCGGGTTCAGGTGTAGGAAATAAAAGGAAGGAAATTAGTAAAGATACACTCGGAGTTCCCGTAATTTCTATCGGTGTGCCAACCGTTGTTGATGCTGTAACGATTACTAGTGACACAATCGATTTTCTTCTAAAGCATTTTGGGAGGGAATTGCAAGATTCCGGAAATCCTTCAAAATCCCTTATACCAGCAGGAATGACATTTGGTGAAAGAAAAAAATTAACAGATGAGGATTTACCAGAGGAACAACATCGTAAAACTTTCTTAGGAATGATAGGAACCTTGGAAGATATGGAGAAGAGAAAACTAATTCACGAAGTACTCGCTCCACTCGGCCATAATTTAATGGTAACCCCAAAAGAAGTAGATGTATTTATTGAGGATATGGCTAATTTAATCGCTTCTGGATTAAATGCAGCCTTACATTCAGCTGTCGATCAATCTGACACAGGATTTAAGACAAGGTAGTGAGTTATATCAATTGAGTATGTTGCATAGCTATTTTAAAGAGAGGTGAAGTAGGATGAAATCATTTATATGGAGGCTTTTAACTCTTGTTTGCGTTCTGTTCGTTGGCGTTCTCATAGGTATGAATAAGGCAAATGAAGGAATGCTTGAGATGAAAGGATATAATGATCAATCATTCCAAACACCTGTCGAAGTGAATAAAACGGATAACGGAGAAGTAGAAACTTCGTTAATGGGAAATGAGTTAGGAACTTTTAATATAGACGAGAAAAAGGAAAAACTACAAGAAGTAAAGGCTTTTAACTTCTTTTCAGAAATAGGGAAACTATTAGCAGATACCGTCTCTACCATAACAAATGGTATTGTTGAATTCGTAAGTAGTTTATTTTAAAAAGAGAAGTTGAGGTCGAGACAAAACGATTTGACCTGGATGTAGGAGGATGTAAATCATGAACAATATACCGCTTCGGAAATACACTTCGCTTTCCGCGGGCTTCGAAAAGCGGAAGGCGCTTGCTTATCGGCGACAAGCAAATGTTCCTACCCGAAGAAAGGTGTTCTTTACCTTTCATCGGGTAGGGTTATTTGACCTCGAGCCGATGGCGCCTGCAGCTAGACAAGGCTAATGAGCCTCCTCGGCGCTAAACGCCTGTCTAGCTTAGGCTCCTAGCGGCTGGCGAACGAGACATTCCTTCCCCTACGATAAGTCAACATCGGCAAGAGGAACGTCGACTAAAAGCGGCACGTCCTGTGCCAACGTCGACGTGACCCACATCCTGTGGGCCCTCGCCGTGTTTCCTTTATCTCAGTACAGGATTGTCTCCCGTTCGTACGCCGCTAAACAGTCGCCTTCGCTTTTCTTTCTGCGGGGTCTCATCGAGGCCTTTGCTCCCGTAGGAGTCTTCGTGTATTTCCTCCGCTGGTAATTATAAAAATTTTATAATTGACAAAGTGACCGAGCTATCTTGTTTTGAAATCAAGTTATAGTTCGGTTTTTATTTGTAACCATATTCCTTTTCTCGCAGCCTCTTTTTGTTTTTTTGAGGTCTATATCTTTCATAATAATAGCTTTCGTTGCCCCAGAACATTTGCTTGTCTCCGATAATCGAGCGCCTTTCGCATTTCTATGTCTAGCTCAAGTGCCTATCGACTAGCAGATTTCCAGAACCTTCCTACGATAATGCCCTACAGGATGTAGGGTAGTTCGATGTTGCCACAGGATGTGGCGCACTTAATCGAACTTCCTATTACAAGAGGAACGTCGACTAAAACCGGCACGTCCTGTGCCAACGTCGACGTGACCCACATCCTGTGGGCCTCCTCGTCGTGTTTCCTTTATCTCGTCAGGTTCTTAATAAATCTGTACGTCGATAAACAGGCACTTTCGCATTTCTTATTGTCTAGCTCAAGGCGCTATCGGCTCGAGGTCAAATAACCTGAGGCAATGAAAGGCAAAGAGCGCCTTTCGTTGCCTCAGAACATTTGCTTGTCGCCGATAATCGAGCGCCTTTCGCATTTCTTATTTGCTGATTGTTTGTTGTGCTGATATAATTTACCCTAGCATACATGCGCCGATTAACAGGAGTGAAAAGAATGAATCATGAAGACAGATTAAAAAGGCAAGAGAAAATTCGTAATTTCTCTATCATTGCTCATATTGACCATGGTAAATCAACATTAGCAGATCGTATACTTGAGAAAACAAAAGCACTTACTGCTAGAGAAATGAAAGAGCAGTTACTAGATTCTATGGATTTAGAACGTGAGCGAGGTATTACGATAAAGTTAAATGCAGTACAACTTAAATACAAAGCGAAAAATGGTGAAGACTATATTTTTCACTTAATTGACACACCAGGTCACGTAGATTTCACTTATGAGGTCTCAAGAAGTCTTGCTGCTTGTGAAGGAGCAGTATTGGTTGTAGATGCTGCTCAAGGTATTGAAGCACAAACATTAGCCAATGTGTATTTAGCTCTTGATAACGAACTAGAAATCTTACCAGTTATTAACAAAATTGATCTACCTGCTGCAGATCCAGAGCGTGTGAAACAGGAAATAGAAGATGTTATCGGATTAGATGCATCAGATGCAGTGTTAGCCTCTGCAAAAGCAGGAATTGGTATAGAAGAAATTTTAGAACAAGTAGTAGAAAAAGTACCGGCACCTACTGGTGATCCAGAAGCCCCATTAAAAGCACTTATTTTCGACTCGTTATATGATGCTTACCGTGGAGTTATTGCTTATATCCGAGTTGTTGAGGGTACTGTCAAAGCTGGAGATAAAATAAAAATGATGGCAACAGGTAAAGTGTTCGAAGTATCGGAAGTAGGTGTACATGCACCGAAACCAATGCTTGTCGATGAATTAACTGTTGGAGATGTTGGTTTTCTAACAGCTTCTATTAAAAATGTTGGAGATACACGGGTAGGGGATACAATTACTAGTGTGGCCAACCCTGCTGATACTCCACTTCCAGGTTACAGGAAGTTGAACCCGATGGTATATTGTGGTCTTTATCCTATCGATTCTGCTAAATTTAATGACTTGCGTGAGGCATTAGAAAAACTAGAATTAAATGATTCAGCACTACAATATGAACCTGAGACATCACAAGCACTTGGATTTGGTTTCCGTTGTGGATTTTTAGGTTTACTTCATATGGAGATTATTCAAGAACGTATTGAACGTGAATTTAATATCGAGTTAATCACTACTGCACCAAGTGTTATATATAAGGTACATATGACGAATGGAAATTCAGTAGATGTCGATAATCCTGCAAATATGCCAGACCAACAAAAGATAGACCACGTCGAAGAACCATATGTAAGAGCATCGATGATGGTACCTAACGATTACGTTGGAGCTGTTATGGAACTTGCACAAGAAAAAAGAGGCAATTTCATTGACATGCAATATCTAGATGATATTCGAGTAAATGTCATTTATGAAATACCATTAGCTGAAATAGTATATGATTTCTTTGATCAATTAAAATCAAATACTAAAGGCTATGCATCATTTGATTATGAGATGATTGGATATAAACCTTCCAAATTAGTGAAGATGGATATTTTATTAAATGGTGAAACTGTTGATGCACTTAGCTTCATTGTTCATCGTGATTTCGCCTATGAACGTGGTAAGACGATTGTAGAAAAACTAAAAGAACTTATACCAAGACAACAATTTGAAGTCCCTGTTCAAGCTGCAGTTGGGCAAAAAATTGTCGCAAGGTCTACAATTAAATCAATGGGGAAAAACGTATTAGCTAAATGTTATGGCGGAGATATATCTCGAAAACGTAAACTACTGGAAAAACAAAAAGAAGGTAAGAAACGTATGAAACAAGTTGGATCTGTTGAAGTCCCTCAGGAAGCATTTATGGCTGTCTTGAAGCGGGATGAAGGCGGAAAGTCAAAATAGGAAGTTACATGCAGGGAGGTAAAGCTTGATTGAATTTATCATGCTGCACTTCCCTTTTTCCTATTATATTAATAAAGGTTGTGTAAAACGATGAAAGCAGCATATATCCATATTCCCTTTTGTGAACATATTTGCCACTACTGTGACTTCAATAAAGTATTCTTACATGGTCAACCTGTAGATGAATATGTGGATTTACTTATGAAGGAAATAGAAATTACTATTACAGAAACACCTGTAAAACAATTGAAAACAATTTTTGTTGGAGGTGGGACTCCTACAGCCTTAAATGAGAAACAATTGGAAAGACTGTGTAAAGGGATTAGAGAAAACTTACCATTTGAAGATGGGGAGTTCACATTTGAAGCAAATCCAGGAGATCTTTCGATAGAAAAACTACAAATTCTTAAAGAGTATGGAGTAAATAGACTCAGCTTTGGTGTACAATCTTTCAATAATGAATTATTGGAAAGAATTGGCCGCTCTCATCGTGTGAAAGATGTTTATCGTTCTTTAGATAATGCGAAAAAAGTTGGTTTTGATAATATTAGTATTGATCTCATTTATGCATTACCTGGACAAACAATTAATGACTTCCGTGAAACGTTAAGAGAGGCATTGTCACTGCAATTACCACATTACTCAAGCTACTCATTAATTGTTGAACCTAAAACTGTTTTTTATAATTTAATGAGAAAAGGTAAATTAGTATTACCTAGTGTGGAAGCAGAAACTAAAATGTATGAAACATTAATAGAAGAGATGGAAAGTTATGGGTTGTCACAATATGAAATTAGTAATTTTTCAAAACCGGGATATGAAAGTAAGCATAATCTAGTTTATTGGGATAATGAGGAATACTTTGGTTTTGGTGCAGGGGCTCATGGCTATATAAATGGTGTTAGATATTCGAATGCAGGTCCATTAAAGAAATATATGACACCATTAGTTGACCATAAACGACCTATTTTTAATGAAACAATCTTATCTATTCAAGAGAAAATGGAAGAAGAAATGTTTTTAGGTTTACGTAAAGTAGAAGGTGTAAGTTTAAGTCGTTTCAAACAACGTTTTGATAAAGATTTAGAACAAGTTTTCCAAGAGGCAGTTACGACAATGCGAAACCGTGGTTTATTAGTTGTGGAGAATGGTTATATTCGTCTGACTACGGAAGGGCGTTTTCTAGGGAATGAGGTTTTTCAATCATTTCTAATTTCATAAATATATCTCTCTGTGCTGTATGTAAAATGATTGACATCATTCCTGCATTTTGATAATTTTATATTAGAATTAGCACTCAAGATTAACGAGTGCTAACAGAGGTGATAAAACGTGTTAACAGATCGTCAGCTTCTAATTTTACAAGCCATTATTGATGATTTTATTCGGTCTGCACAACCTATCGGCTCGCGAAGTCTCTCAAAAAAAATAGAAGTTCCAATCAGTTCTGCAACTATCAGAAATGAAATGGCCGATCTGGAAGAATGGGGTTATATTGAAAAGACGCATTCGTCCTCTGGAAGAATACCGTCTGAAAAAGGATATCGTTATTATGTGGATCATCTATTAGCTCCAGAAGCTTTAAATTCTTATGAAACACAGATGATACGCTCCATTTTTGCAGAACGAATATACGAGATGGAGATAATAGCTCAAAAAGCAGCAAAAGTTTTGTCTGATTTAACTAATTACACAGCAATTTTCCTTGGTTCTGAAGTAAAGGATCATAAATTAAAGAAATTACAAATTGTTCCTTTAAATAGTGAAGCAGCAGTTGCTATTATTATTACGGATACGGGACATGTTGAAAACAGAACTTTCACTTTACCGCAACATATCGCACCAGGGGATATTGAAAAGCTTGTTAATATTTTAAATGACAAACTAGCTGGTATCGCTATTACAGACTTGAGAGAAACTATACTAAAAGAGGTTTCAGAAATTCTGAAAGAAAATATTCAGCAATATGACTATTTCCTACAAACGATTTTGCAAACCTTTGAAACTTCCGGTAATGAAAAATTGTTCTTTGGCGGAAAGATGAATATGTTAAATCAACCAGAATTCCATAATATCCATAAGGTTAGAACTTTATTGGATTTAATTGAGCAAGAAAAAGGAATCTACGAGTTGTTTAAACATACACCAAAAGGAATAAATGTTAAAATTGGTAGGGAAAATCAAAATGTCATGATGGAAGATTGTAGTGTAATTACTGCGACTTATTCAATTGAAGATGAAAATGTCGGCACAATAGCTATTTTAGGGCCAACTCGAATGGAATATTCTCGAGTAATTAGCTTATTAGACTTTTTCAGTAAAGATATGACTGCTGTGTTATCAAAATTATATTCAAAGTAGATATAAGGCATGATGGAGGAAATCAGCAAGCTTTCCTGCTGATTTCTATTTGTGCCTGCATCTCATTTTACATTTTTTTATAATGATGTTAGGTTTTGGCACAGTTAACAATTATTATATGTTATACTGTAAACTTTCAAGGAGGTGAAGTAGTAAAATGAACGAAGAATCAAAAGTAACAGCTGAAAATGAAGAAATAAAAGATGAAAATACGGAAGAAATGAACGAAACAGTAAATGAAGAAGTAACACAAGAAAACGTAAATGAATCCGAGAAGAATGAAAAAGCTTCAGAGGATGTACAAGTAGAAGATAATAATGAAATCGCAAAGAGAATCAGTGAATTAGAAGCGAAGGCAGAAGAAGCTGAAAATCGTTATTTACGCTTATATGCTGATTTTGAAAATTACAAGCGACGCGTTCAACTTGATAAAGAAGCTAGTCAAAAATATAGAGCTCAAAGTTTAATTTCTAATTTACTTCCAGCTATAGATAATTTCGAACGAGCAATGCAAATTGAACCTAATAATGAGCAAACGAAAGCACTACTTGAGGGAGTACAGATGGTATATCGTGCCATTATAGATGCATTAAAACAAGAAGGTGCTCAGCAAATCGAAGCTGTAGGTAAGGAATTTGATCCACACTTACATCAAGCTGTGATGCAAGCGAATGATTCCGAATACGCAAGCAATATTGTGGTCGAAGAGTTTCAAAAAGGCTATATCTTAAAAGATCGTGTTATTCGACCGTCTATGGTGAAAGTGAACCAGTAAATAATCATTACTCTACATAATTATCAGGAGGAATTTCAATATGAGCAAAATTATCGGTATTGACTTAGGAACTACTAACTCATGTGTAGCCGTATTAGAAGGTGGCGAGCCAAAAGTAATTCCCAATCCAGAAGGAAACAGGACAACACCATCTGTAATTGCATTTAAGAATGGTGAGCGTCAAGTAGGAGAAGTTGCAAAACGTCAAGCAATTACAAACCCTAATACTGTTATGTCTATTAAGAGACATATGGGTACAGATTTTAAACAAGATATTGAAGGTAAAGAATATACTCCTCAAGAGCTATCTGCTATTACTTTACAATATTTAAAATCTTATGCAGAAGAATACTTAGGTGAAAAAGTTGAAAAAGCTGTAATTACAGTTCCTGCTTATTTCAATGATGCTGAACGACAAGCAACACGTGATGCAGGTATTATTGCAGGACTTGAAGTAGAAAGAATTATTAACGAGCCAACAGCTGCAGCACTTGCTTATGGTCTTGATAAAGCTGATGAAGATCAAACAATTTTAGTATATGACCTTGGTGGAGGAACATTTGACGTTTCTATAATGGAGCTTGGGGACGGAGTGTTCGAAGTTCTAGCAACTGCTGGGGATAACCGACTTGGTGGGGATGATTTTGACCAAGTAATCATCGATTATCTAGTTGCAGAATTTAAGAAAGAAAATGGCATTGATTTATCAAAAGATAAAATGGCGTTACAACGTTTGAAAGATGCTGCTGAAAAAGCGAAGAAGGATCTTTCTGGTGTAACTTCAACACAAATTTCCTTGCCATTTATTACAGCAGGAGAAGCAGGTCCACTTCATTTAGAAGTTTCATTAACTCGTGCTAAATTTGATGAACTATCTGCTGATTTAGTAGAAAGAACGATGGGGCCAACACGACAAGCATTGAAAGATGCTGGTAAGACTGCTTCAGAGATTGATAAGGTAATTTTAGTAGGAGGTTCTACAAGAATCCCTGCAGTTCAGGAAGCTATTCGTAAAGAAACTGGAAAAGATCCTCATAAAGGAGTTAACCCAGATGAAGTCGTAGCGATGGGAGCTGCAATCCAAGGTGGAGTATTAACAGGAGACGTAAAAGATGTCGTACTTCTAGACGTTACTCCATTATCTCTTGGAATCGAAACAATGGGTGGCGTATTTACGAAGTTAATCGATCGTAATACGACTATTCCTACATCTAAATCACAAGTATTCTCAACAGCTGCCGATAATCAAACTGCAGTTGATATCCATGTTCTTCAAGGGGAACGTCCGATGGCAGCTGACAATAAAACATTAGGTCGATTCCAATTATCTGATATTCCTCCAGCACCACGTGGAATTCCACAGATTGAAGTTAAATTCGATATTGATAAAAACGGTATTGTAAATGTAAGTGCAAAAGATCTTGGTACTGGTAAGGAACAAAATATTACGATTAAATCATCTTCTGGACTTTCCGAAGATGAAGTTGAACGTATGGTAAGAGAAGCAGAAGAAAATGCGGAAGCAGATAAAAAACGTAAGGAAGAAGTTGAACTGCGAAATGAAGCAGATCAATTAGTATTCCAAACAGAGAAAACGTTGAAGGATTTAGAAGGAAAAGTGGATGAAGCTGAAGTTAAATCTGCTGAAGAAGCGAAAGACGCATTAAAAGCAGCGATCGAGAAAAATGACTTAGATGAAATTAAAGCTAAAAAAGATGCTCTACAAGAGATTGTTCAAAATCTATCTATGAAACTGTATGAAGAAGCAGCTAAGCAAGCTGAAGCCGCACAAGGTGAAGAAGGAAAAGCTGATAC
This sequence comes from Paenibacillus bovis, assembly GCA_007679095.1. Taxonomy (GTDB): domain Bacteria; phylum Bacillota; class Bacilli; order Bacillales; family Bacillaceae_C; genus Lederbergia; species Lederbergia graminis. The sequence continues at coordinate 39,809 of VEFU01000004.1, forward strand.
AGATGATAATGTAGTAGATGCTGAATATGAAGAAGTAAAAGACGAAGAAGATAAGAAGTAATTTTTTCTGGTAAAAAGCCAAAGCCTAACCGAGAGACGGCTTTGGCTTTTTATGTGAACTACTTTCAAGTAAGCTATTAAATATGTTAGAATAAACGTTATGCGAAAAGACTCGGGAGCGTGTTTACATGAGTAAAAGGGATTATTATGAAGTACTAGGTGTTTCGAAAAGTGCTACTAAAGATGAAATAAAAAAGGCATATCGAAGATTATCAAAGCAATATCATCCGGATATTAATAAAGAACCTGGTTCGGACGAAAAATTTAAAGAAATAACAGAAGCATATGAAGTGTTAAGTGATGATCAAAAACGATCGCAATATGATCAGTTTGGCCACGCTGGACCTCAAGGATTTGGAGGCGGTGGCGGATTCGGAGGAGCCGATTTCGGTGGTGGCTTTGGTGGATTCGAAGATATTTTCAATACCTTCTTTGGTGGAGGTGGCCGCAGAGATCCGAATGCTCCGAGACAAGGGGCTGATCTTCAATACACGATGCGTCTTGATTTTGAAGATGCTGTCTTTGGTAAAGAAACAATTATTGAAATACCTAAGGAAGAGACATGTGATACATGTAAGGGGTCAGGTGCGAAACCAGGAACTTCTCCTGAAACATGTTCACATTGTAGTGGTAGTGGTCAACTTAATGTGGAACAAAACACTCCATTCGGTAGAATTGTAAACCGCCGTGTTTGCCACCACTGTCATGGGACAGGGAATATTATTAAAGAAAAGTGTCGCACATGTTCTGGGGATGGCACAGTTAAGAAGAATAAGAAAATCAATATTAAGATTCCTAAAGGTATAGATGACGGTCAACAAATTCGTATTTCTGGTGAAGGTGAACCTGGTATTAACGGTGGTCCAGCAGGGGACTTATATGTAGTCTTCCATGTAAGAGAACATGAGTTTTTTGAACGTGATGGGGATGATATATATTGTGAAATGCCGATCACATTTGCACAAGCAGCGTTAGGTGATGAAATAGAAGTACCGACATTACATGGAAAAGTAAAATTGAAAATTCCAGCAGGTACACAGACTGGAACTCGCTTCCGTTTAAGAGGAAAAGGAGTTCATAATGTACGTGGTCTTGGTGTAGGGGATCAACATATAGTCGTAAAAATAATTACACCAACAAAATTAACGGAGCAACAAAAACAATTGTTACGTGAATTTGCTGATATAAGCGGAAGTGTCCCAGATGGCCATGAAGAGAGCTTTTTTGATAAAGTAAAACGTGCTTTTAAAAGTTGAATAAAGTGATTGGAGCGGTATGTAAATGAAGTGGTCAGAAATAAGCATTCATACGACAAATGAAGCAGTAGAGCCTATTTCCAATATATTACATGAAGCTGGAGCAAGTGGGGTAGTGATAGAAGATCCTAGAGAATTGACAAGAGAACGTGAGGACGTTTTCGGAGAAATATTCGAATTAGATCCGAATGACTACCCTGAGGAAGGGGTTATTATTAAAGCATATCTTCCTGTTACTAGCTTTATCGCAGAAACAATTGAGGCCATAAAACAAGAGATTTCTGATTTGGTAAATTTCAATATTGATATAGGTAATAATGAAGTTACTACAACAGAGGTAAAGGAAGAAGATTGGGCTACAGCATGGAAGAAATATTATCATCCTGTAAAAATATCGGAGACCTTTACAATTGTTCCAACTTGGGAAGACTATGAAAGAGTAAGTAGTGATGAACTGATTATTGAGTTAGACCCAGGAATGGCTTTTGGAACTGGCACACATCCGACGACAGTTATGTGTATACAAGCGTTAGAGAGAGTTGTCCAAAAAGGTGATGAAGTTATTGATGTTGGAACGGGATCTGGAGTATTAAGTATAGCAGCTGCTTTACTAGGGGCTAAACAGATTACTGCACTAGATCTAGATGAAGTTGCAGTAGTATCTGCAAAAGAAAATGTCTCCCTAAATAAAGTGTCAGATACAGTAACTGTAAAACAAGGAAATCTACTTTCCGGAATAGATGTTGAAGTAGACATTGTAGTTGCCAATATTTTAGCTGATGTTATATTGAGATTTACGGACGATGCGGCAAAAGTTGTTAAGAAGGGTGGATACTTTATTACTTCTGGCATTATTCAACAAAAGAAACAAGAAGTAAAGGATGCCTTAATCAATGCAGGATTTTCAATTGAAGAAACTCTCGTAATGGAAGATTGGGTAGCTTTTATTGCAAAGCGCTCCTAATGAGGTGAACAAATGCAACGTTATTTCCTAAATGAACATTATAAAGGACAAAATTTGGTGAGAATCACTGGTGAGGATGTTCATCACATTGGAAGAGTCATGCGTATGAAGATTGGTGATCACATTTGGGTTGTTTTCAATGAATCGAAAACGGCCTCTGCTGCTATTACAAACATAGAGGATACTTTTGTTGAAGTTGAAATTTTAGGATGGGAACCACAAAATAAAGAACTTCCTGTTCAAATCACAGTCGCGAGCGGACTGCCAAAAGGGGATAAACTAGAATGGATCATACAAAAAGGAACAGAATTAGGTGCATTTGAGTTTGTCCCTTTCATTGCTGATCGCTCCGTAGTAAAATGGGATAAGAAAAAAGAAGTAAAAAAAATAGAACGCTGGAATAAAATTGCGAAAGAAGCGGCTGAACAAGCTCATCGCCAAGTTTTACCTACTGTTCATCCTCCCTTTACGTTGACAGAGTTAATAGAATATAGTAACCAATTTACATGTAAACTGGTTGCATATGAAGAGGCTGCAAAAGAAGGGGAGACAAGTTCGTTTGCCAAAGCACTTCAATCAGCAAAAGCAGGAGATTCTTTTTTCATTGTGTACGGGCCTGAAGGTGGTTTATCAGAAAAAGAAAAAGATGTACTTATCAATAATAATTTCGTGATTTGTGGTCTCGGACCACGTATATTAAGAACAGAAACCGCACCTTTATATACGCTTGCGGCAATTTCTTATCATTTTGAATTAATGAGGTGAGTTTAATGTCACTAGTTGCATTTCATACTTTAGGTTGTAAAGTAAACCACTATGAAACTGAGGCAATTTGGCAATTATTTAAAAATAATAATTACGAGCGTGTTGATTTCGAAAGCACTGCTGACGTTTATGTTATTAATACATGTACTGTTACGAATACAGGGGATAAAAAAAGTAGACAAGTTATTCGTCGCGCAATTCGTCGAAATCCAGATGCAGTAATTTGTGTTACTGGGTGTTATGCTCAAACTTCTCCCGCAGAGATTATGGCTATTCCTGGTGTAGATATTGTCGTTGGTACTCAAGATCGCGTCAAAATGCTAGAGTACATTGAGCAATATAAAGAAGAACGTAAGCCAATTAATGCAGTTGGTAATATAATGAAGAACCGTGTTTATGAAGAGTTAGATGTTCCTGCATTTACAGATAGAACTCGTGCCTCTTTAAAAATTCAAGAAGGATGTAATAACTTCTGTACTTTCTGTATTATTCCATGGGCGCGTGGATTAATGCGTTCAAGGGATCCGAAGGAAGTAATACGTCAAGCTCAACAGCTTGTAGATGCTGGTTATAAAGAAATTGTACTCACTGGCATTCATACTGGTGGGTACGGCGAAGACTTAAAGGATTACAATTTAGCTGCATTATTGCGTGACTTAGAATCTCAAGTTCGTGGCTTGAAGAGAATTCGTATTTCTTCCATAGAAGCTAGTCAATTAACGGATGAAGTGATTGATGTTATTGATAAGTCGAAATTAGTTGTTCGCCATTTGCATATCCCTATCCAATCTGGATCAAATACAGTATTAAAAAGAATGCGTAGAAAGTATACGATGGAGTTTTTTGCTGAACGTTTAGAAATATTGAAAAAAGCTCTACCAGGCCTTGCTATAACTTCTGATGTAATCGTTGGATTTCCAGGTGAAACGGAAGAAGAGTTTATGGAAACATATAATTTTATAAAAGAACATAAGTTTTCAGAATTACATGTATTCCCATACTCAAAACGTACAGGAACACCAGCAGCACGTATGACAGATCAAATTGATGAAGACATAAAAAATGATCGTGTTCATCGCTTAATTACATTGTCTGACCAATTGGCAAAAGAATATGCTGCTCAATTCGAAGATGAAGTATTAGAAGTTATTCCAGAAGAACTATATAAAGAAGATCCTGAAAGTGGATTATATGAAGGATATACAGATAATTATTTGAAAGTAGTATTTCCTGCTAACGAAGAAATGATTGGTAAAATCGTAAAAGTTAAAATTACGAAAGCCGGCTATCCATACAATGAGGGGCAATTTGTCCGTGTCATGGATGATACTAATGTAGTAGAAAAACCAGTAGCTATGTAATATAAGGAGGCTATCCAAAATCGGATCGCCTTCTTTCTTGTTTTTTTATTTTAAAGATGGAAATGATAAGATATAAAAATAAATTTAACTTAAAGGAGTTACATATATGACGAATAATATCGCTTCTTATATCGACCATACATTATTGAAAGCTGAGGCAACGAAAGAAGATATTAAGAAAATCTGTGAAGAGGCTAAACAATACAAGTTTGCGTCTGTTTGTGTTAATCCCACATGGGTCAAATTTGCTAGCTCACTATTAGGTGATTCAGATGTGAAAGTTTGTACCGTAATTGGATTTCCATTAGGTGCAAATACGACCGAAACAAAAGAGTTTGAAGCTAAGAATGCAATTGAGAATGGCGCTACTGAAATTGACATGGTAATTAACATTGGTGCTTTGAAAGCGAAACAAGATGATGATGTGAAGCAGGATATATCAAGGGTTTGTAATGTTGCTAAAGGTAAAGCAATAGTAAAAGTTATCATTGAAACTTCATTGTTATCAAATGAAGAAAAAGAAAGAGCATGTGAAATATCCAAACAAGCTGGTGCTGACTTTGTCAAAACATCTACTGGCTTCTCAACAGGTGGTGCGACAATAGAAGATGTTCAACTGATGAGAAGAATTGTTGGAAATGACATTGGTGTAAAAGCATCAGGTGGAGTACGTAATCTAGAGGATCTCCGTAACATGATTGATGCTGGTGCAAGTAGAATTGGAGCAAGTGCTGGAGTTGCTATTATGCAAGGATTGACTGCTGAGACCAATTATTAACGTCGACCATGGAATTTGATAATAAGTCTCCCAAATTGCTCTGCAAAAGGTAGTACAAGCAATGAACAGAGCACATTATAAATTACACTAGCATGTGCTAGTTGGGTTGCTGGTGATTGAGCAACCCAACTAGAAATATATGCTAAGAAAGAAACAAGAGGTATAAATATCACAGCTCCACCAATATTTAACCATAAATGGGCAAATGCTGTTAAACTTGCTTCTCTTCCTGCCCCAATAGCTGCTAATAATGCAGTTGCACATGTTCCAATATTTGCTCCAATCATAATGGCGATACTTGATTCAAGCGTAATGGTACCAGTCATTAAGAAACTCATGGCAATTCCCGTCATAACCGTACTTGACTGTACAATAGCTGTTAATAATGTTCCAACTAAAAAAGCTAATAATAAATGCTTGCTCATTAGAGCAAGAAATTGTTGTATATATTCAATTTGTGCAAAAGGTTCGGAAATCCACACAAATCCATTCATCGCAGTAAAAATAATTCCTATACCTAAAAAAATAAAACTATAACTTCTAAACTTGTTAAAAAATTGTAGGAAAATCCCAATGAGAAAGAATGGGATAATATAATTTGTAATATCAAAAGTAAAGAATTGTAATGTTATCGTTGTGCCTATATTCGTCCCTAATATGATTCCAATTGTTTGCGGAAAAGTTAGTATTCTAGCTGAAACCAATCCAACTGTAATAACTGTAACAGCAGAACTACTCTGAAGAGTTACTGTCAATACAATACCGGCAATCATGCCGTTAATCGGTGTTGTGGTTACTCTTTGCAACATTTCTTTCATTTTTGTACCGGATAAATTAAATAAACCAATTCGTAACCATGTCATACCTAATAAAAAACAAAACGCCAAAATAATTGCAAAGAATATATATAGCATGTCCTCTCCTCCTTTAATAATATATGGACATAGTAAAGAGGACATGAATAATATATACAAACATATCTTGAAAAATAATGTATATTGGTTCATTTAGAATAAAGATTGTTGACCTAAGAAAGTCATTATATTATAATTGCAAGGTACACGGTCATCCATGTATGAACATGTTATTGCTATGTTCGGAGGGAGGGAAAGAGAGATGTCAAAAACAGTTGTTCGTAAAAACGAATCGCTTGAAGATGCTCTTCGTCGCTTCAAACGTACAGTTTCTAAAACGGGAACTTTACAAGAATACAGAAAGCGCGAATTTTATGAAAAGCCAAGCGTAAAACGTAAGAAAAAATCAGAAGCTGCTAGAAAGCGCAAGTTCTAAAAGAGGTGCTAAACAATGGGTCTTCTTGGGCGTTTAAATGAAGATATGAAACAAGCGATGAAAAATAAAGAAAAAGATAAGCTCTCAGTCGTTCGAATGCTTAAAGCAGCCTTGCAGAATGAGTCGATTAAGCTTGGGAAGCAAGAATTGTCCGAAGAAGAAGAGTTGACAGTCCTTTCTCGCGAAGTAAAGCAACGCAAAGACTCCCTCCAGGAATTTGAAAAAGCAGGTCGAGATGATCTCGTCCAGAAAATTCAAAGCGAACTTGAATATGTAAATATATATATGCCAGAGCAACTTTCAGAAGATGAAGTAGAGGCAATTGTTAAAAGTGCAATTGCTGAAACTGGAGCAACTTCAAAAAGTGATATGGGCAAGGTTATGGGTGTTCTAATGCCTAAGGTAAAAGGAAAAGCAGATGGATCACTTGTAAGCAAACTTGTCCAACGGCATTTATCGTAATCTGCAGTAAAAAAAGTCGATGAGCAAAAGCTTATCGACTTTTATTTATATTAGGATATTTTTTGAATCCTTTTAGTTGTGTGGTACGTAATACAGGTACAGTTTTCTCAATAAGGGGGAGGTATTGATTGAGACGAATATTTATAATGTTCTGCATTCTAGCTGCTGCATTTCTGTCTATATTACCTGTCTATGCAGATAGTAATGATGCAAAAGTTTATGTTCTTTCGATTCGTGAGGATATTGCAAAAGGACTTCATCCTTACTTAGAGAGAGGTATTAAGGAAGCAGAAGAAAATAATGCAGATTTAATTATTTTTGATATGCATACAAACGGTGGGTCAGTTGATGCTGCTACTGATATTGCAAATACGATAAGGAATACGGAACTCAAAACGATAACATTCATAAATTCTAAAGCTATTTCGGCTGGTTCTTATATTGCATTGCATACAGATGAAATCTATATGACAGGAAATGCAACGATGGGTGCTTCAGCCATTATAGATCAATCCGGTAATACAGCAGGAGAAAAGGCTGATAGTATGTGGATTTCTTCTATGGCTGGTGCAGCAAAACACAGCGGTCGAGATCCGGAAATAGCAAAGGCAATGGCAACACCTGATATAGATTTGCCAGAATTAAAGAAAAATGGGAAGTTACTAACGCTTGATGCAGAACAGGCATTAAAGGTTGGTTACTCTGAAGGAACAGTTCATGATCTTGACGATTTATTAACTAAAATAGGGTATGAAAATGCAAAAGTAAGTAAAATAGATACAACTTTTTCAGAGGAACTTGCCCAATTTATTACAAATCCCATTGTCGTGCCAATTCTATTATCAATTGCTAGCTTAGGATTAGTTTTGGAGTTATATTCCCCTGGATTCGGTTTGCCTGGTGGGATGGGCTTAAGTGCATTGCTTTTATTCTTTTATGGCCATTATATCGCAGGTCTAGCAGGCTATGAATCCATTGTATTATTTGTTTTAGGAATTATTTTAATAGCTGCAGAATTCTTTCTCCCTGGAGGAATTGCTGGTATACTTGGTTCAGTAGCAATAATAGGGAGTATGCTGATGGCAGGAGCAAATGTCGTTCATATGGCAATTTCGATTATAGTAGCATTATTCCTATCGATATTATTGTCCATCATTATGATAAAGGTGTTTGGTAAACGTATGAACATATTTAGAAAACTTATTTTAACTGACTCAACTAGTACAGAAAGTGGATATGTATCAAACGTAAACCGGCTGGAACTCATCGGTCGAGAAGGTATAACTGTTACCGATTTAAGACCATCGGGTACTGTCAAAATAGATGATGAGCGTCTTGATGTAGTTGCAGAGGGTAACTTTGTAGAAAAAAATACGAAAGTAAAAGTAATTAAGGTAGAAGGTTCTCGTATAGTGGTACGTGAGCTTTAATATATGATAGAGGAGGAACATAGATGCCAACAGAACTAGGACCAGAAACAATTTTCTTATTAGTTGCAATTGTGATTGGTATTATTGTATTAGCGATATTATTTACATTTGTACCGATTGGGCTCTGGATATCTGCAATTGCAGCAGGAGTAAAAATAGGTATTTTCACACTGATTGGGATGCGTTTAAGAAGGGTTATACCAGGAAGAGTTGTAAATCCGCTCATTAAAGCCCATAAAGCGGGAATAAATGTCGCCACCAACCAGCTTGAGAGTCATTACCTTGCAGGAGGTAATGTCGACCGCGTAGTTAATGCATTAATTGCTGCACAACGCGCTAACATTGAGCTTACATTCGAAAGGGCAGCTGCAATTGACTTAGCTGGTCGGGATGTACTTGAAGCCGTACAAATGAGTGTTAATCCAAAAGTTATCGAAACACCATTTATTGCGGGTGTTGCGATGGACGGTATTGAAGTTAAAGCGAAAGCACGTATTACTGTTCGTGCAAATATTGATCGCCTAGTCGGTGGTGCAGGTGAAGATACGGTAATCGCACGTGTCGGTGAAGGTGTCGTTTCCACAATCGGATCTAGTGAGAATCATAAGAAAGTACTAGAAAATCCGGATATGATCTCTAGAACAGTTCTAACAAAAGGGTTAGATTCAGGTACTGCATTTGAAATTTTATCCATCGATATTGCAGATGTAGATATTGGTAAAAATATTGGTGCTCATCTACAAACAGATCAAGCAGAAGCAGATAAAAAAATTGCTCAAGCGAAAGCAGAAGAAAGAAGAGCAATGGCTGTTGCAAATGAACAAGAGATGAAGGCACGAGTTGAAGAAATGCGTGCAAAAGTAGTGGAAGCAGAAGCCGAAGTTCCTTTGGCAATGGCTGAAGCATTAAAATCAGGAAAACTTGGAGTAATGGATTATTATTCCTTGAAAAATATTGACGCTGATACTGATATGCGCGACTCAATTGGTAAAATGACGAAACCGAAGGATGGCAATAACAACAAGCAACAATAAATCGGAACTTGTTTTATGAAAGGGGTGTAACCCTTTGGAACAGTTTATTATTTTCATTATTATAGCGGTTGTCTCATTTCTTTTTAATCGAAATAATAAAAATCAACAAAATGAAGGAAAACAATATAAAAATCCGCAACCAAGACCGAATGTTCCATCTCCACAAACATCTAATGAACAACGACAACAAACAATGCGACCTGTTCAAAAGCAATTACGAGATTGGACGGAAAATAAAAATAGTACGCCAAGAAATGAGAATACCCAAGCAACTTCTCCTTTTGAGCGCAAAAGAGAAGAATTAGCATTAAAGATGGAAAAATTAAAGCAAGAAGAAGAGAAGTTGAAAAAAGAAGCGGATTTATATAGTCAACAAGTCGAGCAGATAAAAACACATCCGAAACTTGCACTTCGATTTTCGCAGGAGGATGTATTAAACGGGATTGTTATGTCAGAGGTTTTAGGCCCGCCAAGATCCCGGAAGCCTTATCAAAGAAGGTAAATGAACAAACATATAAATAAGCGAGGAATTTTGTTATGAAACCCTCTTTCCACTCATACATATGAGAGGAAAGGGGGTTCTTTTTTATGGCAAAAAAATGGGCTAACAAGGTAAAAAAATGGATGACCAACAAAATGGAACTTCCTGCCGATGTGATGATGGATTTCCCAAGAGTAACCGTAGTTGGGCAGTTCCATGTTTATATAGAAAACCATAAAGGACTTCTCGTCTTTAAGGACAATGAACTAAGACTGCTATTGAAGCAGGGACAACTACTTATTAAAGGTTCAGCCTTCGTGATTAAAACGATTCTTCCAGAAGAAATTTTATTAGAAGGAAAAATTGATGAAGTAATTTATATAAATGAATAGGGAGTGTCATGATTGAAAAACAAATGGACAACATTTTTCTTAGGTCGAGTTCTTATAAGATTAGAAGGAAGAGGGATAGAAAGATTATTAAATAAATTCACTCAAGCAGGGATTAGTACTTGGAATATTAAAAGGAAGAAATCAGGAGCGGTTTATTTTTTTATTGCACTTCCAGATTTACATAAGGTTAGAAAAGCTGTAAGAAATAGCGATTGTACCATTTCCTTTAAACGTGGGGAGGGTGTTCCCTTCCTCTGGAAAAGGGCCCTTCAAAATAGTGGTTTTTTAGTTGGAATCTTATTTTTCTTCCTCGTCGCAGGAATACTTTCTAATATTACATGGGGAATACAAGTGGAAGGAGCAGATCCTGAAACTGAACATCAAATCAGAAAAGAACTTGCAACTCTCGGTGTAAAAGTAGGAACTCCCCATATTTTTAGTGACAGACCAAATATGATTCAAAAAAAGTTAACAGAGAAAATTGATAATATAACATGGATTGGAGTCGAATTAAAAGGGACAACCTATCAGTTCCAAGTTGTTCAAAAGACGGAACCGAAGCAACAGGTGGAAAAAAGTCCGGGTCATTTAGTTGCCAGTAAAAAGGCTGTAATTTCGCATATGTTCGTAGAGAGAGGAAAGCCGATGGTAAAAATTAATCAATTTGTTGACAAAGGACAACTTCTCGTATCAGGAGCAATTGGTAAGGAAGAAGAAGAAATGATGGTTGTAGCTGAAGGGAAAGTCTGGGGTAAAACGTGGTATAAAACAACGGTGGAGTTTCCTTTAGATTCATCATTGCGTGTATTTACAGGGAAAGAAAAGAAAAAACATGCACTTGTATTTGGGAAATTTTCATTACCTGTTTGGGGATTTGGTAAAGCAGATTACACTCAATCTGAAACAGAAATAGAGAAACATGATTTATTCTTTCTAGGGTGGAAACTTCCCTTTGATTATGCAGAAATAACTACTCGAGAAAAAGAAAATTATCAAAGATCATTATCAGAAGAAGAAGCAATCGCTGCTGCAAAAAAATTTGCTCGTGAAGATATTAAAAAACATATTCCTGTGGATGCTAAGATAGATGAAGAATATATTTTGCAAGAGAAGGTAGAGAATGGTAAAGTAAAATTAACCATAAATTTTCAGGTGATTGAAAATATTGCAGAAGAAAAACCTATCATCCAAGGAGATTAATAAATGTCAGAAGAACAAGTTACTGTGAAAATTGATTTAGAAAGTCCTAACGAGGCTTTTGTATTATTTGGAAATGCTGATATTCATTTAAAGTTATTAGAAGAAAGTTTTAATGTCACAATTGTAACACGTGGAGAAACCGTTAATGTTTCTGGTGAAGTACAAGCAGTTGAAAACACATCTGAAACAATTAGACAGTTGCAAAGGGTTATTAGAAAAGGTGTCCATATTAGTGAACGTGATGTCGAATATGCCTCTCGGTTAACAAAAGAAAATCGTCCAGAATTCTTCTCTGAGTTATTTGAAAAAGAAATAGCAAGGAATACGAAGGGAAAAGCGATACATGTTAAAACAGTTGGACAATTAGAATATATCGAAGCAATAAGAAAAAAGGACCTAGTATTTGGTATCGGTCCTGCGGGTACAGGTAAAACATATCTAGCTGTAGTAATGGCTGTGAACGCATTGAAAAATAATAAAGTAGATAAGATTATATTAACACGCCCAGCAATTGAAGCAGGGGAAAGCCTAGGGTTCTTACCTGGGGATTTAAAGGAAAAAGTAGACCCTTACTTAAGGCCGTTATATGATGCCTTACATGATGTATTAGGAGCAGAACATACACAAAGGTTGATTGATCGTGAAACAATCGAAATTGCACCATTAGCTTATATGCGTGGTAGAACATTAGATAATGCCTTTGTCATTCTGGATGAAGCCCAAAATACTACACAAGCACAAATGAAAATGTTCCTAACGAGGTTAGGATTTGGATCCAAGATGGTACTAACTGGTGATTCCACACAAGTTGATTTACCTAGAGGTGTAAAGTCTGGATTAGTGGCAGCGGAAGTTATTTTGAAGGATGTCTCAGGTATTTCGTTTATACACCTAACTTCTACTGATGTAGTCCGTCATCCACTTGTTGGAAGAATCATTGAAGCATACGAAAATAATGATGTATTACAAAACTAGTCATATGTCTGAAAATAACCTTCTACAGCTTCTTTTTCATAGCTATAGAGGTTATTTTTTTCATTTTTCTTCTTTTTTCCATTAATAAACCAGTTTTTAGTGTATTTCATATGAAAACCTGCTATCATTTTAAATAATATAATAAGTGTAAATACGAGTATGGAGGTCCTTATGAACTTTCAATCCTACATAAATAAAATTAGATCCTTTATTAGTTATAAGGTGTTTACAAGCCTCATTTATTTGATACTAGCAGCGTTAGTTTTATTTATTCTATATCATAATGTAAAGCCTGAAACTTACGAAGTGAATTCTCTATCTATTGCTGAAAAAACAATTCGTTCTCCTCGTACAGTAGTAGATGAATTAAAAACAGCAGAAGCGAAAGAGCTTGCTGCTGAAGAGGTTGGAAAAGCGTACGTTTACAAAAAAGAAATGGGTCAAAATCGTGTTTCCTTAATTGCGTCCATATTTGATTTTGTGGAAGAAACAAATAGGGAAATTACTAAATCCTCCCAAGAAATTGATCCGTCAGATGTAAATAAAATTGAATCCGTATTAGCCATTGAAAATCGTTTAAAAGTATTAAAATCAAAATTAAATGAAAACATATCAGAAGATGTGACTAAATCAATATCTAACGAAACATTAATAACATTATTAAATGCTGATCAAACGAATTTACAAAAAATGCGTGAGGTAGTTATAACGCAAGTCGAAGCAACGATGGCAGAGAAAATTCGTGAAGAGGATATTGATAATGCAAAGAATAGGCTCGAAGGTAGTATAAAAGAGATAGGGCTGTCATCTGCTGTAGAAAAAGCAGCTGCCGAACTAGGAAAATATGCTGTAGTAGCAAATGACTTGTACGACCCTGAACTAACAGAAGAAAGAAGAAAGCAAGCAATGGAAGAAGTAGAACCTATTCGGATTTTACAAGGTCAAATTATTGTTCAAGAAGGTCATTTTATTGATAAAGAAATTTATAGACAACTTGAAATGCTCGGATTACTCAAAAGTAATCCAAGTTCAAAACCGCTTTTCGGAGTTGCGCTTTTCGTTCTATTAACAATTGGGACAATATATTTTACCTTTGTGCGTTTAGGCTTTTCAAATGAAAAGAAACAAAATTATCTTCTATTAACTAGTTTAATATTTATGATTTCGCTTGTAATTATGCAAATAATTAAAATGATGGAAGATACTAATATTAATGGGATTGCATTTATTATTCCGGCAGCTGTTGCACCAATGCTTATTAAAATCCTAATAAATGAACGTTTTGCATTAATCATGACGATAATATTATCAGCATGTGGAAGTATTGTGTTCAGTGATGGGATATCTGGTGCAATAGATATTGAAATTGCTTTATATATATTATTTAGTGGTCTTGCGAGCATATTATTTATCCCAAGACGCAATGAAAGAAGCCATATTTTAAAAGCTGGATTATTCGTTGCAATCATTAATATATTAGTTATTTTGTTTTTAATTTTAGTTGGAGGCGGCCAGTTCTCTACGGCAGAGTATATTTATTATTTTATATATGCTATTGTTTCTGGATTACTTTCGTCCGTACTAACGATAGGGCTTTTACCATTTTTAGAGGCTGGGTTTGGCATTTTATCTACTATGAGATTAATTGAATTATCAAACCCGAATCATCCGCTATTAAAGAAATTATTAACAGAAACTCCTGGAACGTATCACCATAGCGTTATGGTTGCGAATTTAGCTGAGTCAGCATGTGAAGCAATTGGTGCAAATGGTTTGTTAGCACGGGTAGGATGTTACTACCATGATGTTGGAAAAACGAAAAGACCACCGTTTTTTATTGAAAATCAGGTGAATATTGAGAACCCACATGATCGATTACCACCTGAAACAAGTAAGGATATTATTATTGCGCATGCGACAGATGGTGCACGTGAATTAAGAAAGCATAAATTACCAAAAGAGATTGTTGATATCGCTGAACAACATCATGGTACATCATTATTGAAATACTTCTACTATAAGGCAAAAGAAAAGAATCCTGATGTCTTAGAAAAAGATTTTCGTTATCCAGGACCAAAGCCGCAAACAAGAGAAGCAGCAATTATTAGTTTAGCCGATAGTGTGGAAGCAGCGGTACGATCCATGGCAAATCCGACTCAAGAGGAAATACGTTCGCTTGTAAATAAAATTGTTCAAGATAAGCTACAAGATAATCAGTTTGATGAATGTGATTTAACATTAAAGGAACTTAAAATCGTGACAGAAGGTTTCTGTGAGACATTAAATGGTATATTCCATTCACGGATTGAATATCCAGACTTTAAACAACAGAAGGTGATAACAGATGACGCTTCAACTTGACATGATAGATGAAACAGAGCATTTATCAGAGGAAACATTACATTTAGTTGAAAATATTCTCCAATATGCAGCTGAAATCGAAAAGATAGAAGAGGATGCAGAACTTTCCGTTACTTTTGTGACGAATAATGCCATCCAAGAAATAAATAAATCATATCGCGGAAAAGATTATGCTACTGATGTAATATCATTTGCATTAGAGGAACTCGGCGAGGACGAAATTATAATAAAGGGTGTGGAAATGCCTCGGTTTTTAGGAGACATCATTATTTCTATTGAAAAAGCCCAGGAACAAGCAGCCGAATATGGACACTCTTTTGACCGCGAAATTGGATTTTTAGCTGTGCATGGATTTTTACATTTACTTGGCTATGATCATATGAATGAAGAAGATGAGAAAAAAATGTTTACTAAGCAAAATGAAATACTAGAAGGTTATGGCCTTGGAAGGTAAAAAAACATTCTCCATAATACGTCTCAAGTCTGCATTTAAATATGCCTTTCAAGGGATAAAATATGCGAGTACTGTGGAAAAAAATTTTAAGATCCATCTATTATGTGCTGTATTGGTATTATTTGTTTCCGCTTTTTTGGGATTGCAGGCGGTGGAATGGCTGTTTATCATCATCTCCATTTTTGGAGTAATGGCACTTGAACTTATAAATTCAGCGATTGAGCGAGTAGTGGATTTATCTACAACGGAAATCCATCCTTTAGCAAAACAAGCTAAAGATTTAGCTGCCGCAGCTGTACTTGTATATGCAATAATGGCTGTGATTATAGGAATCATTATACTAGGGCCAAAGTTAATACAGCTGATATTCAATCATTAAATAGTCTGGTACAAATGAATATAGATGGAAAGGCCGAACTATGGATGAATTAATTCAATATAGTTCGGCTATTTTTATGATCTTTGCTGGTACAAATGATATTTAGTGAATGTTTTTTTTGATTTGGAAACAATTCTGAGGCACGGATTAACTTAGATGCACTTTACTGGTGCTTTGACCATCACAATGACATTGTTTCGCGAATCAACTAATATTTGCCACTTGGTCTGGAAGATGTATCCAAAAATTAGCTTGAATCGGAAAAAGACCATATATGAGTAAAATAGAATAGGTAGACCCATGAATCATTAGATTCTCTTTTTAAAAATGAATCGAAACACATACATTTATCCCTAGCTTCTTTTTATAATTTGAAACTAAAGAGTGAGTACGATAAAATAACATTACATGAAAAGGGATGAAAGTAGTAAATATTGTAATTATCTAAAAACTTTTTGAAAAAGTGATAACTTTTCATTCGAAATGTAGTAAAATAAAATATATAAAGGTAGATGAAAAAATATGAATATGGAACAACTGATCCAAGAAGCAAGAACAGCAAGAGAAAAAGCATATGTCCCTTATTCTAATTTCCCAGTGGGTGCAGCACTTATTACAAAAAATGGTGAAGTCTATCATGGATGCAACATTGAGAATGCATCGTTTGGCTTGACTAATTGTGCTGAGCGGACGGCACTGTTTAAAGCGCTTTCAGAAGGGGGAAAAGACTTTTCAATGCTAGCTGTCATTGCGGATTCAGCAAGGCCAGTTCCGCCATGTGGCTCATGTCGACAAGTAATAGCAGAACATTGCCCAAAAGATATGAAAGTGGTTTTAACTAACTTAAATGGGGAAATAAAAACAATAACAGTAGCAGAATTATTACCATTTGCATTTTCTTCGGAGGATTTACATGAATAATGATAACTTTAAATCTGGATTTATCTCTATCATAGGTAGACCGAATGTAGGGAAATCCACTTTCTTAAATCGAGTAATTGGGCAAAAAATCGCAATTATGAGTGATAAGCCACAAACCACTAGAAATAAAGTACAAGGGGTTCTAACAACAGATGATGCTCAATTAATATTTATCGATACACCAGGAATTCATAAACCAAAACATAAACTTGGCGATTTTATGATGAAAATAGCCATTAACACATTGAAAGAAGTAGATCTAATCTTATTTATGATCAATGCTGAAGAAGGCTATGGGCGTGGAGATGAATTTATCATTGAGAAATTAAAAGGACTAACTACACCAGTCTTTTTAGTTGTAAATAAGATAGATCAGGTTAATCCAGATGCTCTTCTAAGCATTATTGATCATTATAAAGATTTGTATTCATTTGCAGAGATTATTCCAATCTCCGCATTGGAAGGCAATAATATAGACCGACTTCTTTCGCAAATAAAAGATCGCCTTGATGTTGGCCCGCAATTTTACCCTGCAGATCAGGTTACAGACCACCCTGAAAGGTTTATTGTTTCAGAGTTAATCAGGGAGAAGGCGCTACATTTAACGCGCGAGGAAATACCTCATTCATTAGCAGTATTAATAGATAAAATGGAACAAAAAACAAACCAAGATGTCGTCCATGTTATGGCAACAATCATTGTCGAACGTGATTCTCAAAAAGGGATTGTCATCGGCAAACAAGGAAAAATGCTTAAGCAAATAGGTAGTCTTGCTAGGACGGATATTGAAAATTTACTGGGGTCGAAAGTGTTTCTAGAATTATGGGTAAAAGTTCAAAAGGATTGGAGAAATAAAGCATTTCACCTCCGTGATTACGGATTTAAAGAAGATGAGTATTAACTTTTTTACAAATTTTGTCCAGTATTGTTCAGTCATATGGTGAAAAAATAGTATTGAAATACAATTATGCTCCAAACAATTGAAAGGCGGGATTAAAATGTATGAATTCACGTGGAAAGTTTTTAAAGAGACGGGAAGTGTTGATACGTACCTGCTTCTAAAGGAACTTGAAAAAGAAGAACATATCGATATTCTGCCAAATGTAGAAAGCTCAAATGAAATAGATTACCCAGTAACTTGAAATTATGCCCCGTATGCAGTCCAAGATTACTGTATTAAAGGGGTTGAAACTGTAAAATGATAAATAAATTAGAAGGTATTGTCATAAGAACCACAGATTATGGTGAATCAAACAAAATAATCACCCTTTTTACAAGGGAGGCTGGGAAAATAGCAGGAATGGCTAGAGGGGCGAAAAAACCAAGCAGTCGTCTTTCTAGTAGTTCCCAGCTCTTTACATATGGTTATTTCGTAATACAAGGTGGTAATCGAGGATTAGGTATCTTACAACAAGGCGAAATGATATCATCTTATCGATTTATTCGTGAAGATTTGTTTAAGACAGCTTATGCCACCTATATTGTTGAATTACTTGATAAAAGTACGAATGATAAAGAAACAAATCCTTATTTATTCGAATTGTTAATGCAAAGTCTAAATTATATAAATGAAGAGTATGATCCTGATATAATAACGAATATTTTTGAAATGAAAATGCTCAATGTACTAGGATTATATCCAGAACTAAACAAATGTGCTATTTGTGGAAATACAGAAGCACATTTTGGATTTTCTATAAAAGAAAATGGATTAATATGTCATCTTTGTTATGAGAATGATCCACATTATTTTCCAATTTCACCCCATACTGTGAAATTACTAAGAGTATTTTATTTGTTAGATATACATCGTCTTGGTTCTATTTCAGTGAAAGAAAAAACAAAAAAAGAATTACGTGATGTAATATCAACATATTATGAAGAATATTCGGGTTTATACTTGAAGTCCAAACGATTTTTACAACAATTAGATTCATTGCGTGATAAAATCTAGTAATAAACATTGACTTTTTCTGTTAGTTAGTCTATTTTGTGTTATAGAAGAATTTAATATATATCTGCAGAGATAGAAAAGAGTAGCTGATTGTTCTCCATTTATAGCGAGCCTGGGATAGTGAAAGCCAGTGTATTGGAAGGTCAGTGAAGGCATTCTGGAGCAGTACAATAGAAAGTTGGCTACAATGTAGCAAATAGGGTGGAACCGCGGGTAACTCTCGTCCCTATGCTTTTATGAAAGCATAGAGACGGGAGTTTTTTATTTTGCAATGTTGTAACGTCTTTTATTTGTATTGTGGTTAGATTAGAAGGTAACTCCAAGACGGAAACAAACTAATGAAGAATGGAAAGGGTGATAGTATTGAATATCCAAGAAATGATTTTGGCATTACAAAAACATTGGTCAGATTATGGATGTATTTTAATGCAAGCATACGATGTTGAAAAGGGTGCGGGAACGATGAGTCCCTATACGTTTTTAAGGGCAATCGGTCCAGAGCCTTGGAATGTTGCTTATGTAGAACCTTCTAGGAGACCTGCTGATGGTAGATATGGAGATAATCCAAACCGTCTGTACCAGCATCACCAATTTCAAGTAATCATGAAGCCTTCTCCTGACAATATTCAGGAAATGTATTTAGACTCATTAAGAGCCCTTGGAATTGACCCGTTAGAACATGATATTCGCTTTGTCGAAGATAACTGGGAAAATCCATCACTAGGATGTGCTGGACTCGGTTGGGAAGTATGGCTAGATGGGATGGAAGTAACACAATTTACTTATTTCCAGCAAGTTGGTGGCCTGGAATGTAAGCCAGTCTCTGTCGAATTAACATATGGGATTGAACGACTAGCTTCATATATTCAAAACAAGGAAAATGTCTTTGACTTAGAATGGACAGATGGCTTTACAATTAGAGATATATTTTATCAACCAGAGTATGAGCATTCTAAATATGCATTCGAGACATCTAATCAAGAAATGCTTCTACAATTATTTAATACATACGAAGCAGAAGCAAAAGAACAAATGAAGTTAGGACTTGTTCATCCTGCATATGATTATATTTTGAAATGTTCCCATGTATTTAATTTGTTGGATGCGAAAGGTGCTATTTCTGTAACAGAAAGAACAGCATACATTGGGAAAATGCGCACAATGGCTCGACAAGTAGCGAAAACCTTCTATGAAGAACGAGAAAAGCTTGGTTTTCCAATTTTACAGCATAAAAAGAAAGGGGGAGCTCAACATGAGTAATCGTGACTTACTACTAGAAATTGGTATTGAAGAAATGCCAGCTCGCTTCGTATTAAATGCAATTAATAATCTTGGAAAACAAGTTGAAAATTGGCTCCAAGAAAACAAAATTACTTTTGGCGAAATTCAATTGTTTTCCACTCCTCGTAGACTTGCGATATTGATTCGAGCTGTAGCTGAATCACAGCAAGACATCGAAGAAGAAGCGAAAGGTCCTGCTAGAAAAATTGCGCAAGATGCAGATGGTAATTGGTCAAAAGCAGCTTTAGGTTTTGCCAGGTCACAAGGTGCATCTGTTGAAGATATATTTTATAAAGAAATAAAAGGAGTCGAATACGCTCATATAAGCAAATTTATTAAAGGGAAAAAATCAATAGAGCTTTTATCCGAGCTTGGGGATATCGTTACCCATTTACACTTCCCGAATAATATGCGTTGGGGTAATTTGCAAATCCGATATGTTCGACCAATTAGATGGATTGTTGCCTTATTTGGTAATGAAACAATTCCTTTTACGGTTGCAAATATTACGGCTAGCAATGTTTCATATGGTCATCGTTTCTTAGGCAATGAAATTGTGCTCCATGATCCAAAACATTATGAAGAGAAATTGGAAGAGCAATTTGTTATTGCAAACTATGATTGTCGTAAACAATTGATTGTGGAACAAATAAAGCAAATTGCTGAAAGCCAGCAATGGGATATTCCAATGGATGAAGAGTTGTTGGAAGAAGTGACAAACTTAGTTGAGTATCCAACTGCTTTCTTTGGAACCTTTAATCAAGAGTTTTTACACCTGCCAGAAGAAGTTTTAGTGACTAGTATGAAGGAACATCAACGTTATTTTCCTGTTAAGAACAAACAAGGCGAACTGTTACCGTACTTTATCGGTGTTAGAAATGGAAATAATCATCATCTCGATACGGTAGTAAAAGGAAATGAAAAAGTGCTAAGAGCTAGACTTTCGGACGCTGATTTCTTTTATCTTGAGGATCAAAAAATTCCGATAGATCAATCACTTAAAAAATTAGAAAATATCATCTACCATGAAAAACTAGGTACCTTATCTGAAAAAGTAAGTAGAACAGTGCAAATAGCTTCTATACTTGGCAAAATGGTGGATTTATCAGAGCTGGAACAAGAAAAAGCAGTGAAGGCAGCAGAAATTTCAAAGTTTGACCTTGTATCTAATATGGTAAATGAATTCCCTGAATTACAAGGGGTTATGGGCGAAAAGTATGCTCTACAACAAGGTGTTGATCGTGATATTGCGCTTGCAATTAAAGAACATTATCAACCACAGCATGCAGATGATGAAATTCCATCATCTAATATCGGTGCTATCGTTAGTCTTGCTGATAAGCTTGATTCCATTGTTTCATCCTTTGCAATTGGTTTAATTCCAACGGGATCACAAGACCCATATGCACTAAGAAGACAAGCAACTGGAGTTATTAGGATGTTACTTGAATTCGACTGGAATATTTCTTTGGAACATGTGTTACAAGAAATTATTGCGATAGAAAAAGCAGAAGAAGATGCGGAGCTATACAATCATTTAGAAGTATTCTTTAAATTACGATTAAAGTATTTATTGGAAGAAAAAGGTATTCGACATGATATCATTGAAGCGGTATTAGCTGGATCCTTTAATGGAGTACCTGATATTGTTAACCGTGCAATTACACTTCAAAATAGAAGTAATGATACTCAATTTAAAGGAATTATTGAATCGCTCTCTAGGGTCTTAAATATTGCAAGTAAAGCAGAAACTGATGAAGACATTGATACCTCCATATTCGAGAATGACTATGAACTGAATCTATATAACGCATTGCAGCAATTAGCTGAAATAAATACCAAAACAAATTCAAGTGAGGAACGTTTTGAACAATTGGCATCCTTACAGCCTGCTATTTCTAGCTACTTTGACAATACGATGGTAATGGCAAAAGAAGAAAAGCTTCGTAAAAATAGACTTGCCCAAATGAAAAAACTTTCAGACCTAATTGGAGCATATGCAGCAATGAATGAAATTATTGTAAAATAAATTTTATATGAGCTTGTCAAATAAAGCCGACAAGCTCATTTTTTCCGAAAGGAGGGCATCTGATGTCTGATCCAATCATTTATGTAGTTTCTGATTCAGTTGGTGAAACAGCAGAACTCGTAACAAAAGCAGCAATTAGTCAATTTAATGGATCTAATGCATTGATAAGAAGATATCCATATATCGAAGATAAAGAACATATTGACGAAATTGTCTCATTAGCAAAAATAGAAGATGGTATGATTGTGTATACATTAGTTAAACCAGAGATTCGTGAACATATGAGAGTCCAAGCTGCAAAAGCGAATATTCATGGAATTGATATTATGGGTCCGTTAATGGATATTTTTGAAAAAACATATCATAAGGCACCATTAAATGAACCTGGTTTAGTACGCAAATTAGATGAGGATTATTTTAAGCGAGTGGAAGCGATAGAATTTGCTGTAAAATATGATGATGGAAGAGATCCGCGTGGTCTTTTACGAGCAGATATTATATTAGTAGGTGTTTCTAGAACATCAAAAACACCATTATCACAATATTTGGCTCACAAACGATATAAAGTCGCAAACGTACCTGTTGTACCCGAAGTCGACCCACCAGCTGAACTTTTTAAAGTAGATCCAAAAAGATGTATTGGTTTGAAAATTAGCCCAGAAAAATTAAATCATATTCGTCGCGAAAGATTGAAAGCCTTAGGATTAGCTGATACTGCTAGTTATGCGAACATAGAAAGAATAAAAAGAGAAATAGAATATTTTGATACCATTGCCCAAAAATTAAACTGCAAAGTAATAGATGTTACAAATAAAGCAGTGGAAGAAACTGCAAACATTATTATTGACTACATGCAGAAGGAAAAATAAAGCACAACAATTAGTTGTGTTTTTCCTGCTTTCTAATAGTCAAAACGAAAAAAATGCGCTATAATTAAAAATTGTGTTTGAAAAATACATAAAATAGGTTTAGAGCTGCGTATTCAGGAATAAACTAATTATTGTCTTTCAAATAAATATTTTAGGTCTATCGTCATTAAAATGTCGGATTTCCTTAAAAAACGACATGATTCTTTAAAGAGTTTTCATTAGTAAGAAGGAATCATAGGAGAGATGTAGAATAATTAATAAAAGCCATATTAATTCTGTTATATATGTAGACGCAGATGCTTGTCCAGTAAAGTTAGAAATATCTATATTAGCTAAAGAATTCAAGTGTGAATTGCGTTTCATCGCTTCTTATGACCATAAATCCAATCGGGAGGAGGAAAGCGGTGAGTGGATTTTTGTTGACCCTGGTAGAGATTCAGCTGATTTATATATTTTAAATCATATCAAACACCAAGATATATTAATTACCCAAGACATTGGGTTAGCGAGTTTAGCTTTATCAAAAGGTGTTTATGTACTTTCACCTAGGGGAACGGAATACAAAGATGAATCTATCGTGACAGCACTTGATTTTCGTTTCCTTGCAGCGAAAGCTAGGAGGGCTGGGAAATATGGAAAAGGACCTAAGGCATTTACAGACTTAGATCGTCAGCAATTCCAAGAATCTTTACGCAGATTATTGTCGAATCTTGCAGGAGATTAAAGTTTAGTGTCGAATTAATATTATATCGACAGTTATAAGATAGGTGGAGTGTTTTTGTGTCAACAAGAATACCAGAAGACAAATTAAATGAACTACGTCAATCAACCGATATAGTAGATGTAATAAGTGACTATGTTCAATTGAAGAAGCAAGGTCGAAATTACTTTGGTCTTTGTCCTTTCCATGGTGAAAACACACCATCCTTCTCTGTTTCTGCTGAGAAACAAATCTTCCACTGTTTTGGCTGTGGAATGGGAGGTAATGTTTTTACCTTCCTAATGGAAATAGAGAGTATATCGTTCCAAGATGCAGCATTGAAAATAGCTGAAAAAGGAAATGTTCAATTAGAAATAGAAGGTTCGCAAAATAGACATAAAGAAAATGAGTTGCCACCTGAACATGCTGATATGATGGAGGCACATGAGCTCATTGCAAAATTTTATAATCATTTGTTAATGAATACAAATGAAGGATCAATTGCTCTTGAGTATTTATTAAATAGAGGTTTTACAGAAGAAAGTATTCAAAAGTTCCAAATCGGATACTCACTACCAAGTTGGGACTTTTCATTAAAGTTTTTAGAAAAGAGAGGTTTTCACACTGAACTATTAGAAAAAGCAGGTTTAGTGGCTGTAAGAGATAAGGATAATTCGCACTTTGACAGATTTAGGGATAGGATCATGTTTCCACTCCTTAATTCTCAAGGGAGAATTGTTGGATTCTCAGCAAGGTCTTTAACAAAAGAAAACCAACCAAAATATTTAAACACACCTGAAACAGAAATATTTAACAAAAGCTCATTGCTATACAATTATTACAATGCAAGAAGTAAAATTCGAAAACAAGGGTATGCTATTTTATTTGAAGGGTTTGCTGATGTAATTTCAGCTGACTCAGCAGGTGTTCATAATGGAGTTGCGGTGATGGGTACATCCTTAACCGAGCAACACATTCATTTATTAAAGAGACTAACAGATTCTATCCTTTTATGTTTTGACTCAGATTCCGCAGGAGCGGAAGCAGCATATCGCTCCGGGACAATGCTAGTTAAAAAAGGGCTTACTGTTACAGTTGCAATGCTACCTTCGAAAATGGATCCTGATGACTACATTATGAAATTTGGAGCTGAAAAGTTTCGAGAAGATGTAATAGGGAATCCGCAAACTTGGATGGCATATAAGCTAATCTATTTCCGCAATGGCAAAAACTTGCAAAATGAAGGAGATAAGCTAGAGTATATCAACCAAGCGATGAAGGAAATTGGTGAGCTTGATAATCCGGTGGAAAGAGATATTTATCTTCGTCAACTTTCTGAAGAATTTTCATTATCATTAACAGCGCTAAGTGAGCAATTGCAACAAATAAGAGAAACAATTCCAAAACAAAAACCAAAAGAAAAGGAACTGGTCATACAACCAGAGCCCAGTGTAACAAAATCAATACCTACCGCTTACGAAATTGCTGAGAGAAATCTATTAGCCAGAATGCTACATGACGAAGAGATAACATATAAAGTTGTTGAAATGCTAGGAGATACCCCTTTTCAATATGATGAACATCAAGCAATACTTACCTATTTAGTCGGCTATTATGAAGCTGGAAATATTCCTGATTTAAGTTTGTTTATAAATTACCTACCAGATAAAAAACTTCGAACAATCGTGACAGAAATCGAAATGCATGATTTAAATCATGATTATAATGAAAAAGAAATAAGAGATTATGTCAGTCATGTGTTGAAACATGCAAAGTTGTTAATGATAAAGAAAAAGCAAGCAGAGCAAAAAGCTGCAGAGAAAAATAATGACTTCACTAGTGCAATGCAAATATTACAAGAAATTATTGAACTCCGCAGATCTTTATAAACTAAAACTACTGTATGTGTGCAAATGTCGGAAGGAGGAGGACGTATGGCTGAAAAATCAGCTCGCTCCAATGAAACAGAATTTGAAATTACCTTAGATCAAGCAAAGGAACAATTAATTGAACAAGGTAAAAAAAGAGGTACACTAACATATGAACATATAGCAGGGAAACTTGCTCATTTTGATTTGGATTCTCACCAAATGGATGAATATTACGAACAACTTACAGACCAAGGTATTCAGCTATTGGAAGAAAATGAAGATAGTGAAGATAGTGATGAGAGTCCAGATGCAGATGAAATTCAGAAAGATAGCGAAGAAGAATTTGATTTAAATGACTTAAGTGTACCACCAGGTGTTAAAATAAACGACCCAGTTCGTATGTACTTAAAAGAAATAGGGCGCGTAGACCTTTTATCTGCTGAGGAAGAAATTGAGCTTGCTAAGCGAATTGAAAAGGGAGACGAGGAAGCAAAGAAACGTCTTGCAGAGGCTAATTTACGTCTAGTAGTTAGTATTGCGAAGCGTTATGTTGGTAGAGGAATGCTATTCCTTGATTTAATTCAAGAAGGAAATATGGGACTTATTAAAGCAGTTGAAAAGTTTGATTATGATAAAGGCTTTAAGTTCAGTACGTATGCTACATGGTGGATACGCCAGGCGATTACTCGTGCAATTGCAGACCAAGCACGTACAATCAGAATTCCAGTTCATATGGTTGAAACAATAAATAAATTGATTCGTGTACAACGACAATTATTACAAGACCTTGGCCGTGAACCAAGTCCAGAGGAAATTGCAGAAGAAATGGACTTAACTCCAGAAAAGGTTAGAGAAATACTTAAAATTGCTCAAGAACCTGTCTCATTAGAAACACCTATTGGTGAGGAAGATGATTCACATTTAGGTGATTTCATTGAAGACCAAGAAGCTACTTCTCCATCTGAACATGCTGCATATGAGCTATTAAAAGAGCAACTAGAAGATGTTCTTGATACACTCACAGATCGTGAAGAAAATGTACTTAGACTTCGCTTCGGCTTAGATGATGGCCGTACACGCACTTTAGAAGAAGTCGGGAAAGTCTTCGGTGTAACACGTGAAAGAATAAGGCAAATTGAAGCTAAAGCTTTAAGAAAACTTCGTCATCCAAGTAGAAGCAAACGACTAAAAGACTTTTTAGAGTAAATTAATTATGTGAAAGTTTACTTCTAAATATGGGAGTAAACTTTTCTCTTTTTATCTATAAGTAAATATGGATGTGTCACAATGAATGAATGAGACCCGTAAAAAAATTATTTTGAATGAGATTGAATTTTGGAAACAGAATAATATGTTGCCAGAACAATACTGCGACTACTTATTAGCATTATATAGTGGTGGTGACATTAAAACGGAAAGTCAAAAACGACATAAAAATGACTATAGTGAACTTTACGTTAGTCTCCTCTTTTTACTAATGATAATAAGTTCGATTGTAATTACATATATTACAGACTTTTCATTTGGAATGCAAACGCTTTTTTTGTCGATATGTTGTTTTTTATTGGTTTTAGCTTATTATTTTTTTCGAAAAAAAGGGAAGAAACGATTAGTTATCTATATTACGGCCGCATTCCTTCTATTAATTTATTCCGTTCAAATTAATGATACTTTTTTTAATGCTAACGAAAAAAGTTTACAAATTATTTTATTCTTCCATGGGTTTGTATGGCTATTTACCGGTGTATGGAGAAAACTTCATTTCTTTACTGTTTCGGGAATCATTGCAATATGCGTAATTCTATTTACTATTTTAACGTGATATTATGTCTAATTAATGAAAAATGGGTGAAACTTAATAGCAAAAGCTTTCATATCTGATTCATATCGAGTAAAATATAGATGTTTGTTACATAATTTATAGTAGATAATTGTTTAATACATAAGGAGGGTTAAATCATGAAACGAAACGCAATCGTACCCTATTTTTTAATTATGGTTATGGGACTTGTACTAGTATTTTTCCTATCAGTAAAAGGGGTTGGCGACTCAAAAGAAATCGCTCAAGGTGATGATGACACAGAACAAGTTGTCTTTGATCCAGAAGAAAAGTCTAAGTCATGTATTAGTTGTCACGGTGACAATTTAGAAGGTAAAGGGAATATCCCAGGCCTTGTTAATACTGAGTTATCAAAAGACGAGCTAATCGACGTATTGAAAAATGGTCGTAATGGTGATGCTGGAATGATGCCAGGAGGCCTTGTTGCTGGTAACGAAGAAGCAATGGCGGAATGGATTTTAACATTAGAGTAGAATGATGGAGTTCTTTGCAATCTGCAAAGAACTCTTTTATTATTTAGGAGTGAGGTGGATACGGTGAATGTAGATAAACTATCAAAACGACTTGAGACAGTTGTATCGTATATTGAAAAAGGTATGAGTATTGCAGATATTGGTTCTGATCATGCATATTTACCTTGTTATGCAGTAAAGAAAGGGATTGTTTCTAGAGCGATAGCAGGAGAAGTTGTAGAGGGACCCTATCAATCTGCACGTAAGCAGGTAGCATCAGTAGGGCTTAACGATATAATTGATGTTAGAAAAGGAAATGGGTTAGCAGTAATAGAAGCTGGAGAAGTCGATGCCATCGTCATAGCTGGCATGGGTGGTACGTTAATAACAGATATTTTAGAAGCAGGTAAAGAGAAGCTACATGGAGTTAAAAGACTGATATTACAGCCAAATATAGCAGCAGATGTGATTCGCAATTGGCTCGTTCGCAATGGCTGGCAGTTAGTTGACGAAGAGATTCTAGAAGAGGATGGAAAGTTTTATGAGGTTTTAGTTGCTGAAAGAGGAGAAGTAACACCGTCTTATAGTGTTAAAGAATTGATGCTAGGACCTTTCATTTTAAAAAAGAAAAACGAAGCATTTTACTATAAATGGCAACAAGAGATAGAGCAATGGGAACATATCCTACAAGAATTAAATAAAGCAGAGCAGAATGAAAAGGTACATTATAAAAAGGAAAGTCTTTTAAATGTAATTAATATGGTGAAAGGGGAATTGAAATGAAAATGGTGAATGGACAGCAAATCATTCAATTATTTGAAGAATTCGCACCTAAAAAATATGCATTAGAAGGTGATCCAATTGGTTTGCAAATTGGAACACTAAATAAGCCTGTACATAATGTAATGATTGCCCTAGATGTGCTAGAGGGGGTAGTAGATGAGGCAATTGCAAACGATGTAGATTTAATCATTGCTCATCATCCAATTATCTTTCGTCCATTAAAGAAACTAGTCACGGATAATACGAATGGAAGAATCGTGGAGAAATTAATAAAACATGATATAGCGGTATATGCTGCTCATACTAATTTAGATGTTACACCTGGTGGAGTAAATGATATGCTTGCACAAGCATTACAGCTAGAGAATATTGAAGTATTATCTCCAACAATGGAAGAGAGTAGTTTGGGACTCGGTAGGATTGGTACGTTAAAAAGTGATCTTACATTAGAAGAGTTTGCTAAGTTTGTAAAAGGAGCCTTAGATGCACCTGGTGTTCGAGTTGTAGGAGATTTAACGTCAAAAGTGCGTAAAGTTGCTGTATTAGGTGGAGATGGTAATAAGTACTTTTCGCAAGCAAAGTTTAAGGGAGCCGATGTGTATGTTACAGGTGATTTTTATTACCATACTGCACATGATGCAATGAATATGGGATTAAATATTGTCGACCCAGGACATAATGTGGAAAAAATTATGAAACAAGGAACAGCTGATGTACTAAATGAAAAATGTGCTGAAAAGCAATTTGATGTTCGGATATTCAGTTCCGAAATAGATACAAATCCTTTTACATTTCTATAAATGGTAATATCAAGTATTATATAAAACCAGTACGGAAAAATAATTCCAAATAGTTGATTTCCGCTCTAGGCGGACGCTTTCCGCGGGGCGAGCGGTGAGCCACTTCAGTTTTTAGTGTCTCACCAGTCTCGCTAGTCCCGCTAGTCCCGCAGGAGTCGCCGCCTTCCGCTACAATCAACGAGTTCTGCTATAAAATTACTTAGAATGAAGTTATCGTATGTAAATTCTTATTAACACACAATATATTCGTATTGTAGATTGTCTTCTATTATGAAAATAAATATCCCGCTACAACTGGAAGAGCCTTTTTAACATTTCTTCTTAATTAAAAGGCTCTGTTAAAGTTCATTGTTGTTAACAACTTAGTTGATTGTAGCGGATGTACACGAGACTCCCGCGGAAAGCGAGTGTACAGAAGCGAAAATCAACAACAGAGTTTAACAGAGCTAATTAAAAAAAGCCAAACTAATCCTGAATTATTTTCATGGAAGTTTGGCTTTTTAGATAAAATTAAATTCTGCTAAAAGTTCCTCCTGATGTATCTCCAAAGTGATTTTATTACAGGAGGGTAAAGATTGGAATGAAAATTGCTATAAAAAGATTAGAACCTAACCAGCGTGGTGTATTTCCGAAGCGGTATTATTATTTTACTACCATTGATAGAACACAGTTAAGTCTGTCAGCAATTGATTAGTTATTTACTGAGTATTTTTTGATTGCGTACCTTCGGCAATATTTTGTCTAATGGTACTTTGTTTTCTCGTGCCCATGTAGTTTCATCATCATATTTAAATTGTTCTAAGAAGGCAATAACTTCACGAACAATTGGGGTTGGTGTAGAAGCTCCTGCAGTAACTGCAACTGTTTCTACGTCCTTTAACCATTCTATTTCTATTTCAGAAACATCGGCAACACGATATGATTTTGTACCAGCTATTTCTTGTGATACTTGCGCTAGGCGATTTGAGTTATTACTCATCGGATCACCTACAACAATCAGTAAGTCAGCTTCTCCTGCTTGTTCAGCAACAGCTTCTTGTCGTACTTGTGTTGCCATGCAAATTTCCTTATGTTTTTCTGCCTGTGGGTATTTTTCTTGAACCTTCTCCATAATTGCAAGAACATCCCACTGACTCATTGTCGTTTGGTTTGTAACAATAATTTTGTCATTTTGTACATTTAATTCATCCACATCATCAAGTGTTTCAACTAAATGTACGATTTGTGGTGCAACACCAACAGCACCTTCTGGCTCTGGGTGTCCTTTCTTACCAATATAGATTACATCATAACCTTCTTTTTCTTTTTGGAGAATTAAATCATGTGTAACTGTAACATCTGGGCATGTTGCATCAATTGTCGTTAGCCCTTTTTCTTCTGCTAATTTTTTTACTTCAGGTGAAACACCATGTGCCGTAAAAATGACTGTACCAGTATCTACTTTAGCCAGAATCTCTTTGCGATTAGGTCCATCTAATGTAATAATTCCATCTTCGGCAAATGCATCTGTTACATGTTTATTATGAACAATCATACCTAATATATAGATTGGACGTGGTAATGTTTTGTCTAGTGCTGCATTACGGGCAATTACCATCGCATCTACTACGCCATAGCAATAGCCACGTGGTGTTATTTTAATTATTTTCAATGCAAATCCTCCTGACTACAGACTATTAGCCTTTCATCTATTGAACTCATACTCTTATTATATAGAAGAACATGAAAAAAGCCAATGAGGGATGGATGACAACCCTATTAATTAAGGAATATATAATTTTGGTATTGATTCACCAGTTTTTTTCGAGCGTATTTGTTGCTTCGGACTTTTATTTGTTCCACCTGTATCATTGCTATTTTGTACAGTATTTTGTATATCAGTCTTCAGAATTGATTCTTCAGCTGGTTTTTCTTCTTGAGATTTTTCCTCTGTCTCACTGTCAGGCATATTTTTAAACCCTTGATAAAGCTTCCACATAGCAGGTAAATTTTTAACTAATGGTCCATATTGCTGAATCATTGGTCCAAATTGTTGCGCAGTATTAAGTACTTGTTGTGTTTGGCTTAGGAAGTTACTAATTCTTTCCGGGTTAGCTATACCTTGAAGAAGTGATGTTTGCTCAGATCCACGTGAAAACATCGATGCAGATTGTGGTCCATTTTGTCTTTGAAACAATCTAGACAATAAGCCTCTATTTCCTGGTCTCCCCATTCCTTGTTGGAATCCTTGATTATATTGTTGAAAGCGCGCTCTTCTGCTAAGAGAACTTGGGTTCCTAGACGGTCCTTGGTGCCATGACATATTTCTTTGCATTTGATTTCGGAACATCAAGATCACTCCCTTCCTATAGTCTTACAGTATGCAATAATATAAGAAAAGATTAGTTATTAAACATTGCTGTCATAATTTTTACTATGTTATGAAGAATAACTTGTATAAAGTACATTCTTTGCTTTTATTGTACAAGCACCATTAATGGTTTATAATTATTGTTCGAGGCATTTAGACCTCTTAAAGGAGTGATGCAATATGGCATTAAATAAATTTGAGCAATTTCAATTAAAGCCATTTATTAATACAGCAATTAAGGAACTTAACTTTAGTGAACCTACTGAAATTCAACAGAAAATGATACCTATTATTCTCAAAGGTGATAGTGCAATTGGCCAATCACAAACAGGTACTGGGAAAACCCATGCCTATTTATTGCCAATTTTAAATAACGTCAACCCAAATAATGATCAAGTTCAAGCAGTTATAGCTGCACCTACTAGGGAACTCGCAAACCAAATATACCAAGAAGCATTAAAAATTATTAGCCATAATGAAGAACAAATAACTGCTCGCTGTTTTATTGGTGGGACGGATAAACAAAGAGATATTAGTAAATTAAAACAGCAACCGCAAATTGTTATTGGAACACCAGGAAGAATTAATGATTTAGTTAGGGAACAAGCACTTTTTGTTCATACTGCTTCCACATTAGTGGTTGACGAAGCGGATATGATGCTAGATATGGGTTTTTTAGGTGATGTCGATCAAATCGCTGGGAAAATGCCAAAAAATTTACAGATTCTCGTTTTCTCTGCGACAATACCAGAGAAATTGAAACCTTTCTTGAAAAAATATATGGAAAATCCGAAATTTGAACAGGTACAACCGAAACAAATCTCTGCAGAAAATATTGAACATATTTTGATTCCAGTTCGGAGTCGTGAAAAAATTGCATTATTAGATGAAATGTTAAGAACGTATAATCCATATTTAGCAATCGTTTTTGTGAATACGAAGCAAATGGCTGATCAAGTAGCTGATCAATTAATCGAACGAGGATTAAAAGTAGGAAGAATTCATGGGGATGTAAGTCCGCGTGATCGCAAAAAAGTAATGAAACAAATCCATGATTTAGAGTTTCAATATATTGTCGCTACTGATTTAGCAGCTCGAGGAATTGATATTCCAGGGGTA
Source organism: Paenibacillus bovis (assembly GCA_007679095.1). Taxonomy (GTDB): domain Bacteria; phylum Bacillota; class Bacilli; order Bacillales; family Bacillaceae_C; genus Lederbergia; species Lederbergia graminis. The sequence goes on from VEFU01000004.1 coordinate 72,420, forward strand.
AGTCATATCATTAACTATGAATTACCGAGAGATTTAGATTTTTATATTCATCGTGCTGGACGGACAGCACGTGCAGGTAATAAGGGGATTTCGGCTACGATCTATCAACCAGCAGATGAGGATGCATTAGTTAGGTTAGAAAAAATGGGAATCGAGTTTTTATCCTACGATTTACAAAAAGGTGACTGGGTTGAGGTAAAGGATCGCAATAGAAGAAAGAACAGACCGAAAACAGTATCTGAAGAGGAAAAGAAAGCCCGACAACTTGTACGTAAGCCGAAGAAAGTAAAGCCAGGTTATAAAAAGAAAATGCAAGAACAAAGAGAGCAAATTAAGAAGAGAGAAAGAAAGGTAAAAAGCCGTAATAATCGATAGGGAGTGGAGGATATGTTGAAAATTGGTTCACATGTGTCGATGAGTGGGAAAAAAATGCTCCTACAAGCAAGTGAAGAAGCAGCGTCATATGGGGCAAATACGTTTATGATTTATACAGGGGCACCCCAAAATACTCGTCGCAAAAAAATTGAAGATCTCAATATTGAAGCTGGTCTTGCTCACATGAAGGAAAATGGGATTGAAGATATTGTTGTACATGCTCCTTATATTATCAATATAGGGAATACGGTTAACCCAGCAACATTTGAACTAGGAGTTAATTTCTTACGGTCGGAGATCGATCGTACAATCGCTATTGGTGCGAAACAAATTGTTCTTCATCCAGGAGCCCATGTAGGAGAAGGCGCTGAAAAGGGAATTAAGAAGATTATCGAAGGATTAAATGAAGTTCTTGCTCCAGAGGACGATGTGCAAATTGCGTTAGAAACGATGGCAGGAAAAGGATCTGAATGTGGAAGATCATTCGAAGAACTTGCTGCAATAATCGATGGAGTCACTTTGAACGAAAAATTATCTGTATGTTTTGATACGTGCCATACACATGATGCAGGCTATGACATTATTAATGACTTTGACGGTGTTTTATCTGAGTTTGATAAGTTAATTGGCATCGATAGGATTAAGGTATTGCATATTAATGACAGTAAAAATGAGTGTGGTGCACGAAAAGACCGCCATGAAAATATTGGATTTGGTCATATTGGTTTTAATGCATTATCATATATCATTAACCATCCGCAATTAGAAAGTGTACCAAAAATTTTAGAAACACCTTTTGTTGGAGAAGATAAGAACAATAAGAAAGCTCCATATAAACATGAAATCGCAATGATTAAAAGTGGCGAATTTGATGAAACATTACGTGAGCAAATTATGGGGACTTTGGTGAAATAAATACAAGAGGCATTTGTCTTACTATTAGACAAATGCCTCTTTTTCTTTATTAACTAGTAAATTCGATAAAAAGCTTATTGAGTTCTCTTGCTGTATCTGGTCCTGCAATTTTGGCAATCTCTCTTACAATCATTGCCCTTGTTTTGTCATCAAAAATATCATAATTTTTCCCACGTAAAAAGTTAGCGGCATATTCGGCTTGCTGTTTTGTAACCTCAAACCCGTATTCTTTTGCATATTTAAGTATTTCATCTGCAGTTGCTGTATTAAGGCGTTGTCTCACGATGTTTTTAATCAAGAAATTCATTTAAGTATCACTCCTCATCAATATGTATGTACTTAAAATGGGGATTGTGACAAATACTTTTATTTACTTTGAAAAAAATATTGTGTATAATGACAAATGGTAATGCGTAAATCGTAATGATTCTTATTAGAAGGATGTTTTTAATGAAAACTGACAACATAATTGAAATAAAAAACGTTAGTTTCCGATACGAACGTGAATATGTGCTAGAGCATATTAATTTAGCGATTCCAAAAGGTGCTTTTCTAGGTCTTGTAGGACCTAATGGATCAGGGAAATCTACTTTGTTGAAATTAATTTTGGGTCTCCTTAAGCCACAACAAGGTGAAATTTCGTTATTTGGTCAACCTCTTCATAAATTTAAAGAGTGGAATCGGATAGGGTTTGTTTCTCAAAAAGCGAATTCATTTAACAGTGGTTTTCCTGCTACTGTATATGAAGTTGTAGCTAGTGGTCTAACTGGAAAGATTGGCTTATTCCGTTTTATCGGAAAACGTAAAGAAATAGCTGAAGCAATTAAAGCTGTTGGAATGGAGCAATTCTCTAATCGCAATATTGGTGAGCTTTCAGGTGGACAGCAACAACGTGTTTTTATTGCGAGGGCAATTGTATCAAATCCTGATGTATTAATTCTTGATGAGCCAACTGTCGGTGTAGATGAGAGCAATGTGAAATCATTTTATAGTATGCTCGAAACTTTAAATAAAGAACGTGGGATAACCTTAATATTAGTCACACACGATATTGGAACAATAACGAGTAAAGTAACACATGTTGCTTGTCTTAACAAACACTTACACTATCATGGGATAGTGGAGGAGTTTGAAAAGCTTAATCAAGAAGAACTATCAGATATATATCAACATGATGTACACGTACTAAGTCACAACCATGATCATGCACATGGAGGTGAACGCTAAGATGATAACTGCAATTTTTAGTTATGAATTTCTCCGTAATACGTTCATAACAGGATTATTAATTGGGTTAATTGCTCCATTATTGGGGACATTTATTGTAGTTAGAAGACTATCCCTTATTGCTGATGCTTTAAGTCACGTAACACTGGCAGGTATAGCTGCAAGTTTATTTTTAAGCAAAAAAACATTGCTGTTTGCAGGAATAAATCCATTATATTTAGGCATGGGATTTTCAGTACTCGGTTCTATTTTTATTGAAAGGCTAAGAATGGTTTATAAGCATTATCAGGAACTGGCAATACCTATTATTCTATCTGGTGGAATAGGATTTGCAGTAATCTTTATTTCCCTAGCAGAAGGCTTTAATACGGATTTATTAAGTTATTTATTTGGAAGTGTAAGTGCTGTTAGCAGAATGGATTTATACGTCATTTTGATTATTAGTGTAATTGTTATTTTAGTCATTATTTTATTATTTAAAGAGCTGTTTTTATTATCCTTTGATGAAGAGCATGCAAAAACATCAGGAATTCCTGCAAAAGTAATTCATTTCATTTTTATGGTGATGATAGCACTTGTAATTGCAGCATCTATGCGTGTTGTTGGTATATTGCTAGTATCAGCTTTAATGACGCTACCAGTTGCGGCAAGTATGCGCATTGCAAGAGGTTTTAAACAAACAATTTTGTTTTCCATCCTATTTGGAGAAATTTCCGTAATTGGGGGATTAATTAGTGCCTTTTATTTGGATCTTGCTCCAGGGGGCACGATTGTCATGATTGCAATTGCGATTCTGTTAATTGTGATTGGTTATAAAAATATGAAAAGTAAAAGACCATTAAAAGGAATGTGAGGTGGAGAGCATGAATATAACGGAAGCAATTAATATAGTGAAAAATAGTGGTTATAAGGTTACTGGAAAGCGAGAGCAAATGCTAGAAATTTTTTCTGCAAGTAATAAATATATTACTGCGAAAGAATTACTGGAGGAGATGCAAGAAGATTATCCTGGACTCAGTTTCGATACAATTTATCGTAATCTATCTTTATTCAATAAACTAGGTATACTTGAGTCTACAGAGCTAGCGGGGGAAAAACACTTTCGCTATACGTGCTCTGTTCATGATCACCATCATCATTTTATATGTCTTGATTGTGGGAGTACAAAAGCAATTGAAGCATGTCCAATGGAATTTGTTCGAGAAGATTTAAAAGAATATATGGTTGCTGACCATAAATTTGAAATTTATGGAAAATGTCCAGAGTGTGTTCATCATATGTAAAAAAAGGTTGTCCAAAAGTAATAGTTTTGGACAACCTTTTTTTATTGATATTCATGTATAATTACTAATAATTTTTCCAAAAAGGATATTTATTTTTCGTTATTAGTATCTTTAATCCAATTTTCTACCCATGCTTCTGCTTCTTTCCAGTTGTATACACGAATTACCTTTTCTGGTGCAGGTTTGCGGTTGTAGGGTGTGTCGAATAGGATGACGGGGATTTGTAGCTCTTCTGCAATAGCAACTGCATTATCATGCTTATCCTCAAAAAATAAATCGATATCATGTTTTTGAGCGGTTGCGACTTTATCGTGCGAGCCAATTAGCTCAATATGATGATAATTGATTTCGTTTTGCTTAAACCAATTTTGTGTTACGTCTAATAGATTAGGGGTGCGAGCACTTATAAAATATAATTCATAGTTTTTCACCCATCTAGATAAAACAGGTTTTGCACCCTCTGCTAGTGGCGATTCTGCATAAATTCTAGGCTCTGTATCGATAAACCATTGAATAACTTTATCTTTTGGTAGATTTAAAGCTGCATCAATTTCATATTCTGTTAAGTCATCCAGTGTAATATTTAATCCAAAATCTTCATTTATAAAAGGAACTAATGAAGTAGGGCAAGTAACGGTTCCATCTATGTCAATTCCAAAACGTTTCTGCATGAATAATTTCTCCTTACTACATAATAGATTTATTGTACCATAAAATAAGAGGAGCTATCACCAGCGATAGCTCCTCCAATGTTATTTAGTTCGTAACATTTTGTTCTTCTTTTTGCTTTTTGAAATATTCCGCAGCCATGATATCAATTTCTTTCTTAAGTTCTTCCACCATTGTTTCTTCTGGAACTTTTCTTACTGTTTTTCCTTTTTTAAACAATAGTCCTTCACCACGGGCACCTGCAATCCCTATATCTGCTTCACGAGCTTCACCAGGACCATTAACTGCACAGCCTAATACGGAGACCTTAATTGGTGCTTTAATATTTTGAATATATTCTTCCACTTCATTTGCAATACTAATTAAGTCGATCTCGATTCTTCCACATGTAGGGCATGAAACTAGTGTTGCTGCATTAGAAATTAGACCAAATGATTTTAATAGCTCACGAGCTACCTTCACTTCTTCCACAGGATCAGCACTTAGAGAAATTCTTAATGTATTACCAATACCCTTACTTAAAATCGCCCCTAGACCAGCAGCGCTTTTTACTGTTCCAGCAAAGAGAGTACCACTTTCTGTAATACCAAGATGGAGTGGATAATCAAATGCGCGTGAAGCTTTTTCATATGCTTCGATTGCTAAATTTACATCTGAGGCTTTCATGGATACGATAATATCATGAAAATCCAATTCTTCTAGAATTTGAATATGGTGGAGGGCACTTTCAACCATCCCATCCGCTGTTGGATATCCATATTTTTTTAGAATATGTCTTTCTAAACTTCCAGCATTAACACCGATACGAATTGGAATCCCCTTAGCTTTAGCTGCTTTTACTACAGCTTCGACTTTTTCTCGTTTACCGATATTGCCTGGGTTAATCCGAATTTTATCTGCTCCACCTTCTATTGCAATTAAAGCAAGACGATAATCAAAATGTATATCGACTACAAGTGGGATATTAATTCTTTTCTTAATTTCAGAAATTGCGTTTGCAGCTCGTTCATCAGGGCAAGCTACACGAACGATTTGACAACCAGCTTCTTCTAGTCGATTAATTTCATTTACTGTAGCTTCCACATCATGTGTTTTTGTCATTGTCATACTTTGTATAAAAACTTGGTCACTGCCACCAATCGTTAAATTACCAACTTTGACAGGACGAGTTTTTGTACGATGTATTATTTCACCCAAGAGTTTTCTCTCCTTTATAAAAAATGAAACATTATCAATCTATCTTTATTTTAATAGATATAGTTTATTGTAGCAGTGTTTTATATAAATTGACAACACAATGAGTAGTAATTATGTTTACTACTCATTGTATGTAGGGAATTTATAACTTTTTCCAATTTGAATTTGCTCTGGTTTTATACCTTCATTCATTTTTTCAAAGTCTGTTACAAGTTGATCGATTGATACTGGAATTGGTCCTTGCTGGATTTTCTCCATGACAGAAATCACTGTATCACCAGGAAGTATCTTAATAATTTCATATGTTGGGTCTTCAATTTGAACTGGTTTGTTTACTGCAATAGATTGTTGTGCCGAACTTGTAGGGAGTGTACCAGCAGTTAAATCATAATAGATGGCATACATTGTTATGATTGCTGCGAATAGAACGAAAACTCTTTTCATTATTATCCCGCCTCTTCCTATTATATATTATGCATATGAAGAGAACGGTCATAATATGTCCTATTTTTTTGTTACTGGCATCTTGTTAATGCTTGCATAAATATAGAAAAACGTTAATGCTAAGTCAATGAAAAATCCATACGGAATAGTAAAGGGGAGAAGTGGCTCCAATCCAAAAATAATAGTTGGTAGGGTGATGCTATATGCTGTTAATCGCCAACTTAATCGATATGGTAGTTTCCGTTTTAATAGATTTGCTAATCCTTTTGCTATATAAGCTAATATAGATACTTTTAGAAATAAGATTCCTGTATTCAACACAAACATAAAGAAAATGAAGATGGGTAGCATAATTGCTACACTTCCAGCATCGAAATCTGGTATAAGATTAGTTGAATCTTTTTCAATAATAATGGAATTAATCAGTGATGGTACAAAGTATATACAGATAAGAATAAATACGTATTGAATTGTTTTTCCAATACTTAGAAACCTAAACTTAGCTATATCCGTAAAAGAATATAAGCTTTTATAAAATATCTGTAAGAGCGAAATGTTTCTCACTATATCACGTCCTTCTCTTGCTACCAATAGTGTAGATGGATTAATAGTTATTTTTCAAGTTTTTAATAGGCAATTTCTTTATTTGAGATTCAATTTATAACAGGATGGTGACATTTGTATGGAAATATTGTATTGGATACTTGTGATAGCTTTAATTGTTGTTGCGTTTGTTGGGCTAGTTTACCCAGTAATACCTAGTGTTCTCTTCCTATTAGGAGCTTACATTCTTTATGGTTTTCTATTTAGTTTTTCTGATTTGAGTTGGCTATTTTGGACGATACAAATTTTGTTCGTCATTTTATTATTTATTGCAGATCACTTTGCTAATTTATATAGTGTAAAGAAATTCGGTGGTTCCAAAGCTGGAATATGGGGAAGTACGATAGGATTAATATTTGGCCCATTCATTATTCCAGCGTTCGGTATACTACTAGGTCCTTTTATTGGGGCAATAGCTGGAGAATTACTAGTAAATCGTACAAACTGGAAGGAATCAATAAAGATAGGGATAGGATCTGTAGTAGGGTTTATTAGTAGTGTTGCTGTAAAGGCGGTAGTTCAATTTATTATGGTTGCATACTTTTTATTTCAAGTTTGGAAATAGTAAGCAAAAAATTTGAATACAGCCACCATTTTTGATAATCTGAATGTGTAATGAAGAATCGTGGAACGATTCAAAATTATTACATAGGGAGGAATTTAATAATGGCTTATGAATTACCGCAATTACCTTATGGTTATGATGCATTAGAGCCTCATATCGATAAGGAAACAATGAACATTCACCACACAAAACATCACAACACATATGTTACTAATTTAAACAAGGCGCTAGAAGGACATGAAGATTTAGCAAGTAAATCTGTAGAAGAATTAATTGCTAACCTTGATGCAGTGCCTGAATCCATCCGTACTGCGGTAAGAAATAATGGTGGGGGTCATGCAAACCATTCATTATTCTGGACTCTTCTTTCTCCTAATGGCGGAGGTGCACCAAGCGGATCACTTGCTGAAGCAATCAATAACAAATTTGGTAGCTTTGATACATTTAAAGAAGAATTCCAAGCTGCAGGTGCTGGCCGTTTCGGTTCAGGATGGGCATGGCTTGTAGTAAATAATGGAGAGCTAGAAATTACAAGCACTCCAAACCAAGATAGCCCACTATCTGAAGGAAAAACTCCAATCTTGGGTCTTGATGTCTGGGAGCATGCTTACTACTTAAAATATCAAAACCGTCGTCCTGAGTATATGAGCGCATTCTGGAACGTTGTAAACTGGGATGAAGTTCAAAAACTTTACGACGCAGCAAAATAAATAAGTGAATACTATAAAAAAACGGGTTACTTTTTTAAGTAACTCGTTTTTTTATAGAATAATTCTCCTTACTTCACTAATGATAAATAGAAGTAAAGGGGAGTAGTGTATGATTAATTTCAAAAAAATGTTCAGTGAAATTGAAATATCTCGTGATTTAATTCTATTACTTACAATTGGTGGTTTATACGCTTTAAGTATTGCATTATCTAATACGTTTGTTAACGTATATCTTTGGAAACAGTCGAAGGATTTCATGGACCTAGCTATATACAACCTCTCTAGTACAATAATGCAACCAATCACTTTTTTTGTCGCAGGTAGATGGGCAAAGAAAATAGATCGGGTCATTGTTCTTCGACTAGGGGTTGTTTTCCTATCATTATTTTTCATTGCAGTTCTTGTTTTTGGTGAACGTGCATCTAGCTTTTTAATCATACTTGGCGCCTTACTTGGTATTGGATATGGCTTTTATTGGCTAGCATTTAATGTACTTACATTTGAGATTACTGAACCAGATACACGTGATTTTTTTAATGGTTTTATGGGGGCCTTAAGTTCTATCGGTGGAATTATTGGACCAATATCAGCAGGTTTCATCATTACACGCTTTGCTTCCAACATAGGTTACACTTTAATCTTCTCTATTTCGTTAGGGTTATTTGTAGCGGCAGTTGTGACTAGCTTATATTTAAAAAGAAGACCTTCTTCGGGCCAATACTTAATCAAAAGGATTTATCAAGAAAGAAAAAAGAATATAAACTGGAAATTGATTACAAATGCACATCTGGTACAAGGTCTTAGGGAAGGTACATTTCTATTTGTTATTTCTGTTTTTGTCTTTATCAAAACAAATAATGAACTTGCACTAGGTACTTTTGGTCTTTTACATGCAGGAATGTCCTTTATTATGTTTTCATTAGCAACGAAACTGATAAAAAAGGAAAAACGGAAAAAAGTCATGCTATTCGGTGGTATCGTATTATATGCAGCCATTTATTTAATCGTATTTGACCCTACATACACGAGGCTGTTAATCTATGCAACGATAATCGGACTTGCCTATCCACTTATGCTTGTTCCATATTCATCTATGACCTTTGATGTGATTGGGAAGGCTTGGAAGCCTGCTGAAATGAGAATAGAATATATAGTTGTAAGAGAAGCATTTCTAAACACCGGAAGAATCATTTCTATCTTAATTTTCATTGGTGCAATCTACTTTTTTCCAGCAGAAAAAAGTATACCAATTCTTTTACTTATATTAGGATTAGGGCATACGTTAGCTGCATTTTTATTATTAAAATTAAAGCCCCAATAAGGATAGTTGATATTTAAGTGTAGAAAAGTAGCCATTTTTCTTTTACAATGGAGGTATGAAGGCGAAGGGATTGATCCGCTTTGAAAAAAAAGAATAAGAATAAAACTCATGTTCCGTTTCGTATGAACATGTTGTTTTTTGTTGTATTTGTTTTATTTTCATTATTAATTCTCCGATTAGGTTTTGTCCAAATTGTGAATGGGGAAGATGCAAAGAGACAAATTGAACGGACAGATGATGTGACAGTAAGCACTTCAGTACCTAGGGGAATCATTTATGACCGTAATCATACTCAAGTAGTGAGTAATGAGCCACAAAGAGCTATTATGTATACAGCTCCAAAGAAATTTGATCAGAAACAAACACTTGAAACTGCTGAAAAGTTAGCACAAATGATTGAAAAGGATACCGGTAGCATTACACATCGGGATAAAGTTGACTTTTGGTTAATGAAACATCCAGAAGAAGCACTAGCAAAAGTAACTGAGGAAGAACTAGACTCACTAGAGAGTAATGAAATATATAAATTACAGCGCGAACGAGTTACAGATGAAGAGTTAGCTTCCCTAACGGATGACGAGTTAGAAGTTTTGGCTATTTATCGAGAGATGACAAGTGGATATGCTCTAGATCCACAATTTATTAAGAATAAAGATGTAACATTAGAGGAACTTGCTGTTGTGAGTGAACATTTATATATGCTCCCAGGTGTAGATACAACAATGGATTGGGATCGTACATACTTATATGGAGATTCCTTGAAAACAATTTTAGGTATTGTAAAACCAGGTTTACCAGCTGAGAAGCTTGATTATTATGAAGCAAGAGGTTACAGTCGTAATGATCGAGTAGGAGTAAGTTATATTGAAATGCAATATGAAGATGTCCTTCGAGGACAAAAAGAAAAAACAAAGAATATAACAAGATCTGGAGAGGTCCTTGAAAAAGAACTACTTCAAGAAGGTCAACGTGGGAAAGATCTCGTCCTGTCTATGGACATGGAATTACAAATGGAAATTGATAAAATTATTGAAGAAGAATTAAAAGCTTCAAAAGAGAAACCAGGCACTAATTTGTTAGATCGTGCATTTGTGACAGTAATGGACCCTCATACAGGAGAAATACTTGCGTTATCAGGTAAGCAATATTCATTAGATGAGGATACCAATGAATATACCTTTAAAGACTTTGCTGCCGGGAATTTTACGACAGCATATGTACCAGGATCTGCCATAAAAGGTGCTACGGTTTTATCGGGCTACATGACTGGAGTTATTAAACCTGGCTCATACTTGATTGATGAACCAATTGTACTCCCAAGTACACCTACTATGAGTTCATGGTTTAATTCTAGTAGAAAAATGAACATTAATGATACGTATGCGATTGTACGTTCTTCTAACTCTTACATGTTTAAACTTGCAATAGCTATGGGTGATGGACAGTATAAGCCTGGCCAATTAATTATGGATAAAATAAAGTCATTTAATCAAATGCGCTATCACTTTAGCCAATTTGGTTTAGGAATTAGAACCGGAATTGATCTTCCTGGGGAACAGATAGGGTATAAAGGAAATATTGAAGAAGCGGTAGCAGGTAACGCTTTACACTTTGCTATTGGACAATATGATTCCTATACAACGTTACAGCTTGCTCAATATATTTCCACGATTGCAAATGGCGGTTACCGCATGGAACCTCATGTAGTGAAGGAGATTCGTGAACCGGGCGATGGAGATGGTACACTCGGTCCGATAGTGAAGGAAATTCAGCCGAAAGTATTAAATCGTATTGATGCAACAGATAAAGAAATTGAACACGTGCAAAATGCGATGTGGGGTGTATTTCATAATAATTCTATCGGTACAGGTCGTGCTTTTGATGCTGAACCATATCGTAAATATCGTGCTGCTGGTAAAACAGGAACAGCTGAGACATATGATCAAGGTAAAAAAGTATGGAATTTGACACTTGTCGGCTATGCACCATTTGAAAACCCGGAAATCGCATTTTCAGTTGTCGTTCCTTCAGCTTATCTTGATGGGTATAATGATACTGGAATCAACTCATTAATTGGAAAAAGAGTTCTAAAAGCATATTTTGATTTAAAAGCAGAACGAGCAAATAACAATGCAGATTCTAATGAAGATGATGAAACATCTGATAATCAAGAAGAAAATAATGAAAATTAAAAAGCAGGTATTAGCTACCTGCTTTTTTCTTTGTAATAATATTGGCAATTTCTTCTATTTCCATTGCAGTATGTAATTCATACGTTCCAACTTGAATATAGCGTTGCAAATCTTGGTTAGCTAAATAATCATTGAATTCTTTTGCATTGTCGATAATATCAACTTCTACTAGCTGTTTACTAATATCATTGGAAGACATACCTGCATGAATAGTTAATATATAATGAACAGGTGTTGCTTCCTTTGTTTCTTGTTGTCCGGTTTCTTGCTCATCTGCTTTTTCTTCAATCTTTTTGTTCTCTGCTTCTTTTTGTTCTGCTACCAATGCATCATATTGAGATTTCCAATGCTTTATATCACTTTTCAATGTTTCGTATTCACTTTTTTCTATTTCTATATAACCCGCTTTTACTTCGTGTTTATCGGAAGCTTGTTCTTCGAGGAGAAATTGTTTATAAACAAATAAAAGAATACTTGCAAGTAATAAACCGTATGCAAATGCTCTTGTAGAATTTCGATTCACTTATTAAACCCTCCCAAATGTTTGGTGGATAATAGTTTTTACTGTTTCCAATGGTAAGGAGGATTGTTTTGAAATTTGGTGTACATTTTTTCCTTGTTTATGTAATGCAATAACAAGATTCTTTAAGATTTCGTTTGGTTCTAGTGAATTTCGAGAAATTATATCAACACCTTGCTCCATTAACAATTCTTCTTCTAATACTTTTAATCGTTTTTTTACCAAGTATTGCTCTTGTAATATGGTCATATTAAGTTGTTCTACTTCTTTTTCCAGCGATTTAACTTTATCTGGTTGTAAGAAGGAAATAATAAAAAGGATGATGGAAGCTGCTAATAAAATAATGATAATCGTATCCATGTTTCACCTCAGTTGCATGATATATACTAGTTATACCATAGATTGCGTCTATCCTCTATGAATGATATGCTGAATCGAGTAATTCAGCAAAAATCCACTAGCATTTCTCAAAAAATAGTGCTATTATAGAAAAGTCGTATCAATAGTGTAGAATGCATTGAAGATTTGGAGGGAAATACATGCGTGTTAATATTACTTTAGCTTGCACGGAATGCAGTGAGCGTAATTATATTTCAACAAAAAATAAACGTACTACTACTGACCGTCTTGAGCTTAAAAAATACTGCCCAAGAGAAAAACGAGTTACTTTGCACCGTGAAACTAAATAAATAATCGAACAAAAGCCAAAAACACTCTTCCATAGTGTTTTTGGCTTTTTTGCTATAATAGAGGAACAATGGAGTGGTGATGGTGAATAAAGCGAATTTAAGAAACCAAATGAAAGCACAATTGAATAATTTGGATCAAGTTACATATGAACATTACTCATATCAGATTGCACAAACGCTTTTTTCTTCAAATGAATGGAAAGAAGCGGATACAATTGCCATTACAGTTTCCAATTTTCCTGAAGTAGATACAAGACAAATAATAAGAAAAGGCTGGGAACAAGGGAAAAGAATGGTTGTACCAAAATGTATCCCGAAAACAAGGGAAATGAAATTTAAGGAAATATCATCGTTTGCGCAATTGGAAATTATCTATCATGGTTTATTAGAACCTAAAAACGATGAAACAAAAGAAATCCCCAAAAATGAAATTAAATTAATGATTGTTCCTGGGCTTGCATTTAATGTAAAAGGATATCGTTTGGGATTTGGTGGTGGCTATTATGATCGGTACTTAAGTGATTTTATTGGGAGAACATTAGCTCTTGCCTTTTCAGAACAAGTACTAGATGAAATTCCAATCGAGTCATTTGATTTACCAGTCATGAAAATAATAACAGAAATGAAAATTATAGACTGCAATAGCTTTACGGAATAATTCCTCCTTATCAAGTCATTCTAAGCATAGGAGGGATGTATGATGAAAACAAGCTTAACATTACTGATGGTTGGCACTGCACTTGGAGCTGCATATAAATATCGCTATAAATTATTAGATATGGCACTAAGTAACGATTATTTAAGTAAACTTAGTGTAAATACAGTAATGAAAATACCAGGAGTTAAAGACCGTGTGATCGGGTCAGTTTTTGGTAAATAAAAAATAGACGAGCATCCTAGTAGTGTATTCCCAGTATTAGAAGTTAAAATAAAGTATATATAATTAATTAGGCAAAGGAATACATGTATCTAGGTGCTCTTTTTTTATGATACTTCTTTGTGAATGTAGAAAGTGGGGAAAATTGTATTGGTAGAGCGTGAACATTTCTTACAATGGATACTATCTTATTCTTTTATTAATGATAGTGGTTATCGACTCATAAGGGTAAATGAAAACCAAACAGAGATGTGGTTTGAAAATCCAAAAAATAAACAGGCACGAATTATTCGTTTAGTTCAAAAAAACTTAGATTGGGCAAATGCTGTTAAAAGAGATCAACAAATGGCATTAGTACAAGCAGAGAAATTACGGAAACATTTGTATTTACGAGAACTTAACATCCTCAACATATACGTTTCTCCATATCCACCTGTAGATGAAGCGAATAATACATTCGAAAATATCTTAACGATAAAACCAGGTAAAACAAAATTTTCTACCCTCTTAGTTACTAGAGATAATTTGGACGAGTCAATAGCAAAAATTGAAAGTTTGACTAATGGGAAACTTGAATTTACCTTAAAAGATCAATATGAAGAATCAGAGATATTTGTACTAAGGCAAGCAGTCCTACAAAAGGCAGTAATGCAAGAGAAGGAAGAACGTAGTATTTTTGAACATTCCAAACCATTATTCACTTATATTTTAATGGCGATTCAAGTAGTAATGTTTTTAATTTTAGAATCGAAGGGTGGGAGTACAAACTCAGAAACATTGATTCAATTTGGTGCCAAATATAATCCCTTAATCATGGAAGGTGAATGGTGGAGGTTTATCACGCCAGTTTTTTTACATATTGGATTCTTACATCTTGTCATGAATACACTCGCGTTATATTATTTAGGTACTGCAGTTGAAAAAATGTTTGGGCATACACGTTTTATTTGGATTTATTTATTCTCAGGATTCATCGGCTCACTAGCTAGCTTTATATTAAGTCCTAATCTATCAGCTGGTGCAAGCGGTGCTATCTTTGGATGTTTTGGAGCCCTTTTATACTTAGCTGTTGTTAACACCCCGTTATTCTTTAGAACAATGGGAATGAATGTCATCATTATGATTGGTATTAACTTAGTATTTGGCTTTACTGTACCAGGCATTGATAATGCAGGTCATATTGGCGGATTAATTGGTGGTTTTTTAGCGACTGCGATCGTCAATTTTCCTAAAAAACGGAATATGAAAATACAAGGAATTGCATTGTTAGGAACACTAATTATTACAGTTGGCTGTCTGTTTATTGGTTATCAAATAGATCGACCAGATGTAGTGAATGCACAATTGCAAGAAAAAATGGAAAAGGGTAATGTGGATGAGGCATATGAATTTGCTTCTAATTATATTGCCGATGGAAAAGGAAACGCGGTTACATATTTTCAATTGTCTTATTTAGAAATTCAATTACAGAAATATGATGATGCAAAACAGCATTTATTAAAAGCGATTGAGCTCAATCCTAATTTCCATGAAGCTCATTTCAATATTTCATTATTATATTATGATGAAGGAAATTACGATAAAGCAAAAGAACACGTAGAAAAAGCAGCTTCGTTATCAAATGAACAAAAATATAAAGATTTTCTAGAAAATATTAGTCAATCCTAGTGTGGTGTGTTGGTTGAATTCAGTATATGATGTACAGCAATTACTTAAAAAATTTGGTACAATCGTCTATATAGGTGAAAGAATGTTGGATTTAGAAATAATGGAATCCGAATTAAAAGAACTATACTTTCATCATTTTATAAGTATAGAAGAATTTCAATTAGGTCTTGCAATATTGCGTAATGAAATGAAAAAAGAGGAAAAGAAGAGAGAGGGTTAAGAAATGAACAATGAAAAATGGTTATTAGGTATTGATATTGGGGGAACATCAGTAAAATTAGCTTTCGTAACAGAAGCAGGTGATATACTACATAAATGGGAAATACCTACAAATACTGAAAATCAGGGGAAAACAATTATATTTGATATTGGTGCTGCAGTTAGCGAAAAACTTACTGAGTTAAACGAAACAAAGGAAAAATTAAAAGCTGCTGGAGTTGGTGCTCCTGGCCCTGTTAATACAGAAGAAGGGTTACTATTTGAAGCAGTGAATTTAGGCTGGCAAGGTACAATTCATCTTCGTGACTTGGTTCAAGAGCAAGTTGGAGTTCCTGTTGCAATCGAAAATGATGCAAATGTTGCTGCTCTAGGTGAGATGTGGAAGGGTGCTGGACTTGGAGCAAAAGACTTAATTTGTATTACACTCGGTACAGGTGTTGGCGGTGGAGTTATCGTAAATGGTGATATCGTACATGGTGCAAAAGGTGCTGCTGGAGAAATTGGACATATTACCTCTGTTCCGAACGGTGGGTATCAATGTAATTGTGGGAAAACAGGCTGTTTAGAAACATTAGCATCTGCAACTGGAATAGTTCGTACTGCTAAAGATAAATTAGAAGGTAGTGCTGTAGATTCTACTTTACGACAATATTTACAAAACAATGATTTAACAGCTAAGGCTATTTTTGATGCTGCAAAAGCTGGAGATCAACTTGCGCTAGAGACTGTTGATTCACTTGCGGACCATTTAGGACTAGCAATTGCAAACATTGGCAGTCTATTCAATCCTGAGCGTGTTGTAATTGGAGGTGGAGTATCTAAAGCTGGTAACATCTTGTTGGAAAAAATTGAAGAATACTTTGTTAAGTATACATTTAAACCTGTTGCTCAATCTACAAAACTTGTTTTCGCACAATTAGGTAATGATGCAGGAATAGTTGGAGCGGCTTGGTTAGCAGCAAACAAAAACTAACATAAAATATATAAAGAAGGATAGAGGAGAGAAATCAGCTATCCTTCTTTTTGTGTCTAAAAAGTGAAAATTAAATTATTGGACAAGTATTTGAAACTTTTGTCTGAGTTTATTCGTCTATATATAGGGTAAGAAATATGAAGCTATGTCGATTTATTGTGTTTTTTAATCATTGCGTCTGAAAAAGAAAGGGAATATGATATTGATTAGAATTTCACGATTTACAAAATGTAAGAATAACATCTTATAAGGGTCACCTAAATAGGGAGGCTATTTTAGTGAATAAGTTAAAAAAGGCAAATATGTTGATCCCGGTATTCGCAATTGTCATGCTCTGGTTGAAAACTTATTTTGTCTATAAAACTAGCTTTAACATCAAGATTGAAAATATCATGCAGGAGTTTATTTTATTTATAAACCCGCTAAGTTTTATTCTTTTTGTAATTGGTGTGTCGTTGTTCTTTAAAAGGGACTCATTACGGAATGGATATATTATCACTGTCAGTATTATCTTAAGTATCATCCTATACAGCAATGTAGTGTTTTATCGATTTTTCACTGACTTTTTAACATTACCTGTATTGTTTCAAACGAGTAATTTTGGCGACTTAAAAGAAAGTGCTATCACAGAGATTAACTGGTATGACTTTATTTATTTTCTAGATCTTGTTTTGTTAATAGCATTGATGAAATTGTATAAGAATGCAGAAAAACTTAACCCGATAAAAAAACTAAACAGACGTGCTTACTTTTTGATTGCTGCTGCCATGTTGTTTCTTAATCTAGGTTTAGCAGAAACAGAGCGCCCACAATTATTAACAAGAACCTTTGATCGTGAAATGCTCATTAAAAATTTAGGAACATATAATTATCATTTATATGACGTCTTTCTCCAATCTAAATCATCTGCACAAAGAGCGCTTGCAGATAGCAGTGAGTTAGCAGCCATTGAAAACTATATCGAAACAAATTATGTGGAACCAAACTCAGAGATGTTTGGGGTTGCGAAAGGGAGAAATGTCATCCTTGTTTCACTGGAATCCATCCAATCCTTTGTCATTAATAATGATGTGTATGGACAGGAAATAACTCCGTTTTTAAATGATTTTATTAAGGATAGTTATTACTTTGATAATTTCTATCATCAAACAGCACAAGGAAAAACATCTGACTCTGAATTTATCGTAGAAAATTCGATGTATGGTTTAAGTAGAGGTGCAGTATTTTTTACACACTCAGGTAATACACTTAACGCTATGGCTAATCAATTACGTGACATGGGTTATTATACTTCAGCTATGCATGCAAATAATAAGAGCTTCTGGAACCGCGATATTATGTATGAAGCTATAGGCTATGATTACTATTATTCTGCAGCTGATTATGAGATAACACCTGAGAATTCAAAAGAGCCATGGGGGATGAAAGATAAGTATTTCTTTGAGCAGTCTGTGGAAAAAATGAAAATGATGAGACAGCCGTTTTATACAAAAATGATTACATTAACAAACCATCATCCTTTTCACTTAGATGAAGAAGATAAACTTATTCCAGAATACGATTCTAATAGTGGAACATTTAATCGCTATTTTACAACAGTAAGATATATGGATGAAGCTTTGAAAGAATTTATTCAGGAATTAAAAGATCAAGGAATTTACGAAAATTCAATTATTGTGTTATATGGTGACCATTATGGAATATCGGAGAATCATAACGAGGCAATGCAACAATATCTTGGGAAAGAGGTTACACCTTTTGTAAATGCTGACTTACAAAAAGTCCCGTTCATTATTCATATCCCAGGTGTTACGGACGAAGGTAACGGAAGTGTTATTTCAACTGTAAGTGGCCAAATTGACGTGAAGCCAACATTATTAAATTTAATCGGTATTGATACAAGAGGGGATATTCAATTTGGTGGAGATGTATTCTCTGAGGAACATCCAAACACAGTAATATTTCGGGATGGTAGTTTTATCACTCAGGAATATGTTTTTACAAATAACACATGCTTCTCAGCGATATCTGGTGAACCTATAGAACCGAGTTTATGTGAACCATTCCAGGAAAAAGCAACAAAAGAGCTAGAGTATTCAGATAAGATCATTTATGGTGATTTATTAAGGTTTTATGAAAAAAGAGATCAAAAGCTTTCGATTCAATAATGTGAGAAACTCCCTCAATACATATTGATGGAGTTTCTTTTTCAACTTCCATAACAGATTAGAAAAGGGGGGTACTTGTGCATAGGAATTTTACAATCTTAATATGTATTATTTCAATTCTTTTACTCGTTGGATGTACAATCGAGCAGACAAGTTTACCTCCTTCTACTCACCCATTAAAAGACAACTCGATATCCATGAAAAAGATTCATTCTATTATCCCAATTAATATTACAAAAGATCAATTTGAAAGAGTTTATGGTTGGTTAGATAATCACCATATTCTTTATTCTTTTACAAGCGAAGGTAAATATATTTTGAATAAACATAACATCATGAATGGAGAAACTAATGTTATATTCACTAGTGAATCTCCAATAGTAAACGTGCTAATTCATGAATCTAAAGAACAAATCTTTGTACATACATCTCCTAATGGGCACTTGGCCCAAGTATACTTTATGGATAATAAAGGAGAAATAACGTTTGAAACTGCCATTGAGTCATTTGAACTTGCATATGAATGGAATGATTTTAATCCGAATATTATGCTTACAACAGCTTTTTATGAAGACTGGACTTTTAAAGTTCATAAAATTAATGTAAGCAATCAGCAAATGGAAGAAATAGATAATATCCAGCCTTTTTATAAATGGTTAAGCGAAGAGGATATTTTAATACAAAGTTGGGCGGAAGATGAAATGTCCTTCTTTGCTCCATTAATACGAAAATCTCTTAACCAACGAGATGATTCCTCGAGTGTAATGCAAGAAGTATTTCGGTATGATACATTTTCAGATACTGTAATGGTAATTACGGTATCTGACGAAATACAATCCACTTTACAATATTCGTTTTATACGCAGGATTTTTCTAAGTTATTATTCGAATTATCAATTCCCAGTTTAACTCAATATTCAGATTGGCAAGTTCCGTACTATGATTTTGTTTCAACACAGTCTAAATTTCTTACTTTTGCTCCACTTAACCATAGTAGTGTTGATTTATATACAGATGGGTATAACTTAATCAGCCTAGACCTTGTGGTAGGGGAAGATGTTATAGTATTCGAGAATATGGAGAACAAGCCACTATCATGTTCACCTGACGGATTAAAATGTTTATATGGATTCGAATTGGAAGAGGTCCTCGATTTACAAAAAGGGATAAGAATATCCCTAATTAAGTAAAATGCATCGTGGAAAAAACGAGAAGAATAAAAAAACAAGTGGAGAAAAACGTCGTTTTTCTCCACTTGTTTCATTTTTAGGACTTTTTATACACAGCCCTTTTTTAAATTACTGAGGGAGTGATTCTGGTAATTTTATTAACGTCATGATAGCAAAGAAACCAAATACTCCTAATGCACCTGCACCGAATATAATTCCAAGAAAGTTTTTGTTTTTTAATGCGCTAATTGTGCCAAAAACTGCAAGTAAAGCAACTAAAAGAAATATAATAGCAGTACCCATTCTATAAATAGCTCCCTTCTTTATCAATTCAGTAATTATTATGTAGTCAAGGCAATACACTCTAACTTATTCTATAGCTTTTTTTGTTCTTTGTCGAGTCATTAAAAGTGAAACTTCTATGAATGTAGTATATGTTTAACTTAGGTTTTTATTTAAGTGTATTTTTTAACTTAAAACATTTACATGGTAAAATGGAGAATATTAGTAATGAAAGTAGGGATGTAGAATGAAATGGGTGCAAATTCCGTTAGGGCCATTACAAACGAACTGTTACATTCTTTATAATGAGGATAATGATTGCATCGTATTTGATCCTGGAGCGCAAGGTAAAGAGCTAGTTGAGTATGTAGAAGAACAGCAGTTTTCACCTAAAGCCATTTTAATGACACATGCTCATTTTGATCATATTGGTGCAATTGATGCTATACGTGATCGTTGGAGGATTCCAGTATATATACATGAACTTGAAGAAGATTGGCTAACAAATCCGTCTTTGAATAGATCTAGTTTCTTTGGTGCTGAAATTACAGTAAACCCAGCCGATAAGATTATCTCTCAAGAAGGTAAGCTAAATATTGGTGATTTTTCATTTAGCACATACCATACTCCAGGGCATTCACCTGGAAGTATTTCTTATTACTGTAAGGAAGCAAATATAGTTATCGCAGGTGATACGTTATTCCATCATAGTATCGGAAGAACAGATTTACCTGGTGGTAATCATGTACAATTAATTACCAGTATCGAGAGTAAATTATTCACACTACCTGATGATACAATCGTTCTACCTGGTCATGGAACAGCAACTACCATCAAGCAGGAAAAAGAATCCAATCCGTTTCTATAAATATAAAAGCTTCTGTGCATAGAAATGCACAGAAGCTTTTATTGTTAAAATGCAATGTCTCTTTTTTGGAAGAACAAGAACGTAAGCGTCATGAAAATAGCATAATACACGAGCAACAATACTGCAGAAAAACCAACTGTTACTCCTTTTGCTAATGTATCAGTAATTGCGTATATTGATAAATCTAAGTGTGGGAAGATTAAATACTTCAACCATGTTAATTTACCAAAGTTTAGTATTATGATAATTATTTGACCAATTGTACTAGAGACGAATAATACACCTACACCTACACCTACAGCCAATGCTTGACTTCTGAATAGTGTAGATAACATAAATGAAATGGTAACAGTAATGATTAAACTTGGGATTAATAATAGCAACTTCTTCATGGCTTGTGCCCCAATTGCTGCTTCAAATGTATCCCCAGTAAAAGTAAATTCTGTTGTTGTTGCATTATAATCGCCTAAGCCGAAGAATAATATACCAATAATAAATCCTACTACACATAAACCGATTAATAACATTAATGCATACAGGATAACTGTAATGTACTTTGATAATAAAATTTTCCAACGAGCATGTGGGCGGATCATTAATTGCTTTATCGTTCCAGACGAAAATTCCGCTGCGACAATGGCGCTAGCAACTATTACACTAAATAAGGTAACGAGTGAACCTAATCCATACACAATATTATTCATGAAATGCCATGTACTAGTTGAATCGGCTGTACCAAATCCAAATTCAGGGAATTTATTTATGATAAAGAAGTAAATTATTGCCCCGCCTAGTGCTAGTACGAAAAGTATAATCATATAGATCCATGAACTTTTTTTAGAGAATATCTTCATTAATTCATTTTGTATTAAACCAATCATCAAACATTCACCTCTTTTGCAGCATTCGTGATTTCCATGAAGCGGTCTTCTAATGTTTTCTTCACACTAGAAATTTCATAAACGTGAATATCACCTTGTACAAGTGTCTTATTAATTTCTGCTATTGAGTTATAATCAATCATGATTGTAAATTGATTATCATCTTTCTTTGTTACATTATCATAGGACTGTTTAAGTAATGCGATGGCTTGATCGCAATTATTAACAGTAAATGTAACTTCACGGAGAAGGGTTTCTTCCATATTCGTCGTGTCTGACATCGATTCAATATGAAGTAACTTCCCTTTCTCGATAATTGCAAAGCGGTCACACATTAACTGCATTTCAGAAAGTAAATGGGATGAAACTAAAACTGCAGTTCCATTATCAGCAAGTTGACGTAAGTGATCACGGAACTCTCTTATACCTGATGGATCCAAGCCATTCGTTGGTTCATCCAGTATGAGAAGTGAAGGACTATGTAGAATTGCTTGTGCAACCCCTAGTCTTTGGCGCATACCTAACGAATACGTTTTTACTTTTTGATCAATCGCATGTTCCAACTTTACCAACTCGATTGTTTCTTTTAATTTTTCATCTGTGATAACGTTTCGAGACATCCGCTTATAGTGCAGTAAATTTTTACGACCGGACATATAACCATAAAATTCAGGATTTTCTACAATTGCCCCAATCTCATTGAGTGCACCATTGAAATTCGTATCTAAGTCATGACCATTGATGTTTACTTTTCCACCAGTTCTGTTAATCAGTCCAACAATCATCCGAATAATTGTTGTTTTACCAGCACCATTTGGACCAAGTAAACCGAATATTTCCCCTTTAGGGATTTCAAAGCTGACATTATCCACAATCTTCTTAGAGCCGATTGTTTTGGTTAAATTGTCTACCTTTAAAATTGTGTTACTCATGATTTCCCTCTTTTCTTTTTAACATATTTTTATATACGAGTGACGGATAAAAAGGTTTCGAAAAATTGTAAATAAAAAACTGTTCCAACAAATAGGGAACAGTTTTTTAAAAGATTAGCTTAGTCCGCCACCCGGAGGCATTAGGAATAATGTATAGTATGTAAAGCCAGCGAAAAATACGGTTAAGTATGCTCCAAATACATACATATACATCCGTTCAGATAATTTTAAGTAACTTAATAGTACAAAAAATCCAGTTTGTCCGAGAAACAATAATGCCGTTTTGTCCATGTGTCCTAAATAAAACATAATAGCCATAATACCAGTCCAGAATCCTAATACTCTGTACATACGATCCATATGTATCCCTCCTTTGTAGCCAATGTCCATCAATTCCTTATTATAAAGGAAGTTGTTTGAAAAAGTAAATATATCAGAAGATAAGATTGTGACGAATACGTGATATTCACATGTATTCACGTATATTATACCTCAATAAAACAAGAATTAATAATATATTTTAAAATGTAGCAGGAGAATGCTGAAAGATGTCGAATCATATATGTAACATAAATAGGAAAGGTGGTGCTTTATGCATAAATGATTACCGAGGTGCTAGTAGAACAAATATTAAAAAATGCTTTTGATGATTCTGCTACAGATATCCATTTGATCCCTTATACACTTGGATATGTCGTACAGTATAGAATTCAAGGGAGATTATTTTCAGTGAAGAAAATATCACCGGAAAGAGGAGATCGACTCATTTCCCATTTGAAGTTCCTAGCTGCTATGGATATTAGTGAGAAACGAAAACCTCAAAGTGGTTCTCTTGAAACAAATGTTTCTGGAAAACGAATAGCCCTTCGAATTTCTACCCTTCCAACTGCTCAATTAAAAGAAAGTATTGTAATCCGTCTTCTTCCACAGAAACAAACTCTTCCATATGACAAACTTTCCTTATTTCCATCCCAATCAAACTTACTTACTACCTTTATGGGACAAGCTCATGGAATGTTAGTATTTAGCGGTCCTACAGGAAGCGGAAAAACTACAATGATGTATGCACTTGCAGAGTATTCAGCCTCTACATTAAATAGGCATGTTGTAACATTGGAAGATCCTGTTGAAAGACAAACGGAAAATTTACTACAAGTCCAAGTCAACGAAAAAGCTGGAATTACTTATAGTAATGGCTTACGCGCTATATTACGACATGATCCAGATGTCATACTTATCGGTGAGATTCGCGATGCAGAAACAGCAAGAGTTGCAATTCGAGCGGCGATGACTGGACATCTTGTTTTATCCAGTATTCATGCTAGAAGTGCAGAGGGGGTAATTTATCGTCTCCTTGAATTAGGAATTCAACCTCAAGAGATGGAGCAAACACTCTTAGCAATTACAGCACAAAGACTTGTTACGATTAATTGTGCTTATTGTGGATATGCCTGTTCGAAGTATTGTTTAAAAATGAGGCAAGCGAGAACAGGGATATTTGAAATTCTGTACGGTGACTCATTGAAAGGATCAATTGCTCTTACGCAAGGGAAGGGAGGTATAAGTAATTATGCGAAACTCCAAGACTTGATTAGAAAGGGGATTGCACTTGGGTATATTTCAGCAGAAGAATATGGTCGCTGGATTGTGGAAGAGAAAAATGACCTTAAAAGAACAGGGTATATTTCTCATAAGATGTAGTGAGATGTTAAATAACGGATTTAACCTGCTTGAGGTGTTAAGTCTTTTAAGTAAGCTGCGATTCCACCAAAGTATATTGAATTCAATGATACATGATTTGCAAACTGGAGATTCAATCTACCAGGCCCTTTTAAGAAATCATTTTGATAAACAGGTCTGTACACAAATTTATTTCGCTGAAAAACACGGATATATCTCCAAAACCTTACATGAAGCAGGATCGTATTTACTGAAAAAGGAAGAAGGGAAGAAAAAGTTAGTAAAATTACTCCAATATCCGCTTATATTGCTCCTCGCTTTGTTCGTCGTAACTATATTATTAAACACATTATTACTCCCGCGTATACAAATACTTTATACTTCTATGGCACACGACCACGGTTCCCATAAATCATTTAGCCTTCAAGTTTTGTCTTTTCTCCCATACTATTTACTCCTTATTTTATTACTAGGATTGTTGATTTTTTTTATATGTAAGTGGAGTGTCAAAAAAAAATCTGCTGTCTCGAATGCTACTTTTTTTTCGAAACTCCCATTCATAGGATCTTATTACACGCTTTATCAGACATTCTTCATAGCACGTGAATGGAGCAGCTTATTAAGGTGTGGTTACTCATTCAGTGAAATTATTACGATTATGAGAGAGCAAACATTCCTTCCGTTATTGCATGAGATGGCTACTGATTTGAGGAGTCAACTTATTAATGGAAAAAAATTATCTGACGCACTCTCTATATTCGCTTTTTTTGAAAAGGATTTAGCGAGTATTATTGCACATGGTGAGTACAATGGGAGATTAGATAGTGAGTTGCAATTTTATAGTAAGGTTTGCTTTGAAAGATTAGAAGAGAAATTAACGAAACTTTTTTTACTAATACAACCGATTATTTTCCTTTTCATCGGGTTATTAATCATCACGATATACATGGCCATTTTTTTACCTATGTTTCAATTAATCGAAAACATTTAAAAAGGAGAAAATGTAATGAATAAAAAGCAATTGTTCAATCAACGAGGATTTACCCTCATGGAAATGATGATCGTATTACTTGCCATATCCGTTATTTTACTTGTTGCGATACCTAATATTACAAAGCAAAGTAATAGTGTAAATGAAAAAGGCTGTGAGGCTTTGGTTCATATGCTACAAAGTCAGGTACAGCTATATCATATGGAAAATAATAATTATCCTGTGAGTTTTGAAGAATTAGAAGATTTTATGGAAAAAGAAGTTGGAGGAGAGTGTCCAAATGGAGCTGAATTAGAATTGACGGATGGAGTTGTCTCGATTAAGCAATGAGCAATCATTCAAAAGGTTTTACATTGATAGAAGTATTAATTGTAATCACAATTACAACCATCATACTTACAACTAGTGTAATTGCTTGGAACAGTCTCTGGGAAACGGTACAAAAAAGAACGTTTATTGCTCAATTACAGACCGACCTATACCATGCTCATGCTTTTGCAATTAATCGACAAGAAGCTGTTACTGTAAGTTTTCATATTACAAATAATCGCTATCAAGCTGAGACAGGAAAGAAAGAAGTACTCTTCTATAGATATTTACCAAATAATTGTTTTATTACTAAAGCAACTATCACTAAATTCTCTATTTCACCACAAGGGACTGTATCTCATTTTGGCAAAATCGATTTCCAAATAAACGCACAGCCAGTAAGACTGAGTTTGGGAATTGGAAGTGGGAGGTTTTCCTTTGAAGAATGAGGCTGGCTATATGTTGATAGAATCAATATTTTCCATCTCCATGTTGTTTATAGTATGTGCTTCATTACTTCCCATCATGATCACTATGCTTTCCAATTTACGTGATGCTGAAAAGGAATTAACCGCTTTCCGGATATTGTATGAACAATTAGAATTGGATACGGAATCTAATGTTATGGAGGATAGATATATTAGAGGGGTGCACTACCACTTCCAACTGGAAGAAGTAAATGGTGAGTGGAGGGCTTGTGTATTTTATGAAGAATATGAATACTGTACAGAATAAGCAAGCAGGTTATACACTCTTAGAATCCATTATTTCACTGATGATTGTCTCGGCAGTATTGTTCATGATACCAATTCTTCTTCACATTTATGTAAAATTGGACCATTCTGTACGGGTGAAGGAGGATTTTGAATGGAATTTATATTTGATTCAATTACGGAAAGAGTTGCAAGGTAGTGAAAAGGTGGATGTTCGCAGGCAGCGCATCTTTATCTATAAGAATAACATGATGTTTACACATGAGATTTATGGAAACATGCTGAGAAGAAGGGTCAATGATAGAGGGCATGAAATCGTATTACACCATATCGTGTTTTTGAACTTTATCGAAGATGATCAGCGGCTCATTATGAATGTTGAGTTTGAAAATGGTATAAAAGAACAAGCTCATTTTAAAATACCGAAGTAATAAAGGAGGAAAAGAAGATTTTAGATTGTCAGAAGGGTTCAATCTATCCTCTCGTTATAATCATTACAATGATTATATTCTTTGTATTAATAGAAATATCCATTGTTTATATATCTAAAATCAATTTTCTGCATGAAATGAAACAATATTATGAAAATCAAATAAATGGTTTAATAAAAAATAAAAATGCATGATGGTCTCACTTTGTGATGAGTGATATGATAGTTTCATAGTAGAGAATAATAAAGGTGGGTATTAGGTGTATAGTGGACCAATCATATTAATCGGTTTTATGGGAGCGGGTAAAACAACAATTGGACAATTATTAGGACAAATAACTGGTCTCCCCGTTATTGATACAGACATAACTATTGTAGAACAGGAAAAAAGAACAATAAATACGATCTTTAATCAACATGGCGAAGAGTACTTTCGCAATGTAGAGTCACGCGTATTAAGACAAGTTGTGAATGAGAATGCTGTAATTACAACAGGTGGAGGTATTATTTTAAGAGCTGAGAATCGTCAATTATTAAAAGAGACGGGAAGTACTTTCTTTCTGGAGTGTGAACCGAATGTTGTAGTAGAACGATTAGCTGAAGATGATACACGACCATTACTCAAAAATAAATCACTAGCTGAAATAACTCAAATGTATCATAATCGTTTACCATTATATAAGGAATGTGCTACTTGTACTATTGATACATCCACTCTTACAATGGAAGAGGTAACAGAACTAATATTAAAGCGTATGAAATGAATAAGGAATTGTCCATACTTTCTAATAATAGTAGAAAGTAGGTGGGAACCTTGTCAACAAATGATTATATAAAGTACATTACTGAAACATTTGTTAAACATTTCGAAATTCCTAAAGAGGAACGCAGGCAATTGCGGTTGGAAAAGAAAGAGGCAAAACCTCCTGCAATATTTCAATGGTTCGGTCTACTGCCGTTATCCATTAGTATGATGTTTAAAAGGAAAGGCTAACCCTAAACGATGGATGGGGTTAGCCTTTTATCATGTTTGTTGCCAAGTAGTAAATACCTCCATTAATAATTTCAATATTTACTTTTGGCTCATATTGTTCTTGTAGTGCTTGCTTTTCAATCTCATATGTTTCAGGCTTTTCGTCATGATCTTCATAAAAATGATCTAATAATGTTAAATCTTCGTTCCAGCGCGCAACTGCTTCTTCAGCCCATTTGTGTTCTTTCCCTTGGATATTTCCGATAACATAATTTTCTATTCGTTTAATTCCACTTGCTGGTTTAATAATTGGAGAAACAGTAAAACAATAATCCGGTATTTTAGGTGTTAGTGACAGGTCTTCTGTAGCTTGGAAAAAGTCTTCTATTAATGTACCGTTAATTAAATTTAATCCGTATGACTGAAATACATCACGTTTCCGGTCACAACGATAAGAAACTTTAAGGTTAAGTAATAACCAAGGATGCAATGGAATCTGTTGGTTCACTACCATTCGTTTAGGCTCTTCATAAAGTCGAATATGTGAAGATAATTTTTTCGTAGTAGCAAATAATTGATGAAGCCTTGGAGCACCGAAATGAATCGCTTCACCCTTTACATCTGCTGGTGCATTTTCAGCATTGGTGATGAAAGTTATTTTCATTGGATTTGGAACCCCACCGGTCTTTTCCAAATAAGTCCAATAAAATGGGCGATTCATTAGCTCCTTATCCATATCAATTGTTAGTCGTACTGTCATATACCCGTCATTATTTTCTTCAATTGTACAATTGTTACTTGTGAAGAAAGTTTCAAGATATTGATGTATTTCCTTCTGCAGCATGGGACTCATCCTCCATTCGGATTGTATCGGCAAACTGTATTAATGAAGATAAATTACCCATTTTTACTTTCATTTCACCTTCTGTTTGTGATTTTAGGAAGATATCCTGTAAATACTCTTCAATATTTCTACAATCCAGTCTCGTGAGTATTTCATCTAGTTCACCGATCACTCGTTCGAATAAATTGATTTTCTCATATAACAGTTTTAGGACATTTTCTTCAATCGTATCTTTAATTGCAAAATTATAGATATGAACATCATTTTCTTGTCCAAGTCGATGAATACGACCAATTCTTTGTTCTAGGCGCATTGGATTCCATGGTAAATCAAAATTAATAATATGGGAACAGAACTGCAAGTTAATCCCTTCACCACCAGCTTCTGTAGCGATTAATACTTGAGCATGATTTTTGAATAATTCTTGCATCCAATCTTTTTTTCCACGTTTAAATCCACCACGAAATGGAACGGATTTAATGCCATTTTGCTGTAAGTACCATTGTAAGTATAGTTGTGTGGCGCGATATTCTGTAAATATGATTACTTTATCATCAATTGATTTTATGAGTTCTAGCGCCTTAACTGCTTTTGAATTTTGTGTGATTGCTTCAATCTTATTTTGAATAAATTTTAATTTTTCAATATAAGTTGGAGAAGGGTTTTCTTGTTTTGCTAACATGTTTTTTAAAGTAAGAAAAACTGCTTCACGACTACTACATGCTTCTCGTTTTAAAGTTACGAGTGAGAATCCATGTACTGGTAAACCGGATATAGATTCTTTTAGAGATTCAATAGAATCGTACAATTCGCGTTCTTCAGTCGTAAAGTCGATTGGAATAGTTTCTACAATTCTTTCCGGCCACTCAATACCTGTATCACCACGTCGATTTCGAATCATTACTTTATTAACTAGTTCTTTTAAATATTGATCATCTTGCATGGATATTTTTTGATTCTTATATTTTTCTAAAAATCCACTTTGGCTACCAAGATGACCTGGTTTTAATAATGATACAAGGTGAAAAATCTCTTCTACTTTATTTTGAATCGGGGTTGCTGTTAATAGTAAACAAAACTTCTTTTTGAGAGCTTGAACAAATTCATAGTTTTTAGTTTTATGATTTTTCAGCTTATGAGCTTCATCTATAATAACCATGTCATAATTTTGTTCAGCGATAATCTCTCTATGAGGGCTGCGTTTAGCGGTATCTATGGAAGAAACAACGCAATCATATTGTTCCCATACATAA
Source organism: Paenibacillus bovis (assembly GCA_007679095.1). Classification (GTDB taxonomy): domain Bacteria; phylum Bacillota; class Bacilli; order Bacillales; family Bacillaceae_C; genus Lederbergia; species Lederbergia graminis. The sequence goes on from VEFU01000004.1 coordinate 102,360, forward strand.
CTTTTTCTTTGTCCAATTGCAGGGATATAGAATTTAGTATTTAGTTCTTGTACCCATTGGGATACTAAAGAGGCTGGTACGAGAATTAGCACTTTCTTTACTAGTCCACGAATCATGTATTCTTTTAATATAAGACCTGCTTCTATTGTTTTCCCTAAACCTACCTCATCTGCAAGTATTGCTTTTCCATTCATGTTTTCTACTACTTGTCTTGCAGTTTCTAATTGATGAGGAAGAGGGGTGAGATCAGGTAAAAATGTTGGTGCTACTAATCCTTCAAAAGATGGAATGCTTAAATGTTTTTCTGCCTCTATCGCTAATTTAAATAAATCATAATTTGCCCATGGTCCATCATTCTCTAATTTTTGCAAAAAACTTTCTTGCCAAGTTTGGTCAAAGGTAACTTTGATAGACATACAAATCCTCCTAGCAGATAAAGGGAAATTCAGTGTTGGTTTTACGTATTATACCCAATTCTTCAAATTTTATTGGATTTATTATCTAGAACATTTAAAAAAACCAGATGCTACGGTAATCTGGTTTTTTTATATTAACGTAAAATGTCGGATAAAAGTTTGGGGTCTCAGACTCAGCTAATAAATAAAGTCCATCATTTCTATCTATACAAAAGGCTGTCCACTACATGATGTTAGGGACAGCCTGATGATTAACTATTATATTTTTTTGTTGTTTTAATTTTTCCGGTCCACTTTTTAAATCCACCTTGTAAGTGGGAGAGATCGCGATAACCTTTGCGGTGTAAAATTTGTGCAGCTCTTCCACTACGCATACCGCTTTGACAGTATAAATAGACTGGCAAATCTGGACGGATTTCTTTCAATCGTGATTTAAGTTGTGTAACTGGAATGTTACGTGCTCCTAATATATGTCCAGCATCAAATTCGTTTGCTTCTCGAACATCAATAAGTTGTGCCTTACGATATCCAGCTCGGAATTCATCTTCTGTTAATGTTTTTAAGATTCTTTTTTGCTGGAAGTAATTAAATAGGGAGACGATAATAAATACCCCTAATATGATAAGTATGGTATATAAAAAACCCAAATTTGTTTTCCCCTTTCTACTAGTAGCCTACCTCTATTATATGCATCATTACGTATTGAATCAAAATCTTTTTATAGATAATTGATTTTCTGCTAAAAAAGATTTTAATAAATAGTCACTTTTATATGATTTTGCTTCTAAATAGCATTACATCGCATGTTTGGAGACGAATGGATTATCGCAAGTGCAAAAATTGTCCAAAAACCGCAGATTTTGAGAGGTTTTATCATGTAATCTATCATTTTCTATCGATATCTACTATTTTTAAATTTGACAAAAAAGGTTTGTGGTTTAATTTTTACTATATGTAGTGTGGTTGCCGAAAAATATATTCAACATATTGTGTTTAATCATTGATTTTTAGGATATATATGTGGTAACTTTTATTAAGAGTAAAGTATGAAGGAGTTGGAGTAGTGTCTATTACATCTACTAATAAATTAACCCTGAATGTAGAAAGGCTCAATGAGGATATTCGTTTGTTCAATCCTGTACATCCTATTACACCAGACATGAAGATCACCCATAAAGGTGTATCTAGACTTGTCATGATTGACCGTTATGCATTTAAGGATACTGAAAAAATAACATTAACAGAAGGAGACTTCGTAGTCTTAACAATTAAGGAAGATCCAAAATTCCCAGCAAGAGGACTAGGATTCATTAAAAAAATTGATTGGGAATCCAAAGTTGCTGAGGTATTAGTGGAAGATGAATACCGTAATTCCCTCGATGATGAAAAAGAAAGAGAGACAGGCCTAATTGTTCGCCCTCTAGACATTATTGAAAAACCACTTGAAATCTTCTATGAACAAATTGCCAAAAGAAATGCTACTGGTTTAGCAGCTGTTGAAACAACAGAAGAGAAGCGCAAAGAATGGTTCGAGAAATTTTATAAAGAATTAGCTAGTTTAAATTTTGTTCCTGCAGGACGAGTTTTATATGGTGCAGGGGCGGATACAGATGTAACGTATTTTAACTGCTATGTTATGCCATTTGTTGCTGACTCAAGAGAAGGTATTTCTGAGCATCGTAAGCAAGTAATGGAAATTATGAGCCGTGGTGGCGGTGTAGGAACAAATGGTTCTACATTAAGACCTCGTAACACACTTGCACGTGGTGTAAATGGTAAATCATCTGGTTCTGTTTCATGGCTTGACGACATTGCGAAACTAACACATTTAGTGGAACAAGGTGGATCCAGACGGGGAGCACAAATGATCATGCTTGCAGACTGGCATCCTGATATTGCTGAATTTATTATTTCAAAAATGCAAAATCCACATATATTGAAATTCTTAATTGAAAATACAACAGATCCAGTAATTAAGAAACTTGCAAAAGACAAGCTTAAATTTACACCATTAACAATGACAGAAGAAGCTATGTACCAAGGTATCCTAAACTACCGTAATATCCCTGGTGCTGGTGGATTTAGTGATTCTATTTTCCGTGAAGCAGAAGAAAAACTAGCAGATGGTGGAACATATTCAGTTCATAATCCTGAGTTTTTAACTGGAGCTAATATTTCAGTATGCTTAACAAAAGAGTTTATGGAAGCTGTTGAAAATGATGCTGAGTATGAACTCCGCTTCCCTGATGTGGAAAATTACAATGAAGAAGAAATGAAAATATATAATGAAGAATGGCAAAAAGTTGGAGACGTTCGTGAGTGGGGAAAATTAGGATACAAAGTTCGCACATATCGCAAAATAAAAGCGAAAGAACTTTGGAACTTAATTAACATTTGCGCAACATACTCTGCAGAGCCAGGTATTTTCTTTATTGATAATGCTAATGACATGACAAATGCACAAAGCTATGGTCAAAAAGTAGTAGCAACAAATCCATGTGGTGAGCAACCACTTGCACCATATTCTGTATGTAACTTAGCTGCTGTAAACCTAGCTGAAATGGCAGATAAAGAAAATAAAACTGTTAACTTTGAGAAATTAAAAGAAACTGTTCGTATTGGAACGCGTATGCAAGATAACGTTATTAACGCAACACCGTATTTCTTAGAAGAAAACAAAAAACAGGCTCTTGGCGAACGTCGTGTTGGTCTTGGTGTTATGGGTCTCGCTGATTTATTAATCTATTGTGAGAAAGAATACGGATCACCTGAAGGAAATGAATTAGTGGACAAGGTGTTCGAAACGATTGCGATTACTGCTTATGAAACATCTGTTGAATTAGCGAAAGAAAAAGGAAGTTTCCCATTCTTAGTAGGTGAAACACCTGAAGAAACACAACGTCTACGAAAAGCATTTACAGAAACAGGTTACATGAAAAAAATGCCTGAAAGCTTAAAGAAATCAATTTTAGAAAATGGAATCCGTAACTCTCATTTATTAACTGTTGCTCCTACAGGATCCACTGGAACAATGGTTGGAGTTTCAACGGGATTAGAACCATATTTCTCTTTCACTTATTACCGTAGTGGACGACTTGGTAAGTTTATCGAAGTAAAAGCAGATATCGTGGAAGAATACTTGAAGCGCAATCCAGAGGTAGATCCAGATAATTTACCAAACTGGTTTGTAACTGCAATGAGTCTTTCACCAGAAGCACACGCAGATGTTCAATGTGTAATCCAACGTTGGATTGATAGCTCTATTTCTAAAACGGTAAATGCACCTAAAGGATATTCCGTTGAACAAGTGGAGAAAGTATACGAACGTCTATACAAAGGTGGAGCAAAAGGCGGTACTGTCTATGTAGATGGAAGCCGTGATTCACAAGTATTGACTTTAAAAGCGGAAGACAATCAAATGGAAAAAAGCGAGCAACTAGAGTTCAAACAACCAGATTTTAAGCAACCAGTTGTCTTGGTTGATACAATCCAAGATCTTCGTTCTACAAGTGTTACAATCGGTTCTGAAATCGGTAATACTTGTCCAGTATGTCGAAAAGGACAAGTAAAAGAAATCGGTGGATGTAACACATGTGATAACTGTAATGCCCAACTTAAGTGCGGACTATAATAAATAATTAAAACAGGCTTTTGTAGCTTTGAAATAAAGTTTAACCGTTTATAAAAAAGTTTAACCGTTTTAAATAAAGATTAACTGTTTATAAAAAAGTTGCACCGTTTTACCCCTTTGGATAAAGTTATCTAAAGGGGTGTTTTTATGTCCAAAAGAAAACGATCATCTCAAATTGAGAAGTGGATTAAAGAAGGTCGAGGCTCTGGAACTGGTGCAGATTATAGACCGTGGTTAAATATTCAGGACGTTTCTTCATTAGGGCGTTCAACACGACCGAAAGGAATTAAAACAGGAAGGCAATACGAATTCCTGTCTGATTTGGAACGAAACTATTTTTATCTAGCTGAATACTCTGATTTCGTTGTGGATATAAGAGAACAATTTCCTTTATTGCCGTTGGAAGAAACAATTGTTATTGCGGATGAGTTAGGTATCGAACATCCAATTGATCCTGAGAATGGTGAACTGAATGTGATGACCACAGATTTTTTATTGACTTTAGATAAAGGACAAGGTGTGTTTGAAGTTGCTCGAACAATCAAGATGAAAGATGAATTATTAAAAGAACGAGTGCTTGAAAAGTTTGAGATTGAAAGAGAGTATTGGCAGCGAAGAAATATTGATTGGGCTATTGTAACTGATGAAGATATTCCAAAAACATTAGCTCGAAATATAAGTTATGTACATGCTCCTTATCATATTAAAGATTATGATGTCTTCCAAGAAATGAATGAGATACATATTGAAGAATTATCAATTTCATTAATGCAAAGACTGTTAAACCAAACAAATAGTATTAGAGCAATAATGAATGAGTTTGATATTGATACTCATTTGCCTTTCGGTAGTGGTTTGACGTTATTTTATCATTTGATTGCTCGAAAAATTATACAAATCAACTTGTTAGAAGCTTTGAATTTAGAAGAGCCAATTAAAATTCAGTCTATTGATGAGAAAAGATTGAAACAGGTGAGATACGGATGATTTATATTAATCAAGTTCTTCAATATACAGTAGATTCTAAACGTATCCGTGTGATTGAGATATATGATTCATGTGTGTATATCGTGGATATTGATGCAATTAGTTCCATGCCTAAAAAAGAATTATACTCGAATTTGTTAACAGAGGTACAACAAGGAGAATTATTGATAATTAGTGATCCATTTGCAAAGGGAGTAATAGATAGCGAGCTAACTAATCAACAAATACAAAAACGAGAAGAAGGTTGGTCTATCATTCAACAATATTGTTTTCCTCACCTGAAAACTTTATTTCAAAAAAAAGGAAGAGAGCAGAAAATAAAAGAAATTGCAGAGGAAAGTGGAACAAGCCCTACTAAAATAAAGAAACTTCTTAGTCGATATTGGCAGCGTGGTATGAATAAAAATGCTATGATCCCTGATTATATTAACTCTGGTGGTAGAGGAAAAGAAAAAACATTAACGAAAGAAAAAGTAGGTCGTCCAAGAAGGGTAACTGTTAGTGGAGAATATCAAACAGGTATTAATATCACTGAAGAAGTGAAGTTGCAGTTTGAACATGCAATTAACAAGTATTATCGAAAAATAAATAATTATTCTTTAAATGATGTTTATCATTTTATTTTACGCGATTTTTATTCAGATCGTTATAAAGAGAATGGTAAAATGAAGTATCGTGTATGGGAAGCGAATCGGATACCCTCTTACCATCAGTTTTACTATTGGTTTAAAAAGTTAGAAGATCCAAAAAAGGATATTCAATTTCGCAAAAGTGCAAAAGAATATGAGTTGAAATATCGTCCTCTTTTAAGTAATTCAAAGTCAGAAACGAATGGTCCGGGTACTCGTTTTCAAATTGATGCTACAATTGCAGATATTTATTTGGTAAGTTCACTTGATAGAAATAGAATCATTGGTCGCCCTGTAATATATGCTGTAATGGATGTCTACTCACGAATTATAACAGGTTTATATGTTGGTTTAGAAGGACCTTCATGGTTAGGGGCAATGATGGCATTAGATAATATGGTAGCTGATAAAGTAGAATTTTGTAAGCAATATAATATTGATATTGAGGAAGAACAATGGCCGACGCATCACTTGCCTGAAATTATTATTGCTGACCGTGGGGAATTTGAGGGCTATTCTGTAGAAAACTTAATTAATAACCTAAACATTATAATTGAAAATACAACAGCTTATCGTGGTGATTTAAAAGGGATTGTGGAACGTAAATTCCGTACACTGAATGGAAAAGTAAAACAAAAGGCTCCGGGAGCTATTCAAAAGGAATATCGTGAGCGTGGAGATCGGGACTATCGGTTGGATGCAACATTAAATCTTAAAGAATTTACAGCAGTTATTATCACATTAGTATTACATCACAATCATAAAATTATTGAAAAATATCCTATGGAAAAGGAAATGATTGCTGATAATATTGTGCCTACACCGATTAATCTTTGGAATTGGGGGATTAAAAATCGTAAAGGTAGATTAAGAACGGTTGATCGTAATATTTTACGATTGAATGTATTACCGCGAGAGAAAGCAACAATTTCGAGAGCTGGTATTAAGTTTAAAAACTTGTTATACGGTTCAAGACAGGCAATAGAAGAACAATGGTATATAAAATTAAAAAATAGAAGTATTGAAATAGTTTATGATCCTCGCAATGTAGAGAAAATTTATATTCCACATGACTACGGTATAGACTTTGAAACCTGTACGTTACTTGAACCGAGTCAACAGTATAAGTCTGACTTCTTAGAGGAAATTATTTTCCAACAGCAATTAAGAAACGAACTTGAGGAAATTGAACGCTCTAATCAAGTGCAACTAACGATTAATACTGACACAATGCTAGAAGATATCATTAATAAAGCTAAAAAGAAGAAAAAGCAATCACAGCATCAACCTACAAGTAAGAGAGAAAAGCTAGCATCTATTAGAGATAATAAAGCTATAGAAAAGGAACTTCACCGTCAACTAGAACAATTTGATTTAGAGTCTGAACTAGTCGATCAAAAAGGCTCAGTGATTGATTTTGCAACAAAAGGAAAAATCGAAGAAGATACACCGAAAAAATCATCCTCACGTTTAATGGATAAATTACGAAAAAAGCGAGATGAGGAATTTGAAAAAGATAAATAATCTAGTTCTAAAAGGTGACTTTGAAGAAGCTGATTATAAGGAACAAGATTTGTCCGAGTATAGTAATAACCCATTTATAGAAGCCCTTCCACCGATTTTTAGCGAAGATGATGTGCTAGAAAGATTTATGGTCACACCACGCATTACTGAGCAAGATAAACTAAGTGAAACGAATATCCGATACCATGTAATGAAACGTATTAAGAATTTCATTCAACCATTGCCCATTCATTTTGAAGTAGAACGTCGTTTATCAACTTTAATTCGCAGAGGATACTTAGCCCGTAATCCTTTAGACAAATCCTTTTTTGAACGTATTCGGGTGTTGCATGAGTTACGTGAAGATGAAAAAGAGGCTCATAAATATATTGAAGAACGTATCAACTATATTCGTTCTACAGCAGATAGCTTGGCAATTATTGGCATTTCTGGTATTGGCAAAACAACTGCGATTGAGCGATTGTTATCAATGTATCCCCAAGTCATAAAGCATGAATTATACAAAGTTCAGTTTTTTAATCGTACTCAAATTGTTTGGTTAAAAATAGATTGTCCTTATGATGGAAGCTTATCAACATTATGCAAAAGTTTTTTTAAAGCGATTGATGATTTGTTAGGTACTCACTATTTGGAGAAGTTTGGGTATTTCCAACGAGTGACATCAACAATGCTATTGTATATGACTTCACTTGCAAGTTTATATGGTATTGGTGTGTTGGTCATTGATGAACTCCAGCATCTCTTAAATTCCAAACACGAACAGGAAGAAATGTTGAACTTCTTTGTCACATTATCCAATACAGTAGGAATCCCAACGGTATTAATTGGAACCTCGAAAGCACAACTATTATTTAAAGGAAACTTCCGCCAAGCACGTCGGGCTGCAAGTGATGGATCGATTATTTGGGATCGAATGGCTGAAGATAGTGAGGAATGGGAATTTTTTTTAGAAACACTTTGGAATATACAGTGTTTAAAAGAACACACAGAGTTGTCTGACGAGCTTAAAAAGGCTTTTTATGATGAGTGTCAAGGCATTACTGCAGTGGCTGTGAATTTATTTATTCTTGCACAAGAACGAGTGTTATTTGATGAAACGAATATAGATGAAAAAATAACGCCACAGGTGCTAAGACAAACAGCAAAAGTAGATATGAAAATTATCCAGCCAATGCTTAATGCTATTCGTAAAAATAATATAAAAGCGATGTACAAATATGAGGATATTATGATTAATCTTGACGATCTTATGATTAATCATAAGAAAGGTACTGAATATGAAGGTAGAGTTAAAGATGCGATGAAAGAGCGCTTAAACACATTAAATTATAAGCGTCGTGATACGATTGAAAATTTAAGTGTTGAAGTATCTGCATTGGGAATTTTTAATGCTTTGGATGCAAATGATATACGGAAATTAGTAACAAAGGTCGTTGAAAAACAACCAATTGATATTGAATATAATCAATTGAAGCTGCTCGCTATCCAACAGGCTATGGAAATGAATCAAAAACAGCTTCAGAAGGTTACTTCAAAAGAAAAACAATTGAGCAATTTGCCGTTACTAGCTATTAGAGAAAAAGCTTTGGCAAAGAAAAAACATCCATATGATTATTTAAAACAAAGTAACTTTATTCGAGATCCAATTAGTGAACTATTCTAACAGAAATCCTTTTGAACAATAGAAGGTGATCAATTTGCTCCCGTTTTTTACAGATCCTTACCCTGATGAGTTGATCTATTCTGCTATCAGCCGATTTCATTTTTATAGTGGTAATACAAGTTTTGTAGAAACATTAGAGGAATTATTCCAAAGTCGAAGTCTTGTACCGAGTATAGAGTTTGGGAGTCATTTCTCTATATTGGTGCAAAATTTGGGAAGTAACTATTCAGTTGAGAGCTTATTAGCTCAAAATACCATATATCCGTATTTCGCTCCATTTATTACGATTGAGCGTCATAAGAAATTGTTTGAAGATGTCAGTACAAATGGACAAGGTATACATGGGAGATTGGGAATTTCAGGTGGTAAAATTAGTAGAAAACAAGGATTATTTTATTGTTCAAAGTGCGCTAACAACGATATTAATATATTCGGTGAACCATATGTTCACCGTGAGCATCAGCTTCAAGGTATTGATTATTGTCCACACCATGAATTGACACTGAAAATGTATCCTGTTGATTACAGAGAATTTAGCAGAAATGGGTACATAAGATTTGATAGAAGACAAATGGATTTATCTGAATTACAGGAGATTGAATCCTGTGAATTCAAAGAGGTACAAGTTAAGTTAGCCAAAATGGCTTATCGATTACTGCAAATACCAATCAACCAATTTAGCATCGAAAAAGTCTTTAAAAAGTATAGAACGCTCTTGAGGGAAAATAACTGGTTAATGACAAATACTAGACTAAAAAGAGAAGAACTTTTCAGAGCCTTTATATCAAAGTTTCCACAAGGTTTTTTAGAAAAGTATGAGTCACCATTAAGGATTGAAGGACAAAACCAATGGTTGCAAATAATGCTTACTAATTATTCGAGAAATAGTGTACACCCATTTCGTCATTTGCTTTTACTATATTTCTTTGACCAAGATATAGATTCGTTTTTTCAAATAAAAGAGGATGATGGCCCATTCGGGAGTGGTCCGTGGCCTTGTTTAAATAAGGCTGCCAAGCATTATAAAGATTTGGTAATATCAGAGGTGAAAATAAAAACAAGAGATAAAGTTCTTGTTGGTAATTTTTCATGTTCATGTGGTTTTGAATATACAAGGATAGGCCCGGATAAGAGTGAGGAAGATAAATGGAGTAAAAGCCGTATAACAGCCTATGGTAATACATGGGAGGAAAAGTTTGAAGGTTTAGTAAATATGGGCGTAAGTCGTAAAAAAATTGCCCTAGAGCTAGATGTAAGTTTAAAGACAGTGTATAATCGAATAGCCCTTCAAAAAACATCTCCGGAACTTACTGAAAAATATCGTAAAGAATTATTAGAGTGGAGAGAGCAATTCCCGAATTCTAATCGAAAGCAATTTCAAATGGAGTTAAAGAAAACTTTTACATATTTATATAATCACGATAGAGAATGGCTTGATGCCAATTTCCCTTCAAAACGTGATACCCTTCATACACCGAATAATTCAAATATTACTTTGAAAAATAATACTGAAAACCGTATTGAATACTATCGTTCCTTGATATTAAATGCAATAAAGGAATGCCCTGATGTTACAAGAACACAGCTAAGTCAAAAATTCCAAAGAGCATATAAGTACCTATCTGAAACTGATAAAGAATGGTTCGATGCTAATATACCTCAGACACGTCAGGCCACAACGATAACAAATGCAACCGACTGGGAACTGCGCGATCAAGAGTATTACCAAAAGATAAAGGAAATTTATCCCGAATTAATGGCATTAGAAAAGCCGGTTAGAATTACAGGTACATTCTTTAGCAAACGATTAAATATATTCAATCTTGCAATAAAAAGTTATGTGGAAAAATTACCAAAGACGAACAAGTTACTTAATGAAATTACAGAAACAGTTCAAGAGTTTCGAATTCGGCGTTGTTGCCTAGTGATAGATCAAATGTTGGAAGAAGATAATTGCGTAAGATTTGAGAAATTGAGGGAATCTTGTGCAATAGAAACTAAGAATTTTAAAAAAATAAAACCTTACTTAGAGGAATATATAAGTAAGTGGCAAAAAAAGAATTAATAAAAAGAGAAAAGGTGTTATAGTGTTCGCCCCAAATTACATTAATTTTTGTTCCACAAAACGGGTCATTATATGTAGTATACCAAAGCGTAGTATTTAACGTTAATAACGTTAAATACTACGCTCTCTTTGTTTAAAGGGTAGGCAAGGAAACTTGTCTCTAATTTCAACTGTTTTGTGAATGCCCATTTACACTATCCTATGCACTTTACATGCTGTAATATAGTTGTTATTATGTATGTTAGTAATAACTTACAAAATATTGCGCTATAAATGATAGTTATTACTAACATACATTACAAAAAGAGGTGGCACTTAACTATGTTAAAAAGGCTTGCTAAATTACTAACAAAATTTCCAATGAAGTCCATCGTTATTACGGTTATCGTTGTGGTTTTACTGGTCTTTGGCGTTGGAAATGTATTTATGGCTACAGGAAATGATACGTTAGTTAAGAGTAGTACAGATGTATATAAAGATAACCTGATGTTAGAAAAGGAATTTGGCGGGGAGTCCATTATTGTACTTTATGAATCCGAACAACTACTAACCCCAAAAGTTTTGGACCATATGAAGGGTCTAGAGGATGCTTTACAAACAAGTGATTCCATTTATAGTGTTTTAAGTCCTGTCACTCTTGTAGAAGAAATTGCAAATAAGCAGGGTGATAAATTCCAAGAGGGCATAGAGGAAATTATTGAAGGATTAGACACAATGGGAACCAAACTAATTGAAATTGGCTTTGAAATGGAGGGAAAAGCTGAAAGTAATCAGGAATTAAAATTTCCAGAGCAAAAGGATTTAGAAATCCCAGATTTAGGTGGCATAGATCTGCCGGAATTTAAAAGATACAATCTTCCTGAATCAGATAAACCCGAATTACCGAAATTTGGAACCTCGGAACTTCCAGATATAGAAGGACAACTTGATGAATTAAATAAAGGATTTTCTCAGTTGATTCAGGCACAGGAAAACTTGGGTGGTGGTATGGAAGAGTTAATTAATGGCTATGTCCAATTTGAAATGCAAACGAAACACTTAGCTGAAAATCTAAGTAATTTAGCTACACAAATGAAAGAAAACCCAGAACAAGCTAAACAGTTACAAGAAGCTAGTGAAGAATTAAATAATCTTTCAGTACAAATGGGACAAATATCAGAAAATACAGCTCAACTTCCGGAGGTTCCTAAGCAGACAATCAGCGGGCTTCAAACAATGCAAGAAAAATTAAGTGAACAACTAAAAGAACAAAAGAAACAGCAAGAACAAATGAAAGAGAAACTACAGCAAGAGCAAGCCAAAAAAGAAGAGCAGATGAAACAAGAAATGGAACAGCAAATTGCTAAAAAACAAGATGAATTAAAAGAGAAAATGCTTGCTCAACAGAATGAAAAAGAAAAGGAAATGCAAGAATTCAAGAAAGAAATGCAAAGTAAAATGGATAAACAAGCCACAGATTTAGGTAAATTGGCTGAAGGTTTAACGGAGATGGGCAATAATTTATTATCTATAAGTGAAAATATGAGAACTATTCAAGGCTACTCGGATATTATGACACCGGGAATACCGACAAAACAAAAAACACTTGATAACATCATTTATGAAGATGGTAAACTTCGGTCAATGTTTAAAGAAGTCATTGTAGATGATAAGCATATGATCATGATGATACGGTTTAAAGGAGATACAACAGATGTTGAGAAAAGTGAAGTTATTTCCACAATCAATGATTATTTAGATAAAGAAAAGATGGATAACGTAGAAATCATTGTTTCTGGTAAACCAGTACTTGATAATGCTATTCGCTCGTCTATGCAAGAAAGTATTCAAAAAATGATGGGGCTTGCCTTGTTAATCATGGTTGTTGTTTTATTTATTGTCTTTAAGGTTCAATGGCGATTAATGCCTTTACTGACTGTACTTATTGCAGTAATTGGAACGGTGGGTTTAATGGGATGGTTAAAAATACCGATTACAATGGTATCTATGGCCGTTTTCCCTATTTTAATTGGGCTTGGTATCGACTACGCCATTCAGTTTCAAAACCGTTATGCCGAAGAAATGCTAAAGGAGGATTCCGATGAATAACAGCAAAAATAAAGCAAGGAAGAGTTTGCATAAAACAATCACAAAGATGTTGCCAGCGGTATTCACTGCATTGGTTGCAACAGGGATAGGATTTGTCGCTCTTTACGCATCCCCAGTACCGATGATTCAAGACTTTGGTAAAATGTTAACGATTGGCTTAATTGTCAGCTTCATTCTTGGTATTTTTCTATTAATTCCAGTTTTATTCATTAGGGATTATTTCTTTGAAAATGCTAAAAAGATGAAGCAGCCAAAACATAATGAAAAAGAAACAGTTTCAAGAATGGACAGAGTACTAGATTGGATGACAGCAAGTGTTATTAAATTACGGTGGATCATTATTGCATTAGCTGTTATCGCTGCTTCTTTTGGGATTTGGGTAGATCTTGATGCAGATGCAGAGACAGATGTGGAAACTTTCATGCCGCAAGACACACAGGAACTGAAAGATATTCACAAATTACGCGATGTTATGGGGACCACCGATCAAGTCTCTATTGTTTACGAAAGCGATGAACTTCTCACGGATGAAGTAATGAAATGGGTGAATAATCTAACAGAGACAATTGGCACGGAATTTCCTGATGTTGTGGTGGAAACAAAGTCAATTACAGACATTGTTAAACAAATAAATGATGGGGAGCTTCCCAAAGATGAATCATTTAGGGATCAAATTGCAGAAATTCCAAGTGAGCAATTAAAGCTTTTCCTAAATGAATCTGAAACAAAAGGTGTTATAACAGTAGGAATCAAGCATTTAGAAGCAGAAAAGTTAAAACAATTTATTGATGACTTAGGCACTTATTTAGATAACAACGAATTGGATGCTGTTAAAACAACCATTACGGGAAAGGCAGTATTGGATGTAGAAATGATTGAAGGGTTGACAACAGGTAGATATCAAATGACACTACTCGGTATGGGGCTTGTTTTCCTTAGTCTGCTCATTATTTATCGCCATCCAGTCAAAGCATTTATCCCATTGCTACCAATTATATTCATCGTTGGTTGGTCTGGATTGATTATGTACTTTTTAGATATAAGTTACACTCCACTCACAGCAACACTAGGTGCATTGATTATCGGGATTGGTACAGAGTTTACCGTGTTAATTATGGAACGATTTTATGAAGAAAGAGAGAATGGTCTTCAAAGCAGGGAGGCAATCCAAACAACGATTACAAGTATTGGAAAGGCAATTTTCGCATCAGCCTTAACAACTATTGGTGGGTTTAGTGCGTTGCTCGTATCTGACTTTGTAATCTTGAATAACTTTGGTATGATGACCTTAATTAACATTTCACTTGCGCTATTTTCTACCTTTATTGTCATGCCACCGATCTTAATAATTTTGGATCGATTTATAAAGGTAAAGCAGGTAAAGAATATTTAGTAACCCCATTACAAGAAAAATATCTTATGAAATATAATGAAGGTGATAAGACTTGCGTGATGTAACAGAACGAATAATTAAAGGTGCAATTTCAGTTTTTATTAAAAAAGGATTGCAAGCAACTACACAGGAAGTAGCAAAAGAAGCAGACGTTGCAGAGGTAACATTATATCGGAGGTATTCTACTAAGGAGAACCTTTTTATTACAGTTATTAAAAGCGTCTTAGAGAAAAAATTTCATTCTCGTATTTTTGAAATGGCAAAAGAAGAAGAAACTGAGGTGTTTTTAATGAATATTATTGAGGATAGATTGGATATTTTGTCTAAAAACTATGATTTGGTAAGAATGCTGTTATCTGAAAGTTTAAGAGGTAATTTAACAAATGAAATTAATTTACCTTATATAATTTTTTCAAGTCTGCAAAAGGGTCTGGAAAGTCATTTCGAGCTTAAAGGTCAATCAGTGGACACGGAATTCTATGCAAGACAGTTGGGTGGGATATTTTTAAGCTATGTTGTACTGCCTAATGGGAAACCATTCAACGAACTAAGTAATCAGGATAAAAAGGATATAGCAAGGAAATATGCAAAATCAATACTTGCAACGATACAGGATAGCAAAACTGAATTATAGCGAATTGAAAGTAAAGTCCCATATAGCATAGCAAATAGAATAGAAAGTTTCGCTGGGTACTATATTTATAAATGGCCCTATCTAACAGGCATGTTTCAAAAGACTATGGAAGAAAGTTGATAAATAATCCCCTTCCATAGTCTTTATCAATATATGCGGGTATATGAAAGTTATATAAACATTCTCTTTTACACCATTCACACCAATCCTGCTGCGTAAATAACACATTTAAAAAAGTGACATATATTGAAGGGATAAATACCGTCTGTGAAAGGAGAATAAATTTGCACCGACAAGGTTATTACAATCAATGGCAAAATCCAATGTATTATAACCAGTATGACAATAATTGGTGTAACTACAGGAATCCCCATTATTATAACTGGAACAATAATTTGGGCAATAATGAAAGTCATTATAACAGAAGCAGTGTTTTAAAGGATTATGGGCTGCAGCCATTTGTAATTAATATTGAACAGGCTGCTAAGAAGAATAAAAACTTCCGCACAGCCTTATGGACAGGGAATCATTTGCAGGTTACTTTAATGAGTATCGGTGTTGGGGAGGATATCGGTTTAGAAATCCATCCAACATTGGATCAGTTCCTTCGTATTGAAGATGGTCAGGGCCTTATTCAAATGGGCAAGAATAAGGGAATATTCGATTTTCAAGCAAATGTTTACGATAACTATGTAATCGTAATCCCTGCAGGAACTTGGCATAATCTAACCAATACAGGAAATAAATCAATAAAACTTTATTCTATTTATGCACCACCCCAACATCCGTATGGTACAGTTCATGAGACAAAAGCAATTGCCATGGCTTCCGAAGAAAATCATCATTATTAATACTTGAATGATAACTTTAAAATTAGATAATCCCCATATTTTATGGGGATTCTTTTACACTTCTATCCCCAAAGTATTTAATGGTATGTGTAGCAATAACGCCAAAAATTACAAAGGCCAAAACACTTGAAATGACGGTTCCTATTCCTGCCTCCCAAGGTAATTTGACCTTGCCTTGTGCAGCATTAATAGGAATTAGACCGGCCCATACAATCATCCCCCAAATCACTCCTATAACGAAGGTATTCAAACGCTGGGCGATATTCATTTTCCGTATAATAAATAGCAAAATATAGCCTACAACTTGTCCCGCTAGTATATGGATTAATAACTGCGTTAAGGTTAACTTTGCACCTAAATGGGATAATCCAGCGTCCTCCGCAAACGCAATGATCGCCGCTTGGATTAAAGATGCAATCATAAATCCGGATGAATATTTTATGTACATTAAATAAATACCACCTTTCAAAGCATATTATTCCCTGTGAATGCGGGAATTTATTCCTGCTATAAATATAATCAGCAAATAATCTTCCGCATTTTAGGAAGTTAACGGTAATAGCAGTGGTGAAAGGTTTTTAAAAAGGGAATATTGGGAGATACCAGCACTATTAAAGAGTCAAATCCCGTATAAATTAATATGTTTTTCGTTGAATTAATGGAGTAATAATGCAAGACCCATGTTCAACTAACGACTAGTTTGTGAAAGAGTAAATTGCAGAAAATGATCAATCTTTTTTATAAAAATTGCGCAATGTTTCACAAAGATAGAATCCATTTTGATCAATCTTTTTTTCAAAACGGGTTCTTTTAGGTTAACGTAAAACATGGGTTTGTGAGGTGTTTTTGATCAAACTTTATTTTAAAGCTACAGCTTTCCTTTATAGGAAGGCCTGTTTTTTGTTCTAAATACTACAATAAACAATTAAAAATATATAAAGCTTTCCGAAAAGAGGGATGACAGCGTGGAAATTGATGGTGTTTTTTCGGGTGGTGGAATAAAAGGTTTTGCCCTTATTGGTGCATACCAGGAATTAGAGGAAAGAGGTTTTGTTTTTAAACAAGTTGCTGGCACAAGCGCAGGGGCCATTATGGCAGCCTTTATTGCTGCTGGTTATACGAGTAAAGAAATATTATCAATCATGGAAGAAACAGACATGAAGGATTTTTTAGATGCGCGAAACACATTGCTCCCATTTTCAATTGCAAAATGGCTATTATTATACTGGCGTATGGGTATGTATCGAGGAGAAGCACTGGAAGAGTGGTTGAGTAAAAAATTAGCTGCAAAAGGAATCTATACATTTGGCGATTTACCAGAAAATAAATTAAGATTAATAGCGTCTGATTTATCCACAGGGAGAATGGTTGTCTTGCCAAATGAATTAGATCAATATGGAATACCTAAAGAGACTTTTCCCGTTGCCCGAGCTGTTAGAATGAGTTGTGGGCTGCCGTTTTTTTTCGAACCTATAAAACTTCGCTCGCTTGCAGGAACAAGTATTGTGATCGATGGCGGATTACTTAGTAATTTCCCAATATGGTTATTTGAAAATGAGAATGGAAGGCGATCCAGGCCAGTTATTGGAGTGAAATTAAGTCAAAATTTAGAAGAACAACCTAAACGAATAATAAAAAATGGATTGGGCCTTTTCGAAGCACTGTTTATTACGATGAAAGATGCTCACGATACGAGGTATATATCTCGGAAACACGAAAAGGACATCATATTTATTCCGATGGAAGATGGTCTAACCGCAGAGTTCTCATTATCAGAAGAAAAAAAAGCAACACTAATAGAAAGAGGGCGTAAAAAAACGAGCGACTTTTTAAATAAGTGGACTTATTAAAAAATCGCTCGATCTTTTTTCTTATTTTTTTTACCTTCTATTACAGTTAGGTGAGCAGTAGATTTTTTCCGAAGTGGCCGTTTTCGGGACGAACTGATTACTGTTTTATTAGCTTGTCGCTTGCGTTTTTTTGATAGTTTTACTGCTTTCGCATATGCGATACTATCTTTGCTATTAGGTTTCCTACGCATCCACACTTTATAAATGACAATAATTAACGCAGTAATAACAACCATCATTAATAATTGTTTAAGTAGACTAGAAGGATTACGTATTAATGTTGAGGCCAAACCAGTTAATGCAAGGATTGCTACAACTCCTACTATCCAATTACGAATGTTCAAGCCCCCACCTCCTCAGGAATTTATTACTATATTTCCCAGAAAGAACCGTAAGTATACTAAAATATATTTATTTTAACTTGAAAAACTTCTTCGTCATTATCACTATTGTACTAAAATATAGGGAATTTCACCACCTTAAATAAAATCATGCACAAATTTAAGTAATGCTGGACATGATATAAATGGAGGTGGATGTTTTGGAAAAAGAAAAAAATGCAAATAAAACACATATGAATCTTATGCAATTGACGATTATAACAGGACTTGTAGCAGGAATACTTGGTTCATTAATCGGTTTTTTTGCGCACACTTTTAAATTTACTGATATTAATCCGGATCTCATTCTTGCACCTTTTCAAGGTGAATGGAAAGAAGGGTGGCTTGGAATCGTGATTGCTACTCTACTATATGGAATAATATCCATAGTTGTTGCCCTTTTGTATTACTTTACATTAAGGAAGCAAAAATCAATTATTTGGGGAGCAGTATTTGGAGCTGTTAATTTTCTATTGTTGTACTTCGTCTTATATCCAATCATTCCAGGATTAGATCAAATTTGGAAATATCCGCTTCTTACAATTGTAACGGAAGTTTGTTTCTTTATATTATACGGTATATTTATCGGGTATTCGATTTCCTACGAGTACCAAGAACAGCAGTACTGGGAGAAAATAAAATTAGAGCAACAAGAGTCGTAATAAGGTAACACGAACTAACATGCAAAATGGATATTATTGATATACAAAGAGCTATAATCTTTTTCAATCATCCTTACTTTCACTATTTATAGTATGTGTACCCGAAGGTTTTGTGGTAAAATGTGTACTGGAAAACTTTTCTTTCTAGGGTGTGAAAATGGATGAAAATGCTAGTATTAAATGGACCGAACCTCAACATGCTTGGGAAACGAGAACCAGGCATTTATGGGAATAACACGTTGCACCAATTAGAAGAGGGCCTTGTGAATATTGGTCAAAAGATTGGGATCGATATCGTGTGTTTTCAATCTAATTATGAAGGAGCTTTACTTGATCATTTACATCAAGCTGAAGAAAAAGGATTTGAAGGAGTAATTATAAATCCAGGAGCTCTTACTCACTATAGTATCGCGCTTAGAGATGCAATTGCGGCAATTAAGATACCAGTGATTGAAGTTCATATTTCCAATGTACATGCTCGAGAAGAATTTAGAAAACATTCTGTTACAGCTCCAGAGTGTATTGGCCAAATTGCTGGTTTTGGGTTTTACGGGTATGAGATGGCAGTCCATGCAATGATGAATTATTTAGGAAAGAGGGGGTAAAATGTCAAAGCTAGATAAACTTAGAAAACAATTTAATCAATTTAATATTGATGGTGTATTAATTACTAGTACATATAATCGTCGTTATATGACTAACTTCACAGGTACTGCAGGTGTCGTTCTAATTTCAGAAGATAGAGCGCTGTTCATTACAGATTTCCGTTACACAGAACAAGCTGCTGAACAAGCTACTGATTTTGAAATAATAAAGCATAACGGCCCTATCATTAGTGAGGTAGCTGAACGAGTGAAAGAACTTGGTATTAAAAAATTAGGCTTTGAACAGGACCATCTTAGCTATTCTGTTTGGAAGCAATATGAAGAGCAAGTAAAGACTGCTGAATTAGTACCTGTTTCTAATATGATTGAGAATATGCGTTTAATCAAAGATGAAGAAGAAATTAGTATTCTGAAAGAAGCGGCGGATATTGCGGATGCAACATTCAAACATATTCTTGACTATATTAAACCTGGAGTTACAGAATTAGAAGTATCAAATGAACTTGAATTTTTCATGAGAAAATGTGGTGCAACATCCTCTTCATTTGATATTATTGTAGCATCTGGTGCAAGAGCTGCATTACCACACGGAGTAGCTACTGATAAACAAATTGAAGTTGGCGATTTCGTCACAATGGATTTCGGGGCACTACATAAAGGATATGTATCGGATATTACTCGCACAGTAGCCGTAGGAAATCCATCGTCACAATTAAAGGAAATATATGATGTAACCTTAGAGGCACAACTTCGAGCGATGGACCAAATAAAGGCTGGTATGACTGGGATTGAGGCAGATGCAATCGCTAGAGACTATATCTCTGAAAAAGGATACGGTGAGAATTTCGGTCATTCTCTAGGACATGGTATTGGTTTAGAAGTACATGAAGGTCCTGGTCTATCATTTCGCTCTGAAACTAAGTTAGTTCCTGGAATGGTCGTAACAGTGGAACCAGGAATTTATTTACCTGGCATTGGCGGGGTTCGAATTGAAGATGATATTCTTATCACCGAAAACGGGAATGAAACATTAACGCATTCCACAAAAGATCTTATTATCTTATAATTTTGGAGGAAATTAAATGATCTCAGTAAATGAATTTCGTACAGGATTAACGATTGAAACAGATGGCTCTATCTGGCGCGTAATGGATTTCCAGCATGTAAAGCCAGGAAAAGGAGCTGCATTTGTAAGATCAAAATTAAGAAATCTTCGCACTGGTGCAGTTCAAGAAAAGACATTTAGAGCCGGTGAAAAAGTTGAAAAAGCACAAATAGACAATAAAAGAATGCAATATTTGTATGCGAGTGGCGATATGCATGTATTCATGGATAATGAAACATATGAGCAAATCGAATTACCTGCATCTCAAATCGAATATGAACTAAAGTTTTTACAAGAAAATATGGAAGTTCATATTATTATGTATGGTGGAGAAACATTAGGAATTGAATTACCAAATACAGTAGAACTTGAAGTAATTGAAACTGATCCAGGAATTAAAGGTGATACTGCATCTGGCGGTTCAAAACCAGCAAGATTTGCAACAGGATTAGTGGTACAAGTACCATTCTTCGTTAATACTGGTGATCGACTAATTATTAACACTTCAGATGGCTCATATGTTTCAAGAGCATAATAATGATGAAAAAAACCGAGGGATTTTTGTTCCTCGGTTTTTTTATGTTTAGAAAATCTCATATTTGAAGACAAGCTGAATACATATTAGTAGTGAGTGATGGAAGGAGAGAAACATGATGGAATCAGTCCTGCAAATGTTGCCGTTACGAATTAGTGAACAAATAGCCAAGCTTCCTGATAGTATAGTCGCTGAAATTGAAGAAATAAGACTTCGAGTTAGCAGGAAAGTAGAAGTTGCTTCTCGCGGTGTTCCTTATTTTCTCCCATATATTTTCACGAAAAATGATGCAGATCAGTTTATAAGTAAAATTGCTAATCATTCCTTCTATACGATGGATGAAGAATTAAAAAAAGGCTATATTACGATCCGCGGAGGACATCGAATTGGTCTAGCAGGGAAAGTAATACTAGAAAATGGTTATGTTAAAGCAATTAGACATTTATCATCTTTCAACATTAGAATTGCTCGTGAAAAAATTGGTGTGGCAGAATCCTATCTTCCATACATTTACGAACAAAAATGGAAAAGTACAATGATTATTGGTCCTCCACAAACCGGGAAAACAACCTTATTAAGGGATTTAGCAAGAATCATTTCTACTGGTATAAAAGAAAAGGGCATACCGCCATTGAAGGTAGGAATTGTAGATGAACGATCTGAAATCGCAGGTTGTGTGAACGGTACGCCTCAATTGCATTTTGGGACAAGGGTAGATGTTCTGGATGCATGTCCTAAAGCAGAAGGAATGATGATGATGATTCGTTCCATGAGCCCAGATGTCCTTATAGTCGACGAGATTGGGCGTGAGGAAGATAGTATTGCGATTATGGAAGCGGTAAACGCTGGTATTACACTAATCATGACAACACATGGGAATACGTTTTCTGAAATAAAGAAACGGCCATTATTACAGCAAATAATAGATCAACAAGTATTTGGTAGATTCATAGAACTATCTCGCGGAAATGGACCAGGAACGGTCTCAGCTATTCGAGATAGTATTGGAAATATACTTACTCTTAAGAAAGGAACTGCCGTATATGTTTAAGATGATAGGTGCGATTTTTATTTTGGCTGCGACAACATGGGCAGGATTTGAATATTCAAAACGGTTAAGTATTAGACCGAAACAGCTACAACAATTTAGAAATGCATTGGAAACATTAGAGGCAGAAATCATGTTTGGACACACCCCGCTTGGGGAGGCAGCACGAAGAATATCGAAGCAAATGGCTGAACCTATTGCCAGTCATTTTCGCTTATTTGAACAAAACTTACTTCAAGAAGAAATAACCGTTAAAGCAGCATGGGAACAAAGTCTTAAAACAATTTGGAAGAAGACTTTTTTAAAGCAAGGAGAATATGAGATACTACTTCAATTTGGAGAAAACTTAGGACGTCATGATCGTGAAACAGAGCAGAAACAGATTATGTTAACTCTTTCCCATCTAACTCGTGAAGAAGAAGGGGCAAGAGAAAAACAAGTGAAATATGAAAAAATGGCAAAAAGCTTTGGAATATTGACGGGGATGCTAATTGTTATTCTTCTTATCTAATCGAGAGGAATAATAAGTTGATAATTTCGATTGGATTTCGGTTTGTTAATGATAGGAGGAAATTAGATGGGCATAGAGGTAGATGTCATCTTCAAAATTGCCGGAGTTGGTATTATTGTAGCATTTCTACATACCATACTTGACCAGGTTGGTAAAAAAGAATATGCACAATGGGTTACATTGTTTGGATTTATTTATATTTTATTTATGGTCGTCTCCATTGTAGATGGTCTGTTTCAAAAAATAAGATCCGTGTTTTTATTTCAATGATAGGGGGAATCCACCATTGCTATTTTACAAATTGCTGGGATTGCCCTAATAACTACTTTCTTAGCACTTGCCATTAAGGAACATAAGCCTAATTTTGCATTTTTACTCGTGTTATTTGCGGGCACCGGTATATTTCTATTTCTTGTTGATCAAGTTCAAAAAATCATCTCCATGATTGAAAGTCTGGCATCTAGTGCTAACGTAAACTCAATGTACATTAAAACAATATTGAAAATAATAGGGATTGCATACATCGCTGAATTTTCAGCACAGATTAGTAAAGATGCTGGCCTCGGTTCTATGGCCTCGAAAGTGGAGCTTGCGGGAAAAATATTAATACTGGCATTGGCAGTGCCAATCTTAACTGCATTAGTAGAAACGATTATTACGATGATTCCATCCAACTAAATCTATTAAAAGGAACGGAGTGAGAATAATGCGGCAATGGCTGCTAATTCTTTGTATCTGCTTCCTGCCTTTATTGTTTACTAACAATGCACATGCAACAGAACCAGAAAACAAACAGGTAGATGACGCAGCAAATAACAACTATATGGATCGCTATTTAGACGAGCTAGGTGTTGATGAGCTTACGAAGTATTGGGATAAGATCGTAGATGACTATGGCAGTTATTTACCAGAAAGCAAAAGAGGGACATTGCTTGAATTTATTAAAGGGGACAAGTCTTTTTCGTTTAAGGATTGGGTAAGCGGAATAATGAATTTTATGATTCAAGAGATTGTCCTCAATATTAAATTGCTTGGTTCGCTGATGCTTCTAACGATATTAAGTGTATTCTTACAATCTCTCCATAGTGCATTTGAACAAGGATCTGTTAGCAAGGTTGCCTATTCGGTTATTTTTATGGTGTTAGTCATCATTGCCCTCAATAGTTTTCGAGTTGCAGCGGAATATGCTATCGGAGCTATTGATATGATGAGTCAATTTATATTTGCGCTAATACCATTGTTATTAGCATTAATAGCTTCTTCAGGTGGAGTAGCATCATCTGCTTTCTTTAGTCCTATATTAGTGTTTTTAGTGAATATAAGTGGAATTGTGATGAAAAATATCGTTCTACCTCTCTTATTTCTATCAACATTTTTAAGTATTGCCAATACATTAAGTAGCCAGTTTAAAGTTTCTCAATTAGCAGATTTATTGAAGAAGGTAAGTTTAGGGGTATTAGGGATTTTTATTACTGTATTACTAGGTGTAATTTCCATTCAAGGGGTTACTGCTGCAGTTGCGGATGGGGTAGCGATTCGAACAGCAAAATATGTAACTGGTAATTTTGTGCCTGTAGTAGGAAAGATGTTTACGGATGCTGCTGATACTGTGTTGACTGCCTCTGTATTGCTTAAAAACACATTAGGGATCGCAGGTGCCGTCATTATTTTATTAATTGCAATCTTCCCTGCAGTAAAAATTCTTGTTATTTCTCTCATTTATAAATTGACAGCAGCCTTATTACAACCAGTCGGTGATGGTCCAGTTATTAGTTGTCTCAATGCTGTTAGCCAATGTATGATGTATATTTTTGCTGCTCTAGCAATCGTAGCTTTTATGTTTTTTATCAGTATGACGATTATTATTTCTTCTGGGAATATAACATTAATGATTAGGTAAGGAGGGAGTACATTTGGCATTTATTAGCGAATGGGTTGGAAACATTATAATATTTCTCCTTCTTGCCATGGTCATTGATATGCTCCTCCCAGATACAGAATTAAAGAAATATACCAAACTTGCAACAGGCTTAATTTTAATGGCCATTATTATTACACCAATATTTAAAATATTATCGGCTGATTTTGAAGAAGTCCTTTCCTCCTTAACAAAAAATATGGATATCCAAGAATTTTCAATCGGAAATAAAATAGAATCGAAAAAAAATGTGATACAAGCTGCTCAAGCCGAATATACATTAGAGCAAATGGCTGTCCAAATGAAAACAGGAGTGGAAAAGGAGTTGATAGAGAAGTATCAAGTAGAGATTCAAAGCATTAATATTAAAGCTCCGGCAGAAAATGACCTCACAATGGATGACATACAAAATATTACTGTCGAGCTAAAGGCAGTCGATTCTGCTACAAAAGGAAGTGCTATAGAAGCCATTAAACCAATAGAAATCAACATCAACGAAAAACAGATGGATGAAGAAACGACCGATTATGAAGCAATCAAATCATTATTAGTGGATCGCTGGGAAGTCCAAGAAGATATGATTGAGATTGTGTCGGGGGAGGCATCTAATTAAGTCTATGAACAAAAAAACTCCTATGGAATGGGTCAAAGAAAAAATTTCAGCTCTTAAAATTCAACCTCCCGGTAAAAACAATGATAAAAAACCAGTATACCTACTGATTTTATTAATTTTAGGAGCTCTATTTATGATAATAGGAACATTTTGGAAAGATGGTGGAGAAGATAAACCTGCTGCAGTATTCCAAAGTGAAGATGACTCTAGTACTGAAACGTTTGGGAAAAGCAAAGGCGACGTAAATAATAAAATAGAAGAATATGAGATTTACTATGAAACACAATTAAAAGATGCATTAGAGAGTATTGTAGGCGTTTCAGATGTAACTGTAGTCGTAAATGTAGAATCAACAGAGAAGAAAATAATCGATAAAAATACGGTCATCACAAATGGCATTACTCAGGAGGAAGATGGTAATAACGGTACTAGAAAAACAGAACAACAAACAAAAGAAGACCAAACAGTCATTATTAATGATGAGCCAATTGTGTTAGAAACAAGGAAACCAGAAATTAAAGGTGTACTAGTTGTAGCGGGAGGTGCTGAGAATTTACAAGTGGCGAAATGGATACGAGAAGCTGTAACGAGATCACTAGATGTACCAAGTCACAGAGTATCGGTACTACCTAAAAAATCTAAGGGGGATTCCTAATGTTATTAAAAAAGCAAACAGTATGGTTATTAACAATGTTAAGTCTTGTAGTTGTACTATCTGTATATTATGTCACATCAGATCCAGCAAATAATAACTTAGCAACTGGTGGACAGGAGTCGGACGAAACTGGAAAGAATATTAGTGATGAAGATATGAAGATTATCACGGATGCTGCTGGAGATGAAGTTTTTGATATGGTTCGAATGAACTTAGAAGATAAGAGAGGAAAAATGCTGGAAGATTTAACAATACAAGTAGCATCTGATGAGTTAACAGCAGATGAAAAGATGGATATTTATAATCAAATGGAAGAAATTAGTGAGATAAGTACAATTGAAAAAACGTTAGAGAGCTATATTAAGAACCTAGGTTACAGTGATGCATTAGTTAAAATTGAAAATAACTTAGTTGATATTACAGTAAAGGCAGATGAAGAGCATTCCCGTTCTGCTGCAGTAGAAATCATGGAACTTGTTGGTGCAGAAGTAGGTACTCAATATATTCCACAAGTAAAATTTGCATCTAATTAATTTGTATGTCTTTTAAAGAGAATGTAAATGGAATGAAGAGCCAAACTATTGCTTGAATTATTTTCAAGATAGTTAGGCTTTTTTTAATTTATTTAGCTCTGTTAAACTCTGTTGTTGATTTTCGCTCCTGTACACTCGCTTTCCGCGGGCACGGCCTCAGCTAACTTGGCAAAGAAAACCGCTTTGCCAAGTGGATCTTCGGCTCGTGCTGTTCCCGGTCGAGTAAGCGGGGACACGTTCATATTGTTGTGAACGTGTTCCTCACTCCTCACAGAACCGTGCGTGCGGTATTATCGCACACGGCTCTTCCTATCACTTTTCACAGAATATAGTTAATTTCCTTCTTTAGGTCATATATGTTCACTTTAACTCTAGGATAAGGCAAGGGATATTTCCTTAAGAATAAGTTGAACTTGTCCCAACTAAATGATTTTCTTTGACTTCTTCGGTTCATCCATTTAAATAGTAGCTGTTTAATGCAATCGAAGAATTTCTTCACTGTTCTTACATTATCAGTAATGCAGTAATAATTGTAGTAGCCATGAAGCGACCTGCGCAATCTATCCATTATGTCCTGTATGTCCATCGTTCTATTTGCTTTCAGCCAATCCTTTTGTTTCTTCAACTTGGCTTTTACCTTCTTCTGACTGCTCTTTCGTTTAACTCTGAAATTGCCTTTCTTGCTTTTACTGCAATAGTGTGTGAATCCTAAGAAGTCGAACGTTGGTGGTTTCCCTTGTCCATT
>VEFU01000500.1 GCA_007679095.1 Paenibacillus bovis
CAGAAGATAGAAAAAGGTGGAGTGAGGGGGAAAGAATGGAAATTGCAGGATTAGGTTATATGTGGGGTAGAAGATTAGATAATGGGTTTGTGATTGTGGATGAAGGGGAAAATAGTAGAGAAGCAGAAATGAAAATGTTTGTAAGGAGGTTAGGATTTGGATCGAAGATGGTAGTAAGTGGTGACTGGAGACAAGTTGATTTAGCTAGAGGTGTAAAGTGTGGATTAGTG
>VEFU01000501.1 GCA_007679095.1 Paenibacillus bovis
TAATTGGATTAGTTGGGGGATGGTGAGTATTTGTGGTAGATGTGGGAATGAGGAATAATAGAGTTTTGGTTTTGGGGATGTTTTAAAGGAATTAGTGGAGGTGGATGTGGTTGTGTAATTTTGTTTTGTAATAGAGGGTGTTGAATTTGGATTGGGAGGGAGAAAAAAATAGATGGAGTGGGGGAGGGTATAAAATTTGTTGTTGGAAGGAAGCTGAGGCGGGACAGTTA
>VEFU01000502.1 GCA_007679095.1 Paenibacillus bovis
GTTGGTAGAGTGGTTGGATGGTAAGGAAGAGGTCACGGGTTGAAGGGGGGTTGGAAGCTTGGAATGGAGATAATAATAAAAAAGGGGCGTTGGTGAAGCGGTTAAGAGAGGGGGGTTTGAGGGGGGTAAGAGGGGTTGGAATGGGGTAGGGGTGATGATAGAAAGTTGGTGGAGAATATAAGGAGGGATGTGATTATTGAGAAAGGTGGTTATATTATGGGGTTTGGTAT
>VEFU01000503.1 GCA_007679095.1 Paenibacillus bovis
CTTCTCACACCAACATTCCAAAATAACTCATTTTCCTAAAATCTTACCTAAACATCCTAATACCATTCATCCCTCCTTCACAACATTACACACTCATACAAATTTCCATTATATCACGACCCTTAATAATCACAACATCTATCATCAATTACATTTTAAAATACCCCCGTTTATCATACAGAAAACAAATGATAAATCCTCATTACATGCCATTTTTCATAGTCTCCCT
>VEFU01000504.1 GCA_007679095.1 Paenibacillus bovis
AACCACAGACAAATCAAAAAGCTTCGGGGAGGGCGCTCAATTTGAAATTAGCTTGGAATACGCAAAAAAATAAAATGAGCGATGTTAAAGGCAAAGAGATGGAACAAGAACGTAAAGGGAGAATCAAAAACGATGAGATTGATTTGAAACGAACAAACTTAAACTTTGATTTAGTTGAAGATGAACGTCATTTGTACCATCGTGTGAAAGATAGAATTGAGTACTATAA
>VEFU01000505.1 GCA_007679095.1 Paenibacillus bovis
TAGATTAGTACGAAATAGTGAGGAAGCATGTGGAGGAGAATGGGAGAAGATTGCTATGAGCGGTGGGTTAATGAGAGAATGGGAAATAGTTATTTTTGATGAAGGAAGGTGGGCGTTAGATGGAGTGGGTGAGGGAAAATTATAGTGTGAAATGGGGGAATTATTAGGTGGTGAAAGAGGTATGGTAGTAAGAGATGGGTTAGGTTGTGTTGACAGATGTGATGGTGTT
>VEFU01000506.1 GCA_007679095.1 Paenibacillus bovis
AGAATAGATGTTGGTTGGTTTGTATAAAGAGAGTGGTTGGCTTGTTGAAATGAAAGGGTAGGAGGAATTAAATGAAGTTTTAGAGTAGCATGGTGGTGTAGGATTATATTAGGAAGATGGGGAGGATGTGGAGGTTTTGGATTAAGTAGAGGATGTTGGTTGTGGTTCTGCGGGTTAAAATGTTGTGCAGGTGATAGAAAATGGGGAGGTGTAGAAGAAGGTACTTCAT
>VEFU01000507.1 GCA_007679095.1 Paenibacillus bovis
TAAGGGTTAGGTTAAGAGAAGGGTGTGGAGGGTGAGGTGGAATGTGAAGGAAGTGGGGGGGAAAGCTGGGGTGTGAGGAAGAGGAAGGTGATATAAGGGTAGGTATGATTGGATGAATGTGGTAAAGAAGATAAAGTGGTTTGTAGGGAAGGTGGTAGAGAGTAAATGAGGGAGAGAGATGGAGGGAAAGATTGTAGGTTTAGGTGGGGAGGTGTGGTTGGCAGGGCAA
>VEFU01000508.1 GCA_007679095.1 Paenibacillus bovis
ACCATCGGCGCTGAAGAGCTTAACTTCCGTGTTCGGGATGGGAACGGGTGTGACCTCTTCGCTATCGCCACCAGACAGATCATAATCGACATATATTATTATAATATCTTTTATGAATTTGTAAAGAGAAATTTTCCATTCTCTCAAAACTAGATAATATAGAGAAGATATAAACCTTGAAACAATCTATTTGATTAAGTCCTCGATCGATTAGTATCCGTCAGCTCC
>VEFU01000509.1 GCA_007679095.1 Paenibacillus bovis
CCATTAACACACTCCCCTATGCACCTATCTGGTACAACACCATTATCCCCACACATTTCTCACTACAATCAAAACTATTTACAAACCAACATCCATAAATCACCTCATTTAAAACAACAACCAACATCTTCCAATCACTAATCATCAATTTTATATCCATTTAGCGATAAAAAATGCCACACCAATCAAACGTCAAGCACATCCCAACCCTTTACTACCTCCTCTAAT
>VEFU01000050.1 GCA_007679095.1 Paenibacillus bovis
GGGTACATGGCATAGAGTACAAATTATCGGATATTCTCTAACCATGAAAAGGACCGGGCTATGCCCGGTTTTTCTTAATCGTTTTATCAAATCTTCCTGAGCTAGGCACAATTTTGAAAACGGTTTACATTACAAATTTTGATATGATATGATAATATCACTAGATTGATAGAAAGGCAGCAGAGTTTATGAGAGATAAAATTAAATTTATTTTATTAAATTTATTATATGCAGTTATCATTGCAATTCCATTTATTATTATTAATTTCAAGGTATTCTCTAAAAGTGGTCAACCGAATTTATTGCAGGCGCTATCATCGATTTTATTAATCCTCATTTGGTTCGCCTATTCGTTTGTCATGGGAAGGAAAAAGAAATATAGCTATATTGCCGTTATTCTAATCTTTTGGGGGATAGGACTTGTATTATTCTTAATAGGGAATTATATTGAGTCACTCATATTGCTTACGTTACCAGCAATCTTCCTTGTAATAGGACCTTTATATAGTATTAAGTATTTTTTTGAGAATCCTGATAATTTTACCCTTTCCATCACTTGTATATTAATTGCTTTAATTGCTAGCTTACTAGCATTTTTATTGGGAAGAATACTTGCAAAATCTAAATAATATTCATTGAAGATCCCGTAAAAGGGTTCTTTTTTAAAAGAATGGCTCTGTAAAATTGTTGTTGATTTTCGCTCCTGTACACTCGCTTTCCGCGGGCACGGCCTCAGCTAACTTGGCAAAGAAAACCGCTTTGCCAAGTGGATCTTCGGCTCGTGCTGTTCCCACAGGAGTCTCGTGTACATCCGCTACAATCAACTAAGTTGTTAACAACAATGAACTTTAACAAAGCCAAAACAATAAAAAGTCCCAAGATAAAAATTTGGGACTTTATGTATTATTTCAACCCATCTTCCAATGTCTCAAGCATCATACTCTTTTCTTGATCATCTGCATGTTCCCAGATGACTTCAAAAAGCACTCCTAATCCTGGTAGCATTTTTTCTTCTCCACGTTGAATAGCATCTACGATTGTATCTTTTAGCTGCTCTTGAGAATTTCCAGAAACATTAGCAATAATGGCTTTACGTAAATTTAAGTTCATAATTTCAGCTCCTTTTCAGATCATACAGTGATAGTTTTTCGCAAAGATAAAAAAATATGTATAATATTAGTAAAGCTATAGTGGCTCTTTAGTGATGAGTTATAGTAAACGTTTAGATTTGCAACTACACACATGATATGTAGTAGGAAAGGAATTGAAGTTGTGGAACATATTCAATCAACAAAAAATCAAAAGGTTAAAGACTGGAAAAAGTTACAACTAAAAAAAGAACGTGATATTACAGGAACTTACATAATTGAAGGATCACATCTAATAGAAGAAGCGTTAAAAACGGATGATATACTCGAATTAATGATTCAGGAGGGTATTGAGATACCTGTCAATTGGCTACAAAGTGGAAGAAACATCACTACAGTTTCACCGGAGGTAAGTAAAGTTATTTCTACTACGAAAACATCTCAAGGTGTCTTTGCTGTATGTCGTAAAAAGAATCAAACGAAAGATGTTAATTCATATAAACGTTTTTTACTACTTGATGCGGTACAAGATCCAGGAAATATTGGGACCATGATTAGAACAGCGGATGCTGCAGGAGTAGATGTTGTCATATTTGGTGAAGGGTCTGGAGATCTATATAATCCAAAAGTAATTCGTTCTGCACAAGGTAGTCATTTTCACATCCAAACAGAGGTTGGAAATATATTTGATTGGATAGAGAAACTTAATACTGCAGAGGTTCCTATCTATGGTACAGCACTGGAAAATGCAGTACCATTTAAACAAGTAGATCCATCGGATTCTTTTGCTTTAATTATGGGGAATGAAGGTGCAGGAGTTAATCCAGAAATCCTACAAAAGACAACTCGAAATTTGTATATACCTATATACGGTCAAAGTGAATCATTAAATGTTGCGATTGCTGCTGGTATTTTAATGTACCATTTACGCAAATAAATTTGAAATCACACTTTAGAACGTCTATAATGTGATTATCTGAATAAATGAAATGACAATGATGGAGAAAAGTAACCAGAGAAAGCTTTAAGGAAGTAAATGCCTTTGACTGTGAGCATTTGCAGTGGAATCTAGGTGAAGTTCACCTCCTGAGTCGGTATCGGGACCATTAATATTGATTAGTGTAAAGATACCCCGGCAATGCCGTTATTCCAATGAAGTGAACATGTATATGTTTATAAGGGTGGTACCGCGACCAAAGCCTCGTCCCTTTTTGGGGGATGGGCTTTTTTTATTTGGCAAAATTTAGAAGGAGGTTTTACAAGTGGAACAAAAATTAAATAGTCTACAAACAGAAGCTTTAGAAAAAGTAAAAGCTGCAACAAATCTAAAAGAATTAAATGATGTCCGCGTTGCGTATCTCGGTAAAAAAGGACCGATTACAGAAGTGTTACGTGGAATGGGGAAATTATCAGCAGAAGAGCGCCCGAAAATGGGGGCATTAGTAAATGTAATTAGAGAATCAATTACAGAAGAAATTACGAAAAAGCAACAAGCACTTGAAGAAGAAGCAGTATTAAAACAATTAGAAGCTGAGAAAATTGATGTTACACTTCCAGGTCGTCCAGCTAGAACAGGTAGTAAGCATCCATTAACTAAAATTATAGAAGAAATTGAAGACCTATTTATTGGTATGGGGTATAAAATCGCTGAAGGTCCTGAAGTTGAACAAGATTACTATAACTTTGAGGCTTTGAATTTACCAAAAGGTCATCCAGCTCGAGACATGCAAGATTCCTTCTATATAACAGAAGATATTCTGATGCGTACACATACATCACCAGTACAGGCACGCACAATGGAAAAACATGAAGGTAAAGGACCAGTGAAAATTATCTGTCCTGGTAAAGTGTATCGTCGTGATAATGATGACGCAACGCACTCTCATCAATTTACTCAGATAGAAGGTCTAGTAATAGATGAAAATATTACAATGGGTGACTTGAAAGGTACCTTAGAAGTATTTGCGAAGAGAATGTTTGGTCAAGATCGTGAAATTCGTCTTCGCCCAAGTTTCTTCCCATTCACGGAGCCATCTGTAGAAATGGATATTTCATGTAAAATTTGTGGTGGAGAAGGCTGTCGAGTATGTAAGCAAACAGGTTGGATTGAAATTCTTGGTGCAGGAATGGTTCATCCAAACGTACTAGAAATGGCTGGGTTTGATTCTAAAAAGTACACAGGTTTTGCTTTTGGAATGGGACCTGAACGTATTGCGATGTTGAAATATGGAATTGATGATATTCGTCACTTCTATACGAATGATATTCGCTTTTTACAACAATTTTCAGTTCAAGAATAATGACGGGAGGTATTAATAATGCTTGTTTCATATAAATGGCTGCAGGATTATGTTGATTTGACAGGAGTCACTGCAGAAGAATTAGCAGAGAAGATTACTAGAAGTGGAATTGAAGTGGACGGTGTTGAGCAATTAAGCAATGGCGTAAAAGGTGTCGTTGTTGGGCACGTTCTCGAATGCGAAAAACACCCAGAAGCAGATAAATTGAATAAATGTTTAGTTGATGTTGGGGAAGAGGAGCCTGTTCAAATTATTTGTGGTGCACCAAATGTTGGAAAAGGACAAAAGGTGGCAGTTGCAAAAGTTGGAGCTGTGCTACCAGGTAACTTTAAAATAAAGAAAGCAAAATTACGCGGTGAAGTTTCCAATGGTATGATTTGTTCCTTACAAGAACTAGGGATTGAAGGAAAGCTTGTTGCGAAAGAATTTGCAGA
Source organism: Paenibacillus bovis (assembly GCA_007679095.1). Classification (GTDB taxonomy): domain Bacteria; phylum Bacillota; class Bacilli; order Bacillales; family Bacillaceae_C; genus Lederbergia; species Lederbergia graminis. The sequence goes on from VEFU01000050.1 coordinate 3,823, forward strand.
TGGAATTTATAATTTCCCTCCAGAAACGGAAGTTGGCGCAGATGCTCTTCAATTACTAAATTTAGATGATGAAGTATTAGAGCTTGATTTAACACCAAATCGTGCAGATGCTTTAAGTATGTTAGGTGTTGCTTATGAAACAGCAGCTATTCTAGGAAGAGAAGTGAAGTTACCGGAATTAGCTGGTGCAACTTCATCTGAAAAAGCAGCAGATTACGTATCTGTTAAAATAGAAGGGGCGCAAGATAACCCACTGTATACCGCTAAAGTAATTAAAAACGTGAAAATTGGTCCTTCACCGCTATGGTTGCAAACTCGCCTTATGTCAGCGGGTATTAGACCACATAACAATGTAGTAGATATTACAAACTATATTTTATTAGAATATGGTCAACCACTACACGCTTTTGATTATGACCGCTTTGGTTCGAAGGAAGTTGTCATTCGCCATGCATATGAAGGGGAAAAAATTACAACCTTAGATGATGTGGAACGTACATTAACGAAGGATCAGTTAGTCATTACAAATGGTAATGTCCCAGTTGCACTTGCAGGTGTAATGGGGGGAGCTGATTCTGAAGTGAGTAATGATACTACAACTATTCTTCTAGAATCAGCATACTTTACTGGCCCGTCGATTCGTGCAACTTCTAAACACCATGGTTTACGTAGTGAAGCTAGCAGCCGCTATGAAAAAGGGGTGGATCCAAACAGAGTACGCCCTGCAGCAGAACGCGCTGCACAATTAATCGCTGAACTAGCGGGTGGTGAAGTGCTAGATGGTAGAGTGGAAGCAGATCATTTAACAGTTGAACCTGCTGTCATTTCTATTTCATTAGAAAAAATTAACCGTGTACTAGGCACCAATATTACAGAAGAAGAAGTGCTACAGATTTTTGCTAGACTACAGTTTCATGCAACAGTAGAAGCAGGAATTTTTACAGTTACTGTACCGACGCGTCGTGGTGATATTACGATTGAAGAGGACTTAGTAGAAGAAGTAGCTAGATTATATGGTTATGATAATTTACCAAAAACATTGCCTAAAGGTTCAGCTACTGCTGGTGGTTTAACAAGTTTACAAGAGAAGCGTCGTACTGCAAAAGGATTTTTAGAAGGAGCTGGGCTTTATCAAGCATTAACATATTCCTTAACAAGTGAAGAAAAAGCACAGCACTTTGCAATTGAAAGTCGTGAACCAGTCAAACTAGCAATGCCGATGAGTGAAGAACGCAGTCGTTTAAGACTTAGTATTATTCCTCAGTTATTAGAATCAATTTCTTATAATGTTGCTCGCCAACATGATTCAATCGCATTATATGAAATTGGCTCTGTATTCTTGAGCCAAGGGGAAAATGTGCAGCCAGAAGAACGTGAACATATTGCAGGTGCATTAACTGGCCTATGGGTGGATAATGCATGGCAAGGTGAGAAGAAACCAGTTGATTTCTATGTAGTAAAAGGAATATTAGAAGGCTTATTTGAAAAATTAGATATTGCTTCTCATATAGAATGGCGTGCAGCCCAATTGGATAGTATGCATCCAGGAAGAACTGCAGCAATCTTATTTGATGGAGAAGTAATTGGTTTCGCTGGTCAAGTCCATCCAACTGTTCAAAAAGAATTAGATTTGAAAAATACTTATGTATTTGAAGTGAAAGCTAGTCCATTATTCAATACAGTATTACCGGAATTAAAATACACTCCAATTCCTAAATTCCCATCGATAACTAGAGACATCGCGTTAGTAGTGGATAAGGGAGTAACTGCTGGAATGTTGACAAATATTATTAAAGATGCCGGTGGTAGACTATTGAAATCTGTTCATGTCTTTGACCTATATGAAGGTGACAAGATGGAAGCAGGTAAGAAATCTATTGCATTCTCCTTAACATATATCGATCCTGAAAAAACACTTACAGATGAAGAGGTAGTACGTGCACATGACAAAGTGCTTGCAGCTGTAAAGGATAAAGCAGGAGCGGAGCTAAGAGGATAACTTCTGAGAACGAGCTGATGATTCAGCTCGTTTTTTTATTATGACAGTATGCGTGATTACTGTCTGTCGAGCAGAGTATACTGTCCAAGTCCAAGTGAATACTGTCCGTCGAGCAGAATATACTGTCCAAGACCTAGGAAAACTGTCTGTCGCGATCAGTTAACTGTCCGAAGTACCCAGACTAATATCTATTTCACAATAAAAAAATCCTAGAATTCTGTAACAAGTAATAGGAAATCGGGTATAACTTAGTAGTATGGGAGGTGATTAAATGAAGAAACAAATATATTGGCTTATTTTCATCGTATTATTTTTAGTAGGATGTTCAGGTGATGATAACGATGCAACACCGGAAGATAATCAAGATATTCCAGTAAATGTTGGGGTCAGTAATAACCAAATTGCTGAAAACTTACATGTTCCATGGGCAATCACAAAAAAGGAAACCACTTTTTATATTAGTGAACGTCATGGAACCATCGTTTCCATTAATACGGAGACGGGTGATGCAATGCGCTTACCTGTACAATTGCAAAAGAAACTGTATACAGGTGGAGAAGGTGGATTTCTAGGCTTAGAACTTATTCCAAATACTAACTTAGAGGCTTATGCTTACCATACATATGAGGAACAAGGAAAAGTGAAAAATCGGGTTATTCGTATCGAAAAAAAGGATAATTCATGGGGAGAAGTAGACGTATTATTAGAAGGAATTCCTGGAGCGGACATTCATAATGGAGGTCGCATAAAAATAGGACCAGATCAAAAATTGTACGTCACAGCAGGAGATGCAGCAAATCCCGATTCTGCACAAAATATTAATGAGTTGTCTGGAAAAATATTAAGGATGGAGCTAGATGCTTCCATACCAGCTGATAATCCTTTTCAAGATTCTTATATTTATTCATATGGTCACCGTAATCCACAGGGGCTTGCATGGACTGAAGAAGGTAAATTATATGCAACAGAACATGGTCAAAGTGCACATGACGAAATAAATCGAATTGAACCAGGTAGGAATTACGGATGGCCAGTCATCCAAGGGGATGAACAGCAAGAAAATATGGAAACACCACTCTATCATACAAACGGAAACACATGGGCACCTAGTGGTATAGCATACGATAATGGAAGTTTGTATATTACAACATTACGTGGCGAGGCATTAAGAAAGTTTGATTTACAAACAAATGAAGCCACTATTTTAATAGATGGGAATGGCCGCATTCGAGATGTATTAATAGATAATGGTGAGATATATTTTATTACGAATAATACGGATGGAAGAGGTAATCCAGCTAAAAATGATGATAGACTTCTAAAGAGTGTAATGGAATAAAATAAAGGTTGTACCACGATAGTTGGTACAACCTTTATTTATTTAATCCCCGCGATTCGTTTTGCCTTTTCTGTATTCGCAAAGTGGAGTTTTGTATACTCATTCAAAGCTTCGATTCCTTGTGTCTTAATTATCCTAGCTGCAGCATGATCTACTTTAGAACCTGCCCCCTTCGTTAATGTAAAGCCAGCTTTATCACTTAATTTATCAAACGCTTTAATGAAAGCATAGCGAGCAAGTATAGAAGCTGCTGCAACAGCAAGATGAATACTTTCTGCTTTAGTACTAAAATAAACATTCTGCCTACAAATTTGTTTTTGACCTTGTAAATGGCGGAAATAAATAGGAGCTTCTGCAAATTGATCGACTAGAATTGCATCCGGCCTTTCTGGAGCAATTTTTTCTAGTAGATGATTGATCGCTTGGTTATGTAAAATAGCCGTCATTTTTCCTTGTGTCATGCCTGATGCTTGCAAACGGTTATATTTTGGATTCGGTAATTTTAATAAACTATAAGGTAGAAATGTCAACAAATCCTTGGCGATTCTCACTATTTCTGGGTCCTTTAATTCTTTTGAATCCTTTACTCCCAACTCTTGTAAAAGGGGAATCTGTTTTTTATCGACATATGACGCGACAACTGTAAGAGGACCAAAATAATCGCCTTTTCCAACTTCATCTGTTCCAATAACAGAGAGGGAGGAAATATCTTTAGGGAGAGCATTTCCTGATGTTTTTGCTTGTGAAACTTTTGACGTTCCCTTTACAATCGGTGTTCCCCATCTGCTAGACTCTTCTTCATTTCCTGGTCCTTGAAACATGACTTTTCCTGATTTATACGCTGTTATTGTACAACCGTTTTTCTTTGCGCTAAAAACTCCACCGGGCGGTATTTTCCCTGTATTGTAAGGTTCATAAAAGTCTTGTATTTTCTTTAACTCTGTAGCAGATAATGTAAGGACAATATTACCCATTACGATTCTTCCTCTCTATATTAATATATGTCTGTTATTGTGTGATTTTCCGACAAATTATTCCCATCTTTTTTTATTCATGCTATGATATACAATAGGATTCTATTGAAATGGGGATTAATATGTTAGATTTAGCTTTAATAATATTATTAATAATTGGATTATTAATTGGTTTTCGAAGAGGGTTTATCCTCCAACTTATACATATGATTGGTTTTATCATCTCATTTATTGTCGCTTATTTGTATTATGATGAGCTTGCACCTAAATTAAAATTATGGATTCCATATCCTGACATTGAGGCAAGTGGTGCCGTTAAGATGGTTCTTGATTCTGCCAACTTTGATGAATCTTTTTATCGTGCTATCGCATTTGTGATCATTTTTATCGCTGTTCGTATATTACTTGCTATCATTGGATCAGCATTAGACATTGTTGCTAGCCTACCTTTATTAAAATCATTAAACTTATGGGCAGGCGGAATTCTAGGCTTCATCGAGATGTATTTACTTGTCTTTATCCTACTATATATAACAGCACTATTACCACTTGAATCTATCCAAACATTAATTGATAAATCAACAATTGCAGAATGGATGTTAAATAAAACACCTTATTTCTCTGCAGAACTGAAAAAAATATGGCTTGATTATATTCAGAAATAAGAGGATGGGACAAAAACAATTAAATCGGATGGAAATCCGAACAATTCTAGTGTAACTTTACCGCTTCAAAAATACACTTCGCTGAAATTTTTCATTAAGTATAGTGGGGAGTTCAACCCTGTTTGAATAACACATCAAAGACAAAATGAAGAATCGAACTATCATGAGTTGTAATCAAATGATAGTTCGTTTTTTTGTTTTATTTATCCTCCTATCCATGAGTTTCTTTTTTCGTTTCGCGTACTAGTTTGCTGTTGTGTCTTTTATCCGTATGATTTGATAGAATAAAACTAGAATTATCATGAACGGCTGGTGAGTAGCAAATGTCCATTCACAAAAAGAATGTAATCCGATTACTAGAGCAAATTGCAATTTATATGGAACTAAAAGGAGAAAATTCCTTTAAAATTTCTGCATTTCGAAAAGCGGCAAATGCATTAGAAGTAGATGAACGAAGTTTAGATGAGATTACTGATTTTACGACTATCCCTAATATAGGAAAAGGTACAGCAACAGTTATCGAAGAATTTATAGAGAATGGGACTTCCTCAACATTACAACAGTTACAAGCTGAAGTTCCAAAAGGGTTAGTATTATTACTTCAACTACCTGGTCTTGGTGGAAAGAAGATTGCGAGGCTTTATAAAGAGCTAGGCATTGAAGATATAAAAATGTTGAAAGATGCTTGCGAAAAAGGTGAAGTTGCTTCTCTAAAAGGATTTGGTAAGAAAACAGAAGAAAAGATATTAGAAGCTATCCATCAAGTAGGTACACAACCAGAACGATTGCCAATCTCTTACATGCTTCCTATCGCTGAACAATTAGAAAAGTCGTTAAAACAAATACAAGAGATTTCCTATTTTTCAAGAGCTGGTAGTTTGCGACGCGTTCGAGAGACGATGAAAGATTTAGATTTTATCATTGCAACCGAAAGTCCAGCAGTAGTAAAAGAACAATTACTAGCACTAGAAGGCTGTAAAGAAGCAACTGCCTCTGGTAATACAAAGATATCCGTAATTTTAGAGGGGAATTACCGTGTATCAGTAGATTTCCGTCTCGTAGAACCAGCGGAATTTGCCACTGCATTACACCATTTTACTGGGTCCAAAGAACACAATGTGCGTATGCGCCAACTTGCAAAAGATCGTGGTGAAAAGATTAATGAGTATGGGGTTGAAATTATAGAGACGGGGGAAATTCTTACGTTTGAAAACGAACAAAAGTTTTTCCAGCATTTTAATTTACCATACATTCCGCCAGAATTAAGAGAAGATGGAAAAGAAGTTGATGTATATACAGAAGATTATGGATTGATCACATTAGAAGATATCAAAGGTGATCTCCATATGCATACAACTTGGTCAGATGGAGCCCACTCTCTGGAGCAGATGGTGGAAGCATGTCGGAGAAAAGGCTATCAATATATGGCTATTACGGATCACTCTGAATTTTTAAAAGTTGCCAATGGTCTTACAGTTGACCGCCTAAAAAAACAGAATGAAGAAATTCGTAAATTAAATGAAAAATATAATGATATACTCATTCTATCTGGGGTGGAAATGGATATTCTTCCTGATGGAAGCCTAAATTATGAGGATGATGTGCTAGCGGAACTGGATATTGTGATTGCTTCTATTCATTCTAGTTTTTCGCAATCTCGGGATAAAATAATGAAAAGATTAGAAAATGCAATGCGAAATCCACATGTTGATATCATTGCTCATCCAACTGGAAGAAGATTAGGAAAAAGAGATGGATATGATGTTGATATTGACTTGCTAATTGAAATGGCTAAAAATACAAATACAGCGCTTGAATTAAATGCAAGTCCAGAAAGATTAGATTTAACAGCAGCGTATGTTAGGAAAGCCCAAGCAGAAGGTGTAAAAATTGTGATCAATACTGATGCTCATAACATGAATAATTTGAATTTTATGGGGCTCGGAGTGTCAACTGCACGAAAAGGATGGATACAATCATCATCCGTTCTAAACACGATGAGTAAAGAAGATGTTATTAAATTTCTTAAAAGAAATGATTGATTGAAACAAAAAAGGGGAGAATTTAACTCCATGAATGAGAAATTACTACGTACACTTGAATTTACGAAAATTATCCAACAACTGGAAGAATACGCTTCATCTGAAATTGGATTAGAGAAAATCAAACAATTAAAACCAGCAACAACTTTTGAAGAGGTTGTACGACTACAAGCAGAAACGGATGAAGCAGCACATGTACTTCGCTTAAAAGGACATGCACCGCTTAGTGGAATCCATAATATAAAACCGCATGTTAAAAGAGCTGTAATTGGTGGTGTTCTAAATTCGTTGGAACTAATTCAAACTGCCAGCACAATTTCTGCTGGACGTTCCATGAAACGATTTGTAGAGGACTTACTGGAAAATGAAGTTGATATACCTATTTTAGAAGAAAAAGTAAATGGGATCACTCCTTTAGCGGATCTGGAGAAGGAGATTAAAGCAGCAATTGATGAAGGTGGAGAAATATTAGACTCAGCAAGTGATGCTTTAAGAAGTATACGCCAACAACATCGTAGAACGGAATCTAAAATTAAAGAAAAGATAGATAGTCTTATTCGAAATCGAAATGCACAAAAAATGCTTTCTGATGCAATTGTAACCATTCGTAATGAGCGTTACGTTATTCCAGTGAAGCAGGAATATCGTGCACACTACGGTGGCATTGTCCATGATCAATCTTCATCAGGACAAACATTATTTATAGAACCACAAGTAATCGTAGAATTAAATAATGACCTACGTGAATTACAAATGAAAGAAAAGCAAGAAATCGATCGTATCCTAGGAATATTAACAATTTCAGTTGCGGAATTTGCTGATGACTTAAATCGGATGGTTGATATTTTAGCTGAATTAGACTTCATGTTTGCGAAGGCACGTTTCGGGAAAAAGACTCATTCTTCAAAACCAAATATTAACAAAGAAGGTATAATACGTTTATATCAAGCACGCCATCCTCTATTACCAATAGATGGTGCAGTTGCGAATGATATTACGCTAGGAACAGACTATTCAACAATGGTCATTACAGGGCCAAACACAGGTGGTAAAACAATCACACTTAAAACAGTTGGTTTATTGACATTGATGGCTCAAGCTGGCTTGCATATTCCTGCTCAAGAAGGCTCAGATGTTGCAGTTTTCAAAGCTGTTTTTGCAGATATTGGTGATGAACAGTCGATAGAACAAAGTTTGAGTACTTTTTCCTCTCATATGGTCAATATTGTAGATATTTTAAAGCATGTTGACCACGAGAGTTTGGTACTTTTTGATGAGTTAGGAGCAGGAACAGATCCACAAGAAGGAGCTGCACTTGCAATATCGATTCTAGACGATGTGTATCAAAGAGGTGCACATGTAATTGCAACAACTCATTACCCTGAACTAAAAGCTTACGGGTATAATCGTGAGGGAGTTATCAATGCAAGTGTCGAATTTGATGTAGAAACATTACAACCAACATATCGTTTATTAATAGGAGTTCCTGGCAGAAGTAATGCATTTGAAATTTCCAAAAAACTCGGTTTATCTGAAAGTGTCATTAATACAGCAAAGTCTATGATTGATACAGAAACGAATGAAGTAGAGAATATGATCGCCTCACTTGAGAAAAGTCGCCGAGATGCTGAACATGAATATGAAGAGGCACACGATTTACTAAAAAATGCTGAGAAATTACATCGTGATATGCAAAGACAAATGATGGAATTTTATGAGCGTAAGCAGGAGTTATATGAAAAGGCAGAAGAAAAAGCAGCAAAGTTAATCGATCGTGCTAAAGCAGAAGCAGAAGATGTGATGAAGGATTTAAGAGAAATGCGTCTTCAAAGCGGTGCGAGCATAAAGGAACATGAGCTAATTGAGGCAAGAAGAAGGCTAGAAGGAGCTGTACCGAAAGTAAATAAGGGGAAAAATCAGCAAAATACAAAGCAAGAAAATCATGATTACCAGCCTGGTGATGAAGTAAAAGTTCTTTCATTTGGTCAAAAGGGAATCCTATTAGAAAAGACTAGTGATGAAGAATGGCAAGTTCAAATAGGTATTATGAAAATGAAAGTCCATGAAAAAGATTTACAATTCATAAAATCGGAACAAAAGAAGGAAACAAAACCTTTAGCGACGATAAAGGGTCGCGATTACCATGTTGGATTAGAATTAGACTTGCGTGGTGAACGGTATGAGGATGCAATTCATCAAGTTGAAAAATATATAGATGATGCATTGCTAGCTAATTATCCGCGAGTTTCTATTATACATGGGAAAGGAACAGGAGCATTACGTACGGGTGTTACAGAATATTTGAAACAACATCGCTCTGTAAAACGTATAAGACTAGGAGAAGCTGGAGAAGGCGGTAGTGGCGTAACAGTAGTTGAGTTTAAATAATGATACGTCTTTACTTAAGTTTAGGGGAGTGATTTCAATTGGACTCTTTTTGGCAAAACTCATTTGTTCAAACAGCAGGTTATTATAGTGTTACTGTCCTATGTATAATTTTATTTTTATTTATCTTTGAACTTGTCACAAAGTATAATAATTGGGAAGAAATCAAGAGCGGAAACGTTGCTGTTGCGATGGCGACAGGAGGAAAAATTTTCGGTATTGCCAATGTATTTAGACATTCCATCCTCCATCATGACAGCCTGTTGGTCATGGTAGGTTGGGGAGTATTTGGTTTCTTTTTGTTAGTTACGGGATATTTTATTTTTGAATTTCTAACTCCAAAATTCAATGTTGATAATGAGATAGCGAATAATAACCGTGCTGTAGGTTTTCTTTCAATGGTCATATCAATCGGATTATCCTATGTGATTGGTGCAGGAATATATTAAGGAGGAACAAGTGGAAACATTAGCAAAAATATTATTTGTTGTTTGTGGATTATTTTTATTATGTGGAATCATTTTTTTAATCACTGTGTAAAAAGCTGCCTCGGCAGCTTTTTTTTATTGTTTTTTTCCAACAGATTACAGGGAATACAAGAATAATTATCGACTGTTTCGATTATCATGTAATAGAGGAAATTATTATAGTTGAAAATACCTAAACAAATAAATTCAGTACAAGTTGATTGTAATACAATTACTGTCTAACGGTTTTCTCTAAGATAAGGGGGGGATTGAATGGAAGCGAAGCCTTGGTTAAAGCTTTATCCCGAATCAATACCAACAACGCTGGATTATGAAGAGAAACCAGTCCAAACTTATCTAACCGAAGCAGCTCGAAAATACCCGGATAAAGTGGCTGTCCATTTTATGGGCAAAGAGATGACGTATCGTCAAGTGTATGAAAGTGCCTTAAGACTATCCAATTATTTAATTAGTATCGGTATTAAAAAAGGTGATCGTGTAGCAATTATGCTGCCTAATAGTCCTCAAGGAGTAATAAGTTATTACGGTATTTTATATGCTGGCGGAATAGTAGTTCAAACAAATCCTTTATATACAGAACGAGAATTAGAATACCAAATTAACGACTCAAGAGCTAAAGCAATAATCTCATTAGACATTTTGTACCCCCGTATATCCAAAGTATTGAAGCATACGAAATTGGATCATGTTATCATTACCGCTATCAAGGATTACTTACCATTTCCAAAGAATCTTATTTACCCATTTATTCAAAAAAAGCAAACAGGAATAGTAGTGCAATTAAAGCATGAAGGTAATATCCATCTCTTTAAAAAAATAATGTCCGTTTCGCAACCTGAACCACATAGGATAGAATTTGATTTTGAGAATGATTTAGCGCTTTTACAATACACAGGTGGAACGACCGGACATCCAAAAGGAGTAATGCTCACTCATAAGAATCTAATTGCTAATGCAACTGCCTGTGATGCATGGTTATACAATGCCAAAAAAGGGGAAGAGAAAATATTAGGTTTGCTTCCTTTTTTCCATGTATATGGGATGACCACAGTCTTAATTTTGGCAGTTATGCAAGGATATAAAATGATTCTTCTACCTAAATTTGAAGTAGAAACAACATTGAAAACGATTCATAAGCAACGTCCAACCATTTTTCCAGGTGCACCAACAATTTATATCGGCTTGTTAAATCATCCTGATTTAAGCAAATATGATCTAACATCAATTGAATCATGTATTAGTGGTTCTGCTCCACTACCAATCGAAGTGCAACAAAAATTTGAAGAAGTTACAGGTGGAAAACTAGTAGAAGGCTACGGTTTAACCGAATCTTCACCGGTAACACATGCGAATTTTATTTATGGTAAAGAGCGTGTGAAAGGAAGCATAGGTGTTCCTTGGCCTGATACAGATGCAAAGATTATATCTGCTGAAACTGGTGAGGAAGCAGCACCAAATGAGATTGGTGAAATTGTTGTAAAAGGACCACAAGTAATGAAAGGATATTGGAATCGTCCTGATGATACCGCTGAAACCTTAAAAGATGGTTGGCTCTATACAGGAGATATGGGGTATATGGACGAGGAAGGTTATTTTTATGTAGTGGATCGCAAGAAAGATATGATAATTGCTGGAGGGTTTAATATTTATCCCCGTGAAGTAGAGGATGTTTTATATGAACACCCTGATATACAGGAACTAGTAGTTGTTGGAGTTCCTGATGCGTATCGTGGTGAAACTGTGAAGGCATTTATCGTTTTAAAAGACGGGTCTAATATAACCGAAAAAGAATTAGATGAATTTGCACGAAAGAATCTGGCTGCATATAAGGTTCCGAAGATATACGAATTTCGCAAAGAGCTTCCTAAAACAGCTGTTGGAAAAATACTACGAAGAGTACTTGTAGAAGAAGAAAGGAAAAAACAAGAAGAAACAAAGATATTAGAATAGGAAAATTCTCTTTCAGACTGTAGAAGTACTCAACAAAATCGAATTAGTCTACAGTCTTAGCATTAAGGGCGAGACCTGCAGGAGCCCGAGGCGACGAGGGGCTTGCCGAATGCCCCCGGAACTATGCCCCTGATGCGGAAATTATAACGATTTTTCTTTTGTGATTCTTTCATAATCGAAAAAGTCGCCGGATATTACCTCACGGTGCATGTTGTGAAAAACTGAAAGAGCCGTCCTTGGCTCTTTTTTCATTTGGCTCTGTTAAAGTTCATTGTTGTTAACAATTTAGTTGATTGTAGCGGATGTACACGAGACTCCCGCGGAAAGCGAGTGTACAGGAGCAAAAATCAACAACAGAGATTAACAGAGCTTTTCATTTAGGAATGAAATATGATTTCCATCATAGAATGATGAATGAATACTCATTCAGTTAGCAATGGAAAAGTGGTGTTAACATGAAACGTAATAAGCCCAAATATATGCAAATTATTGATGCGGCTGTCATTGTCATTGCCGAAAACGGATTCCATCAGTCACAAGTTTCAAAAATAGCAAAACAAGCAGGTGTAGCTGATGGAACTATTTATCTTTACTTCCATAATAAAGAAGATATTTTAATCTCTGTATTTCGTGAAAAAATGGGTATGTTTGTACACAAGATAACAGAAGAGATTGAAAAAAAAGAAACGGCTTCTGAAAAATTACTAGTATTAATTGAACATCACTTTAAAAATTTAAGTGAAAATCCGAAGTTAGCAATCATTACACAACTAGAACTAAGACAATCTAATAAAGAATTAAGACAAAAAATCAACGATGTTTTAAAGGACTACTTATTTGTAGTGGATGAAGTAATAAAATATGGCATAGAACGTAATGAGTTTACTCAAATAGTGGATGTTAGACTAACAAGACAAATGATATTCGGTACAATTGATGAAATTATCACAAACTGGGTAATTAATGAACAAAAATATGATTTAGTAGAATTAGCACCAGCTGTTCAACGCCTTTTATTAAATGGTTGTGGAAAATAATAAAAAACTTTCATGTTTGTACATAGAGGAGGAATATAGTGTAGTATGGAAAATTTAACTCTTAAAAAGGAAAATTCCGTTGCAATTATTTCTATTAATAGACCACCAGCAAATGCACTTTCATCTAATTTAATAAGTGAAATTTCTAGCATTTTAGATGAAATAGAGCATGATCAACAAATTCGATCTGTAATCATCCGTGGTGAGGGACGATTCTTTTCAGCAGGAGCAGATATTAAAGAATTTACCCAAGTAAAAAGTGGTGAAGAATTCTCTATATTGGCTGAAAGGGGGCAGCAAACTTTTGATAAGATTGAAAAGTTTCCAAAGCCAATTATCGCCGTAGTCCATGGAGCTGCTCTCGGTGGTGGTTTGGAGCTTGCGATGGCATGTCATCTTCGTCTTGTTAGTGATACTGCTACATTAGGTCTACCGGAATTACAATTAGGAATTATACCTGGATTTGCTGGTACACAACGTTTACCAAGACTAGTTGGTCCTGCAAAAGCAGCGGAAATGATGTTGACAAGTGAACCTATTACAGGAAAAGAAGCGGTTAAATGGGGATTAGCTAACAAATCATTTCCTGAGGATGAGCTGTTTGAGCAGGGAATGGTAATGGCAGAAAAAATCGCTAAGAAAAGTCCTATCGTGTTACGTGCGGTTATTGAACAATTACAATACACAAAAACGAATCAATTTGATAAAGGTGTGAAACGTGAAGCAGAACGATTTGGGACATTATTTAATACGGAAGATAGGAAGGAAGGTATACAAGCATTTTTAGAAAAGCGTGAACCTAATTTTAAAGGAAAATAGACGAAATGTAGGAGGGGAACCTATGAATATTTATGTCTTAATAAAAAGAACATTTGATACGGAAGAACGTATCAGTATTAATAATGGAGAAATCAATGAGGATGGGGCAGAATTCATTATTAATCCTTATGATGAATATGCCATAGAAGAAGCGATAAGGGTTAGAGATGAACACGGCGGTGAAGTAACTGTTGTAACAGTTGGATCAGAAGATGCAGAGAAACAATTAAGAACTGCGCTCGCAATGGGGGCAGATAAGGCGACACTCATTAATATTGATGAGGATGTAGAAGATTGTGATCAGTTTACAATTGCAAAGATTATAGGTGAATATTTATCTGATAAGGAAGCGGATTTAATTCTTGCTGGAAATGTAGCAATTGATGGTGGTTCTGGTCAAGTAGGTCCTCGTGTAGCAGACATTTTAGGAATACCTTATATCACTACGATTACGAAGCTAGAGATATCAGGGAAAGAAGTTAAAGTTGTTCGCGATGTGGAAGGAGATTCAGAGGTAATCGAATCTACACTACCACTATTAATTACGGCCCAACAAGGGTTAAATGAGCCACGATACCCATCTTTACCTGGAATTATGAAAGCAAAGAAAAAACCATTAGAAGAAATTGAACTTGATGATCTAGATTTAGAGGAGGAAGATGTATCTGCAAGAACAAAAACAATTGAAGTATTTCTCCCACCAAAGAAACAAGCAGGAAGAATTCTTACAGGTGAAATAGAAGAGCAAGTGAAGGAGCTAGCTAACTTGTTAAGTAAAACGATTTAAGAATTAGTATGTTCTTGGGAGGGCTAGAAAATGGCGAAAAAAATACTTGTACTTGCAGAAGTGCGTGATCATTCACTTAGAAATGTTTCGTTTGAAGCAATTGCAGCGGGTAGACAACTTGCGGAAAGTGGACAAGTGGTTGTAGCTTTATTAGGGGAAAAAATAGCTTCGCTCGGCACTGAGTTACTTCATTATGGGGCAGATCGTGTACTTGTAGTGGAAGATGAGAAGTTAAAGAATTATAGTTCTGATGGTTACTCACAAGCCTTATTAGAAATTGTGAACCAGGAAAACCCAGAAGGGATTATTATTGGACATACAGCTTTAGGTAAAGATCTAGCACCAAAAATTGCAAGTAAGTTAAATGTAGGCCTAATTTCTGATGTTACTTCAATTGAGGTGGAAGATGATGATGTCATCTTCACTAGGCCTATTTATTCAGGTAAAGCTTTTGAAAAAAAGAAAACGTTAGATGATGTTGTCTTTATTACCATTAGGCCAAATAATATTGAAGCATTGGATAAAGATGGATCTCGAAGTGGTGAAATAGAAAAGATTTCTGCAAATATTACAGATTTACGAACCATTGTGCAGGAAGTAGTACGCAAGGCAAGCGATGGTGTTGATTTGTCAGAGGCTAAAGTTGTAGTTGCAGGGGGACGCGGAGTTAAAAGTGCAGAGGGGTTCGAACCACTAAAGGAATTGGCCTCTGTACTAGGTGGAGCAGTTGGCGCTTCACGAGGTGCATGTGATGCGGATTACTGTGATTATTCCTTGCAAATTGGCCAAACAGGAAAAGTTGTTACACCAGACTTGTATATTGCTTGCGGAATTTCAGGTGCTATTCAACATTTAGCTGGGATGAGCAATTCAAAGGTTATTGTAGCTATCAATAAAGATCCTGATGCGAATATCTTTAATGTAGCCGATTATGGAATTGTTGGTGACTTATTTGAAGTAGTTCCTTTATTAACAGAAGAGTTTAAAAAAATAAAAGCAGCTACCTCATGAAAATTAATTAAATGGTAAGAGTAATTATTGAAGCAAATTGTTAGCAAGATGACAATTCTGGTGATATACTGTCCTTAGCTTTATAATGTATATAAAGAGGAGGTAATAATTATGGCTATTACACATGCAACAGATGCAACTTTTGCTGCGGAAACGGGCGAAGGATTAGTATTAGTAGATTTTTGGGCAACTTGGTGCGGACCTTGTAAAATGATTGCACCTGTTTTAGAAGAACTTGATGGAGATCTTGACGGGAAAGCAAAAATCGTCAAAGTTGACGTCGACGAAAACCAAGAAACTGCTAGTAAATATGGAATCATGAGTATTCCAACTCTTATTGTAATGAAAGATGGCGAAACGGTTGATAAAGTAGTTGGTTTCCAACCGAAAGAAGCTCTAGCTGAATTACTTAATAAACATATGTAAGACATATAAATCCGAGCTTGGTTGCTCGGATTTTTTTCATACGTTTTTTGGAGTGGTAGAACATGAATGAAATAATTAAAAATAAACTAGCAATATTGCCAGATCAACCTGGCTGTTATTTAATGAAGGACCGTCAAAATACAATTATTTATGTTGGAAAAGCAAAAATACTGAAAAATAGAGTTAGATCCTATTTTACTGGTTCTCATGATACGAAAACGCAACGCTTGGTTAGTGAAATTGAAGATTTTGAATATATTGTAACTTCCTCTAATATCGAAGCATTAATTTTAGAAATGAACTTAATAAAGAAGCATAATCCTAAATATAACGTCATGCTGAAAGACGATAAAAGTTATCCATATATCAAGATAACGAATGAACGACATCCAAGGCTAATAATTACAAGAAAAGTCAAAAAGGATAAAGGTAAATATTTTGGACCGTATCCGAATGCACTTGCCGCAAATGAAACAAAAAAACTACTTGATCGTTTATATCCACTAAGAAAATGCAATACCATGTGTGACCGAGTTTGTTTATATTATCATTTAGGTCAATGTTTAGCACCAAGTGTAAATGAAGTATCGGAAGAAACATATAAGCAAATGACGGATGAGATTACAAGATTTTTAAATGGTGGTCATACAGAGATTAAAGAGAACCTGCAGAAAAAAATGCTAGAAGCAGCAGAAAAGTTAGAATTTGAACGTGCAAAAGAATATCGAGATCAAATAGCAAACATCGAAACAACAATGGAAAAACAAACAATGATGTCTGCTGATTATACAAGCCGTGATGTTTTTGGTTATGCCTTAGATAAAGGTTGGATGTGCGTACAGGTTTTCTTCATTAGACAAGGAAAACTAATTGAACGAGATGTTTCATTATTTCCAGTTTATCGCGAGGAAGAGGAGGAATTTCTTACTTATTTGGGGCAGTTCTATTCACAATCAAATTATGTGAAGCCAAAAGAAATATTAATTCCTGAAAATGCTGATAAAGAATTAGCTGAACAATTATTGGATCTTAAAGTATTACAACCGAAAAAAGGTCAGAAAAAAGATTTAGTTAATTTAGCTATGAAAAATGCCAAAATTGCCTTAGATGAAAAATTCTCTCTCATTGAACGTGATGAAGATCGTACTATTAACGCAGTGGATAAATTAGGAGAGGCCATGGGGATTTATACTCCGCATCGTATTGAAGCATTCGATAACTCCAATATCCAAGGTACAGACCCTGTTTCCGCAATGGTAGTTTTTATTGATGGTAAACCCGAAAAACGAGAGTATCGTAAATATAAAATAAAGTCAGTGCAAGGACCAGATGATTATGAATCCATGCGTGAAGTTGTTAGAAGAAGATACACTAGGGTATTAAAGGAGAACCTCCCATTACCTGACTTAATCTTAATAGATGGTGGTAAAGGTCAAATTGATGCTGCTAAGGAAATTATTGAGGATGAATTAGGGCTAACAGTACCAGTTGCTGGCCTTGCAAAAGATGAAAAACATCGCACTTCTCAATTGTTATTTGGTAATCCACTTGAGATTGTTCCGTTAGCAAGAAATAGCCAGGAATTTTATTTGTTACAAAGAATTCAAGATGAAGTCCACCGCTTTGCTATTACTTTTCATCGACAATTACGAGGGAAATCGGCTTTTCAATCAACACTTGATGAAATTAAAGGTATTGGACCTGTACGGAAGAAAAAGTTGCTACGCCATTTTGGTTCATTAAAGAAGATGAAGGAAGCGACAGTGGAGGAAATAGTTGAATTAGGAATTCCAAGCGATATTGCAACTACTCTAAAAGAAAATTTAGATAAATAGGTATTGTGTAATTAATTGCACAATGATATAATAAGTGCAATTTCATAGAAAAGATAGAGGTGCAAATCATCAATAGTAAGTATTTGGAGAAGGATGGGCTTCCATGAAAAATACTGAAAGGGACGATTTGCCGAAGTGAAGGAAAACCCATAATATTCTTCGCTGGTCCTGGGTTTAAGAAATGCAGGATTGTCATAACGATTTCTACGTTATGGAGAGCTATCTCATGTTGTGATATATTTATCTATATATGCGTTTCACAAGCAATGAGAATACTCTCATTGCTTTTTTATTTTAAATGCAGAATGTCCAAAAAAGTCTGAATTGGCCGTTCGATATGTTAAGGTGAAAACTACTATCATGGAAAGAAGGCAAGGTAATGGGTACGATTGTAATCAAGTTTGGCGGCACTTCTGTCGCAACTACGGAAAAAATTCAACATGTTGCTAAGCGAATTATCGACTTAAAAAATTCTGGGAAAAATGTTGTAGTTGTTGTGTCTGCTATGGGAAAAACAACAGATCATCTATTACAACTAGCTGGTGAAATTACAGAAACACCTGCAAAAAGAGAGATGGACATGCTTCTAACAACTGGAGAGCAAGTAACCATTTCACTACTGTCTATGGCACTTATTGAAAAAGGTGTACCAGCAGTTTCGTTAACAGGTTGGCAAGCTGGGATTATAACGGAAAGTGTCCATTCAAATGCTCGGATACTCGATATAAAGACAAATCGTTTGGATGAATTATTACAAGAAGGCAAAGTAGTAGTAGCTGCAGGATTCCAAGGAATTACTGAATCAGGAGAAATAACTACGCTTGGAAGAGGTGGCTCAGATACAACTGCTGTTGCAATAGCAGCTGCACTAAATGCGGAGAAATGTTTAATTTGTACGGATGTAACAGGAGTATTCACTTCAGACCCACGATATGTGGAAGGAGCAAGAAAGCTTTCAGCTATCTCTTATGATGAAATGCTGGAATTGGCAAACCTTGGCGCAGGAGTATTACACCCACGAGCAGTGGAATTTGCTAAAAACTATAATGTTTCACTAGAAGTTAGATCAAGCACAGAAAATGAAGATGGCACAGTTATTGAGGAGGAAGTTTCGATGGAAAATAATTTAGTAGTTAGAGGAGTAGCGTTTGAAAAGGATATTACAAGACTTACAATTTTTGGATTAAGCAATCAATTAACTGGGCTATCATCAGTGTTTACTGTTTTAGCAGAAAATCATATTGATG
The DNA here is from genome assembly GCA_007679095.1 of Paenibacillus bovis. Lineage (GTDB taxonomy): Bacteria > Bacillota > Bacilli > Bacillales > Bacillaceae_C > Lederbergia > Lederbergia graminis. The sequence continues at coordinate 22,827 of VEFU01000050.1, forward strand.
TAGATATTATTATCCAAAGTCAAACAGATACAAATACAACAAACCTATCGTTCTCTATCAAAAGTAAAGATCGTAAAGAGGCTGTGAATGTTCTTGAAAGCCAAAAAGAGACAATTGGATTTGAACATATTGAATATGAAGCTGGACTAGCGAAAGTATCAATCGTAGGAGCGGGAATGGTATCTAACCCTGGAGTGGCAGCGCAAATGTTTAATATTTTAGCAGAGAAAAATATCCAAATTAAGATGGTTAGTACATCTGAAATTAAGGTTTCAGCAGTTATTGAAGAAGATAAAATGGAAGAAGCAGCTAATATTCTCCATGATGAATTCAAGCTATCTGTAGGGCAAGAAGTTCGATAATTGAAATGAAAGAAGTAGATGGGATAGAATTATTTATATGAGTTGTAATTCCTAATAAATATTAGTGTAACTATACCGCTGGTGAAATACACTTTGCTTTCCACGGGCTTAGAAAAGCGAAATGTGCTTGCTAATCGCACAAGATTGGTCTCACCGAGGCCCTTGCTCCGCTGGAGTCTACGTGTATTTCCTCAGCTGGTAAGTTTGCATTCTTAGTAGATTACGCTTCAAAAAGTTTACTTAATGCGACTACCGTGAGAATTGTTTGTAGAAGAAAACATTAGAAGGACTACTAGCCGATTTTAAACCTATAGAAAAAAAGCCAACTAGCTTGAAAACAACTCAAGTTATAGTTTGGCTTTTAAATAATATCTACAATTTTTTGTTATAGTCATGAATAATACTATAAAACCTCATCGTGTTTGTCCCAGCGAACTGTTATTAGGACTATGTTTTTCTTTAATATGGTTTCGGCATGTGCTTCTGTTACGACATGTTTTTGTTTTTCAATTTGTTCAGCAATAAATCCTGCTTCGAGCTGGAAAGTAGCATCTTGGTTCATGTGTAATCGTCTTTCTACGATTGGACCACTTAGTTCTAGTTTCATTTCATTTTTGTTTTCATCTATTACATTTAGTTGACCCCATGCAGCTTCTTGGAAAAAGGAAGAGATTTCCTGTATGGTTAGCAGTGGAAAATTACGTGCTAGGTTTTTTCCTGCCCAATAAGAGATTTCTGCTGTATCCTTACCGAGAAGGCTGGGAATTAAAATATCTCGTAACAATTCATATCCAAAAACGGGTATGGACTCTTTTCCATCCTGTTGTTGTTCTTGATTAAATGAAGTAGATTTCACTCTATTCCCCTCTTTCTATATACATATTATATACTAAAATGGAGCAGTTTTTTATATTTTTTTATGAGAAAAGATTGAAAGTATATAGAATAAAATAGGAAACGGAAAATGAAAACGTTGCCTTGACGCTTTTCGTGGGGGGGAGTAGAATAAAGATGACACAGAATTGTATAGAACATTTTGTGTAATTGGACATGTCGAAATTTATAAGAGAATCATGTCTGAAAATGCAGACGCTTAACTACTAAGGGGGGGAACTTTATGGCAGGGAAAAATGAATTTTATTGGCGTAGGCTGCACTCGTTACTAGGAGTAATTCCAGTAGGATTATTTTTAGTACAGCACTTAGTTATTAATCATTTCGCTACACGTGGCGAAGAAGCATTTAACAAAGCATCTGACTTTATGGGTAATTTACCATTCGTTCATATTCTTGAGTGGGTTGTTATTTACATACCGTTATTGTTTCATGCCATTTTGGGAATTTATATTGCCTTCACGGCTAATAACAATCCTGTAAAATTAAGCTTTTTTCGTAACTGGTTGTTTACGATTCAAAGAATTACAGGAATCATATTAGTATTCTTCATTGCCTGGCATGTATACCAAACAAGAATTCAAAAAGCTTTAGGTGCTGAAGTAAACTTTGAAATGATGGAGAACATTTTAACTAATCCAGTAATGCTAATACTCTATTTAGCTGGTATTCTAGCAGCTACTTTCCATTTATCCAATGGATTATGGTCCTTCCTAGTTCGCTGGGGAATTACGCAATCACCTAAATCTCAGCGCATTTCTTCCTGGATTATGACAGGTGTATTTATAGTAGTTTCTATCATTGGGGTAAGAGCAGCATTAGCATTTGTTTATCCAAATCTATTCGTATAAGCATTCGAACTAGTGAGAGAACAACAGAGAAAAAAAGGAGTGAGTCGCACGATGAGTAATAATAAAATCATCGTGGTCGGCGGGGGATTGGCCGGCTTGATGGCAACAATCAAAATTGCAGAAGAAGGTAAACAAGTTGATCTCTTTTCACTTGTACCTGTAAAAAGATCACACTCAGTATGTGCACAAGGTGGTATTAATGGTGCAGTAAATACGAAGGGTGAAGGCGATTCACCTTATATACATTTCGATGATACGGTTTATGGTGGAGACTTCTTAGCAAATCAACCACCAGTTAAAGCGATGTGTGAGGCAGCTCCAGAAATTATTAATTTATTTGATCGTATGGGTGTAATGTTTAATAGAACACCAGAAGGTCTGTTGGATTTCCGTAGATTCGGAGGAACTCAACATCACCGTACAGCATTTGCTGGTGCGACTACTGGCCAACAATTACTATATGCTCTTGATGAGCAAGTTCGTCGTCATGAAGTAGCAGGTTTAGTAAATAAATATGAAGGCTGGGATTTCTTAGGTATTATTAAAGATGATGAAGGCGTTTGCCGTGGTGTCGTTGCTCAAAATATGACAACAATGGAAATTCAATCATTCCCTGCAGATGCAGTCATTATGGCAACTGGTGGACCTGGAATCATTTTTGGGAAATCTACTAACTCAGTTATTAATACTGGGTCAGCAGCTTCCATCGTTTACCAACAAGGAGCTACTTATGCTAACGGAGAGTTTATTCAAATTCACCCTACAGCTATCCCAGGAGATGATAAACTACGTCTAATGAGTGAATCAGCTCGTGGTGAAGGTGGTCGTATTTGGACATATAAAGACGGAAAACCATGGTATTTCCTAGAAGAAAAATATCCTGCATATGGAAACTTAGTACCACGTGATATTGCTACACGTGAAATCTTCCACGTATGTGTAGATTTAAAACTTGGAATTAATGGAGAAAACATGGTTTATTTGGACCTTTCTCATAAAGATCCACATGAACTGGATGTTAAACTTGGTGGAATTATTGAGATTTATGAGAAATTTACTGGAGACGATCCACGTAAAGTTCCGATGAAAATCTTCCCTGCAGTTCACTATTCGATGGGTGGTTTATGGGTTGATTATAATCAACATACAAACATACCTGGATTATTTGCTGCTGGTGAATGTGATTATTCTCAACATGGTGCGAATCGACTTGGAGCAAATTCCTTACTATCAGCTGTGTATGGTGGTATGGTTGCTGGTCCAGAGGCCGTTAAATATATCAGTGGCTTAGATAAGAGTGTAGATTCTTTACCATCTTCCGTTTTCGAACAAGCAGTGAAACACGAACAAGATAAATGGAAAGATATTATGACAATGGATGGAACTGAAAATGCATATGTCATTCATAAGGAATTAGGTGAATGGATGACAAATAATGTGACGGTTGTTCGTTACAACGACAAGCTAAAAGAAACAGATAATAAGATTCTTGAATTAATGGAACGTTGGAAAAACATTAATATTAATGATACAAACAACTGGAGTAATCAGGGTGCACTATTTACTAGACAATTATGGAATATGCTACAGTTAGCGCGTGTAATTACAATTGGAGCATTAAACCGTAATGAAAGTAGAGGAGCACACTATAAGCCAGAATTCCCTAATCGTAATGATGAGGAATGGCTAAAAACAACAATGGCAAATTATAATCCTAATACGGACTCACCAGAATTCAGTTATGAAGAAGTTGATGTTTCACTAATTAAGCCTCGTGAGCGGAACTATGCAAAACAGAAAGAGGTGAAGTGAGAATGAGCACAAATAAAAAAGTTACATTTATTATTACTCGTCAAGATAATCCTGAATCACAACCTTATGAGGAAAAATTCATTCTCGACTACCGTCCAAATATGAACGTTATTTCTGCATTGATGGAGATTCGTCGTAATCCTGTTAACGCAGAAGGGAAGAAAACAACTCCTGTTAATTGGGATATGAACTGTTTAGAAGAAGTGTGTGGGGCTTGTTCCATGGTTATTAATGGTACTCCAAGACAATCATGTACAGCTCTTATAGATAAACTTGAACAACCAATTCGTTTAGCACCTATGAATACATTCCCTGTTGTTCGTGATTTAATCGTGGATCGCAGTAGAATGTTTGACTCATTGAAACGAATTAAAGCATGGATTCCGATTGATGGTACTTACGATTTAGGGCCAGGACCTAGAATGCCAGAAAGAAAACGTCAATGGGCTTATGAGCTTTCAAAATGTATGACATGTGGCGTTTGCTTAGAAGCATGTCCTAACGTTAATAGTAAATCAAACTTTATTGGACCGGCATTTTTGTCGTTAGTTCGTCTTTATAATGCACACCCAACTGGAGCGATGAATAAGGATGAACGTTTGGAAGCTTTAATGGATGACGGAGGAATTTCTAACTGTGGTAACTCACAAAACTGTGTAGAAGTTTGTCCGAAGGGAATTCCATTAACCACTTCCATCGCAGCAATGAATCGTGCTACAAATATTCAAATGTTCAAGAACTTCTTTGGTAGCGACACAATGGTTGAATAATAGTTCGTTAGTTATGAAAGGATATCCATTTTTGGATATCCTTTTTTTGTGTGCCGGGCATGTCCGTCAACTAGGTGATGAAAGTTCACTGTGGGCGTTGGGATATGCGAACCACTAGCC
>VEFU01000510.1 GCA_007679095.1 Paenibacillus bovis
GTGGGATTATGATCAGGTAGAGTATTGGAAAGTGGGTATGGGTTTTTTGGAGATAAGATTGTTGAAGTGATTAAAGGTGAGGGGAATTTGGATGGTATTTGGGTGGATGTTGATGGGTGGATGAGTGTGGAAGGTGTAGGATGAGGTGAATTGGAAGTTGTGAAGGAAATAGGGGAGATTGTAGGAAGTGAGATAGGAATTGGAGTCTGTCTCGATATTGATGGAAAT
>VEFU01000511.1 GCA_007679095.1 Paenibacillus bovis
ACTGACGGTGATAAGATTGAAATGGAAGCTTACGAGCTATGTTATATTGGGAGTGTGCCTGCTGAATATGGTTTGGTGTTTGTTCTATTGCGTGAGAGGTTAATGTCGGGAAGTTTGTTAAGTGATGGAATGTTGAATGGGGAATAATGGATGTTATTTGTAGAAAATGATTGTGTAGGTGGAGATGTGTTTTTATAGATTTTGGAGGTGTTAATGCTTGAATGATCG
>VEFU01000512.1 GCA_007679095.1 Paenibacillus bovis
CAATCGACTTATCACCTTTCAAAATGTATCACATGTGCCGTTTGCTTACAACCATCTCCTAACCTTAATACTAAATCAAACTTTATTCCACCCCCATTTTTCTCCTTACTTCCTCTTTATAATCCACACCCAACTCCACCCATCAATAAGCATCAACCTTTCCAACCTTTAATCCATCACCCACCAATTTCTAACTCTCCTAACTCACAAAACTCTCTACAACTTTCT
>VEFU01000513.1 GCA_007679095.1 Paenibacillus bovis
CTTTCCATAAGTTTATCCTAATTTCCGAAGCTGCATATGAAGTTTCCCTCAACCAATCCTCATTTTTACCAACTCTATCTGTCCCGATATAGTTACAATCCTTCCAAACATCATACAAATACTTTCTCCCTCCTTCACCACCACTTTCACCATATATTTCTGAAAATTCCTTAATAATCCTTCATCGTCTTGCAATGAACCCACCCATTAATTCTCTATCTAGTAAAT
>VEFU01000514.1 GCA_007679095.1 Paenibacillus bovis
CATTTTACCTCCCTCATTGATTCCCAGTCGAGTCAACTAATCCATACATTCCTTCCCCTCTCTTCTATTATCTTACAAACCATTCACCAACCTCATTTCCTTCCCACCTTCCAACATGAACACGAACATCTACTCATCTCCAAACTACCCCATGTCATATCCCAACAGTTTCCCCCTCAATTTTCCCACCAACCTTTCCACGACACCACATTAACAAACTTTCCCAAT
>VEFU01000515.1 GCA_007679095.1 Paenibacillus bovis
TCATTGCCCAATCTCGTATTAGTGTCAGCTCTCCAGAACCACCACCCCTATCCACTTTCCTACCTCCACCATTCTTAATCATTTTCATTATTCTCTTTCCCCATCTTCTTCTTCAAATTCCAATCCCTCTCCTTCTTGCAATTATCATTATCGTTTCTCTCCCAACATTTGACTCCTCTTCCTTTAACTATTTACTAAAAACACCCAAACCTCATGCACTACTCATCC
>VEFU01000516.1 GCA_007679095.1 Paenibacillus bovis
GGATTTTGCAACATTGTCGGATGGTACAATCTATCCTAATCCGAAGTTTTTCCGTACATTAGAAGAAAAGTTAGCAAAAGCACAAAGTATTCTTTCTAGACGAAACTTTGGTTCATCTAATTGGCATAAGCAACGGATAAAAGTGGCCCGTATTCACGAAAAGATTACAAATGCAAGGAAGGATATGTTAGACAAGATTTCCACTCAAATTGTCAAAAACCACGA
>VEFU01000517.1 GCA_007679095.1 Paenibacillus bovis
ACCATCGGCGCTGAAGAGCTTAACTTCCGTGTTCGGGATGGGAACGGGTGTGACCTCTTCGCTATCGCCACCAGACATAAAAGAGAATTTCATTCTCTCAAAACCAGATAATATGGAGAAGATATAAACCTTGAAACAATCTTTTTGATTAAGTCCTCGATCGATTAGTATCCGTCAGCTCCATGTGTCGCCACACTTCCACACCGGACCTATCAACCTG
>VEFU01000518.1 GCA_007679095.1 Paenibacillus bovis
ACAAAGAGAAAAATCTATTGTAAGAAATTCACTTCGCCGACTAGAAAGTCTAGGATACATTGTGGATATTAAGGAACCAAACGCATCTTAATATCGAACAAATATGACAATATTCATTTGGCGCTCTCGATTTTTTTTTTTCTTAAACGGAATAAATAACACCAATAGTAATAATAGGTTATAATAGACTTATAAATTATTTAAGTTGGTGTTTATTT
>VEFU01000519.1 GCA_007679095.1 Paenibacillus bovis
TAATAGCGCGTATAGGCATCGTTCACAATTTCAACAGACTTTTGCAGTGCAATGCTGTCTACTTCTTTTAAGAATGGATAGTGTTTCTTCAACTCAGGAAGTTCTTTCATTAACTTGTTTTTATGGAAAAATTGCCCTTTCCAATTATTACTAGGAAGTTGACCATTCTGAACCATTTCATTCACAACATACCAATAGGAATCCTTGTCTATTTG
>VEFU01000051.1 GCA_007679095.1 Paenibacillus bovis
CTTTTTAGGTTGGTGTTTGGTGTGGTAACCTCACTATTTCCTAAAATTCAGGGGGTGGCAATTTTTTTGCTCAAAAATCCCTCTATCAAGGTATTTTATAGCCTATTTAATATAAAAGTTTTGACAATACGCAAATCAATGCTACAGCAAATGGAGCTAACGGCTCAATATTAGATGTTACGATTCCACTTACTATTGATGGAACTGTATTAACTCGGATTATTGCCCAGCTACAGTGGAATCAAAATACTGTAACGGTAAGAAACTTAGGGGTCGCAGGATCATAATAAAAGGAGGGCAGAACGGTGATAGAAATTTATGCAGGAAATACTTTATTGCAAACCATTCAAAAAGTGATGTCCGCCAATTTGCGAGAAACACTTGAAGGGGAATTTACACTATCGTTTACGGTACTTGCCAAATCTGCCCTCGCTTTAAAGACGAAGCAGTTAGCCAAAATAAATGAGCAGTATTTTGAAATCGTACAAATAACAAAGTCACTGCAAGGCAGTCTTCCTGTTTGTTCCGTAACTTGCGAACATGTGTCGTACATTTTAAATGATGAGATTTATAAAATTGATACGTTTGATTTTACAGGAGACCCGACAGCTGGATTAAACCAGTTATTGTCTGGGACTCCTTTTTCAGCTGGGATTGTAGAGTTTACTGAAAGTTGTACCATGAAGATCAACCAAGAGGTGACAAGAAGATCCGCTCTTATGCAGTACATTGCCATCTTGGGTGGAGAAATCGAGTACGATGGCTACCAAATAAACATTAAAAGTCATCGGGGGAGCAGTGAATATAAGTTAGTTATGGATACCAAAAATGTTACTGATGTTTCTGTTTCCCATGATTCTAGGGAAAATTCATCTTCCTACCACATTTCCTTCTTTAAACTTTTAAGCCTTTCTGTGGGGGATAATGTTCATATTATTTTTAGACCGCTTGGCATTGATGTAAAAACAAGAATTATTTCTTTGGAATATAACCCGTTCTATCGATATGACATTCGAGTAGAAGTGGGACGATACAAACCAAGTATTTCTGATACATTTTATCAAATTAAAAGTTCAATGAATTCAGTAGAAACCTCTTTAACACAGGTCGGGAGTTCAGTTGACGGCCTTCAGACTCAAGTAAATGATTTAGGAGTTTCCTATACTGTTGTTAAAAGCCTTTCGATAGATACTAGTTTTATTAATGTGACGTATGAAGTTGAAAAGGGTGATACACATCAATACCACGCTCAATACAGTTATACTACAGACACTGGTGGGCGAATAACAAGTATCACACTGGATAATATTTTTTCAGAGTTATTGCTTAAAGAAGTTTCTTCCCTAACGGTTGATACAACAAGGTTTGATGTCACCTACGTAGATGGAGAGACGGCAAGCTATAATTACACAACAGATAGCAGTGGAAGAATTACAGCAATTGATAAGGTGGTGGGATAAGGATGAGTTACGATCGAAATTTTAATAATACATTAGCCATCTGGACTGCCTTTGGTGGCAGGGGTGGCCTTGTTCTTCCTATTCCCACCTTGAATTGGACAAAGAAAACGTATAGTAGCTTTGGCTACACTCAATATAATAGTGAAAAGCAAATTAATGTTTATGATAACGGAAATGCTCAGATTGCTGTTTATCATGCAAAAACGCCTTATATGTCCTATTACAATAAGTCGACTGGCCAATGGACATTGTCAGATGTAACCTGGTGGAACTATGGTGAACCTGAAATTATTTATTCTGGTGGTGGCGTGTTTATAGCCAAGATTACTGGTTATGCCAACATCATCTCTTCTTTTGACGGTATTACTTGGAACAATAGTGGTTACTGTCAAAATGCTCAAAATGCGATGACAACGGGTGCTTATGATATGGATAGAGGTTCAGGGGTTGTCAGTTGGTGGTACTATAAATCGCCTTTGTACTACAGTTTTGATTCGCTATTAGAACGAACAGCCTGGACGTTAGTAGGTTCTGATGGATCGTCGGTTCCTTTCTTTAAATACATGACTACTCATAAAGGGAACTTTGTTGGCGTAGTAGGTGGAGATAAGTCGATTGCTATTGCTAGTTCTGCAACTCCAGGTTCATGGACCACAACCATTCCTGAAGACTTAAATGAAACATCCTATATGTTTATCAGGTCTGTTAACGACAAATTGTTTGTAATGAAATATCGATACGTTAATGGCATCTATGATGTAAAGCTTTGTGTTATGAATGATAGCGCTACTGAGATAACGGAAACGAACCTATCTCATGTTGGTGACCTTGCCAATAACAATATCCCGAATCCTCAAAACATCATCTGGATGGCAGATTGGGGAAAGTTCGCAATCTTTAAAGAAAGTATGCTTTATGTATCGGTTGATGGGCTTACATGGGAAGGTGTCGAACAACCGGGATTTACCACATCAACATATGATACGTTTGGCGGTGCCATTTATATTCCTGGGGATGGCTTTTACGTGAAGGCCAGTGGATATATTTATTATGCACAGTATTAGAATGGAAAACTCAAGAACCTCGTTGGGTTCTTTTTTTAATAGATACGAAGTTAGATAGTCGGGAGGGAATTTGAGAATGAAAGAGTTGTGGACATATATGCAAGTTGTAGTTGCAACAGTAGGTGGTTGGTTTGGGTGGGCTCTTGGTGGCTTTGATGGATTTTTGTATGCACTTATTGCATTTGTAGTGGTTGATTATATTACAGGTATTATGAGTGCGATTATAGAAAAACATCTTTCTAGTGAAATTGGAGCAAAAGGAATTTTTAAGAAGGTGTTGATTTTTTTCCTAGTTGGAGTGGCTCATATTATAGATAGCAAAATTATTGGTGACGGTAGTGCTATACGCACAGCGGTCATCTTTTTTTATCTTTCAAATGAGGGGATCAGCATTATCGAAAATGCTTCAAGAATTGGGTTACCTGTTCCTGAAAAACTCAAAGATATATTGGCGCAGCTGAAAGGGAAAAAGGGAGAGGATAAGGGATGAAACTAAATACTAGATTTATGACCAAGAATGATTGTTATAAAGCAGGGCGAAAAATTTCACCTCAAGGGATTATGATTCATTCCACAGCAACACCAGGTGTAATGGCTGCAGATTGGTTCAACCGCTGGAATAAATCATACCAAGCGGGAGAAACGAGTAGGCAAGTGGCAGTTCATGCTTTCTTAGATGATAAAGAAGTGTGGCAGTACTTACCTTGGAATCATCGAGGGTGGCATTGTGGTGGACGAGCCAATAACACGCACATAGGAATTGAAATTTGTGAACCAGGTGGATTCTCTTATGGTAGGGGATCAGCAATGGTTGGCTATGATACCAAAAAGAATGAGGACTATTTTAGAAAAGCCTGGGACAATGCCGTAAAACTTTGTGTTCAATTGTGTAAAACCTATGATTTCACTGAACGAGATATCCTGTGTCATTCAGAAGGACACGAGAAGGGGATTGCGAGTAACCATTTTGATGTAATGCATTGGTTTCCTAAGCATGGTGAGAATATGAATACTTTTCGTGCAGCAGTTAAGTTAGCATTAAATGAAGCAAATGCTGATCCGGAAACATCGTCTAGCATTAAGGTTGGTGATGTAGTGGAAGTAAAATCATCAATAGCTAAATATTACCCCGGTGGAGCAACCATTCCATCATGGGTAAAAACAGGTTCGTATCACAAAGTGACCCAGATTGTTTCAAATGGAAAACCAGTTATTAAAGGTGGAAAGCCATGTGTTCTACTTGGAAAAACCATTGGTAAGAACAATGGCAAAGAATCTAATGGAATCATGAGTTGGATTGATAAGGATGCTCTAACGCTAATTAATTCATCTACTAAAACAGAAAAACCCTCAAAAGGAAATAAGTATTATCGAGTACAGGTGGGTGCCTTTTCTAAGAAAGACAATGCAGAGGCGATACTTAAAAAGCTAAAAGCAGCGGGCTTTGATGGTTTTATTAAATTCGAATAATGGTTCTATTAACTTGATTATTTAAGCCTTTAGAGTGATATATGGTAGTACCAAATTGATAGAAAGGAGGGCCTTCATTGCGAGTTAGAATTATAGAACCAACCATTGTGAAAGAAACAAGGAAAAGAGTATGTGCTTATGCTAGGGTGTCAACTGATCATGAAAAGCAAGGTGAATCTTTAGAAAACCAGATTAATTATTATGAAAGATTGATTGGAACAAACCCGGAGTATGAATTTGTGGGAGTGTTTGCAGATCGCGGTATTAGCGGGACTACTGACAAACGCCCAAAATTCAAAAAAATGATAGAGCTCGCAAAGCAAGGTGGGATTGATTTAATTATCACAAAATCCATTTCTAGATTTGCAAGAAACACAACAGTGGTACTTCAAAAGGTCAGGGAACTCAAGGATCTAGGTGTTGAAGTGCGATTTGAAAAAGAGAATATTAACACATTATCAGGGGATGGCGAGTTGATGCTTACCGTCCTCTCATCTTTTGCCCAAGAAGAAAGCAAAAACATTAGTGAAAATGTGAAATGGAGAATTAAAAAGAAGTTTGAACGAGGCGAACTGATGATAAACACAAATCGGTTTCTCGGCTACGATAAAGATGAACTAGGGAATTTAGTTATTAATGAGGATGAAGCAGAAATTATCAAACGGATATTTGATCAATACTTGGAGGGCAAAGGAGCATTTACGATTGCCAAGGAATTAAATGTAGATGGGATACCAACCGTTGCTGGTGGCAATTGGCAAGAGAGCACAATCCTAAACATACTAAAAAATGAAAAGTACAAGGGGGATGCCATTCTCCAGAAATATTACACACCCGATCATTTAAAGCAAGGCACTGTCAGAAATAATGGAAAAGTTGAAAGTTTTTATATCGAAAAGAATCACCCACCGATTATTTCAAATGAAACTTGGGATAGGGTTCAAACAGAAATGAAAGCCCGAGCAGAAGCTAAGGGGAACGTAGGGGATAAAAGCAAGTATCAAAATAGATATCCGCTAACAGGAATGCTTTTCTGCGGTAAGTGCGGGTCAACCTTGAAACGCAGGACTTGGAATAGCAAACTTCCATGCAAAAAAGTAGTCTGGCAATGTAGTAACTATATAAAGAATGGAAAAAATGCCTGTCCAGGAACAAAGATTGATGATGAAGTTGTTGGAGAGCTCAATATAAAAGAAGAAACGCTTGTACAGGAGGTCTTAAGGAATGGCAAAAAACATTACCGTTATACCAGCAAGCACAAACATTCAGATCAGTTCAGAACAGTTCGAACCCCAGAAAAAGAAAATGGCAGCCTACTGCCGAGTGTCAACCGACCAATTAGAACAGTTATCAAGTTATGAGGCACAAGTTGATTATTATACAACCTACATTTCAAACCACCCTGATTATGAAATGGCAGGAATTTACGCAGATGAAGGGATTTCAGGAACCAATACGAAAAAGCGCGAGCAATTTAATAAGATGATAGAGGATTGTAAGAATAGAAAGATTGACATGATCATCACGAAATCCATATCAAGGTTCGCGAGAAATACATTGGACTGCTTGAATTTTGTGAGGCAGTTAAAGGATTTAGGAATTGGAGTTATTTTCGAGAAAGAGAACATAAACACATTAGATGCGAAGGGTGAAGTATTATTAAGTATCCTTTCCAGCCTGGCCCAAGACGAGAGTAGATCTATTTCGGAGAACTCTACCTGGGGAATCAGGCGACGATTTGAGCAGGGAAAAGTCGCCATCAACCATACAAAATTTCTAGGATATGACAAAGATGAAGATGGCAACTTGATCATTAACGAGCCACAAGCCAAGATTATTAGAAGGATATTTAAAGACTACCTTGATGGGAAAGGGCCAAATCGAATTGCTAGAGAGTTTGAGGAAGAGAATGTTCGGAACTGGAATGGAACAGCCAAATGGTATGAAGGTAGCATTAGAAAGATGTTGAGTAATGAAAAATATAAAGGCGATGCCCTTCTTCAAAAGACCTACACCGTTGATTATTTAACCAAGAAAAGAGTAGAGAACACCGGTCAAGTTCCACGCTATTATGTGGAAGACAATCCCCCCGCGATTATTGATAAAGACATGTGGGAAGCCGTACAGCTTGAAATGGAAAGAAAAAAGAAATTTGCTGAGAAACATGGGTTTAAAAGGGTTGATTATGGAACCAGCGATAACCCATTTGCAGGAAAAGTGATATGCGGCGATTGCAGCAGCGCCTTTGGTAGAAAGGTTTGGAACTCCAATGATGACCGATTTAGAAGAAAAGTGTGGAGATGTAACAAGAAGTATGCGGAGAAAGGGAAAAAGGGCTGCAACAACACGCACATTGAAGATAAAGTACTCTACCAAATCTTTATCAATGTTTTTAATGTCATACTAGAAAATAGGGAGTATTTTATTCAAAAGTGGGAAGAAAAGAAAAACAGCGAGAACCTACTCGAGAAATATAAAGCCAAACAGTTTATTGGAATCATAACAAAGGCCAAACCACTTGAAAATTTTGATATGAATTTATTCTTAAAACTAGTGGAAAAGATGACGGTGTATAAAGAGGAAAAAGTGATTGTAACTTTTCTAGATGGAACAGAAGTTGAGTGCCAGATTGATAAATAAGAAATGGGCTTGGAAATATCAATACCTCCAAGCCAAAATTGCTTTCCCCATTAATCAAGTGCTGTGTAGTTAAGTAGGTTGATGTTTTTAGTGTATTCAATGGTATCTTTCCGATATTCGATACATCTTTGTGTTCATAGTTTATCACTTCGAAACTTTGAATCCTTAAAGTGATTGTATCAAATCCATATGGTGGATTATGTGCTCCTTCAAACGTAGTAATTTGGACCGTTACATCATAATAATCATCCCGTATATTTTGGGTAATATCAATAATTCCTCCATCATGATAGAAAAGCTTTGGTTTTCCATAAAATGTTTTTGTGGCATTAAGGATTTCTTTTTTATTAAGGGGTACCCCCATACATAACTTGTTCATTTGTAAGTGTAAATTTATTTAAAGATTATATATTAACCTAGTATGTTCGATAAACATCGGGGCAGGATGATTCTGTAGGAGAGTAAAAACAGTGTGATTTATAGCGCCCAGCATTCCATTGATTATACCATTGTGCAGGGCAACTACCTTCTGGTTTAAAGAACCATAATGAGTATGTCGCTGGATGAAATCGTTCTCCTTTAATTAGTCTCCTTGCTAACCTAATTTCTGTTTCTCTAGCTGCTTGGTAAAAATATCCTCTTATAGTTGCTTCAAATCCTCCAGGTCGTTGAAAAACTTTCCTACAAAAAATCTATTATAAATTTTCCATTAGACGTTTTTTGATTAATTCATAATCGTCCCTAGTAATACCAGGAGCAAATTCTTCAGGTAACTCCTCTAAGTTTGGAATTGGTCCGCCTTCAGGAGTACCAATTTTCACTTCAAGCGGTTGCCCATTTTCCGGATTTGTTCCTTTCCAAATCATTCCGATATCCCTGTATTCTGTTTCGCTCCATGTGAATAGCACATTGCTTAAGCCTTTTTCTATGAACGGTCTGGCATAATCAAATTTTGAGTTATCAAGATTTGGAACTGGAAGCATTTTCGTCAAGTCTACCCCTGTAGCAATTTCGATTGCTTTCGCATAGGCGAGGATATGTGTTCCTCCACGAACAAGTAAATACCCAATCATGGTTCTAGCAACTGGGTTATCAGTCATCTCATAAACTCTCATTTTATGTGTACGTGCACCAATCTCTAGAAAAAAGTTATGTGTTAAATCTAAAACCAGATTTCCACTATTAAAAACATTATCACCAGTCCAAGGTCTTCCCATTGAATCACCTGGTATAGCCGTTTGAGCTGTAGAAATAAAATGGTCGGTGTTTCTCGCATCCTTCCCATTTTGAAGTGGAGTGATATCCGGATTCCCTGGAAAAGTATTACCTACCGATAACAAATTAATCGTATTAGAAACAAGTTCTACATGACCAAATTCTTCTGCTGTAATGCTTGCCACTAACTCATAGAATGGTTTTAGCTTTTTTTTATTTCTGAAGTTAAAAGACTGAAACATATAGTTATTTAAGGTAGACATCTCCCCAAACTTGCCACCCAAGAGTTCTTGTACTGCTGCCGCAGCATTCATATCGCCGTGTGCGGGTATAGGAAGTTCAATTGCCAATTTATTTATTCTTTTAAACATTATTTCCCCTCCACTTGCTTTTTGTTAACCAGGAAAAACCCAAATAATTTGCTGGGTACGAATAAAAAAGGGAGTTCCGTTAGATTCGACAACAATGTGATCTGGCAATACATTTTTCAAGGAGCCACGAACGCTACCTCTTATGGTTTGAACAGTAACCATTTTACCAACAATGGTTGTTAATGTCTGATACACATATGGATCATAAAAGCTTAACAGGTTGTTGTTTGTCATTTAAATCCTCCTATTCTAAAGTCATTCTTACTGAGTATATGTTTCTCGATATGAAAAAAGACCGAAAAACAACTGTTCAATTTGACTCTTGTTGTTAAATACTATCCTGAAAATAATAAACGGCAATAGCACATTTTTTGCAATACGAAACTAGGCCTAGCAATACCCAATTTTTTAAACTGGACCTAGCCATGACTAATCTAATCCTTTTATGTACGAATTTACACTATGGCTCGCATACGCCGATGTAATTGACAATAAAATTGAAAAGATAAAGCAAGGGCTTGTAGAGTTCCAGAATAAACTTTATGGCACAGGTAATGCCATTCAAAGTATAACGAAAACTCTTGACAAACTATTTCAACGTCAGGACGAACTGTTTCAACGTCAAGACAATATTATCAAGCTACTGGAAGTTGTGTATAACAATTTATAATTGTATGGAACACCAGTAAATCTCGGGCCTATTTCAAAAATTAGAAGTCATTAAGCCGCACTCGAAAGATGGACAAAGATATATTGAAGTTGTATTTATTTATCGCTTTGAAAAATCTGTTGAAATATGTGCCGATATGATTAATTGCGACAGGAGCACCTAATTGGTATGTAAATAAATTAGCAGCAGAGTTAAGCAACAAAGGTGATGACAAACTATTCAAAACCTTATCATTACTTATTCCAGAGGAAGAATTAAAACCAGAATTAAAGAGTATAAAGGGTGGCTATAAAGATATTGATGTGGTCACTGTTTCCGAACAACTAAATCAAAAAGGGATACTGGAGGATGTGGGCGGCGTAACCTATCTTACTCAATTAGCTGGCTCAGTACCAACTACAGCGAATACCATTTATTATTGTGATTTGGTAAAATCGAAAGCCTTGCGTAGGCGAGGAATTGAAGCAGCAAAAAATATAAGATATTTATCGGAGGTACAGGAATTTGAATATGACGAGACATTTTTGACAGAAGTAGAAAATCAGGCTTTAAAAATCCGATCAATGGCGTTCTCATTACTCGCATCTACATTGGGAAGCTTCTCGAAAATGTACATCAAGTATTGATAAGGATTAAGCCCATTTTCTTTGGCTGTTTCTACAATACTATAAGTCACAGCACTAGCCTTCGCTCCTTTCGGAGTGTTTGCAAAAATCCAGTTTTTCCTTTTAGGACTTAAACACATAAAAGAAAAAACTGGCTCTTTTCCGTCAGTGAAGCTGGTGCAAAAGCCAACGCCATCTGTTTAAGTATCGCAGAAACGGCAAAAGCAAACGGAGTGGATTTCTATCGTTATCTCTTGAAGTTACTGACGGATTTTCCGAATCTTGATATCTATCCACATTCGGAAATTTCAAATCAATATATGCCTTGGTCAAAAATGATCCAAGCAGAATGTGGCAGATAAAATGAAATCACCGTATATCTGATTAAAAAAATCATGATATACGGTGATTTATGATGCGTACGGTTAAGGTATGCTTATTTTTTATAGTTCGGGCTTACAAAAGAAAAGCATTACCTCAAAGGAAGTAATGGATGAAATCGTTCTCCTTTAATTAGTCTCCTTGCTAACCTAATTTCTGTTTCTCTAGCTGCTTGGTAAAAATATCCTCTTATAGTTGCTTCAAATCCTCCAGGTCGTTGAAAAACCATTCTTCTAATTGAGTTAATATCTTCAAAGTCAAGGCATCTAGAGCGCACTCGGTTTACAGCTACATTTCCAACCATTAACATACCTAACTTTCCTTCTCCTTCAGCTTCTGCACGAATTAAACGTGCTAATAGTTTAACGTCTTCTTCAGTAGCTTTTATGACTGCCAAGGTGAATTTCCCTCCCTTTTATAAACATAAAAGCATTACTCCAATTTATGAAGTAATGCAAATGTAATACATTATTGTATGAGAAAAGTTTTCTTAATATCATTGTTTAACTGCTTTAATATAAATTTTTTCTTATGAGAGGGTAAATGTACAGTTAAAATAAGTAAATCAACTAAATCTGGTTGTTCATTAGCTATTTCTTGCAAGTAATCTTTGCCGAACTCTTTCATAACAGGTAATAGTTTACTCATTTAGTGAAAGTCTACATCAATTTTCTTTTTGTTATCATTTGTTTTCTTTGGCATTCTGACTTCAAGAACACCGTTCTTATAGGTTGCTTTTACTCCCTCATTAGATACAGGGTTTGGCAAGGATACAGTCCTATGAAAGCTACCTGTATAGCGTTCTTTTCTATACATACTTTCTTCTTTAATCTCATTTGTTTTATTGATGGTACCGTTGATGCTTAACATATTATTTTCAATATCAATATTTACATCTTCCTTTTTCTCAAGACCTGGAATATCACATGAAGCAATTACTTCATTTTCAGTTTCATGCACATCAACTCTGATATTACCAAAATTATTGTTTTCCATCCCAAGATCTAGAGGGAAGTCAGAGAAAAAACGGTCAAAATTTCTTCTCATATTTGCTAGTTGTCTAAATGGATCATACGGTGTTAATGACATACAAATCACTCCTTGTTTTTTTATCACATGTATTTTGTTCTTAGAATTAAGAAATATACAAGGAAAGTTATGTGTATAAGAATTTTATATTGTGAAAAATATTAAAGGTTAAATTTGGAGTATAAGGGAGATTTATGTGAATTTTTTTAAAAAACAGGCTAAGCAAATTGATGTTGAAAGTGTTAAAAAACAATTATCTAACTCTCCTGATTTAGTTAATAGAACCGTAACAGTCGGAAATAAAACAATTGAATTGTACTTTTTAATGATTCTTGTTAACCGTATATCAATAGAAAAAAATATTCTTTCTTTCTTAAATAATTCTACATCTGAAGAAATTAATTTAAATTACTTGTTTGAACATTTACCAATTACCGAAGTTAAAGAACTAGTTGAAACAAATGATATTTCAAAGTATATATTGGATGGTTTCGCTTTTATTTATTTACCTTTTGAAAAAAAGGACTATTCGCTGGTGTTGGTAATCCTGTTGAAAGGTCACTTGGAAAAGCGGAAACTGAATCTCTTGTTTATGGTCCTAAATTATCTTTTACGGAATTATTATCCACAAATATTAAAGTATTAAGACATAATATTTCTAATCCTAATTTAGTAAGTGATGAAATAGAACTAGGTGAACGTGTAAAGCATAAAGTAAGAATTGTTTATTTAAATGACATTGTTGACCCTGAGCTTGTTACCTCGATTAAGGATAGGCTAAATAATATAGATATAGATGATATAATGGATAGTTCAGTTTGGCACAGTTTTTAGATGATAATCCTTACTCATTTTTTCCTCAGTATTTAATGTCTGAATTACCTGATAGAGTAATCTATTCCATAAATAATGGGAAAGTTGCTATTTCTGTTGATCGAAGTCCAACTGCAGTTATTTGTCCATTAACATTCTTTAGCTTTTTTTGAAACTATCGAAGACGTTTATTTAAGGTGGATATTAAGTACAGTTCTTCGATGGCTACGTATGATTTCTATGGTGCTATCTATATTATTTACTGCAATTTATGTGGCTGCCGTTACGTTTCATTATGAGGTAATTCCATCAAAGTTATTAGTTACATTTTGTCAGTCAAGGGCACAAATTCCTTTCCCGCCTATTTTAGAAGCCTTATTATTGGAAATTATGATTGATTTATTAAGAGAAGCTGGTGCGCATCTTCCATCTAAAGTTGCGCAATCGATGGGGATTGTTGGTGATATTGTTTTAGGGCAAGCTATGGTAGAAGCAGGGCTTACAAGTAAAATTTTAATTATTGTTGTAGCATTAAGTGCATTAAGCGGAAGTTTTGTAGTAACGATTGCTACGTTAGAAACAGGTTCTTTAAAGAAGAAGATGCAGCTGAGGTTTTAGGGAAAATCATGAAGAGAAAACAGGTGGATTATGTACCTAAAAGGTTAAAGGATTTACTGCTTTCATATATAAAGAATGAATGAGTCCTATGGGTATCTAAGATGTCAGAATGGGTATGAAATCAGGTATCCGTTTATAGTGTGGTTTCTTAAAGCGATCGCTCTAGAGATACCCTAAAAAGCTAACTTTAAATAAATGGATATTGATTTTGGGTGATGAAAAAACCATGGAACAACAATCTTTTATGTGTATAAATTTACGCGAAATGGGTATTTTTAGCGAAAATGTATCAAATATTGATGATAACACATGTTGAGTTGGTAGCATTGATGTCAAGAGTGGATGAATAAGAAGGGTTGAAGTGTTGATAGAATAAGGTTTTCCAGTGAAATTGAAGAATGTCCAAGCTGGGAAATCTTATTTTTATTTGGCTGAAAATGAAGCGTGGTTTTCCGTAAAAGTAGGGTTGAGTTGATAGAATGACTTTTGGGTGAGGGAGTTGATAGGATAGATAAAATTAATTTTGTCTATATAACAATTGATATTGTTCGCGACTGGGAATCTAATGATATTAACTTAATTTGAAAGGAATTTTTTATATGGATTATATTTCTGCAAAAGAAGCAGCGGAAAAATGGGGAATATCCAAAAGAAGGGTTCAAACATTATGTAGTGAAGGAAGAATTAAAGGCGCGATGAAAGTGGGGATGGTTTGGGTTATACCATCTATGGCAGTAAAACAAGCAGATAATAGAAAGAAAACAAATGATTGAATTTATTTTATGAATTATTAGAAGGTGAAAGGTATTTAGGTAATAAATCAACGTTATTAGATTTTATAGATGATGTAATAAAAAAATATGATATACAAGGTGACACCTTTGCAGATCTTTTGGCAGGTACTGGAGTGGCGGGGGACTATTTTAAGGATAGGTTTAAGATAATATCAAATGATTATATGTATTTTTCTAAAGTGATAAATAATGGGAAATGCCTAAGCATCCAGAGGATTTATACTTTTTTAAGGATGATGAAGTTTGGCTGGCAACAAGCAGTCATGAAGAATGGTGTGTAATTTATCCGCGAAATGCAGAAGAAAAAGAAAGGATAATGAATATAAAAGGGATAGTTGCCACGATTGAAGAGGATGAATAATCTATAAAAATTACGACTTTTAAGTAGAGAGTAATGCAGGTTTTCAAAGGGCTTTACTAGAAATACATCCATTTTGATTAATTTTTCAAAATGGATGTATATTCATTCTACTGAGAAAGTTCATTTGTCCAATATTTTTTAGGATCTATTATTTTGTTGATTTTTCCAGATTTTTTTAGCCAAATTTGTAAATCATCGTAATATTCGTATGCCATTGAAAAGTCATATGTGAAGCAAGGTAGTGTGGCGTCTGTAATTTTATTGGAAAGCGGGTCAGCTTTATCCATATTGGTGAACGCATTATAAATATCTTTTGCTTCTGCAGGCTTTTCATAAATAAAGTCAATGGCCTGGCGAATAACTTTTAAAAATCGCGCAATAGCAGACTTGCGGTCGCGAAGTATTTTTGGGGAAGTAATAAAAATCAACTGGCAAAAGTCAGGGATACCCCAATCCTTTAGTGCAAAGTACTCAACATCCAGCCCTTTGTGCTTCGCTTCTATGATTTCAAAGTTTTGAAAGATAAGTGTGGCAGCATCAGCTTTGTCCTCTAGTAAAGCGTCACTATGATAAAAACCATTGTTAACAGGGATAAAATCCTCTAGTTTACATACACCACCATCAGATTCGACCATTGTTTTAACAATTGCAAGACCACCTAATCCTGGAGCACCTGGATATTGAATTCTCTTGCCAATTAAATCTTTGGGACGGGTAATTCCTTTCTCTTTAACATACATTACTCCACCATTTGTATGTAAGAACCGGGAAAATCCAATTATAGATTCATCGTTTGCACGGTCTTCAACAAGATGGAGAGGCTCAGTGATAGCGATATCTATGTTTCCCTTTTTAATCTCATTTATAGCATCAAAATGTTCCTCTGGCTCCACCATATTAATGCTAATATTTTCTTTCTTAAACCATCCCTTTTCCATTCCAATAATTAAAGGAATATGGTCAGGGTTTAAAAACCATTCTAATCCAATTGATATTTTTTCTTCCATTTTGAAGTTCCTCCCTCATATTTTCTTATAATAAAAAAAGCAGAATCACTAAAATAAGTGAAATCTGCTTGTTACCCATAATTAAAAAAGCTTTATTCACTTCCCTACGTTGGTACTGGCCAAATCAGGTTCAAAGGGTTAAAGAATAAACTTTCTTCTCTCAGCTTCTATGAAGCACCCCTAGTGGTGATATTTAATTTGTATTTACATTATACTGAGAAAATTATAATAGTTCAAGAAAATAGAGAATAGTGTATGTGTCAAGATTTTCTCGGTATGGCTTTTATACCAATGATTTCGGCACTCTATTTTTGTACGCTCAAAACAATCACAGATTATGGTATCGAATAAACGCCAAAATGGTGTTGTGGGCAGGGGTTTTAAAGGACGTTAAATCAAAATTTTGGCGCCCTGCATGTTGTCCGCCACCATTGACCTTGCTTTTGTCCGTGTTGGGGGATCGGCGCAGGTTCGCAAATAAAACAGCCTTTAGGGCTCTCCTGTGTCCGATGCTAACACGGACAAACCGATTCTAAGTATTCGCTGGCGGGGCCCCCGACCCTTTCCATCGTCTCCTAAGAACCGGGCGCTGCGGTCAATGGCAAGCAGCTGCGCTGTGGCTCTGTTCATAGGCCAAATCATGCTTCCTTATCTTAACGCCTTCAATTACTGCCCCATAGCCGATGAATGCGCTGTATATAAGCTGACACTGCCCTTTTTTGCCCCAACGGATGGGCGTGCAGGCTGACGCAGGAGCTCGGACACTCTGACAGTCCTTTTAAACTCCCTTTGCTTTCTTTTGCTTCTTCGCTGAGATTGTAAATAAACCTCTCTTAATGTCCCGTTTAGGATACCCTGTTTCACTTTTACCATGGCTTCCGCGCCTTCTTTACTCCAGTGCATGCCTCTTCTTTTCATGCGAAAGGAGATCTGGCGCTGATTGGACTACATTGCACCCAGCCCTCTTGCATCTTCCGGCGCATTTTCCACTTTATCCCGCCAATCAAAAATCCGGTCCCAATGGCCCACAATATATTTGCGAAATTCATTCACTTTCTCGATCTTTTTCTCGTCTTCCAGCGTACTTTCAAACGTATCCATCGCTAAAGTAAAAGCGCACAGATCGCGGTTCTTTATCGCCTTTTTCATCAAGTCCTTGTATTTATTCTTTTTCCATCCGAACGTCCGGTTGATTGCCTGCCCGATATGATAAGCATCCAATTGAACCAAAACAGGCTGATTCGATTGGGAAAAGGCCTCCTGAAATTTCTCCGCCCCATAGCCGGTTCCTCCGTCACTGTTGCCCACCACCTGCGTATTTTCCAAAGAATAGTGATGGGCAGCAGAGGCCTGAAACTCCTGCCAAAAGCCTTCTGCGGGCTGTGTGGTCATAATATACTTAGGGTTTCGCAAAGACACTCGTTTCCCATTCTTGTCCCAGCCTTCGTACATGATGCCATGGCAAACCTCTATATGTTTTTTCTTCTTGGTTACACGCACGAGGACTCCGTCAGCTTCCGCAAACAGAAAGTCTGTCTTCTTGCCTTCCGGCAAAGAAGCACTTTCTTCCAGTTCCTCCACCATTTCCTTGTCTGCTTGGGCTTGCGCCTTTCCGACACGTTTTACAATGGATTCGACTGTTGAATGGCTTATTTGGACTGCTGTCCATTCATCGAGCATTCGTGCAACCTCACGATAATCACTTTTGTTGGCCAGTTCTGCCACCTTCACTTCGACGAAAGAGATGTACCTTTGGTATTTCCTGATGCCCAGCAACTCATCAAGGGGATAGTGGGGTTTCCCATTTTCATCATGCATGAGCGTACGGCTAAAGCGGACGGCCCCGAACGTAAACTGAATGGTTTTTTCATCGGTTTTTTCAACCGTTCAACCTTCCTTTTGTTTCTCTTCTTTTATGGATTTATCCAATTGGCTCAGCACTTTCCCCAGTAATAAAGCAAACGTCTCGTACATATACATTCGAAGTTGTTCTTCAAAAGCAATTAAATCCTTAGTATCCTTTAAAAGCTTATATATTTTTGTTATAATTTTATCCATGAGAAGGACTCTTTTCTAAATGCATTTGCCTGGTACGCATACATTTATGATAGAGTGCCTTCTCTCTTTTTTTTCTAGAAATTTGCTTGTATTTCCCCCGAGAAAAATTTTACACATATGCAAAGCGAAGCTTAATAATCAGGAGGCCCATTATAAAGCAGGCTTGGCTGTGTCAGCCCTCTACTACCCTAAGATAGATGATTTGGCTAAGAAAAATCTAGCAACCATTGGAGAGGTGTATAAGTAATGAGTTCGGCAACTAATTATCAACATTTATTACGAAACTTAGAATATCTAAAGCTAAAGCAAATGACTTTACATATAAATGAAGTGGTAGATTTTGGAGTACAGAATCAACTATCGTTTATTGATACATTAATCAAGCTATCTAATTATGAAACTGACGTACGAGAGCAGAATATGACGCAGTCAATGGTAAAGGTTGCAGGTTTTCCACATTTGAAAGAAATTAAGGACTTTGACTTTACCTTTCAAAGGTCAATTAATCAACAGCAGATTTTAGATTTTCTCACCCTTCGGTTTATTGAGTTAAACGAAAATATCGTATTTTTGGGACCAAGTGGAGTGGGGAAAACTCACTTGGCGACTGCAATAGGAATCGCAGCAGCTAAGAAGCGGACAAGTACTTATTTCATTAAGTGTCATGACTTAATCCAGAATCTAAAACGAGCACGGCTGGAGAACCGTTTAGAAGCTCGTTTGAAGCATTATACAAAGTATAGACTATTAATTATTGATGAAATTGGTTATTTGCCAATTGACCAAGATGATGCGAAATTGTTTTTTCAGTTGATTGACATGCGGTATGAGAAGCGAAGTACCATCTTAACGACTAACGTAAACTTTAAAGCATGGGATGAGGTGTTTCAGGAACCCAAATTGGCAAATGCCATTTTGGACCGCATTTTACATCATGCGACAGTTGTTACAATGGTTGGGGATTCCTATCGTTTAAAGGATCATTTTATTAAAAAAAATGAGTAATTTTGTACATCCTTAAACAAGCGAAAGTGTACATATTTGAGTTGACATTTATAATTATAAAATTAAACAACTAAAATCGACATTTATGCTTATTATCATAATGGCAATGGTGACTATTTTTTATAGCACTATGACCTTAAACTTCTACTCTAGTGCTGAAAATATAGTGGAAGAACTTCCATACGATGTAGCATTCGTCCAAACGGAAACAAAAAATATCATCTCATTCGATGAACTCTCTGAAACATTTCATAATAACAATCATGTAATCCTTGAGCATCAACTACTAGAAACATTTGATTACTTCGAATTTCACCCCCAATGGAATTTTATGTACAGGTATACGTTTATGTCAGTAGAAAGTTTTAATCAAGTCTCAGAAACGCAGCTTCATATTAGCGAAGGAAAATATATTTATTGGATTAGTTCTACTACTTCAGAGGAAAATAGCGATTATACTGAGGGATTAAATTTTAATAATGGGGAGGAAAACATATCGTTAGCATTGCAGGATATAGTGATAGAACCGATATTTGATTATCGTTTTCGTTATTATAATCCTGATTTTATTTTAGTAAGCGAAGCAGATTACGAGATGTTAAGAAATAAGCTAGATGTTTACACTGCAGAAGTACATTGGTTAGAAATATCCGGCTGGAAAAAATCAGCTGATGCAGTGAATGAATTAGAGAATAAATTACATGCAAAAAATCAATTAACTCCGAAAATGGACGAGTATCCCTTAGGGCAATTATCTCCATACTCAGAAAGGGAGTTGTTAGAGCCTGTTTCCAAAATAAATGAATACAATGCGAGTAGAATAGATGGCGGGTTACTATTTTTTATATCCACATTTTTAAGTATCTTATTTTTCTTTGCGACGTTTATTCTAGTGTACTTGAATCTATTTACGGATATTGAACAGGAAAGAATAAAATATAGAAAATTATATAAGATAGGAATTACAAAAAAAGAAGTGAAAAAGATCGTTACAAAAGAACTGAGGATTTTGTTCTTTTTGGCACCAATTATAGGAATCATATTAAGCTATCTTTATATCATTACAATAGCTCAAGATAGCGGTGGTATTATGTCTAACCCGATTCTAATGATAAACTTTCTATCAATAGGGGGTTTATATTTAATCCTGCAAACCATTTACTATTTCTTTGCAGCTAGGAAGTTTTTAAATGAGGTCATACATTAAATGAAATTTCTGTAAGTATTGATTCAGTTACCTCCCTGGTATTCATCATTAGTATCCTTCACCAACAATATGGACCTTGAGGTAAAGAACGAGATAAATTACAAGCATTGAAATGTTATACTTTATATGGAATTACGTGATGAGAATAATTAACCATTTAAGGGTTGGAGTTTATTGAGAATTTATATATTCTTTTATAAAAGGGAAAAAACAACCTCATGATATTACATTATATAGGATAAATTTTGATAGGAGGTTTATGATGAAACCAAGAATTTCAGTAATTACTATAGGTGTAGATGACTTAGAGAGGTCATTGAAATTTTATCGGGATGGACTTGGATTATCGACAGAAGGAATTGTAGGACAAGAATTTGAGCACGGTGCTGTTGCATTTTTTGATTTGCAATCGGGATTAAAGCTAGCTATTTGGAAACGTGAAGATATTGCGCATGATACGAGTATCAAACAGACACCAAAAAGTCCAACTGATTTTACAATTGGGCACAATGTAGAGAGCAAAGAAGAGGTTGATCAAGTAATGGAACAAGCACGGGAAGCGGGTGCTGTCATTACAGTCCCAGCACATGATACTTTCTGGGGTGGATATTCTGGATATTTCCAAGACCCGGATGGACATTTGTGGGAAATCGTCTGGAATCCAGCTTGGGATTTTTCATCATAACTCTTACAACATTAGTCTTATCTTAAAATAAAAAGTATGAAAATGATAAGTATGATCCAACACTTGAATTAGTTTTATAATTGCAAAAGTATTAAACAAGGAAGTAGACGAGGTGTTTCTGTATGAGTAAGTTTGACTCAAAATACATGATTACAATGAAGGATATTATCAAGGAAGGTTCTGATATATTAAGAAAGAAAACAAATCCAGTTAACCTTCCTGTTTCAACTGAAGATAAAGAAGCATTGAAGTGTATGCTTCAATATTTAAAAAACAGTCGAGATCCGATTATTTCTAAGAAATATAACCTTCGAGCTGGAGTGGGCTTATCTGCAAATCAAATTGGTCTTGATAAAAGGATGTTTGCAGCACTTTTTGAGGAAAATGAAGGCCAGTTCATGCTTATTAATCCAAAAATTATTAGTCACTCCATTAATATGATTTATTTACCGGAAGGAGAAGGTTGTCTTTCGGTTGATAGGCAAGTCGATGGATTAGTACCGAGATATGAACGAATCAAGGTGAAAGCATATGACATAGATGGTAATGAAAAAACTTTTAGATTTAAGGGGTATCAATCTATTGTTATTCAACATGAAATTGATCATTTAAATGGTATTATGTTTTATGACAGAATAAATAAAGAAAATCCTTATAAAGTACCAGAAAATATTGAAATTGGAAGTTTGTATTAATTTACATAAATACTGCTTTCTTTTATTGAGAAATGATTGGACAATGGTTATTAAATAAGGCGGTTGTTATAGTTTAACGAAAAGTTTATGAATTAATAAGTAGAATGATAGAAATGGAGGAACTCGTGAATGGTGCAGCTAAATAATGAGATTGACATACAATCCCTTCGTCATTCTCATTTTAATAATAATTTGAGTTTTATTAGCAGTGGCCATAAGCCTCCTAATACGCATAAGTGGGGACCAGGTGTACGTGATATTTTTGCTTTGCACTATATTATTAGCGGGAAGGGATTTTTAGAGACAAGACAGGGCATTTTTCCACTACAGGCTGGAGAAAGCTTTCTTATATATCCACATATGGAAATATACTATTATCCAGATGGGCAGGATCCGTGGGAGTATGTTTGGGTAGAGTTTTCTGGTGATGAAGCTGGTCATCTACTGGCTCAGACAGAGCTTGAACCCAGCAACCCTGTTTTGCCCGGAGTCGATGTGAATTTTATGCCTTATTTCAATTTTGGAGTAAACGCCACTAATAGGAGATTTGAAAAGATTCGATGTGATGCCAAGTTACGTTTACTAATTTCCTATTATTTAGAGTATTATCAAAAGGAAAATATATTTCAGCAAGCAGATTATGTAGAAGAAGCGAAAGGTTATATCCATAACAATTATTGGAGAGATACGATAAAAGTATCGGACATTGTGGATGTAACTAAGGTAGAACGTAGCTATTTATTCCGCTTGTTTAAAAGGGAAACAGGAATGTCTATTTCTGCTTATTTAACTCAATACAGAATTAAGCGGGCTTGTGAACTATTAAAGTCAGCGGACCTATCTATTAAATCAGTTGCTTATTCTGTAGGTTATCGAGATCAGTTATATTTTTCAAAGGTTTTTAAAAAAATAACGTCACATACTCCTACCGAATATATGACGTTATATACGAATCAAGTTTAACGGAATAAGACACACATACCAGATTCACGATAGTATTTAATTAGTTTTTCAATTGGTTCGCGACCACAGTTTAGTTTTTCTCCTAGACAATCAATACATAAAAAATCTTGTGCCGTTCTGGAGACAAGCTTTAGATAAATGGCCACATCATCTGTCTGAAGTGGAACTCGACATGTCCGGCACGTCCTGTTACTACTCAAACTCATGTTACTTAACCAGTTTTGCCCGTACAACTAAACAATCATGTGCTGGTACGACCGGAGAAAATCGTTCTTTAAATGTTCCGAGTTCCTTATGCTCCCAGCAATCATACAGTTCTAGTGAATAACCTGTTGCAGACGGAAGTCCGAGATCCCAGAATAATAAAGAAATCTCTCTTTGAGTGTCGCTCAGATTAAAGAAGCCTATAGCTAGGTCGCCATCTGTAAGAACTTTTACAAGCATGAAAACATCATCTGAATGGAACCATTGTGGCTCAGGTTTAATTCGATAAGCCCCTCGCCCTTCCGTATCTTGATTGATTGCAATAAGTTCAGGATTTAGCAAAATATCCTTCGTTACTTGATTTGCATTACGTATATCACAACCTATCATAAGCGGAGATCCCATCATACTCCATAATGAGAAATGTGTTTTATATTCATTGTCGCTACAGCCACCAATTTTACTTCCGATAAAGTCATTATTGCTGCCTCCGTACATACCTACAACGAGCATGTCCATATCATTATGACAGAAGGAACCTGTATAACTTCCTTTATCAAGTTGTGAAATAGCGATATTTTTTATCGAATCCCAGTTATCCTGTATATCGCCTGTGGATCTGTACATATGTGCACCAGATTCACGAATCCAATCGTACACATTGTCTGCTCCCCAATTACATGCGGAAAATAAAATATCCCTTCCACAATTTTTTAGGGCTAGACTCATGCGTTTGTACAGCAGTTCCCCTGAAATATTGCGAGGCTTAAAGCAATAATCGTATTTTAAATAATCTACTCCCCATTCTGCAAATAATTGTGCATCTTGGAATTCGTGTTCAAAACTTCCAGGAAAGCCTGCGCAAGTATGGGTACCAACGCAAGAATACATACCGAACTTTAAACCCTTTGAATGTATATAATCTGCCAATGCTTTCATCCCACTTGGGAATTTCTTAGGATCTGGTACTAGATTTCCTTCAACATCTCTTTCTTTTAAACTCCAACAGTCATCGATAACAATATATTCGTACCCGGCATCCTTATACCCTTCTGAAACAAAGCGGTCTGCTACATCTCTAATTAGTTGCTCATTTATATCCCACGTAAAAGTGTTCCAAGAGTTCCAACCCATTGCTGGTTTGAGTCCAAGTAAACTTGAATTATCCATGTTTCATATCATCCTTTCTCGTATTCTAGTAACTTTTAAACTGGTTTATGTTTATGTAATGATTACATCATTTTTTGTTTTGCTCATCTATAGCTTGATGTTGCTTGTATATGGATATTTGTTGTTTTATTACGAGAGTTTCAACCATATGTTCGAACGTTTGTTTAACTAATGAATAAAGGATATACTCAATGTATGATGTTGATTAAGTAAGCAGGTGTACGTATGAATAATAGACAAAGAGAGCTACTAAAATTGTTGCTCCTTAAAGAAGATTTGCTAATAAAGCAATTATCAGAGGAACTAGATTGTTCGGAGAAAACGGTGCGAAATGATTTAGATCAGCTAGAAGAGTTTCTTCTGGATTATCCGAAAGCTGACTTAATACGAAAGCCTGGTGTAGGGATTACATTAGAAATAAGTGAGGAAGATCGCTCTACCATTTTTAAATCACTTCTTTCAAGTGAACCAAAATCAAGTGAAGAGCGGGTATTTGAGATTGCTTATGTCCTTCTTACAAGTCATAAGCCCATCATTTTGCAGGATTTAGCTCATAACTATTATGTGCCTAAGGCTACAATTAAAAAAGATATGGAGATAATTAGTGAATGGCTTAAAGATTATCATCTTGAACTTGTGTCAAAACCAAGGTTAGGTACGGTACTTCAGGGATCTGAACTACATAAAAGAAATGCTTTAGCCCATTTGTCACAGCTAATTCCTACTTCAGACAGTGAAAAAAATTATGTGCTGGATTTATTTTTGCCATATGAGATTTCTACCGTACGAAAAGCACTCGAGGATATGCAGGAGAAATTTTCATTTGCTTTTACAGATGAAGCTTTCACAAGTTTGGTAGTTCACGCGCTAGTGATGATAAAACGAACACGTCAAAGGGCAACTGTTTTTGTGCAAGAACTCGAGATTAACAAAGCGAGGGAGTACAAGGAGTATCAACATACAGTGTGGCTTTTTACTCGTTTGGAGTCCGCTTTTGGAATGAACTTTCCAGAAGAGGAGCATGTGTACTTTACTTGGCATTTGATCAGTAGTAAGCGAATGGAAGAAGGCTTACAGACTGTCTATGATAAAAATGTTACTAAAATAGTAAATGAACTCAAAGAAAAGATGGAGGCACTCACACAATTTCCATTTAGCGATGATTCTATATTATTAAATGGGTTAGAGGTTCATTTGTACTCTGTCATTAACCGTATTAAGTTTGGTTTCCCGATAACGAATCCTTTGCTAGTAAATATTAAAAAAATGTATCCATATATGTTTAGCATGGTTATTTTAGCTTTGGAAGAAATCAATCAAGCTTTTGATTTGGAGATTCCAGAAGACGAAGCTGCCTATATAGTTCTTCATTTTCAGGCCTCTATTGAGAGATTAGATCGGAAAAAGATGGAGAAGAAGAGTGCTTTAATTGTATGTCATTTGGGCACGGGAATATCCCGTTTATTACAAGCCAAGATTGAACAAAGATATCAAGAAATTACGATTGTAGCTTGCATTGGTAAGAGTGAGGTGCAAGATTTTCTAAGAAAATCCCAAGTTGACTTTATTATTTCTACTATACCTCTAAAGAATCTTAACAACCCACAACTAGTTATATCACCACTATTTGGAAAAGAGGATAAGGAGAAACTTAGTCAATTTGTTGAAAGGTTGAACGAACATAATCAAAAAGGGTTTGATCCGTATGTCCTGTCCACTTATCTAGAAGAGGATTCCGTCTTTTTACAAGTTGAACTGGAACACCGGTATGAAATAGTAGAAATGCTAGCAACTCACCTATATGAAAAAGGATATGTCTCAAAAGAGTACATACATAGTGCAGTGAACAGGGAGAGAAAGTCTTCTACTGCTATTGGTGGAGGAATCGCTATCCCACATGGTGATCCTTCCATGATCAAACAATCTGTTGTTGTTACTGCAGTTCTAAAAAAACCAATCAAATGGGGAGAGGAACTTGTCTCCGTTGTATTCTTGTTAGCGATATCAAAAAAGAATCATCAAGATATTCGCAAAATCATGGGTACAATTGCAGCGTTGAGTGAATCACCTAAGCTAGTATTTCAATTAACAGCATCCAAAGATTATAAGAGCTTTATACAAACCTTGAAAAA
This sequence comes from Paenibacillus bovis, assembly GCA_007679095.1. Classification (GTDB taxonomy): domain Bacteria; phylum Bacillota; class Bacilli; order Bacillales; family Bacillaceae_C; genus Lederbergia; species Lederbergia graminis. The sequence continues at coordinate 24,618 of VEFU01000051.1, forward strand.
AAAGAGCGAGTAACGCTCTTTTTTTGTGCCTTCTTCCGCTTGTTTCTTGCTAAAAATTTACGAGTACACCTATGTTATAAGGGTATAAACATAATAAAAAATAATTACCACATATTATGGTAAAAATAAAAAAGATTTAATAGGGAAAATTATTCTAATATAAATGTAAGCGGTTCTCGATTTATTAAAAGGAGGAATAGTGATGGCAAAAATATTAGCTGTTACAGCTTGTCCAGTTGGTATAGCGCATACGTATATGGCTGCTGAAAACTTACAAAAAGCAGGCGAAACGTTGGGCGTTGATATAAAGGTAGAAACACAAGGTTCAATTGGAGTAGAAAATGCTTTAACAGAACAAGACATTGCAGAAGCAGATGGTATTATCATTGCAGCTGACAAAGAAGTACCGAAAGATCGTTTTGCTGGTAAAAAGGTAATCGTTACGGGGGTTCAAGATGGAATCCGCAAACCAGAAGAATTGATCAAAAAGATTCAAAGTGGAGATGTGCCAATTTACAAACCGGAATTAGCAACATCAAATGCAGGGAAACAAGGTGCAAAAAAAGAAAATCCAATTTATAAGCATTTAATGAGTGGCGTTTCTTATATGGTTCCATTCATTGTTGTTGGAGGATTATTGATAGCCCTTGCATTAACACTTGGCGGAGAACAAACACCAGGTGGAATCGTCATTCCAGAAGATTCTATATGGCATCAAATTGAAGCTCTTGGTGGTACTGCCTTCATGTTCATGGTTCCAATCCTAGCAGGATTTATCGCCGTTAGTATTGCCGATCGTCCTGGATTAGTACCGGGAATGATTGGTGGTTATATTGCGAACAATGGTAGTTTTTATGGAAGTGAAGCTGGTGCCGGTTTTATAGGTGGGATTATTGCCGGATTCTTAGCAGGTTATGTTGCGCTTGCAATTAAGAAAATAAAAGTTCCGAAAGCAGTTCAACCAGTTATGCCGATTATTTTCATTCCAATTTTATCATCAGTAATTGTTGGATTATTATTTATTTATATCATTGGAGGTCCTGTTGCTCAAGTATTTGAAGGATTAACCACATGGTTATCAGGAATGCAAGGAGGAAGCTCGATTCTTTTAGCAGTTATCCTTGGTGCAATGATTGCAGTTGATATGGGAGGTCCATTTAATAAAGTTGCTTTCTTATTTGGATCCGCCATGATTGCAGAAGGAAACTACGAGATTATGGGACCAATTGCGGTTGCAATTTGTATTCCGCCAATTGGATTAGGACTTGCTACTTTTATTAACAAACGTAAATTTAACCAAACAGAAAGAGAAGCAGGAAAAGCTTCGTTTACGATGGGGTTATTTGGAATTACTGAAGGAGCGATTCCTTTTGCAGCACAAGACCCATTACGAGTTATTCCAAGTATTATGACTGGATCGATTGTCGGTGCCGTCATTGCGATGATTTTTAATGTCGGAGATCGTGTTGCGCATGGTGGACCAATTGTTGCCGTATTAGGTGCGGTAGATAACGTACTCATGTTCTTTGTTGCTGCGATTATCGGATCAATTGTTGCAGCGTTTATGGTTATTGCTCTTAAGAAGAATGTGGATAATTTTGCACCTGCAGCAGCAGGTGTAGGTGAGGTTTCACAAGCTCAAGTAGAGGTAGAAGAAGTGAAGCCTGAGGAAAAATTAGAAGAGATTAACAATCTAGAAATTAACAAATTAACGGATATTACGAGTCTTGATCTAATTGAAACAAACTTGGAAGGAAGTACCCAAGAATCCATTATTGATGAAATGATTGAGAAATTGGATGGTGCGGGTGTTCTACAATCAAAAGAAGATTTTAAACAAGCTATCTTAAATCGTGAAGCACAAAGTTCGACAGGATTAGGGATGAATATTGCAATCCCTCATGGTAAATCGCCTTCGGTAAAACGTCCAGCTGTTGTCTTCGGAATCAAACGTGATGGAGTAGACTGGAAAAGCTTAGACGGAACAGATGCCAAATTAATTTTCATGATTGCTGTTCCTGAAAAATCAGCAGGAGACGCACATTTAAAAATCTTACAAATGCTTTCAAGAAAACTTATGGACGACAACTTCAGAGAACAACTGCTAAATGTTACAATGAAACAAGATGCTCTAAAACTTTTAGAAACAATCGAGTGACATGTGTGACGGTGCAACATGGAAAAGAGAGCTAATTGCTCTCTTTTCCGTATTACTTTACATAAAATCAGGAGGTAATCATGTATAAAAGTGAACCTATTTTTTTAGAACCAGTTTTTCAAGAAAGAATATGGGGAGGACAAAAGTTACGAACTGATTTCAAATATGAGATACCTTATGAAAAAACAGGTGAGGCATGGGTAATTTCAGCACTTCCACACGGATCAAGTATGATCGCAAATGGTCCGTTGCAAGGAAAAACGTTAGAACACGCATGGAATGAACATGGAGAGCTCTTTAATAAACAGTCTACCGAGCAGAAAGAATATCCACTTTTGGTTAAGATATTAGACGCAGCAGAAGATTTATCCGTTCAAGTACATCCTAATGATGAGTTTGCTCGAAATGTAGAAGGGGTTCCATACGGTAAAACAGAATGTTGGTATGTGTTAAGTGCGGAAGAGGGAGCTGAGCTAGTTTTAGGCCATCATGCACAATCTCGTGAAGAATTAGAGCAAATGATAGACCAAGGAAAATGGGACGAGCTATTAAGACGTATCAAGGTGAAAGCAGGAGATTTTGTCTACGTTCCAAGCGGTACAATTCATGCGATTGGGAAAGGAATTGTAATTTTAGAAACGCAACAAAGCTCAGACATTACATATCGTGTCTATGATTACCCTGAATCCGTGATGAAATCATTCCTAAATTCACCTCCAAAGCCTGATATAATAATGTTATCAACGAGTTTAAGTTG
>VEFU01000520.1 GCA_007679095.1 Paenibacillus bovis
AAAAGAAGAAGATATGTTTGTGCTTGCGGAAAGCGATTCTCTGAAATGAACACGTTTGTAGAGTATTATCAGCGTAGCACGATCGAATGGAACCAGGCAATTGCGATCAGAGCAATAAAAGGAAAAACATATAAAGAGACCGCAGAAGTTTATGGAACATCCCCAACAACAGTTGTTCGTCGTTTCGATCAAATAGCCAAAGAAGCAATTCATC
>VEFU01000521.1 GCA_007679095.1 Paenibacillus bovis
GAGATGAAGAATTTTCATGGGTTAGATCGTGCCAGGGGGTACGGTCTGAAAAGCATGGAATTACAAGCTAAATTAACCGCATTTGCGGTTAACATAAAGAGGATAGCAGCAATACTATCCTCTAGAAAGGGGTCTGAATTTGAACATTTTTATATTTTTTTGAATTTGAAAGTCAAAAAATACCTGAATCCCCAAAATTGCACCTAATTC
>VEFU01000522.1 GCA_007679095.1 Paenibacillus bovis
CGATTTGGAAGAATGTCAATTGGTTCTCTTGTGATTCCATTAGCTATAATTAATTGATATTTCCCTTCCTTGGTATCTCCTTTGTACTCATCAATGGCTATCACTTTTGGCAGCTCTGTGACCAGATGAATTGCTTCTTTGGCTATTTGATCGAAACGACGAACAACTGTTGTTGGGGATGTTCCATAAACTTCTGCGGTC
>VEFU01000523.1 GCA_007679095.1 Paenibacillus bovis
TGAAAAAAGTGAAAATTAAGAGGGCTTAGTTTGTTATTGCCAAATTTCAAAAGATAAACTAGTTGATTGGAGTGGAAGGCGGCGACTCCTGGGGGATTAGCGTGACAGGTGAGACCCCGCAGTGAGCAAAGCGAGCGAGGAGGCTCACCGCACGCCCCCCGGAAAGCGTCCGCCTGCAACGGAAATCAATGGTGTATAAG
>VEFU01000052.1 GCA_007679095.1 Paenibacillus bovis
AAATCTATTTGAATACGAAGGTGATCATCTACCTTGAGAGGTTGAAAAGTCATTTACACAAAAATATTGACAGTACCGGTGATAGAGTGAAAATTAGATTATTACATGAATGTGATGCGGAAGTTTACAGAGTGATCCGGCTAGAAGCACTAAAAAATCATCCCGAAGCATTTTCTTCTAGCTATGAACAAGAACATGTACGCCCAATTGAGCAATTTAGAGAAAGATTTAGAAATGAAGGTGCTTATACGTTTGGTGCCTTTGATCATGAAGCACTTGTTGGAATGGTAACTTTAGTTAGAGAGTCCCATGATAAGTTAAGGCACCGCGCAAATATTGTGGGTATGTATGTTAAATCTGAAAAAAGAGGGCAAGGCATTGGTAAGTTACTAGTAAATACTGCACTTCATAGAGCACGGCAAATCGAAGGATTGGAACAAGTGTACTTGTCAGTAATTTCGTCTAATGTATCTGCAAAGAAACTGTATTTAACATGTGGTTTTCAAGTATTTGGAACAGAAAAAAATGCATTGAAACTTGGTGAAAATAACTATTTTGATGAAGATCATATGGTGATATTTCTTTAGAATAGAAAACCACCCAAAAGTCAATCAATGATTCTATCTTTTTGGGTGGTTAATTTTATGTTGCTGGTATTCTCTATACAGTACAATTAATTGTTCTCTTACTTTAAATTTCATGATGAATAATGGGCAAAACATTAGAATGGAAATAAACCACATTGTAATCCTCATGATGCCTAGTTTTTCATACCAAAAAGCTTCACTGACGAATAATATTAGATAACCAAGTAAGAAATTGAAACAAACCGATATGTTGGTCTTAAAAGCATCAGGAAAGGCTCTTTTCCCTAATTCGAAGTGTATCTTAATAAAGAAGTAGAGAACGATAACTGTTAATAAAACACTTATTAAGATGAAACTAGGAATATGTTTATTAATTAGTTGTGTGATGAAGATTCCAGCTAATAGTATAATTATGACGATATTCCCTTTTCCAGAGAGTTCAAGATAACTAGTAACTTTTTGTAATTTATTTTTGAAGTTTACACCTAAGAAATCTAACTTGACATCGTACGTATTTTGTATAAACTTTTTTATTTCGGCACTCGTTACTTCTTCAATTTTTCTGTTAGCAATATCATTTTTACTTTTTTTCATTACAAATAACTGAATAGAAAAATTCACAGCAAATAGTACACCCGCAATAATGTTTGCCAATAACATGTTAATATGTACAAATAAAAAAATAAAATGTAATACTAGGACGATAACTCTTACTGAAAAGTCTATGAGTAAAATATTTTTTAATTTGTTTTTTTGTCTTCGAATTGCTTCTTCTAGACCTACTACGGAAAAGCTGAATGCCATATAAAATAAAGCTTGGAGGATGTAATCATCTCCATGTTCAAAGTAGTAATATCGGTGCATCATGATGAAAAAGTAAAAGGCGATAGTTGCAATAAAAGTAATTTTTAATCTCGCTTTCATGTTTATTCCTCTCGTTGTTCTAGAGTTTATCTATTATGTTCATGTACTTTGTAATCCAAGCTTTGAATGAGATATCTTCTTCCCAATCCACCATGTTCATTGCTTTTGCACATCCCCAATCTAACACTCGCTGTTGCAACATATGTAATTTTAAGCGCTGCTTAAATGCATATGGGTCCTCTCTATCATCGTAAAAGGATTGAATAAAATGTTTTGCTACACCGAGCTCATTACTATCTATAAAAATAGTTAAAAACTTTATCAAGTCAGCAACCGGATCTCCAAAATAACTATTCGTAAAATCGAAAACCCCAGAAACATACCACCCATCGTCATTCTTATCTATTAAACAATTACCGGGCTTGAAATCCCCCATTACAAAGGTAGGTCTTGTTAAACTAGATAAATAAGGTAACGTTTCATTGAGGAAGTTAGAAGTCCAATCCCAGTCTTCATTCGTAATTGTTGAATATTTTTCTGCATCTTTAAGCCAATATGTAACACGATTATGTAGCCACTGATCAAAAGACTGCTCAAATGGCTGTAAACTTTTCGTAATTGGGTTCCATTCACCATATGTTGAGACTTTCCACTATGCATTTCCTTCAATGCATTTACTAGTGCAGTTGTTATCTCTTTTTTTTCCTCTATTGTATAGTTGTCTATATGTAAAAAATGAAAACCTGGTAATAAGGGCATTATGGCATATGGGTAAGGAAATATTTCAAGGGATGAATCAATTTTATATGGCAAAGGAAGTGATAGATTTGTACGTTTTCCCAGTTCTGAAATAAAAAATCCTTCCTCCTCAAGCTGCCCTTTATATACTGGATTGCCTTTGATAACAAATACCCCTTCAGTTGAAGTAACGAACATTGTTTGTTTCATTGCCCCATTTTCTGTTTTATTTGCTTTTATAGATGCTCCTAAATGATATTTTTGGAGAATATTTTGTATTTCATCATTTGCAATATCCCCTAACCCGTGTGGGCTAAATAGTATTTTTGTTGTCATGTGAATGCTCTTATTCCTCCTATTTCTATTAATTCCATACTAAGTTTCCGGTAACTACTTTTCAAGCTTTTCTCTAATAATTAATCCTTTTCTACTAATTATGCATATTACTAGATTCAAGTGGGTATACATTTACTATAACAAACTATTCACTATTATCTTTGTAACACTTTTGTAACAAAAGCAATCTTTTTGTTAAATAGGTGAAACTTTTTTCCAAGTCAAACGTCTATATATATGTAGCAACAATTGAGGGGTGATGTAATAATGAATAAAAAAATTAGTGTAATTGTATTTATAACGTTATTTTTAATCGCAGCGACTGTGTTCCATTATAACGGAAAGCCTAGTAATGTGAATGCGTCTGATAACCCGGTAATGGAATTGGAAAGCCCTCTTGAAATGAATAATGATGATACGATTAATATTGAGAATAATGATAATAATGTTCTTCCTGTAAGTAATAAAGATGAAGTAGAAGAAATCGCTGAAAAATATCCAGATGAATTAACAATCGACAATGAAGTTTTTGTAAAAATAATGGATGATGAAAAGTTTAAAGAAATCAGTGATATTGCTCGTTCATACGGTGCAGCATTATATGCAATACCATATAGTGACGTATTCGTCATCATAAAAGATGAACAACCAATTTTCCATATGAGTGCAGGTGTTAAAGGTGCACTTCCAGAATATAGCACAATCCTTAAAGAAGCTTTTAATAATGATGAGTATAGTGAGTTCACAGGTTTGTTAGACAACATTGATTATGTTGTAAATACAGGTAAATCTGTTGACGTTGAGCTGGAAGATTATATCAGTTATTCTATTTTCCAATCAGATGGATGGATCATTGTTTCTTATTAATAGAAAAAACGCCAAGTGCAAAATAAGCACTGGCGTTTTTTAGGTTTAAACTACTTCACTTCTCCTCGTTCGATCGCTTTTATGAGATTTTTAGCCGCTTTTTTCACTACACCTTTTGGATTATCTACCATCTCTTGTGCAGTTCCTAATATCTCTAAAGTATATTCTGAAGTAGATTGACATACAATTAGCAATCCTTTTAAGACTCTTGCCCGATGCTTCCCTTCCCACAAATACAATGTATCTTTTAATATAGGGTAAGTGAGTTTTGCTTCTGCAGGGCCTACACTAGCATAATTACATAGTGTTTCAATCGCATAATCTCGAACAATCGTACTCTTATCAGACTTAATTTTCTCTTTTAACGTTGGTATTATTATCGTTATTTTTTCAGGTATAAATGTGGTAATCAAGGCAATCGCATGCATCGATTCCCAGCGTACACGAGTTTTTTTATGATCTAGGAGGTTCATTAACCTATCTGCATATGGGACAATTTTTTCAGGTTCCTGCTCTGCTACCATGGTACAAACCTCTGCACAATCCCCTAGTAGTGCAGCGTCATTTGATAATAGACCTTCGCCAATATCTTCAATTAATTCTTCATTTTGTATGCAAGCTTGAGCAACTTTACGATTTCCAGCTTCTGTTTTTTCTCCGATTTGTGATGAAAGTTCAGTTAAAATAGTCAATCCTCCACACTCCTTTTTCTTTACGTATGAACTGTTGTATACATCTTACTATATTAGTGAGTATGAGCATAAGCCATATTATATTTTCATATTATGTTCAAAAAGGAGGGGATACATTGAGGAAAGTGACAACGAAGTATTCTTCTCTCGAATATCCAAACGATATGTTAACACTCATTCGAAATGGGTTAGTACCAACTAATTCACCCAAAAAAGTTCTTATTGTTGGAGCGGGTATGGCTGGTCTCGTGGCAGCTTCTTTGTTAAAAAGAGCAGGACATCATGTAACAATTCTAGAAGGGAATAATCGGATTGGTGGTAGGATTTACACAGCTAGACAGCCCTTTACAGCTAATAATTATTTAGATTTAGGTGCGATGCGAATTCCTGACACACATGTTCTTGTCTTTGAATATATTCGTCATTTTAACTTAGGTATCAATAAAATGATAAATGCTACACCAAAAGACTTAATTTACGTTAATAACATACTAACTACTCGTGAACAATATGATAAAAATCCAGATATATTGGAGTTTCCAGTTCAAGGTTGGGAGAAAGGAAAAACCGCAACGGAATTGTTTTTAGAAGCAGTCCAACCATTTCTAGATATATATGAAAACAGTACTCCTGAGCAACAAGAGGAATTAAAAAAACAATATGCGGATTACTCGATGGAGGAATTTTTAAAAGAAAATCCGTACGGTGAATCGATGTCAGTGAGTGCGATTCGAAAAATTAGTGTGATGCTCGGTATTGAGGGATTCAGGGAGTTATCGTTTATCGGTATTCTAACAGATATTATTTTTCCTATTTTCAATGAGGAAACACAATTTTATGAAATTAACGGTGGGAATGATCACCTCCCCTATGCATTTATGCAGGAACTTGGGAATGATATTTATCTAAATCAGAAAGTAGAAAGAATTATCCAGAATAACAATGGAGTATTGGTACAAACAAGAAATCCGATTACTGGGCAATATGCGTCGTTCACTGGTGATTATGCAATTATTTCAATTCCATTTACCACCTTACAATTTGTTGATATTCTTCCCTACCATTCTATCTCTTTTAAAAAATGGCAAGCAATTCGAGAATTACTTACTCTTCCTTCTGTAAAGATTGGGATCGAATTTAAATGTGCTTTCTGGGAAAAGCTTCAGGTTGGGAATGCAATTACAGACCTTCCTACTCGATTTAGTTATATCCCTAGTCATAGTATTGGGACTGGTGGTCCAGCAGTATTACTTGCAAGTTACACATGGGGACATGATGCATTGCTATGGAATAGCATGACGAATGAGGAAATCATATATTATGCATTAAAAGATTTATCTAAGATTTATGGAAGTGTCGTGTATGATCAATTTTTGCAAGGGATTTCATTTAATTGGAGTAAAAATCCCTATTCAGCAGGATGTTTCACGTTATTTGCACCAGGTCAAAAAACAGATTTTGGTGATGCTATATCTCAACCTGAAGGAAGATTACATTTTGCTGGAGAACATACTTCATCCTTTCACGGCTGGATTGAAGGAGCGGTGGAATCTGGAGTACGAGCTGCCTATGAAGTAAATGTGAGAGATAATAATATACTATAAAGGGGATGGGACAATGTAATTTAGGTGAACTTTAAAATCGAACTTTCAACCAGTTAATTTAAAAGAAAGTTCGATTTTAACCCACCCTTTTTAATTTTTTTACGTCACTCTCAACATCCACTCAGTCTGATAATGATGTATATTTATCTTGTTTATAATTAGCGATTTTTTCCATATATGACTCCAAAGTATTACCCTCTTCTCTAAGTTCATCAATATAAATATCCCTTACACGAAAGGTGTCAATCTATATTATGCAGATGGTCTCACGTACATTTCATATTAACAATAAAATGTACGTGAGATAATTTGGTGCCCCACTGTTTCTCTGTAAGACACTTTATTAAAAAGCAATTACAGTTTTTAATATGAAACAATAGCAATTGGAGAAATTCCCCTTTGCTCTTTCGAAGACGCACTTGTTGCGAAAAGTGCTGCTAGTGTTTTCAAATTATCTTCTCCAGATGTTATAGGTTTGAAATCTTCTCTTATAGCTTTTGCAAAGTGAGCTAAAGAGCCGTGTATTCCATCCGGTGATTCAAATTCTACATTAACTTTTGTTTTGTGTTGGTTAGCATCTACAACGTAAACACCATAACCATCACCTAGGTCATCTAAATGAATAGATCCTTGTTCACACTGCACGCGCCAAACGCCTTCCCAAGGAGTGATTTTCCCCTTAGATATTAAACTTCCTAAATAAAATATTGGAAGTCCGGATTCTAACTCATAAGTTGCCTGTACATTAGGATCACCAATATACCCACTTTCCGGTTCATTCCATGTTTTACCGTTTACTGATGAAATATTGGAATCGAATAGAAAACGCATCATATCAATATGGTGTACTGCCATCTCCAGTAGCATATAATCTTCCATTTCTCGCTGATATGGTCTTCCGTTATGATCAAAGAAAAATTCTGTCTGAACAAAAGTTGGATCTCCAACAACTTTATCTGTAATCGTTTTCTTTAATGTGAGCACTGAATGGAAGAAGCGGTAATTTTGATTTACCATTAGTTTAAGCTTCCTACTAGAAGCAAGTTCAACTAATTCTTTAGCTTCCTCTATTTTTAATACAAATGGTTTTTCTACTAATACATGTAAATTGTTTTCTAATGCTGCTTTACAAATTTCGTAATGTGCTGGTGAAAAAGCTGAAACGAAAACTGCATCCGCTTCTAATTGTTGAAATGCTTCCTCATAATCTGTATAACAATTTGTCTGTGCTACCTTTAACACGTTAGATACATATTCTAAACGCTCCGAATTCATTTCCACAAGTCCTGCATATTCATAATCTGGAGATGGAATGATAAAATCTTGTGCGATAAAAGTTCCCATTCCACCAAGTCCTACTTGGATTAGTTTTAATTTCAATGAAAATACCTCCTCTCGTCATATATTAAACTTCTGTTGTTTTATCACGATATAAGTAACCTATGGAACCTCCTGGTGGTAATACACCATAAATATAAACCGCTGTCATTTTTTCTGTAACAATTAGTGAATGTTCATCACCTTCTTTTGTTAATACTAAATCACCTGGTCCAATTTCATAAGTATCTCCTTCTGTTGTGCAAATTCCACGTCCACTAATGATAATCCAATATTCATTACAAGAATGGTAATGTAATGGCACCTCTTGCCCTACTTCTAAATGATTAATTCCATAATGGTTAATCTCTGACCAATTTGGGAACTTTTCTAATTCTTGATCATTGACACGAATTACTGGCATGTGAACTCCTCCAAATAAAGTGAATTGTCTTAATATAGACAATTATACTTCATATATTCTTAAAAAAGAATGAATAAATAGAAAGAAAAAGGGAATGTCTAGTAAAGGACACTCCCTCTATTTGTTTATGAAACTTTGATTTTTGAATTTAAATAAGAAATGCCGATTAGACAATCTTACGTAATTCTTCTAATATATCAAATAATCCTTCCAAATGATTAATTTCATATGTTGGTACTACTTCTGTTCTTTCTTTTTGGTGTCGGTTGATCCAGACGGATTTAATACCTGTTTGATTTGCTCCAAGGATATCAGTCATTAAATTATCTCCAACCATGAGAACTTCGTCTTTATCTACTTCCATTAGTTGTAATGCATGTTCGAAAATGGAAGGATCTGGTTTCCCTTTTCCAAATCCACCGGAAATAACGATTTGATCAAAGTATGGAGCAATTTCTGGTGTGATCGTTAGCTTAGTGTTTTGTAAATCTGGGGAGCCATTTGTTAATAATAATAGCTTGTAATTATCTTTCAATCTATCTAATACGGAAAAAGATTCATCATAAACAAATGGTAGATTTCTACGTTCTTGCGGGAATCGTTCCGCTAACTCGTGTCCAAATGCTTCATCATCGATTCCTAATGCTTTTAGCCCTTGTGTCCATGCATCTTTACGATATTGTGGCACAATGTCTTTCATTTTTCTAAATTCATCATGATCATCTAAGAAGTTGCCCCATAATCCCTCAAACGGATTAATTCCAATCATTTGTGTAAATGCATAAGTTTCATAGCTAGAATAAAGTTTTCTTGCTGCTTCGCGAACTGCTTCCTCTAATTCATCTAGATCTAGACCATAGCGTTCCTGTGCTACTTTACATGTAGCAACGAATGCTTCTTTTACACTTTTCTGGTCCCAAAGAATTGTATCATCCAAATCGAAAAAAATTGCTTTAATCATGTTGGCCCTCACTTTTATATGTATTTACATGTATTTTACCATGAGTAGAATAAAAATCATCTACTAAAGTCAGATAAATAGAAAATTAAGTTTTTTGACATGAATAGTGGAAATTAATATCACAAATACTAAAAAGAAAAAGAAGGTTATCTAAATGCAAATTATCCTCCCTTTTACACTAGCAAGTTTTATTTTCGCATCCAGTCTTCTACCAGTAATTACTACCACTAATCAAGATGCAGTAGTGAATGAAGTACCTTCATATGCAAAATGGGGTCGACTAGCAATGGCGAATGTGAAAGCAAAGTATCCCAATGCGCAAATCATTGATTATTTACACATTGGGAGAGATACTGGTGCAAGTTCTTCTACAGAAAAATTCAAATTATGGTTAAGAGAAAATAACCGTGAATTTGGTGTTTTCGTTGATATTGAATTTGAAAATGAAACAGAACAAGTAATACAAATAAATTATCGAGAAACGACACGTTAATTATGAGCCTGTTGAGCAGTAATGTCTTACACCGATTTTCCAGACGAATATACAAGGAATAATGAACATAAAACCTGCAATTGGTGCTAACATGTATGGAAGTGCATTTCCTTCATGTTTATCTAGTAAATACATGAGCGGTAAATAGTTAACAGTGCCAAAAGGAATGACGAAAGTGAAGAATTTTGACACCCATTTATGATATATATTGAGTGGGTATTGTGCCATTTCTCTTCCTCCGTCTGTAAAAATATTCACTACCTCTAGTCCTTGTATCGTCCAGAAACATAGGGTTGCTGCTAAAATAAATATTCCTGTAAATATGGCGCATCCACTAGCAACCATTAGGAATAGTACACTTATTTTCGTAACGTTCCAATCAATAGGAAGATTTACAACAGCCCAGGTAAGTACGATGACACTTTGTATTAATCGTCCGAATCTAGTAAATTCAAATTTTGATCCTATTACTTGAATCATCGTCCCTCTTGGTCTGACAAGTATACGATCGAAATTCCCTTCTCTAACAAGACTTGAAAAGGAATCGAATCCACGAGCAAAACATTCACTAAGTGCAAATGCCATATGAATAATCCCAAAGGAAAGTGCCACTTCATAAAATGTCCAACCTTTAATTTGTCCAAATCGATCAAATAATAAATAGAGACCCGCGAAAATTGTAAAGGGAATGAAAAATTGACCGATTGATAATAAAATAAAGGAAGTACGATATTGCATTTGCGACTTAAATAATATCTTTAAGTATTTGAAGAAAAGAACCATTTCCATCACCCACCTTGTATAACAACTTTTCGTAATACACTTTTAAACGCAAAATTTCCTAAAAGAATAAGGGCCACTAACCATATTAATTGTGCAAGAATACCAATAATTGCTTCAGATGTAGGTATATGTCCTGAATACACACGGAATGGAAAGTCAGCAGTATAGTGAAAAGGTAATAAATATACAATGTTTTGGAGCCATGTAGGCATTAAAGGAACTGGAATTACTGCACCTGCAAAAAATTCACCTAACACACTGAACATTAATAATGATCCCACAGGAGACATCGTAATAAATACAGAAATATAAATGAACATGGAAATGGATACAAGAATTAATAAACCAAGTGTAAGTGTAATTACAAATAATAGAAATGTTGTAACAGACGGCGGGACTGTCATTTTATATGGTTTTGGTAATAAAAAAATAATAATGAAAATTGGAAAGCACCTTAGTATTGCGCTCGATAAACGTTGAGCAAGTAGCTTTGCATACCAGAATCCGTATAACCCAGTTGGTCTACAAAGTTCATAGGCAATATTTCCTGTTGTAATTAAATCAAAAAGTTCACTATCACGAAACCACAACATGATAAATGATAGAAAAGCTTGTTGTAGCCATATATAAGTGATTAATTGTGTTAACGACATTGGTGGCGCTTGTGTTGTATGTGCGTAGAATGCCTCGAAAATCATAATAAACATAAAACCAAAGAAAAATTGTGTAGCTACACCAGCAATTGCAGCTGTCCTATACTGTAAGCCATTCATTAGTCGAAGTTTTAATACGGATACATAAGCATTCATATTTGAAACTCCTTATATAATTCAACAATTATTTCTTCAATAGGCTGTGCATCAATCGATATATCCACTAATTCTACTAAACTAGAAATCTCCGTAATGACGTCTGATATCATCGTTTTTTCCGTATCTATACTAAGAATTGCTCTTTCGGATGATTGTGATATCACTTCCGTTCCATATATATTATGAAATTGTCCTGTCCCTCGAAAATCAACTGTCATCATCTTGTTAGATCCATACTTTTTCCGTAACTCATTTAATTTGCCGTCATAAAGCAGATTACCTTTCCCAATTAAAATAACTCGATCTGCTAATGCTTCAATATCATTCATATCATGGGTTGTAAGGATAACAGTAACACCCTTCTCTTTATTAATCGTTTTAATAAATTTCCGCACGGCGATTTTGGAAAGGGCGTCTAATCCAATCGTCGGTTCATCCAGAAATAAGACACTAGGACTATGTAATAGTGATGCAGCAATTTCACAACGCATTCTTTGTCCAAGACTTAATTGGCGAACAGGTGTGTTAATAATATTTTTCAAATCTAGTGTTTCAGTTAAAAGCTTTACATTAGCTTCATATTCAGAGAGTGGAATTTTGTAAATATCTCGGAGTAGCTCAAATGAATCAATTACTGGTACATCCCACCATAATTGCGATCGCTGACCAAATACGACACCTATATTTTTCACATACTCTACTCTTTCTTTCCATGGTGTAAATCCTAATATGCTACATGTACCAGAATTAGGTACTAAAATCCCACTCATAATCTTAATGGTTGTCGATTTTCCTGCTCCATTTGGTCCTATATAGCCAACAATTTCACCAGGTTGAATTGAAAAAGAAATGTCACTAAGCGCATGAACGGTTGTATGCTCACGATAAAAAAGCGCTTTCAATGAATTTCTTAATCCACTAGAACGCTTAGCCACTTTAAAAGACTTACTTAATCCATTTACTGTAATCAAGCAGTTTCTCCTCCTTTTATTTGCAATGAGAATGAAAATAATATCATCCGCTATAAGGAATGTCAACTATATTTTAGAAAATAGCGAAATGAGTTAAATATCTGACTGATAGCAAAAAAAGACATGAGCTATATCCATTCGGAATCACTCATATCTTTTAAAATAGCTTTATTAAACTCTGTTGTTGATTTTCGCTCCTGAACACTCGCTACAATCAACTAAGTTGTTAACAACAATGAACTTTAACAGAGCCTTTAAAATAAAAAATAGCCACCTGCAGCAAATAAAAGTCCTAATATGATGGAAGTAACTATATATGAGACAGCTAATCGTAGATTTTTAGCTTGTAAAAGTGTAATAACTTCCATCCCAAATGTAGAAAAAGTTGTATATGCACCACAAAAGCCAATACCAAAAAAGTACCAAATCCAATCATTAATTTCTTTCTCTACATACATATTTGCAAGTAGTCCAAGAAGCAAAGAACCAGAAAGATTAATGATCCATGTGTTAAATGGAAAAGTTAATTTATTTGAAAACCGATTTGTCATCCATTGCCCGAATAGATATCGCACAACAGCTCCAATCGAACCACCTATCCCTAATAGCCAAATCATCGGTTCTCCCCCACTTTGAATCCTACCAATTTATACCCTATATATGCTGCCAAAATTCCTAACAAAATACTAGCACATACATAGACAATAGCAAATATATATAACTGATTTTCTAGTAGTTGTATTGTTTCGATGGTGAAAGTAGAAAAAGTAGTAAACGAACTAATAAAACCAGTACCAAATAGTAATGAAATAAATAGATGTTTGTTTTTATTTAACTTCAGCGTAGTTAATAACCATCCTAGCAAGAAACAGCCTACTATGTTAATCAACATTGTTGCTATCGGAAATCCGCTATGTGATGGGAACCATCCGCTAACCATATACCTACAAATGGATCCAAGGAATCCTCCGATAAATACGATAAATATTTTCATTCAACTCACCAAATTAAACTATAAAGCAAAAAAATGGGTCTTCGGAATATATAGTGGAATTCTTTTTTACCAGTTAAAAAACATTTGACATATAAATCGGATTATTTGGTGGAATGTAAGGTTAAATAATAGGTTGTGAGAAAATTAAAATCGTCTAACTAACTGGGAATCGGATGTTTGTATGAGACCTTCTACTTATAAAGCTCATTTAACTTCGTAAATGGATTATATCTCCTTCTCTTCCTTTTTTGACACAACGTCCAAAAGATTTTGCAAAGAAGCAATACCTCGAACTTGCCCGACAAGTGCATTATCAATATATTGGAGAGATTGAAGAGCCATCTCCTTAGTCCGAACAATATTATTTTTATCAATATCCGATAATACCTCACGAACAATATCCAAGGAGTAAACGACTCTTTGAACCGTTCGAATAATAAACACTCTTCTAATATCAGATGGGCTATATATACGAAATCCACTTTCTATGTGACGTTCAGGTTTAATTAACCCTTCCTTTTCCCAATGCCGAATTGATGAAGCAGACACATTAGCTTCTTTAGCAACCTCTCCAATTGTGAAATAATTTTTGTCACGGTACTTTTTTATATTAGTCAATTCGATTAAATCTTTAGAATCAAGTATCTCTACTGTTTTTTGTACTGTTTCCTTTTCGGTATAGAGATCAACTTGTGCTTTGTTAATTAGCCATAAGGCATCATGTGTTTTCCCATTTATGATGAGTGGTATAACCTTTTTAACCAAATCCATTCCGAATCCAGCATTCAATTCACGTATACATTGAAAATATGCCTCATGCTCACTTGTATAGATGCGGTATCCATTTTTTGCTCTCTCAACTTTTGGAACAAGTCCCCATGATTCATAATGCTTTAATGCACTTGTACTTATATTTAATTTTTTAGCTATCTCAATACCTCTCATTACAAATCCCCTTTTTTAACCCCTATAAATTATCATTAAAGTTGATGACGACTTTTGTTATATAAAACCTATATTTACTACATCCATAATAACAAAACCTTAGCATTTGCACTAATGTTGTACTATAGAAGTGTAAGGTGAAATTGAACCCCCCCTTGCGAATAACCTAATTCAAAGGAGAGAATATTTATGCAAAACCAACAAGGAAACCAAACAATAGTACCTTATTTTATGGTACTAAATGCACCGAAATTTATTGAATTTACTAAGAAGGCTTTTCAGTCTGAAGTGGTAAAAATTGATAAGTTAGAAGGCACCGAGGGTGTAGTTCATGCAGAAATGAAAATAGGAAACAGCATTATTTATTTTGCTGATACATCTGCTGATGGAAGTTGTGGTCCAGGAGTATGTGGAGAAATAAATACAGATGGACTTGTTCCCATTCAAATGTATATTCATGTTGAAAATGCTACTGATACCTACAACAAAGCAATTGCAGAAGGAGCAACTCCATTAATGGAACCATCAGAAGAATCAGGATATATGGGTGGTTTTGTTGATCCATTCGAAAATCTTTGGTGGGTTCAATCAAAGGATTAAAGCAATAATAAATGCAATTGGTTGCATTAGATTTGGAATGGAACTGGCTAAAGTCGGTTCCATTTTTATCGGACTATGGATAGCCATTCATGTAATGAATGGCACACGGATGAAAAATATTTAACGATGATTTCGATATTTATATATTAACTCCTACAGAGCAGTAAAGGATGAACAATATGTCAGACCTATTATTTCTACCAGACCTTAAAATAATAGAACCACCACAAGAAAATGAAACTGATATGATGTTTAAGGTGGAGGCAATCAAACCTCCTGAACATTGTCCTGAATGCGGATTTGACAAATTGTACAAACACAGTTTACGAAAACAACTAATCATGGACTTGCCTATTCGTTTAAAGCGAGTAGGCTTACAAGTAAACCGTAGACGTTACAAATGTCTTGAATGTGGTTCCACATTTTGGGAACGACTTATATCCATTGACGAAAAGCGTAGTATGACTAAAAGGTTGTTAAAGTCCATTGAAGAACAATCCATGTCTAAGATCTTTGTGGAAGTAGCCGAAAGCGTTGGTGTAGATGAAAAAACTGTTAGAAACGTTTTTAAAGACCATGTAGCATTCAAAGAACGAGAATACCGATTTGAAACTCCTAAATGGCTTGGAATAGATGAAATACATATTATCCGTAAACCCCGTCTTGTACTGACCAATGTCGAACGAAAAACTATATTTGATATTAAGCCTAACCGAAAGAAAGAAACTGTTATACAACGACTTTCAGAGATTAGTGATAGGCATTACATTGAATACGTCACAATGGATATGTGGAAGCCTTACAAAGATGCAGTAAATACTGTCTTACCACAGGCTAAAGTAGTTATAGATAAATTTCATGTAGTCCGTATGGCTAACCAAGCCTTAGACAACGTCAGGAAGTCACTCAAAGCGAATATGACTGCCAAAGAAAGGCGTACTCTAATGCGTGAGAGATATATCCTTCTCAAACGTAAACATGACTTGAATGAACGAGATTCATTCCTTTTGGAAACTTGGTTAGGTAATATCCCTGACCTAAATGATGCTTATGAACTCAAAGAAGAATTTTACTGGATATGGGACACAAATGACTCGAAGGAAGCCTGGGATCGTTATAGTTATTGGAGACAACATTGTTTATCCAGTAACTCTAAAGATG
The DNA here is from genome assembly GCA_007679095.1 of Paenibacillus bovis. GTDB lineage: Bacteria > Bacillota > Bacilli > Bacillales > Bacillaceae_C > Lederbergia > Lederbergia graminis. Next base: position 15,150 of record VEFU01000052.1, read on the forward strand.
CTTATAAAGACCTTGTGAGAGCCGTAGACAATTGGCAGAATGAAATCTTCAACTACTTCGGTAAAAGACTCACTAACGCTTATACAGAGTCCATAAATAGCATTATTAGGCAAGTTGAAAGAATGGGCAGGGGCTACTCATTCGAAGCGTTACGAGCTAAGATACTGTTTAATGAGAACCTTCACAAGAAACGAAAGCCACGATTTAATTCAAGTGCTTTCAGCAACGCTATGTTATACGATACTTTCAATTTGGATGAAGTAACAGACCACTTCATAACAGGCAACTATGGTGTTGATTTTTCCACACTTATTAAGAAATTGGAAAAGGGTGACTTATAAGCCCTTTTCCACCACAAAATCCGAATACCCAAAAAAATAACCACCACAAGATACAATCTTAACTAACTACAAGTTCAACTCTCTAGTTTGTAGTTTTTTAAACGATTTATTAAATTCTTTTTGTATTTCATCTGCTGATTGTGGATGCCCTATATAATAACCTTGGGCTAAATTACAAGATGTACTAAGTAAATATTGAAACTCGGATTCGGTTTCTACTCCTTCAGCAATAACATCTAAATTTAAGTGCTGAGCCATCGATAAAATAGTAACTACAATCGCCGTATTTTCCTTATTAGTTAAAATACCCTTTAAGAAAGATTGATCAATTTTTATTAAATCAATCGGATATTTTTGCAAATAACTTAAAGATGAATAACCTGTTCCGAAGTCATCTATTGAAATAGTCACGCCTAATTCTTTTAATTGATGAAGTTTGTTAATTGCAATCTGAGGGTCACTAATTGCGATTCCCTCTGTAATTTCTAGTTCAAGATATGTTGCTTCAAGATTTGTAGCAGCTAGTACTTTCGCGACAGTATCTACAAAATCAGCCTCATTAAACTGTTTTATCGATATATTGACAGCCACTTTTATTTTATTAAATCCAGCATTTTGCCATTGTTTATTTTGTCTACAGGCCTCTGTTAACACCCATTCTCCAAGTGTTTTTATTAAGTTTGTTTCCTCCGCAATTGGAATAAATTCAGCTGGTGAAACAGTTCCAAGTTCTTTGTTATCCCACCTAATTAACGCTTCTACACCTGCTACTTTCATTGTTTGTAAGTCTAACTGAGGTTGGTAATATAATGTAAGTTCATCATTTTCAATCGCAGATCTCAACTGTTTTTCTACAGCAAGTTTTCGTTGTAAGTAATGGTCTATACCAGCATTAAAAAATTGATAATTATTCTTACCAGTCTCTTTAATATGGTACATTGCTGCGTCAGCATTTTTTATGATTGTTTTTGTATCTAATCCATCATCTGGATAAACGCTAATTCCAATGCTCGGGGTGATGTATAAGCTGTTATTATCAACTTGTATTGGTTGGTTGAATATGTCTAAAATTGTTTTAGCTAAAACCTCTACTGATCGATAGTCGCAATCAGCATAAATAATTGTAAATTCATCTCCCCCGATTCGATACACTTTTACTTTGTTATCTACTACTAACTTTTGAAGTCTACTCCCCAATTGTATTAGCAATTGATCTCCAATATCATGTCCAAGTGTATCATTCACAAATTTAAAACGATCAAAGTCAATAAAGAATACACCTATCTTTGATTGATTATGTTCGTTGTTAATTAACAATTCCAAGTCATTATTAAATAAACGTCGATTAGGTAACTTTGTTAAATCATCTAGATAAGCCATTTTTCTAATTTTAGTTTCTTGCTCTTTTAAAGCTGTAATATCTGTTGCAACTCCCAATAATAATATGTCTTCAGATTTTTTTATCGGAATTTTATATGAATTTACCCATTTTTTCTGACCGTCTACTTGGATAAACTTTTCCTCAAACAGATGAAGTGTGTCAACATCATATATATCTTCATTACTAATTAATGATTGATTTGGTTGAATTGTATTAATTGTTTTTCCTATTATTGCTTGAGGATTGGATCCGTACAATTCAGCGAAAGACTTATTTACAAGTGTAAATACCCCTTCTTGATTAACGGCATAAATAAAGTTTGGGTTATGATCTATGACTGTTTGTAAAAAGTTTTTGTGTGTATCTAATTGTTGATTAACTTTTTTAATCATATTCATATTGAAACGCAACGAAAGTATGAAAACAGTTGTAGCAAAAAATAGAATTGCTACACCACTATAATAAAGTCTTGATTCAGGATAGAAGTTTAATCTACCAATACCATAGCCTAATAATGCTAAAACCATAAAAGCTACTAGAAACGATTTATATTCACTATTATTTAACTTCCATGCAATTACCACACAGGATAATGCTCCAACTAAAAACAAAGAAACATTCGCGATAAATACCCATGAAAGGGATCCATACACTGGAAAATAAAAATTAGAAAATTTTTCGGAATGAATGATTGTATATTCAGCAATTCCATGTTTGGTCCATCCAACTACATACGTAATTAAACCTAGCAAGTAAAAAGCAATTACAACATATTTATTTATAATTATTGTCCAACGAATATTATCTTTATCTTTAAGACTTAATGAAGCAATTGTATAGGCAATGTACATTAAGGTAGGGGTTAACATGATTGGTCCAATTCTAAATAAGCGAAATAAAATATCCATTATTTCAATTGGTAATATTTGATAAGTAAATAAGAGGGATACATCGAATTGCCATAAACTAACAAAAAGAAATAATTGAAATAATGCAAATGCTAACCTTTTATTGTCAATCATTTTTAAAATGATAATTCCCATGAAAAGAGGTAACGTTGCGATTAATGAATATATTGGTAACTCCATTTTTTCACTCCCAAATTATTTGAGCACTAGTATTTATTGACTAGTATGCACGTGTTATTACCACCATTTCCGTGTGAAGTAATTGCAACTTTCTCAACATCAACATATTTTGTTTCATAGACAATCGGTAATTGTTCATAACCATCACCTCTTGTGAACATAGTTTTAGGGATAAAGTTATGCTCTATTGTAATCAGTGCTGAGATTACTTGAATTGCTCCCATGGCACCAAATGTATGTCCAAACAATCCCTTAATAGATGTGATAGGTACTTTATTTCCAAATAGCTGCTGATGAACAGTTGCTTCGATTGAGTCATTGACTCTTAGTCCAAGCGCCTGACTATTAATATATGTTGGAACTTCATCCAGAATTGTATTTTGTAATGCATCTAGCATTTGACTACCTGTCATATCTGATTGAAACATTTCTAACCCATCATTGTTGGAATATGTTCTTGCAATTACTCCATAAATTTGTGCTTGACGCTGTAGAGCATCTTCTTCTCTTTCAAGTACCAAAACACCAGCACCTTCTGACATTACAAATCCACTACTTTGATTTGAAAACGGTACACCAGTTTCACCGATTCTTTTATTGAGTTCAATCTGTTTTAATTTATGAAACCCGAATATACTCCACATATCTACAAATGCATCTGCTCCACCGACAATACACACATCTGTTTGTTTACTTTCTAATAGTAGTTTGCCCAGCGCAATAGCGTCTGAGCTTGCTGTACATCCAGTAGTAATGGTATGAACAGGTCCTTTAACTCCGAAATGTGAAGCAATAGCGGATGAAACTACATGTGGATCTCCAAAATTAATACCATGAATAGGGTATTTTCGATACTCGTCTCCAAGTGGAGCGATTTCTCTCTGGATTTGTTGTAAACCACCAACTGAAGTTCCCATTACAATGGATATTCTTTTACGATCAATCTTCGAAATTTTGGCCATAGTTACTGCATCATCAGCCGTTTTGATTGCAAGTCTACTTACTCGAGGGTAACGTTTATAGTTCTTCTCATTTATAATTAAGTAATCATGTGGTATTTTTCCTGCAACGATAGAAGAATCGTTTAGTCCAAAGTCTTTTATCTCTTCAAGTGTACAAATCCCTTGCTCCAAATTATTCTTAAGTTGTTCTATATTATTAATACCTGGTGCATTAACACCGAAGCCTGTTATCACGATGTTCAATATTTCACACACTCCAATCTAAAAATAGATGAAAATGAAAATCGAGATAATAATAGAATCGACAATAATACTATTTTACAATAATTATAATCGAGAGTAATATGTTACTTTTTGGTAATTACCTCATTAAAAATGCAAAAAAAAGTTAGAAATTCTCGTAAAGAATTTCTAACTTTTGGATAAAAATTATTGGTATTTCTTAAATAATAAAGTAGCGTTATGTCCTCCGAATCCAAATGAATTGGATATTACAACTTGTATATCTGCTTTTCTTGCTTTGTTTGCAACATAATCAAGAGTTAATTCCTCATCTGGTGTCTCATAATTAATAGTTGGAGGCATAATTCCATCCTTTATTGCAAGCAATGAGAATATTGCCTCAATTGCTCCAGATGCACCTAATAAATGACCTGTCATTGATTTCGTTGAACTTACAGCTAGCTTATTAGCATGATTTCCAAACACTTCCATGATTGCCTTTGACTCATTTAAATCATTATAATATGTGCTCGTTCCATGCGCATTAATATAATCGATTTGTTCTGGAGTAACGTCAGCATCTTCCAATGCCAATTTCATTGCACGTTGCCCACCTTCTGCGTTTGGTGCAGGAGTCGTAATATGATAAGCATCTCCTGTTGCACCATAACCAGCAAGTTCTCCATATATTTTAGCACCTCTAGCTAGCGCATGTTCTAACTCTTCTAATATTAACATCCCTGCTCCTTCAGCGATGACAAACCCGTCACGATTTTTATCAAAAGGACGACTTGCTTTATTTGGATCAGGATTAGTAGATAAAGCTCTCATATTGGAAAAACCAGCAATTGTCATTTCCGTAATGGTAGCTTCTGCTCCACCTGCAATCATCATATCTGCATGGCCATTTTGAATAACCCGAAATGCATCACCGATTGAATTCGCACCAGATGCACATGCAGTTACAGAGCAGTTATTAATTGCTTTTGCACCAAATTCGATGGAAACCCTTCCTGCAGCCATATCTGGAATGAACATTGGAATAAGAAATGGACTTACTCGTTTTGGTCCTTTTTCAATAAACTTTTTATGTTGTTCTTCAAATGCATCTAATCCACCAATTCCAGATCCAATCCAAACGCCAATTCTCTCAGGGTCTACATTTTTTCCTATTTCTACATTTCCATCTTCTAACGCCATTTTACTTGTTGCTACCGCAAATTGAGTAAAGCGAGCCATTCTTCTTGCTTCTTTTGCATCCATAAATGCATCGGGATTAAAATCCTTTACATTGGCAGCGACTTTTACATTGAACTTTTCTTTATCTATTGTTGTTAATGGCTTAATTCCGGAAACACCATTTTTAATATTTTCCCATGCAGTCGAGGCATCATTCCCAACTGGAGTAATAGCCCCTATCCCTGTAACGACTACTCTTTTCTTCATAATTCCTCCCAATACACTGTAATTGTATTTTTCCATACCCAACAAATGATGTTCCAATCATTAAACCATTATTTTACATATATCATTTGTGAAATCGACAGGATCATTAATTGGTAATCCCTCGATTAATAGGGCCTGATTGTAAAGTAAATTTGTGTATAAAGCTAACTTATCTTTATCTGTTGCTAGTGCTGTTTTTAAGGATTGGAAGACGGAATGGTTTGTGTTAATTTCCAATACTTTATCTGCTTTAACATTTTGACTATCTGGAATGCTGTTTAGTACTTTTTCCATTTCAATCGATATATCCCCTGCGGAAGAAAAACATACAGGGTGTGACTTTAAACGTTTAGATGCTTTAACATCTTGCACCTTGTCTGCCAATATTTCTTTCATGGCAGTAAATAATTCTTTGTTTTCTGCACTTTCTTCCTTATTATCATTATTTGTATCTTCATTATCTAGTCCTAAGTCACTGCTTGATACAGACTTAAATTCTTTTTCTTTATAGGTCATTAACATCTTAATCGCAAATTCGTCTATATCTTCCGTAAAATAAAGTATTTCAAATCCTTTATCTGCGACTAATTCAGTTTGTGGTAATTTTTCGATACGTTCGTTTGTTTCCCCAGTAGCGTAATAGATGTATTTTTGATCTTCAGGCATTCTCGAGATATACTCGTCTAATGTCACTAGTTTTTTCTCTTTGGAGGAGTAGAACATTAGTAAATCTTGTAACATGTCTTTATTGCTACCGTAATCACTGTAGACACCGTATTTCAATTGACGACCAAATGCTTGGTAAAATTTCTCGTATTTTTCACGATCATTTTTCAGTAAATTTAGTAGTTCACTTTTAATTTTCTTCTTAATATTTTTTGCAATTAATTGAAGCTGACGATCATGTTGCAAAATTTCTCTGGAGATATTGAGGGATAAGTCTTCAGAGTCTACCATCCCTTTAACGAAGCTAAAATAATCTGGTAGTAACTCTGCGCATTTATTCATGATTAAAACTCCGCTTGAATACAGTTCCAATCCTTTTTCATATTCTTTTGAGTAATAATCAAACGGAATATTTTCAGGAATAAACAATATAGCATTGTAACGAATAGTTCCATCAACACTTATATGACTATACGTAAGAGGCTTATCAAATCCGTAATGCTTTTCATTGTAAAATTTCTCGTAGTCCTCTTCTGTAAGCTCGTTTTTATTTTTCCTCCAAATAGGTACCATACTGTTTATAACTTGCTCTTCTTGGACTGACTCAAATTCATCCTCTTTTCCTTCTTTTGGACGGCTAACTGTTACATCCATTTTGATTGGGTAACGGATGAAGTCTGAGTATTTTTTGATAATTGCTTTTAAGCGATACTCGTCCAGGAATTCGTCAAACTTATCTTCGTCTTTATTCTCTTTCAAGGATAAGATAATTTCAGTACCAACGAGCTCTTTTGTAGCTGGCTCAATTGTGTATCCTTCTGAACCTTCTGATTCCCATTTATACGCTTGATCGGAATGTAAAGATTTACTAATAACAGTGACCTTATCTGCAACCATGAATGCAGAATAAAATCCTACACCAAATTGTCCAATAATTTCATGCCCATCTTTCACTTCATTTTCGCGTTTAAATGCTAAAGATCCACTTTTTGCAATAATACCTAGATTATTTTCTAATTCTTCTTGGGTCATACCAATTCCGGTATCTATAATTGTTAATGTACGTTTTTCTTTGTTTGGAATAACTTTTATGTAGTAGTCTTCTTGATTAAAGGTTAACGATTCATCTGTAAGTGCTTTGTAATAAATCTTATCGATTGCATCACTTGCATTAGATAGTAATTCTCTCAAAAAGATTTCCCTTTGTGAATAAATAGAATTTACCATCATGTCTAATAATCTTTGTGATTCAGCTTGGAATAGTTTTTTTGCCATTATATCCTCTCCTTTTAGTACAATCATACTAGCACTATTAGTTAAGTAGCAAATGTTTAGCACTCCCTTCTATCGAGTGCTAACCCTAATGAAATAATTAACACATATTACAACAGCTGTCAATACAATTCCAATCATGAGAACGTTACTGTAATAAAATAAGATTGGGACATAGGAATATAGATAATATTAAAAAACCGAACTATCATTTTATATAAAATCAAGATAGTTCGGTTTGTTATTTTGTCTTCAAAGTGCTGTTTGCACTGGATGAGACTATCATTTATACAATACTAAAGGAATCAGCATTGTGTTTACTCTAGCGGTATACGTACATTTACATTGTTCGGATGTACATTCTGTTATGACATATCCCCTAAAAAGATTAATTGGACGCTTTTGTTTTCTTGTTAATTTTGCTAAGTTCTGTTCTAACGTATGTTAAAAACTCATTTGCTTTTTCTGTTGGAGCTTTTGTTAGAAGACTCACGATAATAAATAAGACTGTTGAGATAAATAGTCCCCATAAGCCCGACGCCAGGTCCAATGGTTTAACCTTTGCAAGTTCTAAATATATAACAACTAGACCACTAACAATCACACTAACAATTGATCCTGCAGCAGTCCCTCTTTTCCAGAAAAAGGCGCCTATAATAGAAGGAACAATTACAAGTAACCCAGCAGAAGCTGCCACAGACAATACAGCGATTAAGCTAATATTTGATTGTGCAAAAAGAAATGCTAATAATGCTATAACAGGTATAAAGATTTTTCCTACGAGTAGTTGTTTACTATCATTCCTTGTATTTGAAATGTTTCCATACACATCTCTAGCAAATAAAGAAGATAAAGTTAATAAAATGGAATCAATCGTAGAAACAGCTGCTGCTAAAATTCCAACCATTACTATTACTCCAAGAATAGGAGGTACTAATTCACTAGATAGAATTTTAGGTGTAGCTAAGTCTGCAGTTTCTAAATCTGGGAACATGACAACAGCAGAGAATCCCCAAACTACAGAAACGATTGTATATATAAAACCAAATATCAAGAAACCCATAAGCATTCTTCTTAAGCTTTTCAAAGAAGATGGCATAAATAACCTTTGACTAACTTGCGGATTCGAGATGCTAAAGAAAAACCATGGAATCGTTAATCCTAAAAATGTTAAGAAGTTAAAATATCCATTCCCTGGAACAGTTAACCATTTAGGATGTTCCGTTTGTAAAGTATCGAAAAACCCTGTAAATCCGCCTAATCCTTTAACAATCATTATCACAACTAGTGTAGAAGTAATAATCATAAACATTGCTTGTAAGGAATCAGTCCATGCAACAGAACGTATACCGGCAATATAAGAAAATACTATTGCTAAGATAGTTGCAATAATTACCCCAGTAGAGAAAGAAATTGCATTATTTGTCATCCCGGATAATAAATAGCCTACTCCCGCTAGCTGTACGGCACTGTAAGGAATAAGAAAAATACAAGAAGCAATCGATGCAACCATCGCAACTTTTTTATTATTATAACGATCGCCAAGCATTTCTGATGGTGTTACATAACCGTATTTTTTTCCTACTAGCCAAAATCTTGGCCCAAAGAAAGCAACTAACGAAACTCCCATGAAATAAATGATTTCAAAACCAAATGCACCAACACCACCTGCATAGGTTAAACCTGCTAATCCAACTAACATAAAGGCACTATATGTTGTAGCGCTGTAACTAAGTGCAGATACAAAACCGCCAAGTTTACGGTCCCCTAAGAAATAACTTTCCATGTTATTTTGCTTTCCACGTCTAGATAAAAATGCAATAAATAATGAAAGAATAATATAAATAGCAATAGTCCACCATACCATATTAGTACTCAATGTTACTCACCCCAGTTCCTTGTGAAAAGATAATTAATGAAGATGATGATGATTGCAAGTAAGGTCCATATTAAAAAACTACCATACCATGCTTCCACATTAGTTAGAACGGTATATGGCAGAATATATCCTAACAAAATAACTACTAGGATCAAAAGTGCCCACTTAAGTTCTCTATTCATCGTTTTACCCACATCCTTTGTGAAAAAGTTAACTTTCTAAAATTAACTTTAATTATACATGATAATTAACAGCTGTAAAGACACTAGTTTAATATATTTTTTCCTGAAAAAAACTTCAATGTTATATAAACATTGAAGCTTTCATATGATTACCAGGCACCGAAGTATTGAATTGTCTTACTAGCATTTTTTGCACCAGCTTTCAGCGCTTCATCTATATAGTCTCCCCTAGAAATTGCAACCATAAACCCAGCAATAAAAGAATCTCCTGCACCTAATGTGTCTACTACTTCGGCTTCACAGATGCCACATTTATAAAATTTCCTTCCATCAAAGGCAATACTACCGTTCTCCCCTAAAGTTGCTACTGCTGCTTTAACTCCGTGTGCACACATTTTTTGAAGTATGTTTCGTATCTCATCATCCTCTTGAGAGTAAGAGATGAACCCATAATCGATATTTTGTGCGATTTCTAAAATTCTGTTTACATTCTTCTCTGTTGAAAAATCATAGGATATTATCGATGATTTTTTGATTTCCTGAAAGTAGCTTTCACATTTACCACCAACTGCTGAATGGACGTATGGAAATTTTTTAATGTTAGAGATTTCTTGCTCTGACAAAGAAAATGTAGCAAATACACCTTCTACAAAACCAACAAATTTTCGCTCTCCATTGTCTAATATAATTTCCGTAATAGACGTTTCTCCTTGCTCCTCTTTTATCAAAGAAGTATCTAACTTTTCTTTTTTTAAAGCATCAATAATTATCTTTCCATTTTCATCATTTCCAATAACACCTAAATAGGCAGATTCTACTTCTAATTGCTTTGCATATACAGCAAAATTCAAAGCATTCCCACCTACATATTTTTGCTTCGTTTCTATGTAATAATCGATACAATTGTCTCCGATTGCGATAAAGTGCATTTTCTCTCCCCCAATAAGAAAAAACCCATTACCTTCATGAAAGAGTAATGGGTTTCATAAAGCCTAATTTTTAATTGTTACTTCTTCTTCAATTGCTGCTCTCTGGCTGTTAATAGCTCGAATAATAGCTGGATCAAATTTTGCTTTACGTTCATACGTATAAAGACCATTTACTTCTTGTTCCACATCATACAGTTGAGTGTAACAAAAAGCACATATCGCTTTATTTTTCAGTAGTGTCTCTGTTAAGCCCTTATATCTCTCTAAAAACTCTTCTTCAGATTTTGGGCGATTTCCATAACCCCATCCTTCATCGTTTCCTGGCTGCCACCATATCCCACCGTACTCACTAACAAAATATGGTTGCCCTTCATAACGTTGGCGATGAGGGAATGTTACATACGCTTCTCCCCCCTCACCCATTGCGCGGAATTTCTCTGCGAATTTTTCTACATCTTGTTCATAATCATGAATATCAAATATGTCTGTTACAACATGGAAATTTCCACTAGTATCAATAACTGGACGAGTTTTATCTAACGCCTTCGTTACCTCGTACGTAATACGTAAAACCTCATCATCTTGCTTTGTTCCATTTAGATCCCATGTTTCATTAAAAGGGCACCATCCAACTAATGCAGGACTGTTAAAATCACGATCAACTGCTTCTATCCATTCCGGTAAAAATCTTGATAGACCTTCAGCATTCGTTATATTTAGGCCCCAGTTTGCATGTTCTCCCCATACAAGATAGCCCATTTGATCTGCCCAGTATAAAAATCTAGGTTCAAAAACTTTTTCATGTAACCTTGCGCCATTGAATCCTAATTCCATCGATAATTCAATATCTCTTTTTAATGCTTCATCCGATGGTGCAGTATAAATTCCATCAGGGTAGAAACCTTGATCAAGAACAAGTCTTTGGAAAACAGGCTTTTCATTAATGTATATTGCTTTATCACGAAGAGAAACGGTCCTCATTCCAAAATAACTGGAGACATGATCAATTGGCTGACCATTGTATAATAATGTAATCTCTAAATCATATAATTCCGGCTTCCCTGGCTCCCATAAATGTACCTCTGAAACTATTAAATCTCCTTGTGCTAGATTACCATTTACAGATAAAGTACGATTACCAACTTCGGTTCCTTTATACAATGCAGTGAGTTCTACCTGTAGATTTTCTGATTTTCTATCAACTTCTAGTTCAATATTAACAGAACTATCTTTTGGATTTGAAATATACTTTGCTTTCTTTATATAGCTTTTAGGAACAGCTTCCAACCACACAGTTTGCCATATTCCAGTCGTCCTCGTATAGTCACATCCTGCAGAATAGTAGCCTGCACTTTGTTTCCCACGAGGTTGTAAACCTGAACGATTATCATCTACTGCATTTACAGTTAGTACATTGTTTCCATTTTTTAATAGATCCGTAATTTCAAATGAGAATGGTGTATAACCACCACGGTGTTTTCCAACCTCTTTTCCATTTATCCAAACAGTAGTTTCGTAATCAACTGCACCAAAATGTAGTAAGATTCTTTTATCTTTCCAATTTTCCGGTATATCGAATTCTCTCCTATACCAAACTGCAGCCATAAAATCTTTATAGCCAATACCAGAAAGTTCACTTTCAGGACAAAACGGAACATTTATCTGATCTGCTAGACTTGAAGCCTCGTATAGTTTTCGGTCTTTACCACTATTGCCATGATCAATTTCAAATTCCCATTTCCCATTTAAATTTTTCCAATCATCTCTTACAAACTGTGGTCTTGGATACTCTTGCCTATACATTGTAGTGCCTCCTTTTCATTAGTAACTTACAAGTCTAGGAAGTTTCATTCAAGGTCATATGTAAGCGCTATACTCATATGATATGGTTAATTCAATATACATTCAATAGTAAATTTGGTATGAATATAATAAATCGAGTAGGAGGAGGTGATTAACCTCCGACCTCTCACACCACCGTACGTACCGTTCGGTATACGGCGGTTCAATT
>VEFU01000053.1 GCA_007679095.1 Paenibacillus bovis
GCATATCGACCGACCTCCGTGTTATTTCTTAAACTATAACACTAAAGTTCGTACGACACCTATCCTAACAGAGGGGGGGCCCCATCAGCAAAAGCATAAAATTGGATTGTTCGAGTTATCATATTTGAGAGCATTATTTATGATAGACCTGCAATTGTTCTTCAACATTGACAAAAGTTAAATCAATGGTGGAAAATAATAGAACTTGCATCTAAATATAGCAATATATTGGCTGCGGATCTCCCTACCGCAACTACTGTCTCAAATTTTCCGCAACACTTAAACTTGACTAATCACCCGTTTAATTTATGGTTTTTTTTAAAATACAAATACCTTTCTTCTAAAGTTTTCATTACTTGCGAAGAATTAAAGTCTTTACTAACTTATAAAAATAATTAAACTCATTAGTTCTTATAAATACAAGCCCATAAATAAGGTTTATAAAAATTACACAAAGTGCAAATTTTAGAATTAAATTAATAAAAGCAGTAAATTGAATAAATGAGGAAATATAATATGTTAATAAAAATGTCATTAAAGTAATAAGAAGATAATAAGCAAATTTTAAAAAATATGGTAAAATTTTCATTTTAAAGCCATATTTAAACACAACATACGGTTCAATCCACATACCAGTTAATATTTTACTAATTATAGTACCTAATAAAACACCAGTAATACCCATATGTTGAACTAATATTATTGAAAAAGCTAAATTAAGAATTGCTTCAGCCAAAGGTTTATATCTATCGTACCAAAATAATCCCATTGCATCTTTAAAAACTAAAGATGCTTTTCTGGTTCCTTCAATTAATAAATTAATGGTAATAAAAAATACAACTAGATTTTCTAATATAAAATCTGTCCCTATCCATATAGAAATAAAATCTTTGGACAATACGAAAAATGTTATTGTTGAGAAACCATATAACCAAAAGCTTGCGAATAGCATATTATTATACATTTCATATTTTTTTACATTTGAAGATAGAACATTTAAATTACCAACACTTGCTGTAACCGCTCCAAAAAGTTGACCTAATATTTTATTTAAAGCTGTAGTGATTATTAAATAGTTAGAATAAAGACCTACCCAGTATAGTCCAAGAAATGTAGAAATAATTATATTATCTGTACCATTTAATACTACTGAACCTAATTTGTGATAGGCTAGGGCACGAAAGTTCTTGTTTAACTCTTTCTTTTGACCTCTTTCCAACTTGTTATCTTTAAGCCTCTTAATAAATGGATACTTTTTATTAGCAACTTTTGATAAAGCAAGATTCTCTATTATGTTAAAAATTAGACTAATTAGTAGATAAAAAATATAATTTTCATATATTACCAGTACACCAATTTGTAATACATTTGAAAAAATAAGTGATCCATAATGATAAAGCGATACAATATAATTTTTTTGATCAGCAATTAGGATTGACCTTTTATAAGAAAGAAAATAAGTAACTGATGAATTCATTATAAAAAGTGTAAAAATTAAATTTAGGTTTGATATATTATGTTCACCTTCTATAATGTAATCTAGAAAAGGCATTATAATAAACCCTAAAATAATTATGAAAATCCCAATGTTTCTATAAATAACTCTGAAATAATTTAATAGTGCTTTAATATTTTCTTCATCTTTATTTGCTAGAGGCTTATACAAACTATAAATTATTGCGATACCAATACCAAGCTCAGCTAAAGAAAGTAAAGATATTAAATTTGTAAAAAGTCCATTAACTCCTAGTAATTCTACTCCAAGTACTTTAATAAAATATATGCGATTAATAAAACTCAGTGCTAATATCAATACTTGACCTAATAGTGCAGCACCCATATTTTTTATTGAATTTTTTACCCTCATGACTTATATCCTTTATTCTAGTATAAGATACTTTCAATTTTTTCTATTGACTGTTTATCCGGATTAAATCCTGACAAATTACAAGATAGTTTACGTCTTAAAGAGTCATTTTTAATTAGTTCTACAATCCCATTATATAATCCAGTTTCCGAAATATTTACAACCCTTCCAGTATTATCATCTTCAATTTGATCTCTTACAGTTGGATAGGCTGTTATTAAGATTGGTTTCTGCATTATTTTTGCCTCATCTACAGAAATTGATTTTCCTTCCCCTTTTGAAGGGTGAAAAAAAACATCCGCTTCCTTTAAATAAGGATAAGGGTTCATCTTTTTACCTAACAAGCGAACTCTGTTTTCTAAATTAAGTTTCTTAACAAGTAAAGATAATGTTATCATTTCAGGACCATCTCCAATGATGTCCCATTTTACATTTAATCCATCTTCAACCACTCTCGAAAAAGCCTTAATCGCCACATCAAATCCCTTGCCTTTATCCAGCCTTGAAATACTTATAAACCTTATTCCATTAAAAGAATTATTGTATACAGTCTCTTTTTTAGCTAATTCTAAAATATTTGTTCTATCTATAATATTATATATAACAGTAGTTTTCCCTAATAGCTGTGGAACCTCATTTAGTAATATTTGTTCTGCTTTTTCAGAAACAGTTACGACCTTGTCAAATTTATTTATATAATTCTTAGCCTGACTAGTTCCAGTTCCAAAAACAGAGTAGTCACCATGTATCCAGCAAATTTTTTTCCTTGCATTTATTTTATCAATTATAACTTGATTCCAAATCCCAATTCCTCCTGCAAATGATACCGCAATATCATATTCATCATCTATCACCTTATTTTGGAATATAACTTTACTTCTTACCCCATTCCAAAATATTTCCCTTGCATGCTTTGAACTATATTTTATAGCACTTATTCCTGCTTTTATATATGAGCCAATCATAGTGGGATTTGTTAAAATAAATAAAAAATCTTTATGCAATTTGCGCTTTGAAAAACTAGGATACGTTATTATTTGAGGAGCTTCAATTATTTTTACATTTTTCGGCACTTGGTTAAGCAACTCTCCAGAGAGAGTACTTAGCATTAGATGCACTTCAAGCTGATTATAATTTATATTTTTTAATAAATTAATTAGGCTTTTTTGAACTCCCCCTATTGTTAATGAACCGCATGTAAAGATTACCTTTTTCATAAAATCGACCTCTTAATTGTTATGATAATAATTCGTTTAGCAATTTTTTCAATTTCCATTGATATAATATATTACTCATGTTTTATATTTGTTAATCTACCAATTTGATAAAAAATAAAACAATAAGCATATGAAATACCTAAAATCACAAAAGATATCTTATCTAAGTAAGTTAATGCTGAACTTCCATTTATAAATGTATTATTAACTAACAATATAAAAAGAAGAATTGATAATTCATCCTTAAATTTTGAATAAATCCTAAGTAGCCTAATAATAATTAAAATAATTGGGGTATAAAATAAAAACAATCCTAATAGTCCATTATTAACTGCTAACTCAATAAAATTATTATGGGATGACATCTCGTGACCAATATTTTCTATTATTTGAAATCGAAATGCACCAGTTCCATGACCAATAAACGGGTTTTCAAGAAAAATCCGTATTCCCTCTCCTATTAACTTAACCCTAATTTGGTCAGATTCCGTTGATTCATTTGTATCAAATTGCAAAATGTTAATTAAAGATGTAATTCTGTTTTTTAATAATTCGAGTTCTGGTATCTGTAAAACAAAATAAATGCCTATACCAAAAAGAGTTAACATTGTAATCATTTTAAATGTTCTTTTTCTGTATTTAAAAAACAGTAATATCAGTGTTGAAAGTACAAATATAATAAAAGCCTTCTTAGAATAAGAGGTAATTACAATTATTAGTGGTAAGATACTAGCTATTAAATAAACCTTTTTTCCACGAGTCATAAATAAATATATTAATAATACAGTGCTAATTGCACCATAGTAACCATAAGAATTTGGAGCACCTACTTCATAACCAAGTCTTACACCTGTTGTTAAAGAATTAATTATTCCATCAATACCATACAGGTTAATACAGTATACTGAATACACAATCCCCGCAATTGAAAAGTAAAATACCATCTTTTCAATAAGAATTCTAGTATTTAACAAAGCAACTATTAAATAGATAAATACAATTAGCAGAAAATAAGTTCTACTAAGTGATAAAGAATAATTTATATCTGGTGAATACATACTTCCTAATAATAAATATGTTCCAAATACATAAAACCAAATAAATTCTTTAGCTATTTCTATTGTCCCTTTATTGTATAGAATAAATAATACGGAGATTAAAAAGATTATAAAGATAATTTCACTTATAAATGTTGTACTTGGAACAGAGGCATAAATATAAACAGAGGCAATATATATAGCTAAAATCACAACCGATATATGCCTAGTTCTGGTTATAGTTGTTTTTTTGAATAGTTGTTTATCGTGGGGAACTTGATAATCCAATTTTATTTCCTCACAATCCCATAAAATTCATCCATTCTTTTAAATTGCTCTTTTACAAAGGTAGTGGATCCTTCAATTAACACTTCAAATTCCTCTTCATTTCTAAACTTTTTATATTGTTCTATATACTCTTTGTATATATAACTATTTAAAACTTGTTGTTGTTTCTTTACTCCCATATCACTTCTGAAAATACCCATATGAATTCCATGGTGAGGCCTAAAAGAAATAGTGGAACTATTTTTATAATCCATTCCAGGTGAGTCAGGGCTAATCGGGGGTAGTCCAATACCTGACATTTCTACCAAATCATAAAGTAGAACTTCATCATCCACTAAATATTTTTCTATTAATTCTTGTTTATTAGTTTTACCAGCAATTATATTGATAAAGTAGTCATAATGTTCTTTTACACGATTAAAATAATCTTCAGTCTTTACGAAATGAAGACCTGAAAGCCTCTTTGAATCGACTTCTTTCTTTCGAATAATATTTAGCAATGTTTTAACATTTATATGAGGCAGTAACTTTAAAATTAGTTTAATATTCGGTTTTGATATTTGTGTAGTAAGCCTAATATAATTACTGTAAGGCAAATTTAATGTACTACAGTGATTGACGTGTTGTTCGTATAAACCAGGATTTTCTTTACACATAACAATATCTATATCACCAATATAAATACTTTTATAATCTAAAAAGCGTTCATCAAAAAACAACCACCGCATTGCTTTTTTATATCCAGGTACATTTTTAATTTCATGATCCTTTAGAATTCCAAAATCATAATTTTCTATTACTCTAAAGTCACCTAAACCATTTAGAAGTTCTAAATTAGACCTAGTTTTATTATCTAATTTATTATCTGTAAAAATTAATACGGAATAATCAGGATAACTCTTTAATATCGTATATATATATATTGGGATAAAAGACATATATTTATTTCCAAAATTATAGCCAACAATACAAATATCTTTCATTTATATATTACCTCCTTTTAAATATCGAACTGAAAAGGTCAAGATGTTTATCCGCCCATCTTTCATAAGAGAAGTCTGACACCCTTTCAAAGGACTTTTGCTTATATTCTCTTTGTAATTCTGGATTATTAATCAACTCAATCATTGCATCCGCTAATGCCAATTCTTGATTATCTATTGATGTAGAAGCATAATCTTCAACCGGTGATTGGGGTGGTACAAGAATACCATAGTTCGCAATCTCCATATATTTAGCAACTTTATTTATGTCATTGTCTACACATAGAATTTCCCTCGGGCCTGATTTACAATCAGTTGCAATAACTGGTATACCGCTAGCCATAGCTTCTACCATTCCGTTAGGGAACCCTTCTGATATAGAAGATAATACATAAGAATAACTATATTTCAAATATTTATATACATTTTCTTTAAAACCTAGTAGGTGAACATAGTTTTCAAGACTTAATTCTTTTATTAACCCTTTTAATCTTGCTTCTTTTTCCGCTGTCCCTCTTCCTAAAATTATTAACTGAGCATTTTCATTATTTTCTACCACTTTACTAAATGCTTTTATTAAATGCCATAAACCTTTTTCATATCTATAACTAGCTATATTAATAAACGTAATTTTATTATTAAATAAAAATTCCTCTTCTTTTGATATTGCTTCCTCTGTTAATTTTAGAATTTCTCTTGTATTATAGCCATTATATATTACAGATGTTTTACTTTCTTCCACATTGTACTCTTTTAGTAATTTCTGCTGAATTACCTTAGATACACACACAATGCAATGGGCCTTATTATGAATATATTTATATATTGGTCTATATAAAATCCTATCCTTTAAGCCTTTTTTTTCCTTTATACCAGCATAGCCTCTGATTGACGTTATTTTCTTGTCATTATATTTCGACAGTATATTCACAATATTAGCAGAATCACCGAAACTATAAGTTAAATCAATCCCTATTTCCTTTTTTAAATTGTTATATTTGAAAACTCTGCGAATTGCTCTAATAAGCTTTTTAAAAATATTTTGTTTGCCATCAGATTTTTCATCTAACGAAATTAATATAGAGTCACTTTTATAATCTTGAGCTGTTTTATCGAAGATAATTACGTATACATCGTAATACTTTTTTAAAACAGAACTAAGTCTAGAAACTACCCTTTCAGCACCGCCATTTTTTAATGATGGCACTAATAAAGCTACCTTTTTCTTTTCCATTTTATCCTCCAAAATAATAAATAATTTATAGTTCATAGACTATAAATTATTTTTATACCATTCTATCGCTTCATTAATTCCTTTTGCGAAACACCAATCGGGACTATATCCTAATTCTTCTTTAGCTTTAGTAATATCAGCATTGCTATGCTTAATATCCCCTTTTCGTTCATCACCAAAAATTGGTTCTACACTCTTATCTAAAGATTCACATAAAAATTTATAGATATCAATTAGAAACTCTCGACCTCCATAAGCTATGTTGAAAGCTTGTCCAGCTACTTCATGACTACCTTTGCAGGCTTTTAGATTCGCTTCAATAACGTTCTCTATATAAGTGAAATCCCTACTTTGTCTTCCATCACCGTTTATTGTTGGTCTTTCAGAATTTAATAATTGCTTAATAAATTTTGGAATAACTGCTGCATAAGCACCATTAGGATCTTGTCTTCTACCAAACACATTAAAATACCGTAATCCATAGGTATCTAAACCATATAATTTTGTATAAAGATTAGCGTACTCTTCATTTGTCTTTTTCGTAAGAGCATATGGGCTTAATAAACCCCCTTCTATTCCCTCTTTTTTAGGAAGACTAGGTTCATCACCATACACAGAAGAACTAGATGCATATACAAACTTACTAACTCCTTTTTGCCTTGCTGCTTCCAGCATATTTAAAGTACCTTTAATATTTATCTCATCATATACTAAAGGCATTTCTATACTTCTAGGAACACTCCCCCAAGCAGCTTGATGTAAAACAAAATTCACACCATCACAAGCATCTAAACATGTAGCTAACTCTCTAATATCCCCTTCAATAAATTTAAAGTTTTGATTTTGTGTAAATAAATCTATATTCTCTCTTTTTCCAGTGGAGAAATTATCCAAACCTTTTACTTTATATCCTAAGTCTAAAATAGCTTCTACTAAATTGGAACCTATAAATCCTGCTGCACCAGTCACCAAAAATATAGAATCTTTTTGGAATTTCAAATCTTTATAACCCATTAAATAACCTCCAATAATTTTTTGGGAAACATAGGTAAAGTTCTATTATTTCGATTAGCAAAATTTAATTTGGATTATTATACATATCCAAATTAAATTTCATTAAAATGCTACTCCCATACTAAGACAAACATTATCACTTTACTACTGAAAAAATTTGACTAAATTACACCGTTGAAATTAGGAACTATTTATTTATTCTATGGATTAAATCTATCCAATCTCCTACAACCTTTTCTTTATTTAAGACTTTACTAATTTCACAGGCTTTATGTCCCAGGGTATTTGCAAGTTCTTTGTTTTCCAGAACTAGCTTAATTTTCTCAACCAATTCAGATTCACTTCCAATATTTATTAGAATTCCATTCTCTTCGTTTTTTATGAGATCAACAGCTCCAGAAACTTTTGTTGAGATACAAGGTAAACCTATACACATCGCCTCTATAAGCGCATTTGGCATACCTTCAAAATTAGATGGCAATATAAACAATTCTGCATCTAAAATTAAACTATTTACATCTTTTTTAACCCCTGGTAATTCAATATAATTCTCTAATCCTAACCTTTTTATAAGATTTAAAAGATTCTCTCTCTCATCTCCTTCTCCATATATGATTAAACGATATTCCGGAAACATCTCATGTATTTTACAAAATGCATTTACTAAAAGTCTGTGATTTTTTTGATCAATTAATCTACCAACAGAAACAATTTTTTTTTGCTTTTTGATATTAAGCGCCTTTCCGATTTCCTTATCAATTGAAATAGGATTATAGATTACATGACATTTTTGCTGTATTTTTTTAGAAAAATACTTTTTATTGTTTTCTGTTTGAACAACAATAAAATGGGCGAAAAAGTATAAAAAATTTCTCAACCACCGCAAATAGTACCTATTAGGAATATGCCTAGGATCATTCCTTTCAGCTACTATGATCGGAATACCAGTATAGATTAAACTTATTATTGAAAATATATTAAAAGGTGCTAGAAAAGATATTACTGTCTTTGGTTTTACTTTTTTAATATATTTCCTATAAAACATAATTTTTTTAAAAATACTACCTTTTCCAGGGATTAAATCATTTAATAGAGTTATTTTTATTCTTTCATCCATCTCATACCAAATTGGTCTATTATAAAAAAGAATAATTTCAATATTGTAATGCTTCAATAATGATTTAGACAATATAGAAATAACTCGTTCCGAACCCCCAAAAGATAAGGTTCCCGTAAAAATAACAATTTTCTCCAAAAAATATTCCCTCCTATACTGTTGGGGACTATTAACCTTTTTATTCATTTAATATTTAAACTAAAACTTTGAAACCAGCGTCTCACGCTTTTGTATTATTATCGAGTTCCGTTCATAATTGCCTTTAATAACCGAACCGGCAGCTATCACAGAATTATCACCAATGGTAGTACCCCTTAGAATAACTGTGTTTGCGCCTATCCAAACATTATCACCAATGATAACAGGAGAAGTTTTATATTTTAAATCTTTTAATCCATTTTCGCTCCTAAAATCATGATCATGGTCATAAATATATACATTAGGACCAAATTGGACATTTGTTCCTATATATATTTTTTCATGAGCAGTAAAAATACAGCCATTATTTAAAAAAGTATTTTCACCAATTTCCATTATTGCTCCATTCCTGACCCGTAATTTAGACCCACTGCTTATCCGAACCATTTTACCTAAAGTTAAAAATGCCCTTCGATTAATATCAATTTGAGTGAAAGGAGAAATAACATTTATTAAAGAAAATTTAAAGCCCTTCACATTAAATAATTTTATAATTAAAAACTTTACTAATGAATAAAAAATATATATTATAGCACGAAAATATTTAATCATTATTTTCACCCATTACCTTTTTAACTTCTTCGGTATATACATCAACTACAATATTCCTATCAAACTCTTTCCCTACTTTTTTCCTACCTGACAATCCCATTTCTTGTTTTGTTTCGATATCTAGTTTTAAAAACATTTCAATCTTTTCTATTAAATCCTTTGAACTCCCTTGTTTAACTATAAAGCCATTTACTCCATCGTCTACTATCTCCTTGCATCCACTTCTGTTAGTTGTGATAATTGGTCTTCCGGATGCAGCACTCTCTAAAAGCACATTTGACATTCCTTCAGGATAATAAGTTGGATGAATTGTACAATGTGATATTGTATGAAATTTCCGTACATCGCTCTGCATCCCATGATAAAGGATTATTCCTTTGTCATGTAGATTTTTAAGCTTGTACTCATATTCCACTTCTTCACAGAAACCAAGTACATGAAATTTTGTATTTGGATATTTCCCTCTAATAAAATCTGCAGCCTCTAAATACTGGTCAATTCCCTTTTCCTTCATAATCCTAGAAATAAACATAAATTCAATTGTTTCATCTGAAGGATAAGGAAGCAAAGAAAATTCATTCATATTTACTCCCGATCCCGGAATGATCCTTGACCTACTTCTAGATAATTTTTTTTCGTAAAAAAACTGTTTGTTTTCTTCATTTTGAAAGAAGATACAGCTTGCCTTCTTATATGCAACTTTATACATTTGCACTAATACCTTCTGAATTACACTCTCATTTTCAACTGCAGACCCGAGTCCAGTAACATTAGGAAAAAAGGGAACATTTAAAAACCTGCAAACTATCCCGCCGTAAATATTTGGCTTTACAGTGTAAGACAAAACAGCATCAGGTTTAATACGTCTAATAATTTTGTGATAATTTAAAAGTAACTTTAAATCAGTTATAGGATTCATTCCTCTTCTATCAAGAGGTAGATCTATAAATTCACAACCCATTTCTTTCAAAAGTTCAACTTTCTCACCATAAGGTAGAACTACATAAACTTTATAGTGTTCATCTATAAGTCTTTGTATAATCTCTTTACGGAAGTTGTACGTATATGCATGATGGTTTGATAGTATTACTACTTTTTTCATCTTAATCCTCCGTCAACCTAATTGATTCCTCAAAATCAACAAAGCTATTAAATTGAGCGTTACTATTTTTAAATAGAGTTTCTTCATAAGTCAAGTTACCAAATACTTTACTAACTGTTTCGTTCCTTTTGATTAAGAATAATAAAGGATTAAATAACCGAGTTAATAAGATCCTCTTCCCATTAACCTTTGCAATTATTTCTACCATTTTACTGGTATTCACATACTCATTATTCTGAGGGAAAAATAAACCACTACTACAATTATCAATTACCCACTTTATAAACTCTGATAAATTATCTATATAAATCATACTGCGCTTATTGTCTAGGTCAGGGAAAATAGGTGTTTTTAAAGCAAGCTTTGCTAGTCTTGTATAATTTCCTTTACAACCCTTCCCATAAATCATAGGAGCTCGTAAAATTGCAACTTTAAAAACACTATTCTCTAAATTTGTAATCAACTCTTCAGCTTCAAGCTTAGACTTTCCATAATTACTTTTTGGTTTAAGGGGTGAGTCTTTATCAATTACACCAGTTTCAATTCCATAAACACTCATGGAACTAAGGAATATGAACTGCTCAACACTTTCATTTTTTGCCTTTTGAGCAACTTCGATAGCCAAATCACGGTTCACTTTATAATAGAGATGTGCGTTTTCTTTCGTTTCCTTTATATGTGCTATCCCAGCCACATGAAACACCACATCATACTTTGAGAAGTCTTTTTCCTTCCACGTATCATTTCTTAAACTAATCGAATCTATTGAATATCCATCAGGATAGTTACCAAGCCATTTCTCCAGACTCCTACCCACATAACTGTTTTTACCTGTTATCAGTATTTTTTTCATTTGGAAATACTCTCCTTACTACTCGCGATTTCTTTCTTCGCTGTAGTTCCAGTCCCGCCTTCAACAACACCATCACTTTTGACAACACTAACGATGGTCCCAAAGAAGCACTTTACATCCATCCAGAAACTAATCTTCTCAACATACTCCCCATCCAGCTTGGATTTAATCTCAATAGGAAGCTCATCTCTTCCATTAATCTGTGCCCAACCAGTTAAACCCGGCGGGACATTATTAGCACCATACTTATCCCGTTCAGCTATCAGATCATATTGATTCCATAGTGCTGGCCTTGGCCCAATAATACTCATCTGTCCCACAAAAATATTCCAAATCTGCGGAAGCTCATCAAGTGAGGTTTTTCTCAGGAATTTACCCATCTTTGTGATATACTGTTCTGGATTACTTAATAAGTGAGTAGGAGTGTCCTTCGGTGTATCGATTCTCATGGTACGAAATTTCAATATATTGAAATGTGTCTTGTTAATTCCTACACGCTTTTGCTTAAACAGAACCGGCCCTCTTGAATCAATCTTAATAGCAATAATTAGAATTAAAAAAATGGGAGATAAAACAATAAGTCCAATTAAAGAAAGAATGATATCTATCAATCTTTTAACCTTCATATACATCCAGCTACACTCCTTAAAATTTGTTCTTTAGTAGATTAGGACTTAATTGGAAGCCACTTATTCCAACCAACTACTAAACCACTAAAATTGTTATCTACTACTGATAGCCACCTCGTAATATCTATTCAATCTACCTAACAAATACGTAATAGATATTCTAGCATTTATCACCCTAAACCGAGTTTCTTCCTATTATATATACCATTCAATCAATCTATAATTCTCACTAAAAATGCCTCAAACCCTTATCCTGCAAGGTTTCTAGCACTCAATCTAACTACGATACTCAGTTCCACACTGCCATTCAATCTACTTATTAGCACCAAGGGTAAAGTCCCGATACATTTATAGGTACGGGACTTCTCCATTATCATTTTCTTCTGGTCCATCATGATCATGGTGGACACTACATACAACTTCATTTTCTATATATCTAATTTCACCTTTTTCGGGGCATATTTCGCCATCTATTCTGTTGCTTTTAAAGTCCTGAAAGAAAGTTTCAGAGTGATCTATATCTTCCGTAACCAGATGTGTTTCATATATTCTTTCTAGTTGTAAGCGACTTTCCTCACATGCCTTTTTCTCTGTTGCTTCTATTATGCCATTAATAGATGGCACTGCAATCACTAATAATATACAAGTAATCACAATTACTACCAGTAGTTCCACCAAAGTTAATCCTTTATTATTTATCTTTCTCGATAATTTAATCATTTGTTCACCCACAAAGTATAATTAAGTGTAGATCTTAATTAGTAATGTGTAGTTTACAAAGATGCTTTATTCTATGGATGTTTCACTACTCTACCTTCTTCAACCTTCTTCACCAAATACTCGTATAGCTCAGCTTTGATTTCTTCATTTTGAAGCGCCATATCCACTGTTGTTTTCACAAATCCTAATTTTTCTCCAACATCATATCGCTTACCTTCAAAGTCATAGGCAAATACCTTTTGCAATTCATTCAACTTCTGAATGGCATCCGTTAGTTGGATTTCTCCACCAGCGCCAACCTCTTGCTTATCTAAGAAATGGAAAATTTCCGGAGTAAAAATATAACGTCCCATTATTGCTAAGTTAGATGGTGCAGTACCTTGTGCAGGCTTTTCGACGAATGTTTTCACTTCATGTCTTCTTCCATCTTGCACTGAAGGTTCTACTATCCCGTAACGATGAGTTTCTTCATCCGGTACTTGTTGCACCCCAACAACGGAACATTGTGTTTCTTCATATTGTTGAATTAATTGTCGTAAGCATGGTGTTTCTGATTGGACAATATCATCACCTAATAGAATAGCGAATGGTTCATTACCAATGAACTTACGTGCGCACCAGACAGCATGTCCAAGGCCTTTTGGTTCTTTTTGGCGAATATAGTGAATTTCTACTTGAGATGAATGATTGACTTTTTCCAGCAAATCGAATTTTTCTTTTTGGATTAGGTTTTCTTCGAGTTCAAAGTTATGATCAAAGTGATCTTCGATTGCACGTTTCCCTTTACCTGTTACGATAATAATATCTTCTATCCCGGATGCAATTGCCTCTTCAACAATGTATTGAATTGTTGGTTTATCGACAATTGGTAACATTTCTTTCGGCATTGCTTTTGTCGCTGGTAGGAATCTTGTCCCAAGTCCGGCTGCAGGGATAATAGCTTTTTTTACAGTTTTCATTATGACCTCCGAGTTTTTCACAATACTTTTATCTAGCTAATTCAAGCGCAGGTGAGTATTTTGTATTAGCCACTTGAATAAGTGTTTCTTTAACCTCTTCTACTGGCATTTCTTCTAGATTGCTTATAATTTCATATAATTCTATTTTGCCAAGTGGTTCTGCTTTTCCGATGTGAATCTTAGGAAATACTTGTTTTTGCTGCACTTCATTTTCATTTAGTAGTTCTTCGTACATTTTTTCACCTGGTCTCATGCCAGTGTACTCTATTTTTATTTCATCTAAGGTAAAACCAGAGAGAGTAATTAAGTTTTTCGCTAGGTCAGAGATTTTTACCGGTTCCCCCATATCGAGTACGAATACTTCGCCACCGCGAGCGAGCGTTCCCGCTTGAATGACGAGTCGAGATGCTTCTGGAATCGTCATAAAGTAACGGGTCATGTCTTTATGGGTTACCGTTACAGGACCTCCAGCTTCAATTTGCTTTTTAAATAATGGGATAACACTACCGCGGCTACCAAGTACATTTCCGAATCTTACTGCAACAAACTTTGTATTACTTTCTTTTGCTAAATTTTGCACAATCATTTCCGCGAAGCGTTTAGTTGCCCCCATTACATTTGGTGGGTTAACGGCTTTATCTGTAGATACGAGTACGAATGATTTTACACTAAATGTATCTGCAGCTTCGGCGACGTTACGAGTACCAATGATATTGTTCTTTACAGCCTCTCGTGGGTTATATTCCATTAATGGAACATGCTTATGTGCGGCGGCATGGTAGACGACATCAGGACGATTTTGCTCCATTACTTCGAAAATGCGATTGCGATCTTGCACGTCTGCAATGATTGGAATAATCTCAATATGATTTTGGTACTTTTTCTTTAACTCCATATCGATGTTGTAAATACTAAATTCTCCATGGCCGAGTAAGAGTAACCGACTTGGATTGAAATTGCATATTTGCCGGCAAATTTCCGAACCAATTGATCCACCAGCGCCTGTTACAAGCACGGTTGCTCCTGTAATTGTTTCGTTAATACTACTAATATCTAGTTCCACTGGTTCACGTCCCAGTAAATCCTCGACTTCGACATTACGTAGTTCACTAACGGATATTTTTCCCGTCATAACATCTTCAATCATCGGCATAATTTGAATTTCTGCATCTGTTTGCGCACAAATTTCATAAATGCGTCTTATTTCTGATTTAGTTATAGATGGAATTGCAATGATGATGTCCTCTATATGTTCTATTTCCACGATAGTTGGGATGTCTTGAATCGCACCACATACTGTTAGACCAAACATCTCTAATTTGAGCTTGCGCGGATCATCGTCAACAAAGGCAACAGGTTTCAAATCAACTTCTTCACTATGCAGTAGTTGGCGTGCTACCATCGTGCCTGCTGAACCCGCACCAACGATCAATGTACGTTTTTTCTCTACTTTCGGCTTTAAATACCAATCCCGAAACATTCTCCATGAGAAGCGGGAACCACCAATTAACAGCATATGCAGCATCCACGTGATGAAAAGCACACGAACTAACGCATGTCCAACTCCTACATATTGAGCGACACCTGCAGTCACAATTGAGAATGTGACAGCTTTAAAAATTGTCAACATTTCTCCGACACTCGCATATTCCCACGCTTTATGGTACAACCTATAGATGAAAGCAAATAGATGATGACTTACTAAGATGATGAGCGAGCTAATGAGTAGTGTTTTTGAAGTATAAAATTCCGATGATGGATTGACGATAAAATATGCAAAATAAATCGCAGACAGTACAATAACTGAGTCTAACAACATCAATAACGGAACCCGCTTTTGGTACGTCAAGATTAATCCCTTCCTTACAATTAAATTTACACTCCGGCATTATATTCCTACTTTTATACTAGGATTAAATCGGCACACGATTACACACAGCGGAGAACTCCCCCCGCTTTCTTAATTGTTATGTACTTCACCCACTTCCTTAAGTGAAGAAGTTCATATTTTGTTATTCTTCAAAAATAAATGTCTAAGGAAAACGCACTTATGGAAATACGCTTTCATTAGACATGTATTTTGGTATTTTAAATAACTTGGGCATCTAACCCATCCTCACACCATCCTCTCGACAACAATCGTGTCTAAGGCAGGAAATCCCACCCACAGGATGGCCGAGTGCCTCCAATTGATAACGGGTAGGAGGCATAGCCAAAAAGACCTATATATGTTATATCTTAGAAGTTGTCTATTTTAAAATAACCCGAATATTTTCTTGCGCCTAATTTTCTCTGGGATTTCTCGATATATATCTTGTCCATCGAGAATTAATTCTGCATTATCGATAAAGTAATAGAGTAAATCTGTCCCATACTTTTTCTCTACTAAATCAAGTGCCTCTGCCATTTTAAACGTGCGCGATTTAGTATTATGAGCATCAGACGCAAGAAAATGAGTCAAATTCGCTTCAACTAAGTCAAATGTGAATTTCTGAATCTTTTTCCCAAAATACCCCGTCAAGCTTGCTGCAGTAATTTGCGATGCCGCACCGTTCTTGATGAGACGGTATAACTTATCAGGATTTTCTAGTAGTTCCGTGTTCCGCTCCGGGTGTACAATGATTGGTGTTAAACCGAGCATTTGAATATCAAAGCATAGTTGATCCGTGTAACGCGGAACACTAGAGGATGGTAATTCTAGAAATACATAGCTGGACACATTCCCAAGGGTCATGATTTCATCGTCTTTGAAGTCCTCAACAAATTCTCCGTAAATCCGTGTTTCTTGACCAGGGAGAATTGTTACATCTACCTTTTCGGACTTCAAATATTCATTTAGTTCAGATGCTTTTTGCAATATTTCTGCTTTGAAGTTATTGTATGTTCCATTCTGATGATGAGGTGTTGCGACAATGGTGCGAATTCCTTCACTTTCTGCTTGTTTTGCCATTAGGAGACTCTCAGTATAATTACTTGAACCGTCATCAACTCGTGGCAAAATATGACAATGAATGTCAATCACTTGCACATCTCCTCCTTAACCGACATTAATTACTTCTTTCTCAGTAGTTAAATGGTACTATATACCTATTAGTCTATCAAGGAAAATCGACAAGCTTATTTTGACAAATTGCGACAAAAGCCCTACTCTGTTCCATAGTAATAATAGTAGTTACTCTTGTCCATTTTCTTACGATTTAATACAACTCCCAATAACTTAGCTTTTGCAGACGTAAGCAGTTCTTTCGTCTTTTGCGCACTTTCGATTTCCGTCTTACCACTAGAAATAACAAGTACCGTCCCATCACATTGATTTGCTAAGACCTGTGCATCTGTAACAGCTAATACTGGTGGTGTATCAAAGATAATCGTATCGTAATGTTCTTTTGCTTCTTCTAAGAAGCTTGTCATAAGCTTTGAACTTAATAATTCAGCTGGATTTGGTGGAACTGGGCCAGACGTTAATACGCTTAACCCATTAACATCACTCTCTTTTGATGCCTCGGCTAGTCCCATTTGGCGTGTTAATACGTTCGTTAATCCAGCAGCATTTGTCATTCCGAATGTGTAATGAACTGTTGGTTTACGCAAGTCTCCGTCAACTAATAAGACTCTTTTCCCTTGTTGTGCAAACACAATCGCAATATTAGCCGTTGTTGTTGACTTTCCTTCTCCAGGACCAGATGAAGTAACCATTAATGTACGAATTTCTTCGTCCACTGCTGAGAATTGGATATTCGTACGAATCGTTCTATATTGTTCCGATACAGGTGATTTCGGATTTAGCTTCGTAACTAACTTACGTTTTCCTGATTGCGCTACTTGTCTGAAAGGTTTTCTAGCCAATCGTCTCACCTCTTAATCTAGCATTTCGTTCTGAACGTGCAGGACGTTCTAGTTCTTGATCTTCAATATTCGCTATTGCGCCAAGGACAGGTAATTCTAACAAGCGTTCGACATCTTGTTCATTCTTGATTGTGTTATCTAAGTATTCTAACAAGAATGCTAGTCCGACTCCGAGCATAAGTCCAACAACGAATCCAATTGCGATGTTAAGTACTGGTTGTGGTTTTACTGGAGATGGATTTTCTCCTACTTCTGCTTTAGCGATAATATTTACGTTATCCACATTCATTAGAGTAACAACTTTTTCTTGGAACACTTCGACTACTTTGTTCGCAAGTGTTGCTGCTTGATTTGGATTTGGATCTTGTACAGATACAGTCACTATTTGTGAATCATTCGCACTTTGAACAGATAACTTACTAGCTAAAGCACTTGTACTTAAATCTAAATCTAGTTGTTCAATGACATCTTGTAGGATAACTGGGCTTTTCATTATTTCTTTATATGTGTTAATTAATTGTAAGTTTGTTTGAATTGTATTTGTGTTATATGCCATTTCATCTGACTGTGATTGGTTGACGAGAATTTGTGTCGAAGATTGATAAATTGGTGTAATCACAAAAAAGCTGACAGCTCCACTAATGATGACTGCTGCCACTGTTATAAGTATAATTAAACTCATTCTCTTTTTCAGGGTTTGCATGAGTTCTTTCAAGCTGATAGTCTCTTCCATAATATCCTCCCTGGATGATTGTCGATTTTTTCAATGTTGTGTATTATTATATCATGATTATAGCACGGTAAAGGAAATCATTACCATACTTTTGTCAAATTGCGCAATTTATCTTATAATTTTCTTTGTAATTCATGAAGTTATGCTGGACTTTTTTACTACTTTTGTGTCGAACTAAGTATTATTGTAGCATAAGAATTTTGTTTTGAAATAGTAGTTTTGGAGTTTTAAACAGTCAATGTATGTATAGAATGGAAAATCCTGCTACTTTTTTTGTGACAATAGTATTTTTAATAGGAGGGTTGAAAGTGCGTTCATTAGTTACAACAGGTGCGGTTATCGTATGTGTCGTCTTTCTTGTACTGGGGAATTTTTATTGGAAAGAAAAAACCGATATTTCTTCATTTGCTAAGCATGAAAATGTTGAGAACACAGTTGGAGAAGTTGATAAACAATCTGATGAGAAAACTAAAGATGAAGCCGACGAATCCGATGGAGATACCTCAGAAGAGGAAGTCGATGTTGAAACTCTATTATCAAAAGCAGCCAATTGGCCAGAGGATGCTCGTAATGCATTGGTGCCTGCGGCAGAAGACGGCGAAGAGTTTGTACTTGCTATTGTTGGCTCCCAATCTCTTGGCGGAGATGAAGGCTGGGCTTCCATGTTAGAAGAAGCATTAGAAGAAGAATATGCAGGCATTATCGACGTACAGATATTTAAATATGAAGGTGCGACTTCACAAGAATTTGTCGATGGAGAGTATATGGAAGAAGTCGTAGCCTCAACTCCTGACTTTGTCTTACTAGAGCCATTTCCATTGAATGATAATAGTGGCTGGATTTCCGTTGAAATGAATCAGGAAAATATCGAGACATTCGTTGATGCGTTGAATGAAGCTCGTGCCGAAGATGCCCAAGAGGCAGTAGTGCTACTACAACCGGCACATCCAATTTATAATGCAACAGGCTACCCACGCCAAATTGACCAATTACAAGAGTTCGCTGCTAGCGAAGGGTTTGAATACTTAGATCATTGGAGCGACTGGCCAGATCATGCCTCTGAAGAAATTCTAGATTACTTAGAAGAAGGACAAAGTGCTCCCAGTGAAGCAGGGCACCAAGTTTGGTTTGAATATTTACTAGAGTATTTTGTGAAGAAATAACGGGACATGGGGTCAGTTTCCTCGTCCCACTTTTAAGAGTGCTGCTAATAGAGGCAGTGCTCTTTTCATTAAGGTTAGCTTGCTCAACGGAAGCACAGTATTATACCTTAGATTTTATTTTTTCATCCCTCAAAACAACAAAAAACCGAACATACACATCAATCAAATGCTTGATTGGTAGGTATGTTCGGTTTCTTTATAATGTGATAGACCTATTTCTATCCCCATTCTTTCTTTTTTTCATTTATCCAGTAATCATATTGTTCGTCATTTTGCAATTCATCTTGAAGATCGATTAATAAATCATATATTTTTTCATTGTCCTCGAATTTGGAAATTGCTTCGACTAGAATTTGTTCTACCTCATCATATTGATTTAATTGTATAAGCAATTTCGAAACCGTAATTGTTAAATGTACTAGTTCCATTTCAAGTTTATCTCTTCTTAATAGGAACCAATCATCATATGTAGATGTTAAGAAACCACTAGATGGTAATTCATCAAACAAACTTTTAAATTTTTTATATTTTTCATCTGGGTTAATCTCGAGTACTGCTTGTTTCACTTTATCGATAAACTCTATAGCATCACAAATTACTTCCGCATCTAATTGAACATTCTCGCGGTCAATTACTAATATAGGTTCCTCTTCATTTAATAATTTTTTAAGATGGAACAAATATACACGCAAATTTGTTCTTGCAATTTTTATAGGCAGTTCTGGCCATAGAGACTCACAAATCTGCTCTCGTGTTGTCGTCGGATGAAAAACTAAAAAAATTAGAATTTCTTTTGCATAGCGCTGATTCCATTTATATAATATTTGTTTTCCATTTATAAATACCCGAAAGTGATGTAACAAGTCAACTTGAATTTCATTTCTATTTACTTTTTCTAACGTACCTTTTTCAAACACATTTTCCACGTACATCCGTGTCTTTTTTTCGATTTCAAAAGCTAACGGATCTTCAAAACTTGGTTTTTTCTGTTCTTGTAGAAATGCAGTGATCATTCCTGCTGTTATTTCTGGTTGGTCCACCATCATATATGTAGATGCATTCGGGATTACCGCATGTTTAAAATGTGGTAAATAAACAGCAGTGTATGCAATTAAATATTGTGGGAAGAATACCTCTCTTTCCCCAGATAAATTTAGCGACGGGACTTTTGTCAATTTCATTAAATTTGTTGGTTCATTGGATAAAGTTAGTATCATTAATTGCATGACAACGTGAAGTGGAGATTTATACATAATCTCACACAAACGCTTATATTCTGGATTATCTTCTGAAAGTAACGTAGTCTTCTTTAGCATGTCCTCTGGAAGCATTGTACCACCCGCTGTTAATTTGTAGCGATGGTCAACAATGGTATCATATTCTTCCTCAGGAAAAGCAACCATCGACATTACTACCATCCTTCTTACCCTATGCTCGTATTTGATACTGTAATTCAAAGCAATTAAGGCACCAAAACCTATCCCAACTAAGTGTACTTTTGGTAGTTTTAATGTATCTATCAGAAACGCCAAGTCTTCAACATACAGATCAACCGTCAATCCATTGGTATCCCCGGTACTCTGTCCGAATCCTCTTAAATCATAAGTAACTACATGAAATTGCTCACTTAATAAAGGAATAATTGCATTGAAAAAACGATGATCCATTACATTGGAATGTATCAGGACTATCGTCTCCCTCTGTTTTCTATTACCACACCTCTTATAGTATAATCTCATATCATTTTGTACAATTATCGGCATAAAAACACAACCTTCTTCCCATTGTAACGAAACTGTAGCGTAAAAAATTTTAAAATAAGGATAATAGAATTAAGACTATTTTACCATATGCCACAATAATATTGTGCAATTATTTCTATATTTTTGTAAAGGAGTAAATTTTTATGAAATTATACCATTATCTTTTATCTAACTTTCATCGTAGACAATCTAGAAAATACCGTATCGATGGAGTTTTTCAATCACCTAAGTTCATCTATCATCGTAAACGCCTCAAATACCATCGTAGCAAACTAGTAAAATAGAAAATAAAGGGGCACTACTCATGATTGCAGTACAACAACGAAAAAACTCGAAATCAGAGGATGGAATATTAACTTACAACACCATGAGAACTACCTCCCAACTAAGTTCCATCGAAAATCGAAGAAAGCAGAGAAATAAAGATTTAACCAACGCAATGATAACCCATCAAATCAAAGAGAGATGGTCATCGCGTCAAAGAGAAATGGAATTATTAATTAAATTATCCGAAACAGAAGAAAAACTTTATAAACTACAACTGAAATTCGACAAACTCGAATACGAAAAAAAAGCGCTAGAAAAAAGCGTACAAACCCTCAAAGAAACACTACACAAAACAAAAGAAAAACTAATTAATTACGACAAAGTAATGACTCAATATCAAAATTTGGTTCAATACTTTAAACTTAATTTCACGAAGATTACACGATAGCACTCCATAAAGAATTGGAGTGCTATTGTTTTTATGAAATTACAGAAAAAACTTATTGCAGTATAGATTTTGTCGAATTCCGTAACAAAATGCGAATGAATTCCAGCGCGATTTTTGTCGAACATTCGAGGCTGGTAAGTTCAATTTAGCACTGTGCTATTATTTCGCATCTCATATAATTTATTTGCAAATATCATAGTTAATCCATGGAACTTAAAAAAATATGAGAGATATTTCGATATTCTTAACCCAAGATAATATTGGAGCAAATACGAATTCTTTTATCTTTGACGACGAATGTATTACTAATCTCTCTTATACTTACCATCTGCCGAAAACAGAATACTATTCATTTATCCAGCATTTACTAGGCATAAACAAAACGAACACAGATATTAATCAAGTGTTTGATTAATACCTGTGTTCTTATCAAAGGGGAATCCTACTCGTAGGATTCCCCTTTTTCTTATGTATTATACTTTTCGCATCTTCCAAACAAAGAAGCCTGTTGTTAATAGTGTAATAATGATAATTGTCATTCCTATATAATAGGAAGATTTACGATTATTTGTATCTATCTCTGCAGCAACTTCCGTAGGATTTTCAACTATCTCTTCTTTGGATTCTGCCTGTTCATCGTTATTAGAAGTATCCTCTGATTCCACAGGTACTTCCTCTTCATCTTCTTGCTCATCTGCCTCTTCTTCCTCTGTTACAACTTCCTCTTCTACTTCTTCTTCATCTTCACCCTCAACATTCGTTGTTGTTTCTACATCAGTTGATACGGATGGCTAATCATTATTCGATGGTTGCCAAGTAGATGGAGAAGTTGGTTTCGGATTTGGTTTCTTTTCAACCGGTGTATTAGTTGTTGGACTTTTGGGCTTATCTGGTGTTGTCGATTTCGAATCGTCTGGTTTTTTGTCTGGTTTCGTAGGCTCAGTTGGTTTCTCCGTTTTCGGAGGATTTGTTACCTTTCCAGGTGGATCCTTCACTTCAGGCTCTTTATCTACAGGTTTATCCTTCCCTGGCTCTGGCTTCTCAGGCTGTTTTGGTTCTACAGGTTCTTCCTCTTCTTTTACCGGAGGGTTCTCCTCACCCTTATCTGGCTCCTCTGTCTCAGGTGGCGTAGTTGGTTCCGTCTCCTCTTCATCTGGAGAAGTTTCTCCATCCTTTGGAGGAGTTTGGCCATTTCCATTGTTTTCGCCATTATTCGGTGATGGTTGTTCTGTTTTTGCTGGTGGTTTGTTTTCCGTTGACTCCTGTGCACTAACGAATGCCGGGAAAATAAGGACACTAAGAACTAGTGCTACCGCCAATTTCGTCATCCTTCTCACAAATTACAGCTCCCTTTTTCTTTGAATCTCCTTAAATTTAAGTATAACGCAATTTTTAAGAAGATTGGTTTAAAAATGGAAGAAAAATGTAGAAAATTGAATTTTCTTTAATGCTTACTTATTATCGGGGTGATGTTTATCATTTTTTATTGCTTCTTGCAGTCCAAAGAAGTTTTTCTCATATTCTTCAATGCTATGGAAGTATTTATAAAAATCGTACGGACCAGGATTAAGGTAAACAAAAAGTTAGCGATTGAAAAATAAGATAAGGAAATTGATTACTGAAGGGGCTTAATAGGAATCTGAAATAAAAACAAGTGGCCGAAAATTTTGTTTTTCCGCCACTTGCCTCTCTATTTATCATTAGCTTTTTAGAAGTTCAAATATCGCTTTAAATCCTTATAAAAATTTTCTCGTGGACCCATCATTATAACAAGAACTAGTTGCCCATTTGCATCCTCTTCCAATGTATAGCACAATTCATAATTCGTTCTCAGATGATTAATATCAACACAAGAGTAACCCTTTAAATCTCCTTTTTTTTGTTCTCCTAAATTTGGATTAATCCGTATATCAGTTATAGTAATATTTATCTTATCATATAAGATCCGATCTGTTTTTCTTATCTTTTTAAGTTGCTTTGCTGCAATATTACTTAATTTGAAGGGTAACAAATCATTACGACTCATTTTCTTCGTCGTCCTCCAATGAATCTAGATAATCATCTAAACTTCCTGTGATGGATGGACTCTTCAATGCTTCGTATTTCATACGATTGAGTGCATGTGGAATCTCTTCTTTAATTTGTATAAAACGATGAACTAATTCATCACCACTGTAGCCCTCAGAAACAAGATCCTTTAAAATATCCGCGGAAAAGTCAACCGTTTCATATTCAGCTGGTCGAATTACAATCTCCTTCCCCGTAAATTCAACTAGGACCTCATCACTAATATTCAAAGCGTCATAAAAATCCTTCGGGATATTGATCTGTCTTTGTTTAGAAACCTTTACACGCCTAATAGACTTTTTATTCAATTCACTCATGGTTTCTCTCCCTCTCAGTAAAGTATCTGTTACCATAAGTTATGCCCCTTTTTTATAAAAAAACACAATTTCTTTAATGTTTTATTACTTTGTATCTTTATTATAAAGTTTAAATGACTTCTATTCAAGTAATTTAGACTAAATGAAGCGCCGTATATAGAGCACCTAGTGATGAAACTACCAGATAGATTGAACTTATCACTTCGAAATATCTCTTGGTAATAATTTAAAAAACCGCAGCCCCCTTTATGAGGACTACGATTTTTTTGTGATTGTCTTTTATAATTGCCTATTTGATTGGGTTAAACTGGCAAGGGCAAGGAATCCCGTTATACCTTCAGGGGATTGTACTAGCAAGAAGGTTGCAAATCAACTCCTCCACTCTTTCCAATGTTGCTATTTCTTCATCTTATCTTCGATTGTTAACTTTAATAATTCGTTAGATTTTTCAATCGTTTCTAGTGCTTTCTTCCGCGTATTGGCTAAGGATTGTAACCTGAGCATGTCCATCTGCTGATTATGTTGTAGGACATTAATTTCGGAGTTAACAACTGCTCTAACATCCTCCAATAATAATAAACTTCCTTGGGCATATGCTTCAGCCAGTCGCTGATTTGCTTCCTCCCGCATTTTATTTGCACTTGCTTGTAGTTCCGCGACTGTTTTATTAAGCTCTTGTAGGCGCGATTCTCGAGCCTCAGCTCGCACTTCCGCACCTAATTTTTGGATTAGTGCCATCACTGATACTATGTCTTGGTCATTTCGGATTGCTTCATCTATTGCTTGCGTAGCTTTCATTAATTCATTTAATTCTTGTAAACGTTGGTCTCCATCACTTATTAAGTTCAGTTGTTTTACTAATTGACTATCAATTACTCGAACACGCTCCGTCTGAACCCGCATTATCGTAGTTTGTATGTCCTCTCCTCTTAAATTGATTGGAGTAAGGCCATTAACACTGGCCAACATTTGTTGCTGTGATTGGGAATCCATTTTTTTGTAAGCTTCAATTGCTCCAATCATTTCATCTTCATAACTATTGTTTTCAACTGCATAACTATTCTCATTTCTTACACCAAAAAAGATTGTTAAAATGATGGCTATACTCATGCAGCCTGTCCCTATGTTGCGAATCCACTTGTTCATTTTTCCATCGCCTTTCCTTATTATTTAAAACCTTGATTTCAAGAACTAATTAGGTGATATATATCCTGGAAGGCCTGGATTCCTAACATATTTTGCAGTTTGATTCCAATTGTAGGAGCCATCCTTATCTTCTTGAACTTCCCAGACATCATAATGATAGTATTGGCGATCTCCTTTTTCGTTTAGATATGTCCACCCTGTTACACCTGCATAAGTGGCTGATCCTTTTATCATATTATTCATCAATTCTTCACTGTCAAACGGATCTTTAAGTTGATTCATTACAGATGCTAACATGCCTGGAATATCATAGGCAAACAGTGCATCTGGGAGAAAATCTCCTTCTGTAATAGTTTCTATTTCAGATTGAATCGTGTTAAACAGGGGTGAATCAGGAATACCAAATGTCACTCCTGTTAAGTTTACTTGTGATGCTTTTTCGGCGATTTCTTTCTCTTCTAAAATGACCGGACTGAGTGTAACAGTATCCGTTCCGAACCAACGGATTTCATCCATACTATCTTCTTGGTCACTTTGTTCTAGCATGCCAGCTATTTCATCAAATGCAACAAGAACAACTGCAATCCGTTCCTTTTCCATATCCAAACTATCCACTGCGTCTGCCATTTTTTTTAAAACATGTTCCCAATCTGTTTCCTTTGGTTGATATGTTATTGGCTCTGTAAGCAATCCATAATATGACTCAAATTCCTCTGTAAACAGTTTCGTTAATTCACTGCCATAAATATCATTTCGATAGACGGGAACAACCCCATATATTCCCTCATATACCAATAATTCTGCTAATGCTTTTGCTTGTTCCGTATCATCAGGAACCATTCGATAGACACTATCACCTGCGATTCCAAGGGCAGGTGAAGTGCTACTATAACT
This sequence comes from Paenibacillus bovis, assembly GCA_007679095.1. GTDB lineage: Bacteria > Bacillota > Bacilli > Bacillales > Bacillaceae_C > Lederbergia > Lederbergia graminis. Next base: position 26,415 of record VEFU01000053.1, read on the forward strand.
GATAACGATAGCACCTTTTTCAGATGCCCAAGGTTGGAGTTGTTCTACTTCTGCACTTGAACCAACAATAAAGATTTTATGTCCTTCAGACCATAATTTCTTAGCTTTGGATAGAACAACTTCTGGATCACTTTCACTATCCTCCACTGTAAGTTCGAATTGCAGCTCCACTCCTTCTTCTTCCCAATTTTTATTTGTATCTTCCACACCCATCTCAATTGCTAGTTTGCGAATTTCCCCTTTTGATTCTAACTCGCCACTCAGCGGTAATAAGGCCGCCAATTTGACAACATTTGTATCCTTTTGAGTCTCCTTAACAGAACAACCAGCGACAAATAGCAGGAAAGTTAAAGAAAGAACTCCGACTAACACAATATTAAACTTAATATTCTTTTTCACAAACTTTCCCTCAATCTTATTATCTTTTTGGATTTTTATTAATTGGTTTTCTAGCTACATGTGCAAAAGCGCAGGAAAAAGCTTGATAGACTTCTCTCAAATTAGCCTAATTATCTTCCGGCCTCGGAATAATCACGACTTTAAATATACCTGATACAAACACATCGTTGCGGGTTAGACCTGGATAACAAAAACATCTCCACTAACTTCTTCTAAAGTGACTTTGTGTGGGGGGATTTCTGTAGTTTGATCATCATTATCTGTATCTGCGGATTCTTCTTCTAGTGTAGTTGTTTCAGTAGACGTATTTCGTACTTCTTTCGGTGAAAAGCACAAAAATAAGCCTATAGTAACCGCAACTAAACAAATCCCTAAAACAACATAAAAAACGCTCCTTTTAGTTATGAATAATCTCCTACTCTTTATTAGACTTTCCTCATAGTACAAACATATCAAAAATTGTCTAAATATGGAATAATTATATTCTCCTGAATCCGTGATGAAATCATTCCTAAATTCACCTCCAAAGCCTGATATAATAATGTTATCAACGAGTTTAAGTTG
>VEFU01000054.1 GCA_007679095.1 Paenibacillus bovis
AAAATACCTGAATCCCCAAAATTGCACCTAATTCGAGAAATTAAGAAGAAAAAAAGGCGCTATTTTTCAGTGGTCTCGACCTGACCCCATGTCCCAATCGATTTCGAAGCCAAGGTCTTCAAGCATTTTGTGGTCTGCGGTGCTTTCTTGGCCACTTGTTGTGAGGTAATCACCTACAAAGATGGAGTTTGCTGCAAAGAGGCCTAAGGGTTGTAAGCTTCGTAAGTTTACTTCCCTTCCTCCTGAGATTCGTATTTCCTTCATTGGGTTGATAAATCGCATGAGACACAGTACCTTCAGACAGTAACGTGGATTGAGCTCATTTGTCCCTTCTAGTGGTGTTCCATCAATCGCATGCAAGAAATTGACTGGTATGGAGTCTGCATCTAAGGCGCGTAAGCTTGTTGCCATGTCTACCACATCTTGCTTCGTTTCTCTCATTCCTACAATAACTCCGGAACAAGGTGAAATTCCTTGTTCTTTAATAAGTTCCACTGTGTTCACTCGATCTTGATACGTATGTGAGGTTGTAATGCTATCGTGATGATTTTCGGATGTATTGATGTTGTGATTATAGCGATCCACACCTGCTTCTTTTAATTTTTTTGCTTGTTCTGGTTTTAAGATTCCGAGACAGGCGCAAATCTTCAAATCATAGTTCCCCTTAATTTCTTTGACAGCTGAAACAACATGGTCTAATTCCCTATTACTTGGACCACGTCCACTCGCTACAATACAATAAGTCCCGATTTTTAATTGATGAGCTTTTTCCGCTCCTTTCAAAATCTCTTCCTTATCCATCATACGATATTTTTTAATAGGCGCAGTTGAAATACTAGATTGCGAGCAATACCCGCAATTTTCCGGACAAAGTCCTGACTTAGTATTGATAATCATATTTAACTTCACTTTATTCCCATAGTAATGATGACGAATCACGTATGCACCCCGTAGCAGCTCTAGTAATTCTTCATCTGGAGAGTTTAATATATCCAACGCCTCATCATTGGTTAATTCATATCCGTCTATTACTTGTAAAGCTAATTGATTCCATCTACTCATCTGTTTTCTCCCATCCCATCTATTTAAAAGATTTTTTCAAACTCGCAAAATACCCCCGACTTACAAACGTCCGCTCAAAGCGATGAGCAAATATCGCTGCTCCAACCGCGAGCGCAATATCTTTTGGTAACGGGACAATCATCCACAACCATGCCAGTGAATACGTAAATCCTTCTGGCGCCGCCGCCCATAATTTATAAGAAAAATACATCCAGTTTGTTCCGAAAACGTAATTAATCGACATTCCAAGAAGCGATGCAATGATATATGTATGAAGTCCTCTATTCTTCTCGATGATTAATCCTGTTACATATGCCGTAAAAATAAACGAAACGATAAAACCAAAAGTTGGACTAAATAAATGAGTAAACCCTCCGCTGAACTTTGCAAACACAGGGACACCTACTAATCCAACAAATGCATACACACACATACTAATTGCACCTATTCTCTTACCTAAAATGGCACCAGCCAAAATGGCGAAAAAAGTTTGCAGTGTGATCGGCACCCCACCAACAACCATAAAAGGTGCAATCGAAGTAATATTTGCACCGATTGCCATTAACGCAACAAACATTCCTACTAAACTAATATCAACCGTTGATAACTTCCGTTTCAATACCCTTAACCTCCTTTCAACATACAATAAGAATAATGAAAATACCGATTATGTGTCAACCCTATTTAAATTTCAGGTTAACACATCCTACAAAAAAAATAGGAGCCTCTTTAGAAGAGACCCCTTAAGATACTCATTTTCTCCTATTCAATAAAAAACTTTACTTCTTTTAGAAGTAAAGCCCAGTGACTGAAAATATCTTGCTTTTAAACACGATTCAGATGATTGTCTTTAAAATCCGTTGGGTATTTTAATCCATATCCAAACATTCTATCCATACCAATATGAGCTGACCATATTAAACCGATTGCTAAAACCGTTTGATTCTCAAATAATACTCCACAGAAAATAACAATAATCACTATCGTATATGTATGAAAAAGATTATAAACCCTTGCACCAATCTTATTATTAATGAAATAACCAAGCATGGAAATATCGGGAGCTAATAATAAGACAAAAAACAATAGCCAACTAAATTCCCCGTAACCGTAAAAATAAAGACTTAACACTAAGACCGCAAGACCTTCTATATGCAACAGAATTTTATTCAAACAAATCCCCCAAAAATATTATTTAATTAATTTCTTCTTCACTCCATTAAAAATCTCCTGTTACATTATTTTTTAATAACGAATAAACATACGTATCATATGCCTTTCCATTTTGATACATATAATCCCTCAGAATGCCTTCTTGTTGAAATCCCACTTTGATGAGCAAATTAGAAGAAGCTTCATTATCTTTAAAAACGACAGCCCCTATACGGGTAAAACCTAAGTTATCAAAACCATACTCCATCACTTTTAATACTGCTTCCGATACATATCCCTTTCTCCAATGTTCGGGATCAAGTTCATATCCTATTTCTGCTCGTTTGTGTTTCGGTGACCAAGCATTGAAACCAATCGTTCCAATAATTCCTTGAGTTCCTTTTCTTTCAATTCCCCAACGGATTCCTCTTTTTTCTTTATAGCTATTTGCAAAGAAATCAACAAAAGATTCCGCTTGTTCTATACTGTGTAGAGTCTCTTGACCATAATATCTCGTTACTTTTTCATTAGAAAAACAAGCGAATATGCCCTCAGCATCTTCCTTCGTTATTTCTCTTAAAAGCAACCGATTGGTTTCTAATGTTGGAAACAATTTTTTTCTCCTCATCTCTTCATAATCTTATTCAAGTTACTAGCCCGTTTGTTCCATACATATGAAACGATTCATACGTTTACTTTTTCACTATTACTCTTTCTTAATTTAACAATTAGCCACACAACCTGAATAGACAATGGGATCATAAACGCCATTAATAAAACGATAAATGCCACCAATTTAAGCAACGGGGTTTGAGTAACACCTGCACCATCGACATCTCTGACCCAAACAAAAATGGACCCTATTACAAAAAGCACAAACCAAAAAATAGTCGCAATCCACCATGCTCCCCAACCTTTTTTCACGTCTTCATTCCTTTCATTTACTAATCTAAATTTTTCCAATGACTTAGGTACGATTTAGAAAAATTAAGGTTTCATTATTATACAGTTATGTCACTCAATCTAAAAGACTACATATATCCCTTAAGAAAAAAGCTTTACTTCTACTTGAAGTAAAGCTTTTCACTCACTTGGATTATATAATTGGTTATGCCATTGTTGCAAAAGATCCGCAATACTTGTTCTCAACTCCGGAAACTCACCTCTATACATCAGTCGGAAATACAATCCTCTCAAGAATGTAATCATGTTTGACTTTTTCCAGAAAAAATTCAAACTATATCCTTCTTTTCTTTTTAATTCTTCAAGAGTATCCGAGACATCTACAATCCAATTTTCTAATTCACTAATGGTAAGCCCTTTGTCCATGAGTGCTTCCAAGACAAATAGAAGTCTTTCTTCCTCATCATCCACAAAAGGGGTATTAGTTGTAGTTTCCTTAAATAAACATCGTTTCACGGCCTCCAGACAATCAACAAATAAATCATTATTAAAACTCGGATGTCTGACAGCCGTAGCTACTAAATCTGCTCCGTGTGCAATACTATGTGCCCATCCTTTTCCTTCCACATAGCCACGGATATCTTTTTCAAGGTTCAAATACTCAATACTTTCCTCTATTACCTTTGTGATATTGTCCTTCGCAAGAAATGGACTTTGCCTATCCTTTTCTAGGATGAGTGCAATAACCAAAGAGGAAAAAGAACGGGTAAAAACGAAATCACTTTCCTTTTCTTCAATCCCCAAAAACAAATTTTTGCGGCACACTTCGATGATATGTTCCATTTGATTGTCTGTTAAATAATCCTCTATAATCAATTTTCCAAGTGTATTAAAAATCAGTGTATCTCTCAACTCTGGGTCAGTAGAACCTATATTATCCAACATTCGTTCAATTAGATCATTATTTACATTATGTTTTACTACAGCATTATAATCGATTGCTTTTAGTTCTGATTTTAGCATCCATATCCTCACTTTTTTTTCTGTTTTTATCTTTTGAATGAACGTGCACTTTATTTACAAAAGCTAGTTTACATGATTGCTATTATATTAACATATATGTATCCTTTTATTATATCGGCCAACAAAACAAGCAGTCCGAAATTAATTGGACTGCTTGTGAAGGTATATTCAACTCTTCTAATCGTTTATGTGTTAGGCAAACACTAAATCGCCAACCTAAACGCTTTAACGACAATCCCATCGTCTGCAGGGACAAAATCATATTGTGGAAGTCGTTCGAAGCCGTGTTTTGTATAAAGTTGTATTGCCTGCTCCATAAACTCGCCTGTATGTAATCCGATGTATAGGTGATTTTTTGCTTTGGACCGTTTAATGCATTCTTCGATTAAAGCGGAAGCGATGCCTTTTCCACGATTTTTAGGAGTGACGGCCAGCATTCTGATTTCTGGGTAATCTAACTCCTCTACTTGGCCTTCATATGCATCCGTTTTTGCAGGAAACAACACGACACTACCGACGATTTCCCCATCCACTTCACACACAATCAACTCCACGTCTTGTTGACGATCCGCTTCGGAAGAGATTGCCTGCTTTAGTGCTTCCCAATGTGCATCTGGAATAACTGCAGCATGCTCTACATATGCCGCTACGCGTTGTTCGCGGATAAAATCCAGTTCCTCTAATTTTGCATCACGAATAATCATATTTGCTGTCTCCTATCCTTTTATTAAAAACTTTTCTTTATGATTGCTCAGCTTTTCGCGATTGTGTTCTGTAAGCCATACAGATGTATCAGGTCCTTTGGGAAGAATTTTCACTTCCCCTTTTCCAGGATCAATCGTAATCGATAAGTGGTAATGGCGTTTTATCGCATCAAAATCAGTCGTTTCACCAAACCCAATTGTTTGATACAAATCACGCGCATATCCCCATAAGTTCGTAAACTCTCGAATTAAGTTTCGGTTAGTTCGGAATGCCGTATAGTAAGCAGCATCGAAGCGAACCAATGTCGTATATAGACGCACATCTGAATCGGTAATAAAATCCCCAAATAAGAAACGACGCGTTGATAAGCGTTCCTCTAATTCATCTAACCTAGCAAACAATGTATCATATGCTAGTTCGTAGGCTTCCTGCGATTGGGCAAATCCACATTTGTATACGCCATTGTTTACATCATGAAAAATCACTTCATTCAATGCATCAATGTCCGCTCGCAGTTCTTCCGGATATAAATCTGGAGCATTTTCCTTATGGAATGGAGACCAGACTGTTTCGAAATAGTTTGTCAGCTTAAAATAATCATTGTTTACAGCTTTTTTCGTTTCCAGATCGACCATTACTGGAACTGTTGGTCTACCTGCATAGTCCTGATCAGCATTCAAATAAACTTCACTTACATACTGAACACCTAATACAGGATCTACACTATCTTTATCTAAGGAAAATTCCCAATCAACCCGCTCTATTCTTGGCCTTAGCGGACTTACTTTCCCTACACTAATCGTGTTTTCCAATCCCAGAATTTTTAGAACAATAACAGCGCGATGTGCCCACGGACATGCAGCCGACCAAAGCAAACGATAACGTCCTACCTCAACAGGTTGCTCACCACGGTTATTGCCAAAAGGAGTTGTAAATCGATTCGTTTGCCGGTTAAACGAACCATCTGCTTTTATTTCTGCTGGCTTCTTGGATGAATCGTTTCTAGATTCATTGGGAATCGCACAGCTAATGGACGGATCTTTTTCTGTCATGTAACTCTCCCCTTTAATACAAAGTAACTCAATCTGTTTAATGTAATTTAGCCATTCTATACAGCATACGTCAAGGGATAATGCTTAAGACATCATATTTTCGCTAAAAAAAATCTCCTCTTAATAGGAGATAATCATGGAGGGATATCCTTTTGTAAAATAAAGCCTAATTTAATTCTTTCCCCATGATCACATATGGCTCTTTCGAATTTCCTGGATAAAAAGGGGCTTTTAATACTTTCCATTGCAAAGATTCATATAGGGAACGTGCGGAAGTGTTATCCATTTGTGTTGTTAATATGGTAGTTTTATTGTTAACGTCTTCTAATAGTTTTGTAATTAGCATTTTTCCATAGCCCTCTTTTCTAAATGACGGATGGACTGCTAATTCCACAAATTCAAAACAATCTTGTAGCCAAAGCTTGTATTCTTCTTCATTCAATTCCTTTGCAAGTAACTCGTGATAATACTGACCAGGTAATGAAGTATAACCATATGCAAAGTCTATTAATTTATCTTCTTCAGTTAGAATTACAAACCCTCGAAAACCCTCATATGTACTATGTTTTAAAATCCGTTCTTTTATGGATAAATCTTCACTCTTCCAAACTCGCATATAAAGTTCGGATACTTGTTGTACTATTTCGTTGCTAGCTAATTCTAGTATTTTTACCATCCTACTCCCTCCAAAATAACGTACTATTTCAATAAGAAGGGTAGCTGCCCTCTAACTTAATCATAGTTTTTTCGAATTTTAATATGTGCAATATTATGGTTTTTCTTCACCACAACGTCCAATATTCCCTCTGGATAAAATGGCCTTTCACTTAATTGAGAAATTGTCCGCCAAACAAGTTTTACATTCGGATTCTCATTATGGATTAAATCATGCTCTATTTTCTCATGAATGGAACACCAGTGAATTAACGTGCAGTGATGTTGTTTCCTACCATCATATTGAATAATGCTTTCATTCACGCAGGCAAGTTCTCCGATAACAACAGATAGATCAAATTCCTCTATTAGCTCTCTTTTGATCGCTTCATCTGCTGTTTCTTCCAATTCAATCGTTCCACCTGGAAGACGATAAAAACTTTCATCTACATCACATTGGACCAGAATTTCTGTCCTATCTTCATTTATGATAATCCCTTCTGCCCTCAGCAAAGGCCTACTCATATAACCAACTCCATTATCGATTTACATGATTATTTCTACCTACTAATGATGAACTCCTGTATCAAAAAAAAAATCCACTTGGGAAGAAGATCCGATACCTGCAACTTTTCCATTATCTAAAAAAATTTTTAATAGCTTCATAACGTATTTTATTATTACAATCTTCGCAACAATAAGTTTTAGTCCTATTTTTCTTCGCTAGTTGATAGGATGGCGAACCTTCGTATGCTTTATATGCTTTTTTACAAACATAACAAGTTAACGTAAAATAAAACATTTTCTTATCTTCATCATAAAACATATAAACCTCCAAAGAGTACATTACTTTTTAGTATTTGTGTCTCTTTATTATTTTAGTACAGGCGCACTAAAAATCGAATAAAAAATTCCATTTTGACAAAAATTATCCAAATCTTTTTTAAAAACAATAATTACGCTGGTCTATACAAATAAAAAAAGAGCGCCGTATTAGGAGCGGTCAGATAGGGATTATTAATTCCTGAAAAATTCGGCATAGTCGTTGATATTCGGCTATGCCGTTTTTTGTTTACTTTGGCAAATCAATAGCGCCAATGCAGTTATAAAAAATCTGAATCCGCTGGGTTCTGCGGCCATCTACTTTTTCAGCCTTGAATACTATAATTTTGTCAATGAACTCTCGAATAATCTCTGCATCCAATTCTGTAATTTCTGTGTACTTTTTTACTAGTGCCAAAAAGCGATCGGTATTGAGGGACTGTTCATTTGCTGTATCAATAGTACGCTTTAATTTGGATATCCTTTCTTCCAGTGCCTTCTGTTCGGCTTCATATTCAGCCGACATCTTGTAAAAACGCTCTTCGGGAATTTTGCCCATCACATTGTCCTCATATAGCTTTCGAATGATTTTGTCTATGTCAGCAATGCGAGCCTGTGCTTGTTCGTATTCCTTTTGACTTTGGCGGAGTTCCTTGGCAAGTTCCTTTTCTGAATTATTCATAACTATACGGATGAATTCCTGTTCATGGTCTTTGGCAAAGGAGGTTACACGTCTTAAGTCTTCTAAAAGAAGCTGTTCCACTACAACATTGCGTATTTGATGTGAACTACACATACCCTTTTTCTTGCGGTAAGTAGCACAAACAAAATATTCCTTATCGTGTGTCCATCCCTTGCCTCTAACCTGATACAGCTTTGCTCCACAGTCGGCACAAAACATCATGCCAGAAAGCATTCCCATTTCACCTAATCGTGATGGTCTTCGCTTGCCATCTCTGATTTTCTGCACTGTTTCCCAAGTCCCCTCATCAATAATTGCTTCATGGGTATTTTTGAAAACCAGCCAATCTTCTGGATTGTTCAATATCTTGACTTTGCTCTTATATGACTTTTTAGAAGTCTTGAAATTTATCGTGTGACCTAGATATTCCATTTTAGCCAGAATATCTGCTACGGTACGAGCCGACCAAGCATATGGGTTTTCAGGTGGTCTTGCTGGAGTGTTAATACCCATTTTGCGAAGATGAACCGTAGGTGTATCAATGCATCGCTTTTCAAGTTGCTTTGCTATCTGCGTGGGTCCAAAGCCAGCCATGCACAGTCGGAAAATATCTCTGACCACCTCGGCGGCTTTCTCATCTATTATCCAGTGCAACTTATCTTCAGGGTCTTTAATATAACCGTAAGGTGGATTGGTGCAGAGTGGCTTACCGGACTGTCCCTTGGATTTGAACACAGCACGGATTTTCTTGCTAGTATCCTTAGCGTACCATTCATTAATAATGTTAAGAAACGGTGTAAAGTCACTGTCTGCTTGGTTTGCACTATCAATACCGTTGTTAATAGCAATGAATCGTACATCTGCTTCAGGAAACATAATCTCGGTATAATATCCTACTTTAAGGTAATCCCTGCCAAAGCGGGACATATCCTTGATGATAATCGTTCCGATTCTACCGGACTCTACATCTGCAATCATGCGGTTAAAGTCTGGTCTATCAAAAGTTGTACCGCTGACCCCATCATCCACATAAAATTCGATGTTGCGAAAACCGTTGTCCTCAGCATATTTTTTTAGAATTGCCTTCTGGTTCACTATGCTGTTGCTGTCTCCTGCAAGCTCATCATCACGTGAAAGCCTGCAGTAAAGAGCAGTAAGTTTTGCTTCTTCAAATGCTAATGTTGATTTACGTATAGTGCTAAATGTTGACTGTCTATTCATTTTTATCCTCCATTTCCGACAGTCTTCAAGCGGTTTAGCACTATGTATATTACCGTACTACCTTGAAGAAGTCGAGTTGATTTCCGTGGGTTTATATGAACTATCTGATAACTTTGAAAGGCTTTTTGCGTTGACTGTAATCAGTCGTTTCAGCTTGGAATATGCACTTTCCTTTGCTGAATCACTTATTCGTGATTCCACCACATAGACTGTACCTCCGATATCGGATTTGGTTGTTCGGCTGTTAATTGGGTTTTCCATATCGTGACCTCCTGTCCGATGTTTTGAAGGACTGGCACTGAGCTGAATTGATGACTCAGTGCCTAATCCATTATTTAAGCTTTTATTTGTAATATTTTCAGAGCATCCGGTTGAATTAGCTTGCCATCCAATCTCTCGTAAGCAGAAAATCCAATTTGCCCCTGCAATGCATATAACTCACTTAATTTCTTTATTGTTATTGGTTGACGCTCAATCAGCCAGTAGTATGATAAATCTCCAAATACAATGCTTTTTGCTCCTGCTGATACTGTAGGCATATATGGAGAGGTAACTACAGGCTTTCCGAAGATGGTGTTATCCGAAGAATTCCACAGATAACTACCGCTTGTATCTTTAAGGGTTCTAAGAAGCATGGCTGTATTATCGTGCATGATAAACACAGCGTTATTTCGGTATTCATCTTTTAATGAAAAATACAGAGAGATGATCTCGTCAAAAGAGATGGTAGCACTATCTACTGTAGTTACATCTGCGTCTGCCGTAAGTATACCTGTAGGCTGTGTTGTGCCATTTCCATTAAGCAATGCATTTTCCTCAGCCTTGCCAAAACGCTTCGCAAAATCAACCATCAGATATTTTTCAAGATTAAAGTTAATATCGGTGACGAATGAGCGGTTTAGCTTGACAAGAGATGCCAGCTTGTATGATTTCACCAGAAACTGTGTAAATGTATCGGCGCTTTCGGGGATTGGATCCCCGTCTTCAACCCAATCTGCTGTACCCGTTGAGGATACCGCTTGAATTTTACCTTCTGCAGAAGATAGATTGATAACAGTAGCAAATCTGCGGAATATATTCTCCTTTGCCAAAGCAGTGTTAAAGCCTTCTCGGAACTCGTCTGGTGCGACATAGGCTCCTGCATTATCAAAGCCCTCGCTTAGATTTTGATTATTTTCTTCTTTTCCTTTCATAACATTCCAAAACGCTCTATTATAAGTTGTTGATGTTGCCATAATCGTTTACCTCCTAAATTAAAATGGATTGTGGGGTATATACCCCGTTTGAAACCGCGTTTTTTTACGCGTTGCCCCACGCCCGTTGTCCAGATGAAAAGGTGTGGAGATTTGACCTCCCCTAGGGGTAGGTATTAACACATGGAGTTGTATCCATTGTTTTCACTGGTTTTAAGCTTTGTAGCAAGATGTAGCAGGTAAAAACTAAACTCTCTATACGAGAGTGATTTTTTATATAACCTGTTTTTCTTGCTACAAGCTGCTACACTGTGTTTAAATAAGAAAAAACTCTTCTTCTGTCAGCTTATATCCGATAAGCATTGTGGTCATTCCACCACCAGAACGTGGTCGTTTCCTTTCTACACGGGCGATAGCTGTTAATGCCTGTTTGAAGTTTCTTGCATTCTCCGAATAACATCCATTGGCACTGCACCAACGCTGATACCGGGCATACACTTCGGATGTCCGCATCTCACTGTTAGGACTTTCTTCCAAGACATCCTCGAAAAATAATGCTATTTTATCGCTGTCACGCTTATAAGCCTCCGTTGCTGTCTTAACGGAATCAGGTAAAGTCAAGCCTTCCTTCTTTAACAACTGATAGCCTTCAATTAGCCAGTTGAGGATAGCACTCTGATTCTTCGCTTTGGCAAATTCACGTTTTAGGTTTTTATCCTGCTCGCTTTCATCAAAGTGTCGTTCAAAAGGGATAATTACCACTCTGCCACTGGAAAACAGCGTCATATCCGTAATAACGGGCAGATAATTGGTGTTGATATACAGCTTAAACTTTGGTGAAAAGTCAAAAGAATTCTCATGTAGAAACCTTGCATTGATGGTGTCACCACCCGTCATGCTTTTTACCTGTGCAGCATTTAGGACAAGTCCTCTGCTAGGTTCGGAGATATTCACAAAGCGTACTCCTGCAAGCCGTGCAATATCTTCACTTGGACTTGAACTGTTATTGTTCTTTTTTAGACTGATAGTCTCTGGCCTTGCGGTACAGCCATAACTGCCTAATACCTTAAGAATGCTCTCACATAGCGTACCTTTACCGTTTCGAGTTGTAGCACCATAGAGAACAAACAGGCATTCATACCGAGTGTCTCCGCTGATGCTGTAGCCAAAGGCTTTTTGGAGGAATTTTGCCTTTTCCTCATCTCCGCTCATAATCTCATGAATAAATCTATCCCATCGCTCGCTTTTGGCTTCTGGATTAAACTTAACACCAGATATCTTTGTGAGTCTGTCCTCGCTGTTGTGGGGTTGAAAATCCATGGATGTTAAAAACAATGTGCCATTGGAACAGTTGAGCACTTGCGGGTCTTGGTCAAATTCAGCCATTGATATGGGATATACACTCTGTGCATCCTTAAGTACCGTTTCCCTGTATCTTCTTGACTGCCACTTTCGGCAATAGTCAATGTATGCCTTTCTTTGATGTTCATCTTGAATAGTCAAAGCATAGGTTAGTAGTTGGTTAGCCAATGATTTACACATTTCCATTACTTTGAGATTACCGACATCAGGAATCCAAATGCCATTCTCGTAGCAAAACCACATCTTCCTTTCGGGAACAAAGCGGGCAAAAGACTTATAATAATCAGCAAACAGCCTGCTTGCCCCAATATCCGTCCAAGGGTAGCGATCGTTACTCTCAGGCTTAAAGCCAGTAAGAGAACATTCACCAAAACCCTCTGTAGCTGATGAACGCTTGCCACCTGGTTTGTATATTTCGGTAACATTTGCGATTGCTTTTTCTATGGTTATCATTCCATAAGTACTGCCAGACTGTGGTCTATTCCATTTATCTCGCATTAGGCCGCTCTGCCGGAAAAGTCTGTCCATCTGTCCAATATCCCTGCCACACCAAAATGCCAGCATACCGCAAAGTGCCAAATCAGCTTCACTGGCAGAAGCATAGCCAGATGTATCCCCTTGCCACAATGCTTTGAACCTTTCTCCGTTTGCCGATTTTAATGCCTTCTCAATAACAGACTTGTCAGACAAATAGGATTGACTTTCTGTATCCAGTAGTTGCTTCACAGAGGTAGGACGTAGCATATACTTGTCTAGTATCATCTGTAGCTCATTCGATTTCTCCGGTATATCACCGTCTACAAATACATTGCCTGTTACGGTAACAAAGCGGTTTGTTGCTCCAGCTACATAGACCTCAACTCCCAGCTTTCTGTTGTTGATATAGTATTTTGTTTTGTCAAAGTTAAAGCCGGTGGCCTTAAAGAAAATATGCAAACCTTTCCCAGATGGACTGTGTTCCATATAGCAACCACTAAAAGCCTCTACAACATTTTGGGCAATAGGCTTAAGCTTACCGCTGGTATCAAAGCAATAATCTAAGTCAATAACACATATGTCATTACCCACCAAAAATCCGATACCATCATAATTACTTACAGCAGCTACCGCCGAACTAAAATCTTTAAAAGTGCCCTGTTTATCTGCTTTTGCCCTTTTTCCCGTAACTGGGTTATAGGGAACTTTGGTTTTTCTGCCACTTCGTTCTTCATATTTCCAACAGCAAAACTGTGGCTTATCTTTAAGCATCTGCGGCAAGTTTTCATATTGTGTATTCAGTTATTTCACCTCCTTGCCTGTTAAAAATGAGCCGAAATGCTACGGTTCCAGAGGGTTTGCCTTGTTTGACACAACCTCGTTATCTTTCAAGGAATACGCTCGAAATCTTGTCATGGCATATTCACCTTGAAGTATCTCTTGCATTTCGGGGTATTCAGTTGTCAAGGAGCAATGAGAGAAAAACTATACTTTCGTTGGGGGATTATTTTTCCTCTCACCTTATAGCCTTGGTAGATCACATTAGTTGAGGATTTTCTAAAAATATTTTTCTTCCTCATCTATAAGCGAAGAATTCTATTGATTCGAACCCCTAAAAATACAAAAACAGCCTGTCTATTTTCCAAAAAAGACGGCTGTAATGCTTATGCTTTTGCTCAAATTTGAGCTAAAGCGATATTTAGTTTAAGAAGGCTGAATGCTGTAGTTTTGGATTTTTCAATTAGACTTTCCGACTTTTTTGTCTAAAAGTCTTGATTTGAACCCCTTTGATTAAATGCGTAAATAGAAGATTATGATTGAAACAGATGAAAAATAATGTGAAATTAAAAATTTATACTGTTTATAGCGTGTTTCTGTGATATAATTATTTATATTTGTGGGAGGTGCAAAAAATGGCAATACATTATAACAAACTATGGAAGCTGCTAATCGATAAGAATATGAAAAAGAAAGATTTGCAACGCCTTTCCGGTGTTAGCTCGGCAACTATCACAAAGCTTGGCAGAAACGAAAATGTAAATACAGAAATACTTCAAAAAATATGCACAGCTTTAGAATGTGACATCTGTGATATTTTAGAGTTTGTACCTGATAAAATTGAGAAAGGCAAGGTGAATGATAACAATGATTAAGGATATTATGAATGCCAATGATAGTGCAACACCGAACAGTCGAGAAATGGCTGTATTAAAAGAAAATTTCCCCTCATGTTTTAAGGCAGATGGATCCTTTGATATTGAGCGGTTTAAGGAATTTTTAAGTGATAAGATTGTTGTAACGGGAGAGGGTTATGAACTTAAGTTTTTGGGTAAAAACTATGCCCGATTGCTGGCTTCAATTGATACTACAACAGTTGTTGTGCCAGACGAGGAACATAACTTAAAACCAGAAAATATGAACAGTGAAAATATCTACATAAGTGGCGACAACCTTGATGGATTAAAGCATCTCTTGAAGTCCTATTCACGCAAAGTCAAATTGATATATATTGATCCGCCATATAATACGGGAACAGACGGATTTGTCTACAATGACAGCTTCAATTTTACTATAGAGGAATTATCTGAAAAGTTGAGTATAAGTGAAGAGCAGGCAAAACGTATTCTCGATCTAACAAAGCGTGGTTCAGCGTCTCATTCTGCATGGTTGATGTTTATGTATTCACGTCTTTTGCTTGCTAGGGATTTGCTATCCGATGATGGTTTAATCTTCATTTCTATTGATGACAACGAGAATCATAATCTTAAACTTTTATGTGATGATGTTTTTGGAGAAGATAATTTTCGAAATCAAATCGCTATTCGTAGAGGAGCAAAATCTGTTCAAGCACAGTTTGAAACATGGGATAAACTTGGTCAAAGTGTTGAATACTTGCTATTTTATTCGAGAAATTCTAGTTATAGATTTCCTAAACAAATGAAACTACTTGATGATATGCGTCAAGGTTCTTGGAATAATCACTGGCGCGGAACTGACCGTCCAACGATGCGGTATCCTTTATTTGGAATCACACCAGAGAGTGGTCAGTGGCGTTGGGGCAAAGAGCGTAGTTATCTTGCCATCGAAAATTATAAAAAGATGTTAAATGATATAGGTGTTGATGAAAAGTCAATCACACAAGAGCAAATTGATGAATGGTATTCAAATCAAGATGATGACTGTGATCTTCTTCGGCTATCCGATTCCGGTAAACCTGAACACTATATACCACCGACAGATTCAACGCTGTTAAATACTTCTTGGATGGATTTATTGGTTGGAAGCTCATCCGAAATAAAAAGATTGTTTGGGAAAACTGTTTTTGACACAGCAAAACTGACTGCGATGTTACAGAGGGTTATTGCTTTCGCAGATAATGATGCAATTATTCTGGATTTCTTTTCCGGGTCTACCTCTACCGCACATGCCGTTATGGCACTTAATGCAGAGGATGGAGGAACACGTAAATATATCATGGTGCAGATACCAGAGAAAGTTAAAGAAGGCAGCATAGCTGATAAGTGTGGTTATTCTACTATTGATCAAATCGGAATGGATCGTATTAAGCAAGCTGCAAAAGCAATAAAAACTGATTATCCAGATACAACAGCGGATCTTGGCTTTAAGCATTATACACTTGTCGAGCCAGCTAGCGATACTCTAGACAAGATTGAAAAGTTTGACCCTACTGAAAATAAATTATTTGCTGACAAAGACATTCTTAGTGATTTTGGAAAACCTACCGTCCTTGCAACGTGGCTTGTTAGAGATGGATATGGACTTACAGCAGATGCTGAGGAGTTAAATTTTGCTGGATACAATGGCTATTATATAGGAAAACATCTTTACCTAATTGACCCGGAATTGTCTAATAAGGCGATTGAAGCCATTGTAGTAAAATATGAAACTGACGGCAGCTTTAATCCTGAGAACGTGGTGTTATTCGGTTATAGTTTTACATGGACGGAAATGGAAGCTTTAAAAATTAATTTGAAACGGTTGAAGGATACAGAGAAAAACTTGCGTATCAACTTCGATATCCGTTATTGATTGGAGGGTATGTTATGGAACTTATCCTACAACGAGGATTACCACACCAACAAAAAGCTGTAGATGCAATAAGTGCTGCTTTGAATGGGGTACAGATAACTTCTCCTGTACAATTTTATGAAAATCCAAGCATTTCTCTTTCTGATCCTAAACTAGCTGCAAATATTAGAGAAATTCAAAAAAATATACCTTCAGAATATCGAAGCAGTATGCCTATTAATGACTGCTTGAATATTGATATTAAAATGGAAACCGGTACAGGAAAGACTTACGTTTATACTCATACTATATATGAGCTTCATAAACGTTACGGACTTAATAAGTTTATTATCGCTGTGCCTTCACTTGCGATTAAAGCGGGAACAGCGCAGTTTTTGCGTGATGAATATGTAAAGCGACATTTTTCCGATGTTTGTGGCTATGGTACAGAAATTGAGGTTGGAGTACTAGAAGCGCCAAAAAACAAGAAAAAGGGTCGCTCCTATTTCCCGAGTGTTGTGAGCGACTTTGTAAAAGGTTCTTGCCAGAACACGAAGAAGATTTATGTATTATTAGTTAATATGCAATTACTTGTTGTCCGATCAAATGGTATGCTTAGCCGTGACGACTATGATTATGGAGTAGAAGGTTTTTATAGACCACTTGATGCTATTCGTGCAACAAACCCTGTTGTTATTATTGATGAGCCACATAGATTTTCTCGTGACCAGAAGGCATTTAAGGTTATCGTTGATGAAATAAAACCACAGTGTATTATACGCTTTGGTGCTACCTTCCCTGAAACTACAAGTGGACGTGGAAAAAACAAAATAACCGTAAAAGACTACCAAAACCTGCTCTATGATTTAAATGCCTGTGAATCTTTTAATCAAAATTTGATAAAGGGAGTAACGAAGGAGCATTTTGAACCGGTATCCAAGCGTGAAGAAAAGGTGAAAATCACTTCCATCACAAGCAAGGATTCTGTTACCTTTCAGTATAAAAAGCGTGATGAATCGACTAAAACATTTACTCTTAAAACTGGAGATTCACTATCTATCATTAATGAAGCTTTCGAGGGAATTACGGTTCATGCTATTGGCAAATCAACAGTTGAGTTTTCTAATGGTATTCAAAAGTCAACTGGTGAGGAATTGGATGTGGATATCTATATGACCTCTTATCAAGAGCAGATGATGCGTCTTGCCCTTGAGCGTCATTTTGAAACAGAAAAAATAAACTTCTGTGGTCGCAATTTCAAGATCAAGACATTGGCATTATTTTTTATCGATGATATATCATCATATCGACCAAACGAGGAAGGTAAAACCCCTTATCTATTACAAGCTTTTGAGAAATTGCTTAAGGAACGGATAGAATCGGTGCTATCTACCCTCAGTGAGCATGATACTGAATATCGGGCATATTTGGAAGCAAGTCTTGCAGATATTTCTGCTTGCCATGCAGGCTATTTTTCACAGGACAATAGCGATTCGGATGAAGATATAGCAAAAGAAGTAGAAACTATCCTTCATGGAAAAAAACACCTTCTCTCTTTCAAGAATAAAGACGGTAGCTATAACACTTTACGTTTTCTATTTTCAAAATGGACACTTAAAGAGGGCTGGGATAACCCTAATGTATTTACGATAGCTAAACTTCGTTCTAGTGGAAGTGAAAACAGTAAACTGCAAGAGGTTGGACGAGGTTTACGACTGCCTGTAGATGAGAATGGTAATCGAATCTCCAATGAAGAATTCCAGCTTAATTATATTGTCGACTTCACAGAGGCAGACTTTGCTAAACGATTAATAGACCAAATAAACGGAGAAATTCCACAAGCTTCTTCTATTAGCGAAGAAAGATTGGAACAAGTGGCCAAGAAGCTTGGCATGACTTCAGATGAACTTTTTGATGCACTATATGATAAACATTACATAGACAGGCGATTAAATATAAAACCCGATACAAGGGACGCTTTCTTTGCAGAATACCCGGACTTTGCTACAGGATTGTCTTCAGGTAAGGTAAAAGACCGAAATGTAGCAAAACCAAGACCTGTAAAAATCCGCAAAGCTGTTTACAGTGAAATACGCGAATTATGGGAAGCAATCAATCAACGATACCTACTTTTCTATGATGATGATCTGGATGCTGATATGGCTAAAGTTGTTTTATCTTTGCTGGAAAAACCCGGTGTTTTTACAGACGTTGTCATGACTAGCTCCAGAGATATCGTTAAGAGCAATGGCTCACAGATGATGATTGTTTCAGATACAGGCGCCCAATATATAGTATCCAAACCTATTCCCTACAATGAATTTCTTAAGAGGATCACAAATGCTACAAACATTCCAATTAAAGTATTGCATGAGGCATTGTGTGAGTATGTTAAGAGGAATGGAACTATAAATCCAGAACGTATTAATGGAAATTCTGTCAGCATGTTTATCCAACAATTTCATGACTGGAGAAGCAATAATTTGCAAGGTCGATTCCATTATGCAAAAAGCAATACGCCTGTTGGTGCAACAGCACTTACCTATTCAGACGGTTCTCCACGTGAAGATATTGCACAGGGACGTATCGGCACAAAGATAGCTCCAGGAACACCAAGCGAGAAGTATTTATATGATGCTTTCGCTTATGACTCACCGTTGGAACAAAAGAATATTATGTCGGACATCGAAGAAGTCATTGTATATGGAAAAATTCCACGTAGCAGCATTGCCATACCGACTATTACTGGTGGAATGTACAGTCCAGACTTCATGTATGTTGTAAGAAGGACTTCCGGTGAGAAAGAGCTTAACATTGTAGTCGAAACAAAAGACGTAGAAAATAAATCCGACTTACGTGGTACAGAAAAAGCAAAAATTGATTGTGCTCGTGTTTTCTTTGATATGCTCTCGAAAGATGGATACACTGTTTATTTCCGTGATCAGTTAAACAACAAACAGATGGCTCAGATTATTAAGGAAGTATTGGCAGAGTGATTTAATTTAGGGGGATGAAAGGTTGAGGTTAGAAGCATTTTTAATTAAACATTATCGGTCGATAGAAAGAGTGGCTCTTAAAATTCCTCCAAATAAGCCTCTTGTTCTATTCGGACCGAATAACGCAGGAAAATCTAATATATTATCAGCTATAAATAGATTACTTGGTGAAAGATATCCAACTTATATCGAGATGTTGGAAAGTGATTATTTTAAACGTAATCAAAATGAATATCCTACCGCACATATTACCGCTAAATTCACTGAGCCTTTATATTATGATAATAGAGGAAATGGATATGACGTTATAGCTGTAAGTTATGGCTATAATGGACAGGCTAATAATAATCTTTTGCACGATGGCAGTGGAAATAAAATATATCCCACAAACGAACAACGTTCTGCCTGTCAGTCCTACTTGATTGATGCTGAAAGAAATATCCAGAGTGCTTTTAATTATAGTAGTAGCTACTCTCTGTTAAGCAAGTTTTCAAAGAAGATACATGAAGCCTTAAGTACAGAGCATAAAGATGAATTATCACAAGCCTTTAATCAAATTACAGCATCCTTTGAACAGACTGATGAATTCTCTGGTTTTTTTAATCGATTTTCTGAAGCTCTAAAGGGGGCAGTAAAAGGGTTTGTTCACTCGTTGGCTGTGGATTTTTCAGCCTATGATCCAAACAATTATGCAAAGTCACTTCGGATCTATGCAAAAGAGGGAGATAATATTCGTGGATTTGAAGAATTCGGCACTGGTGAACAGCAAGTCTTGTTAATGGCTTTTGTTAAAGCATATATGGAAGTATTCACAGGTGAAAATTTTGTGTTGATTATTGAAGAACCAGAAGCCCATCTCCATCCCTTAGCTCAAAGATGGTTAAAGGAATATGTTGTAGATATGTGTTCATGTGGTATTCAAGTAATCATTTCAACACATTCCGCAGAGTTCATAGATGCAGAATACTTAGACGGACTTGTTCGAGTACATAAAGAGGGTGGAGTTACTAAAGCAATACAACTATCCGCTCAGCAACTTTGCGATTTTTGTATAGGGTCAGGTGTTCCAGAGAATTGTGTGTCACCAGAAAATATAGTTGATTTTTACTCGACAAAACTATTTTCAGACCAGTTAAAAGGAATGTTTGCTGAAACAATCATTTTAGTAGAGGGAGCTACTGAATATTTTGCTCTGCCAGTGTATTTAAAACGTAGTGGGTATTCTTTAGCTGAACATGGAACCGAAATTGTTAATTGTCGCGGTAAGGATGCAATCCCCTTGTACTGGAGGTTATTTAAAGCATACGGTTACAATTGTTATGCTATATTTGATTGTGACAGGAATGCATCAAAAACTAGGGATGTGTTTAATGGCATCTTTTGCGAAGAAGAATGGGATACAGAAACTGAAAATTGTATTGTTAGAGCCGATTATGCATACTTCGGTAAAGACTTTGAATCCTATTTGCGTACAGCAATAGAGGATTATACTTCAATGGAACAAACTATTTCTGAAAAATATCATATTTCTTCAAAGCCAGGAAAAGCTAAAGCTATTGCACAACATATAGAGGAAATTCCTCATTTTATTAAGGATATCGCAGATAAACTATTAATTATAGAACTATTGGGACAAAGTTAGCTGAATGTTAAAAAGACCACACAGGAGTATAAAACTCTTATGTGGTCTTTTTTGCCCCGCTTGAAGCTGTTCATTTAAGTTTTTCTTCAATCCCTAAGTGAACGCTTCTTTGGCGATCTTTTTGTTGTATTAAGTTGGAGAAACCTATATGAAGGCTGACAAATTATAAGTTTTTAATTCTTTCCACATCTTCTGGAGTTAATTCGAAATCGAAAATATCTAAATTAGCAGCTTGGTTATCACGGTTGTGTGATTTCGGAATAACGACGATACTACGTTGGATTTGGTATCTTAATAAGACTTGGGCACCAGTTTTGTTATAAACTTTCCCGATTCCATCCAACACTTCTTTTTGGTGAGCTTCGGTTTTCATCGGTCCCCACGCAACAGGTGTAATACCTTCGTCTTCTAATACAGCTAGGAGTTCATGGTTAGGTTCTTTTAAGTTAATTTGTATTTGATTCACAGCTGGCTTCACTTTAGCAAATTCTTTCAAATGATCGAGATGATGTTTTTGAAAGTTTGAAACGCCGATTGCTTTTAGTTTACCTGCCTCGTAATATTCTTCAAAAACTTCCCACGTATTTTTTAGTAGCTCTTTGTCTTCAATCGGGGAGTGAATAAGAAGCAAGTCGAGATAGTCTGTTTGAAAGTTTTTCAGGCTGTTATCAATTGCTGCACGAGTAGCATCCTTTGAGGATATGTATTCTTCCCTTGCTGGAATTTTTGTTGTAATGAATAGCTCTTCACGAGGCACATTGCTTTCTGCTAACACTCTTCCGACAAGCGCTTCGTTTCGATACGAAATGGCTCCGTCTATTGATCGGTATCCTAACTCAAGCGCTGAAACAAGTTCAGGAATTTCATTTTTCAACGCACCGTTATAGTCGTTATTTTCTTTTCCATACGTATTTGTACCTGTACCAACAATTGGCATTTCCAACCCATTATTCAGTGTTATGTATTCCATATTTTTATCCACTCCCTCTGCTAATTAACTTCCTTACCATGTATATCATAACAAAATATTGAAATTTTAAAAAATGATACAGACTATGGGGACTGAAAAAAATTCCAGTTTCTCGTTTGGGAAACTGGAACTATTATCATTATTGGCTCATCTTAACTTAAAAATCAACCTTTACTGTAGGGCCCATTGCTTCTAAATAAATTACATTGTATTCTTCTACATACCCTCCATCGGTACTCATTCCACCTAGATCTATCTTTATCCAAGATAAATCATCTACTGTATCATATTCTAGAAGTGAAATCATATTGGATACATAATCACTACCTACAATAGTAGCACTACTTTCAAAATTATCTGGTTCTTCCCACATCGTCTCATCTGTTGAATCTGGTACGTATTGAATGATTTCTTGACCTTCACTCGTTGTTATTTTGGATATTCCTGGATACGAAATTGGAGAAAGATCCGTTGCTGACGGGCGTACATCTTCCGCAATATACGTAACCTCAATACCGTATAGAGGTTTCCCTTCTTCTACCTTTACTTTTGAATATTCATCGATACCTATTTTGGGGTCAATGAATTTAATTATATTTACATTTTTTTATTTCTACACGTAGTCCACCAAATTCATGACTTTCATTTACGTTTACTTGCTTTACCAATTGAATTATTTGATTCATATCATCTGGATCGACAACTTTCCATTGGCCTATATTCGTGAATTCTGCATTCTCCTCAATTCGTTTTTCTTCCGGAAGTACCTGTATTTCCTCTTCATCATTACCTTCTGCTGTCTTTGAATCTTTTGATGACGATTCTTCCACTTCCGTTGCCTCTTCACTTGAATGTACTTCAGCAGATTTATTTGATTCTGTATTATTGTCATTACTGCATCCAATAATTAAAAGAAGCATAGCAATACCGATGAAAAGCATTATTCCTTTTTTAAGCATATTCTGATCCCCCTTAGAAGCTATACTCTATTATTTTCGGTATAAAATTTCCGTTGTTAAGTAGCAAATATTTCCTTTTATAATAGCAACTATGTACATGGCGACTCTCTATACACCCCGTGCTCAAGACAAAAAGAGTTGCCTCAGCAACCCCTATATGACCTTATATTCATCCAGATTAACTTTGCTATATTTCAATCGATTATTTTCCACCCGATTGCAAATTGATTCCTTGAATGAAGTACTTTTGAAAAAAGAAGAACAACAGTATGACCGGCAATAAGACAAGAAGAGAACCAGCCATCAAGTAGTTCCACTGTGTACTCATTTCACCTTTAAACACCTGAAGTCCAAGCTGCAATGTATACAGATTCTCATCATTCACGTAAAGAAGTGGTCCGAGAAAATCATTCCATGCTCCATTGAAAGAGAAAATCGCAACCGTTGCTAGTGCCGGCTTCGTCAATGAAATACCGATCTTACGCCAAATATAAAAATGGCTCGCCCCTTCTATTCTTGCCGCTTCAATCAATTCATTCGGAATGGTCAAGTAAAACTGCCGTAACAAAAAGATGTTGAACGCACTTCCGAAAAATGCTGGTACCACGAGGGGGGTAATATGTATTAAGCCAGCCTAGGTTAGCAAAAAGCACATATTGCGGTATTAGCGTGACGAATCCCGGGATCATCATCGTCGAAAGCACGATAGCAAACAGGACGTTACGCCCTCTAAATGCGATTTTCGCAAAACCATATGCTACAAATGAATTAACAAATACTTGTCCTAACACAACCAAAATGGTGATAGATAATGTATTCATTGTATACGTGACAAACGGGGCAGCTTCCCACGTTCGGATATAATTGTCCCACTTCCATACTTCCGGGAAGAACGTCGGTGGAAAACTCATCACTTCCTTCATTGTTTTCAATGAAGTTGAAATCATCCACCATAAAGGGGACAGGAATAGAAGACTCCCGAAACAAAGCAGGACGAAGATGCCTACCTTAAACAGCTTTTCCCGATTTTTCATACTGTCGAAGTAAGATATTTTCATCGTTTAGCTTCCCCTTCGTAATGCACCCAACGTGGAGCAAGTTTTAGATTAATCATCATCAGGATGAAGACGATAATGAATAGAATCCATGACATAGCCATTGCATAGCCCATATCAAACACCTTGAATGCTTTATTCCACATGTAGTAGTTATAGAATAGTAAGGAGTTTACAGGCCCTCCAGTTCCGTTCGACATGACATATGCTTCCTGGAAAATTTGAAAGCCGCCGATCAAGCTTGTTACAACATCGAAAAAGATGACAGGAGTAATCATTGGGAGCGTAATATACCGGAATTGTTGCCACTTCCTCGCCCCATCGATTTAGGCTGCCTCATAAAGAGATTTTGAAACCCCTTGTAGACTCGCCAAGTAAAGGAGCATTCCCCCGCCTACTCCCCAAAGCTTCATGAAAATAAGTGATGGTTTCGTCCATTCGGGATCGAATAGCCAGTTCGGACCTTCGATGCCTATCCACCCTAATACTAAATTGACTAACCCCGTACTCGGATCTAACAGCTGCATCCACAAGAGATATACTCCGACACCGGAAAGCACTGCCGGCAAGTAATAAATCGTTCGAAAAAAACGAAGATCCGGTATGTCCTTATTAAGGAGAACGGAAAGGAAAATAGCTCCAATTGTCGTGAAAGGAACAGAGAACGCCACGTAGTAAAGGGTATTCCAAAGGGATGTCCAAAAGAGTTGGTCATCAAATAGTAATTTCTCGTAATTTTGCGTTCCGACAAAGTCCATCTGAGATGTAATATTGTAATTGGTAAAACTTGCGACTAAAGAAAATAGGAGCGGTCCAGCTGTAAATAGTAGGAAGCCGATAATCCACGGAAGGACGAACACGTAACCTGCAAGCCCTTCCTGTCGCATATAATTGAACTTTTTCCTTTTCATTTCTCAAACTCCCTTACATATTTCTGGTTGTCTTTTTTATACTTACCATTAGAATTTTACGCTTATCAAAGGATAAAGATAGAGAGCAACACTAGCCTCCGGATGTGCCCGGAGGAGTACTACTTTTCTTATCTTTCACTTATTTTCTTCTACTAACTTCTCAACAGCAGCCTGGGCATCCTTTAAAGTCTGCTCCGGTTTCTTCTTACCTAAGAGGGCATTATCGATTTCAGGATTCAATAGATTCGGGAAATCAGGTGCCATGAGCGGGTATGGAGTCAGCAATGTGTTTTGCATATTATCAACGGCCAGCTGGTATACGACCTGATCCTTCTCAGGCATTTCCGAACTTTTCGCCGCCGCTTCTGCTGCTTCCATATTTGCTACATTGTCATAGTTTTTGACAGCCAGTATTCCTGCGCTTCTTTGTCCGTCAAATACTTGATGAACTCCCATGCCTCTTCTGGATGACTGGAGCCTTCGGGAATCTCGGCTACAAAACCGCCGCCCCAGCTCGTATGTCCGTTGCCTTCCTCTTTCTCAGGAAGCATCGCTACACCGAAATCGAGATCTGGTGCATAATCACGGATTTGCGTATAGAACGTTGGTGTATTGATGAACATTGCTAATTTGCCTGTAAAGAACGGGTTTGCTTGTTGACTGTCGATTTGAGACTTTACGGAATTAACGACATTTTCACCATAATGGTTTTTCCACTCCACCAACCAGTACAGTGTTTCAAGGTTAGTCTCTGTATCAATTTGTACTTCACCTTCAGGACTTACAAAGTTTTGACCGCTTCCATTCAGCATCCAGACGTCATAGCTAATGCCGAAAAGCGGATAGAATCCTACTCGTTCATATGTATCGCCATTCTTCTTGTCCAACTTCGCTGCATACTCTTGAAGCTCTTCCCAGGTTGTCGGCGGTTGTTCCGGATCTAACCCTACTTCTTTAAACGCTTCTTTGTTGTAATAGAGAATTCGTGTATCAGTATTAAATGGAATTCCGTATGAATCTCCTTCATGTAATGTCGCTTCCCAAAGCTCCGGATAGAAGCGCTCAGAAATATCGTCCTTCTCCAAGAACTGCGATAAGTTCATCGCTTGTTTCTTTTGACCACGGACAGCAGTTGCATTAATGTCATTGATGACGACATCAGGTGGATCTCCCGCTGCTATCGCTGCAAGTTCTTTCGTCCAAATATCTCCCCAAGGTACAAATGTATGCTTAACGACAATATTGTCTTGAGAATTGTTGAAATCATCGACAATTTTCTCAATTACTGGTCGTCTAATTTCCGACCCCCAAAACGTCCAAAAATCGACGACTACCTTGCCCTCTGCATCCACTTCAGCAGTGCTTTCTGTTTGGAAGCCGGCACAGCCTGAAAGTATGCGCAAACCAGCAAGCAATGAAAACAGTAATCTCTTTTCAACAACTCATTCTCCTCCTTAAAAAGTTCACTTTAAATATCAATGCATTTCCATACTCCCTTCACTTATAAAAATAAAACTCATTTTTGGACAAACTTCGATAAACGAAGAGAAGGTCCTACTAATTTAGTAATTTTTAAACAAAAAGACCTATTCCTCTACTAAGGAATAGGCATTGGTTCATGAAGTAAGCAATTAAGATAACAGTCGTGATAGCTGTACTCTCGACCTTTCCCACCACTTCTTACATTCAAATTGGGTGTGACAACCTGTCTCATGACCGATATCATTGCTAGTTTGTTATATATTGGTCGTGATAACGTGCCTCTCGACCTTTCTCACCACACTATTCATTCAAATTGGGTGTGACAACCTGTCTCATGTCCGATATCATTGCTAGTTTGATATATAACGGTCGTGATAACGTGCCTCTCGTCCTTTCTCACCACACTCTTCATCCAAATTGGGTGTGACAACCTGTCTCATGACCGATATCATTACTAGTTTGATATATATCGGTCGTGATAACGTGCCTCTCGTCCTTTCTCACCACACTCTTCATTCAAATTGACATGTATTTTAATATTGGAAATCCACTTCGTTTACCCAATTGGAATAAGTGCAAGTGTGAGTAAAGATTGCGCCTCTGTTAGCGAAAAAGACTAATTATAAGAAAACAAATATCCCAATTATCGCAACTAAGATACCACCAACTCGATTTGCAATTAATGCAAACTCACTTGGTTCAGCATCACGTAGTTTCCAACCAATTTCCAGATGCCAAACTGCATGTGGGAAGATCGCCCCTAATAAACCAATTGAACTACCCGCCACTTAACGCTCTTATGAGCTGTTTGAAGTGGGGGATTCCTAAGAACACTAACCTATCGGTTAA
>VEFU01000055.1 GCA_007679095.1 Paenibacillus bovis
AGCTGAGGCCGTGCCCGCGGAAAGCGAGTGTACAGGAGCGAAAATCAACAACAGAGTTTAACAGAGCTAATTTTTAAGAAAAATTAACATAAAACATTTGACACTTAAAGTTGATTTGTGTTAAATTATTAGTTTTTGCTATTTTATCACCCAAATGGTATAATAGAAGTAATACAGATGGGGGTGGCTTATTTGTTCCAAGTTGGTGATAAAATATTTTATCCAATGCACGGGGCAGGTGTAATAAAAGCTTTTGAAGATCGCGAAATTCAAGGTAAGGTTCAGAAATATTGTATTCTAGAGATTCCATTAAATAATATGGATATTATGATTCCGATGAAGAACTTGGAGTCCTCCGGAGTTAGAAAGTTATTAGATAAAGCTACTATGAAGGAAATAATGGATGAATTTCGACAAAGTGAGTCAAACGAAATACTTCCATGGAAAGAAAGATATAAAACAAATATGGAGAAAATTAAATCAGGGGATATGCAAGATACTGCTGATGTTGTCCGTGATTTGATGAATCAAAGTAAAGAAAAAGTGCTAAATTCTAGTGAGAAACAAATGTTGAATCATGCAAAAGATTTCTTGGTAAGTGAGCTTACGTTAGGTGCAGGCTTATCAAAAAATCAAGCGAATGAGTTACTACAAATTTCAAGCTAAAGGTATCTTTACTACGCTCTTAATCGAGCGTATGTATTCTTATTTTAAATGTACATAGTATATAATACACCGAGCCTAATGCGAAATTCGCCAATTGAATAAATAATCACCAGAACCCAAACAAAGGGTTCTTTTTTTATCAATTTTTATGATACGTGTTAAAATGACCGTATAACAAAAAGAACGAGGGATGAACATGGATAAGCCGCGCATATTAATTGTGGAAGATGAAGAAAAAATTTCTCGAGTTTTAGAATTAGAGCTAACCTATGAAGGGTATGAGACAGCAAAAGCATTCGATGGTTTGGATGCTTTAACTTTATTTCGTGAACAAGAATGGGATTTGATTTTATTAGATATTATGCTCCCCGGGTTAAGTGGGATTGAAGTATTACGTCGAATTCGTACTGGTGATACAGAAACACCTGTCATTTTATTAACAGCAAAAGATTCGGTGGAAGATAAGGTATCTGGTCTTGATTTAGGAGCAAATGATTATATTACAAAACCTTTTCAAATAGAAGAGTTGTTAGCTCGTGTACGCGTGGCATTGCGAATGAATGCTCAAAAATCCGTTCCAGCTGATGAAGTAGACTGGCTGCAAATCGCTGATTTAAGGTTAAATGAAATGACACATGAAGTCTTCAGAGGTGATACGTTGATTGAACTAACTCCTCGGGAATTTGATTTACTAGCGTATTTAATGAAGAATGCGACCCATGTGTTAAACCGAGATCAATTATTAAATGGTGTATGGGGGTATGATTATTACGGTGATACAAATGTTGTCGATGTGTATATTCGCTACTTGCGAAATAAAGTAGATAAACCATTTGAGAAAAAACTAATTCACACAATTCGTGGAGTTGGTTACGTCATTAAGGAAACGCCATGATGATCAAAAGGAAAATAAACCTCTATACATCTGTTATGTTTATATGCCTATTAATCATCATAAATAGTGCTATCTATTTCACATTCAGTAAGATGCTGTATGAAAGTGAGTTGGATCGCACTTATTCAGAGGTAATAAGAGTGGCAAAAGGTGTAAATCTCGGTTCGAATCAAATTCCAATGAATGATTTACTACGTGCATATGCTCCGATTGATGGAATGTTACAAATTGTAAATTCAGATAGTAAAAGAAATGGAGCTGTTACATCGCCAGGCCATGAATATCTTATCGAGCAACCTATCACTTTTTTTGGAAAAGAAAATAGAAAAATTGTGAAGTACAATGAGATTCCTCATACATTCGTCTCCATTCCAATGGTTTGGGAGAATGGAGAAATTGTCTCTCTTCAAGTAACACAAAACTTAGAAACCACAGCCCAAAATTTAAAGACATTGAGTTATGTACTGATTATCGTAACTATCCTTGCTGCGTTACCAGTACTTCTATCTACTCATTTATTAAGTAAATTTATTACTCGACCAATTACAACGATGACTACTACGATGAGTGATATTAGAGGTAGCGGAAAGTTCAAAATGCTCGATTTACCTAAAAAATCGAATGATGAATTGTACCAAATGGGAGAAACATTCAATGAAATGATGGGGCAATTAGAGAGTAATTATGAGAAACAGGAGCAGTTTGTTTCAAATGCCTCTCATGAATTGAAAACGCCCCTTACGGTTATTGAATCATATGCTAGTTTATTGAAGCGGAGAGGAATGGAACAACCAGAACTTTTTCATGAATCAGTTGATGCGATTCATAGTGAGGCTATAAGAATGAGGGAATTGACGGAGCAATTATTAAATTTAGCAAGGAATGATCAACAATGGTCATTAAATAAGGAAGATACTTCCCTTGCAGACTTAGTGAAGGATTCAGTCCGTTCTTTTACAAATGCATTTAACAGAGAAATAGAATTAACAATCGATCATAATCCCGTTATTCATACGGATGGTCAAAAATTGAAACAATTATTATATATATTTTTAGATAATGCTCGTAAATACAGTGAGGATAAAATTATGGTTTCCATAAAACTAGTAGATGAGAGTGCGGTGGTCGCTATTACGGATAAAGGAATAGGGATACCTGCGGCTGATCTACCTAAAGTCTTTAATCGTCTATATCGAGTGGATAAAGCAAGAACGAGAAAATCAGGTGGATTCGGTTTAGGTCTTTCCTTGGCAAAAGAAATCGCAGACGCTATTGATGCGAATATTAAATTAGAAAGTATCGAAGGTTTAGGGACAACAGCAACAATTTCTTTCGGATTAGTAAAATCTCATTAAATTCTCATTTTCATTTTATATGATGGAGTAAAACATACAATCGGAGTGATCATATGAGTAAATTTTTCAAATGGAGGTATGCAATTGCCGGAGTCGCTCTCTTTATATTGGGCTTTGTTTTATGGCAAGTCTCTAGCACTTTAACGTCAGCGGAGCCAATAACTGCTGCGGAAGCACAAGAACTTGTTCAAGATATATATAAAGGTGAGATTGTTGAAATAAAAGAGGAAGGTAATGTGTATGCAATCAACATTCAATTGGATACAGGGATATATGAGATAAAAATTGACCGTAAATCAGGTAATGTTGATTCTATGACAAGGATAAGTAAGGATACACCAGTAACAGATGATAAAGAAAAACCAACAGATAATGATAACCCAACAGATAAACCTGAACAACCCGAAAAGGAATTAACACTTGATGAAGTAAAAGAAATTCTAATTCAACAGCAAAAAATTGATATTAAAAAAGTGGAAAAGAAAATCGAAAATAACAAATCAGTTTATCGTGCAGTAGTTCAACAAGGTAATAAGGAAATAAATTATACAGTAGATGCAATTACCGGTGAAATAATCAATACAACTACAAAAGAAGTAACTCAACCTAATCCAGAGCCAAAGCCAAAGAAGAGAATTACAACAGAAGAAGCAAAAGCGATTGCGTTAAAGGCTGTAAACGGAGTTATTGATGATGTCGAATTGGAAGAAGACGATGGTATGAACTATTACCTCATCGAAATTGAACGAAATGATGATGAAGAAGCAACTGTGCAAATTGACGCTATTACTGGTGAAGTTATTTCTATTGTTTGGGATGACTAAAGCAATTCTAATATAATTCTCATCAATTTCTCATCTTTCTATCCAACAGTCCTCATTTTACTTGGATAAGATGTAATTAATCAAACAAGGGAGGATACAAAGATGAAAAATAAATTAGTTATTATAGGTGCAGCAGGATTAATTATATTAGGTGGAGCAGTTGGAGCATTTGCAAACTCAAATCAAGTAGAAGATGAAAAAAAGAATGTTATCTCTATGGAAGAGGCTGAAAAAATAGCAAAGACTGAAGTGGAAGGAAACATTGAAAACATCGAATTAGAAGAAGATGACGGTCGTTTAATATACGATGTAGAATTTGAAGATAGTAAGAAGCTTGATGATGCTGAAGTAGAAATTGAAGCTGAGACAGGGAAAGTGTTAGAGATTGATCAAGCTGATAAGGAAGTTAAAAACAATAAAATAAATACAGATGTTAACAATAATCAAGAAACTAAAATAGAAAAAAATGACGATCAAGATGATAAGAAAGTAACTACGAAGGAAACAAAAAAGAGAATTACAAAGCAAGAAGCAATGAACATTGCAACAAAAAATACTCCAGGTAAAGTAACGGAAGTAGAATACGATGACGGGTACTATGAAATTGAGGTAAAAACTAACAATGCAGAAGTAGAATATAAAATTAGAGCTACTGATGGGAAAATTGTTAAAAAAGAAACAGATCGAAAAGATGACAGACAGGCAAAAAAGAAAATAAGTAAACAAGATGCAATTAATATTGCAACAAAAAATGCACCTGGTAAAGTTACAGAAGTAGATTATGATGATGACGGATACTATGAAATTGAAGTAAAATCAGGTAACACAGAAATAGAATTTAAAATTAGTGCCTATGATGGCGAAATAATTGAAAAAGACGTTGAGCGTGACGACGACTAATAGTAAAGAGTTAGAAAAGAAATGGGAACAAAACGATTTGAGCTGAATGTAAATCCGAACAATGTAAGTGTAGCTATACTGCTTCGGAAATACACTTCGCTTTCCGCGGGCTTAGAAAAGTGAAAGGCGCTTGCTTATCGGCGACAAGCAAATGTTCTGAGACAATGAAAGGTGCTCTTTGCCTTTCGTGTCTCAGGTTATTTGACTTCGAGCCGATAGCGCCTACAACTAGACAAGGCTAATGAGCCTCCTCGGCGCTAAACGCCTGTCTAGCTTAGGCTCCTAGCGGCTAGCGAACGATCCAATCCTTTCCCTACGATAAGTCAACATCGGCAAGAGGGACGTCGACTAAAAGCGGCACGTCCTGTGCAGACGTCGACGTGACCCACATCCTGTGGACCCTCGCCGTGTTTCCTTTATCTCAGTACAGGATTGGCTCCCGTTCGTACGCCGCTGATCAGTCGCCTTCGCTTTTCTGTCTGCGGGGTCTCATCGAGGCCTTTGCTCCCGCAGTCAATCATGTATACCAAAAATACACCACAGAGAATGGAAATGATGCTAGTGGTAGTTTTCTATACGATGCATGTATAAGTTAGATTCAACTTTTTAAAGCTTTATTTCCATGGCAGGAGTCTTCGTGTATTTCCTCCGCTGGTAACTATAAATTCATATAGATGATAAGAAAACGACCGAACTATCTAGAATTTTTATACATAGATAGTTCGGTTTTTGGCTTAGGCTAAATTATTTTTCCAGTCTATTAAATACGATGTCTCATTCAGTTTTAACAACTTTATTAACATTCGAATCTAATTATACGAAGAATTAAATTCTAGAATTGCAAAACCATATGCATCTAGTTTTATCGTTTTACTAGTTTGTGCTTGGCCGGAATATAGATTGATAGGTTTTAAGTCAGCATATTGCTGTGGAAGACTAAAACTTCTTTCTTTATTTGATACATTGAAAGCAACTAAGATTTTTTTATTGTTAGATGCTTTCACAAATGCAAATCCATTTTCTTTTAAAGATATAAAACGAAGGCTCCCTTCGTTCGCAAGTAATGGTTCCTGTTTCCTTAATTGGATGAGTTTTTGAATATGAGAAAACATATCTCTATCTTGTTTAGAAATATCCCACTCCATACATTTTCTACAACCAGGATCACCATCACCATCCATCCCAATCTCATCGCCGTAATAAATACAAGGTGTCCCTATAAAGGTTAGTAAGAAAGTGAAAATTTGTTTAACTTTCCGAATATCTCCATCGCATTCATGTAGTATTCTTGGTGTATCATGACTTCCGACTAAATTAAATGCACTTGCATTTACTGTTGCTGGATACATGTGAATCACTTTAGTCAACTTAGAAATAAATTCCTCTGAAGTTATTGTTCTATTTGCAAATAGTGCTAAAACATTTCTTGTCAGTGGATAATTCATGACCGCATCAAATTGATCCCCTCGTAACCAAGGCATCGCATCATGCCAAATCTCACCAAGAATGTATACATCTGGTTTTATTGCTTTTATTTGATTGCGAAAATCTCTCCAGAATGTATGATCAACTTCATTTGCAACATCCAACCTCCACCCGTCTATGTTGAACTCTTCTACCCAATAGCGTGCGACTTTCAATAAATAATTTTTTACTTCTGGATTTTGAGTATTAAGTTTTGGCATGTATGGCGTAAAAGCAAATGTATCGTAGTTGGGTAATGGTTTTGTTTGAATGGGAAATTCACGAATATGGAACCAATCTTTATACTTAGAATCTGGACCGTTCTTCAAAACATCTTGAAAGGGAGGGAAGTAAAATCCAGAATGATTAAACACGGCGTCTAGCATTACTTTAATCCCATTTTCATGGCAAATGTTTATGAGCTTTTTCAATGTTTTTTTATCACCAAATTGAGGGTCAATTTCTAAATAATCAATTGTGTCGTATTTATGATTGGACTTTGCTGTAAAAATAGGTGTGAAATAAATACCTGTAATTCCGAGGTCTTTTAAATAGTGGATATGATCGATAATCCCATCTAAATCGCCTCCAAAAAAATTATCAGGTTTTGGAGGAGCGCTCCCCCAAGCTAATGTCCCTGGTACATCATTCTTTTTATTACCGTTCGCAAATCTTTCTGGGAAAATTTGATACCAAACTGTATCCTTTACCCAATTTGGTGGTGCGAACACTTCCGTAGAATGAACAAAAGGAAATGCAAAATATTTATCTGTCTTATTCGGAGGGATGCTATAGAATCCATCTTCTCCCAAGAAAACGCTTTCCCTTTTGTTCGAAAGCTGAAAGCCATATCTTAAACGTCTAGTTGGAGTAGTAATAAGAATTTGCCAATAATCATAAAGTTCATCACTACCTGTTTTCTCCATATCAGCGCGTTCATTACACCATTTTCCATTTGTCCAGTGATAGGGATCTCCATGAATTAATTGAATACTGTCTATTTCTCCTTTTCCCGTCTTAATCATGATACATACGTCATAATTTGAGCAAACGTAAGCATAATTATCAGTAGCTCTATGAAGGATTGCCAATCTGTTCATTTTCTTCCCTCCAAATAGTGGTATTTTATATTAATTTAATCGATGGTACTAGTGAAGTCAATAAAACAATGTAATATTCAAAATAGATAAAAAAGGAGTTGACAGCACTTTATGGAAGGGCTTACAATAAATCATAAGTTGCGAAAGCGTTTGCACAAATGCATTTTTCTTATAGTAGAAAATTCTTGATACAGGAGATGATAGGGTGAGGGTAAAAAATCCGAATATATTTCTCGTTGTTATCATGACAATTACTTTATTGTTAAGTGGATGTATGAAGAAGGAAACGGAGAAGAGTGATTCAACTAATAAAGATCTATTAAGTCTAGATCCTCATGGTGTGTATTACGAGATATTTGTACGCTCTTTTGCAGACTCAGATGGTGATGGAATCGGTGATTTGAATGGTGCAATTAGTAAATTAGACTATTTAGTTGATTTAGGAATAGAAGGTATATGGTTAATGCCAATTAATCCCTCGCCTAGTTATCATGGCTATGATGTTAATGATTATCGAGAAATAAATCCGGAATATGGTAGTTTACAAGATATGAAAAGGTTTGTAACAGAAGCTCATCGTAAAGGGATAAAAGTTATTATGGATTTAGTGATAAATCATACAAGTAAAGAACATAAATGGTTTCAAAAAGCGTTAGCAGGAGAAGGAAAATTTAAAGACTATTATGTATGGTCTGATGAAAATACGAATATATCTGCATTAGGTGAATGGTCACAAAAAGTTTGGCATGGATCAACAGACGAAAAATATGAGGGGATTTTCTGGGATGGAATGCCAGATTTAAATTTTGATAACCATGATGTCAGAGATGAAATAATAGATATAGCAAAGTATTGGTTAGAGGAAATTGGTGTGGATGGATTTAGATTAGATGCTGCAAAACATATATATTCTGAAAGTAGCAGCAAAAATGTCGAAGAGAAAAATCATGAGTGGTGGCGTGAGTTCCGTGAAGTTTTGGCACAAATAAATCCTGAAGTAATCTTAGTTGGTGAGGTGTGGGATTCAGCCGCAATAGTAGCTCCTTATCTCGATGAAGGTTTAACTTCAGCTTTTAATTTTGATCTTTCTACAAAAATATTAGAATCCGTAAAGCAGGAAAACGACAACGGGATTGTTACGACATTAATACGCACACGTGAATACTTTCATAAAATTTCTAACGGCAAATTCATTGATTCTATCTTTCTAACAAATCATGATATGCCTAGAGTGATGACGGAGCTGAATGGCAATATCGATCATGCCAAAATGGCTGCATCGCTGTTACTCACCTTACCTGGGAATCCTTTTCTATACTATGGAGAAGAAATTGGATTAAAGGGACCTAAGCCTGATGAAGAAATAAGGGAGCCTTTTATTTGGAAAAAAAATAAAAATGCACCAGAACAAACTACTTGGCAAATAAGTAAACATAATCGTAATGGGGAACAAGTTGCTGTCGAAGCTCAAATGGAAGATGAAAATTCATTGCTGCATCATTATCGTAAAATGATTCGTATCCGCCGTTCAAATACAGCTCTTATAGCTGGAGAAATTGAAAAGGCTTTCACGAAGGTGGATGGAATGGTGAATTTTAAAAGAGTGAATGATGGAGATGAAGTTCTAGTGCTCCATAATCTCACAAATGAAAATAAGAGTTTCTTTTTGACTGAACAGGAACAAGAATTTTCATCTGTTCTTGATAAAACAGATGAAAAAGTAGAAATAAAAAAAGAAGGGAATAAGGTATCAGTTTTAATGCCTCCCTATACTTCTTTCATTTTAAGAAAATAATGAAGGCTATTAATCTATGTTTTATATCTAAGTGGTTAACACAACCATTTGGATTAAAAATAATAAAAAAGAAAAGGGTGGGGAATGTCAAATGAGAAAAACTTTGTATTTAGCTTTTATTTTGCTTTTTGTATTTGTGTTAGCAGCATGTAGTAAGCCAGGAAGCTCTAATAAGGAAAAAGAACAGGACCCAAAACCTCAAGATAAGAATAATGAAGGGGAAGTAGTAACTCTAGAGCCAGAAGAAGGTGCTGAATTAATCCTATGGGGGAATGATGAAGAAGAAGGGGAATGGCTAAAGTTTGTTGGTGAAAAGTTTACAGAGGAATACGGAATACCGACTACTTTCGAAGCTGTAGGACACACAGATGCACCTGGGAAACTACAAACAGATGGACCAGCAGGGTTAGGTGCGGATGTATTTATGGGTGCACATGACCATGTAGGGAATATGGATACTGCAGGACTTATTTATGATAATTATTTTGTAGAAGAATATAATGAACGTTTCATGGAAGGTGCAATGGCAGCAGTTTCAGCAATGTCGGATGGAGAATTTACTACATTTGGATTTCCAATCGCAATTGAATCGATGGCGCTTTATTATAATAAAGATTTATTAGATGAGATGGGATTCCAACCCGCTGAAACAATGGAAGAATTAATTGATCAATCAAAACAATTTATGGAGAAAAACCCAGGTTCATATGGTTTTATGTTTGAACCAGGAAACTTCTATCAAACGTTCGCATTCCTTGGGGGATATGGAGGCTATATTTTTGGTGAGAACAATACAGATCCAAGTGATATT
This sequence comes from Paenibacillus bovis, assembly GCA_007679095.1. GTDB lineage: Bacteria > Bacillota > Bacilli > Bacillales > Bacillaceae_C > Lederbergia > Lederbergia graminis. The sequence continues at coordinate 9,811 of VEFU01000055.1, forward strand.
GGTTTAAACAATGAAGGTGCAATAAAATCCGGAGAGCTAATGAAGCGTATCCAATCAGAGCTTTTGCCAATTAAGGTAGAAGATATTACAGGTGATGTTATCAATTCTTATTTTAATGAAGGGAAACTTTTATATAATTTTAATGGCCCATGGGCACTTAAGGGTTATCTCGATTATGGAGTAAATCTTGGAGTAAAGATTATGCCTAAATTAGAAAATGGAAAAGTTCCAACAACATTTTCAGGTGTAAAAGCTCTATTCGTGAACTCCTATAGTGAATATCCAAAAGCAGCTACTTTATTTGCGCAATTTGCAACTAGTGATGACATGTTATTGAAACGATATGAAATGACGAATCAGTTGCCGCCTTCCATTGCTTTACTAGATCAGCAAAAAATAAAAGAAAATGAATTTAATTATGCGTTTCTAGAACAAGCACAATATGCAATTCCAATGCCGAATATTCCTGCGATGCAACATGTTTGGGGAGGAATGGGGGTGGCATTTACAGCTATTTGGAATGGGGATGCTGAGCCTAAAGAGGCATTAGATAAAGGTGTACAACAAATAAAAGATGCTATTGATTCTCAAAACTAATAATGGGATAGGAGGGGGAGAGGATTTCTCGCCCCCTCTAACTTAGATGGAGGTGGAACGAATGAGTACTCTCGCCCGTAACAAAAGTGGTTTGCAGAACGATAAAATAGAGAACCCAAAAACCCCTACAAATAAGTCTATTAAGCGTAAGCCTATAATTGCCATGCTACTATCTATTTTGTTTATGGGTCTTGGGCAGATTTATAATAGACAGATTATTAAAGGGCTAACTTTTCTTGTAATTGAACTATACCTATTAATTTTTTGGACTGTTCCTTTTCAATGGGCAATGTGGGGCTTTACTACACTTGGTGAAACTGCACAGAGGAGAGAAGGATTTAATATTATTCAAGGGGATCATTCCATTTTCCTCATGATAGAAGGAATATTATTTTTAATTTCATTCATGTTGTTTTTATGGTTCTACTACTTAAATATTCGTGATGCCTATAAAGTAGCGAAAAAGAGTTTGATGGGGATAAAGCCTAATAATGCCAAGCAAATGCTGAAAAATATTTGGGAGAATGGTTTTCCTTATCTACTCTTAACTCCGTCTGTTCTGTTTACATCATTTTTAACGATTTTACCATTAATATTTGGAGTATTAATTGCATTCACAAACTATTCAGCACCTAATCACTTACCGCCTAAAGCGTTAGTAGACTGGGTTGGATTTGAAACTTTTATTAAACTATTTCAAATGAAAACATGGAGTACTACATTCTATGGAGTTTTTACTTGGACTATCATTTGGGCCATACTCGCCACAGTGACAACTTTTTTCTTAGGGTTGATTTTCGCAGTATTAATCAATCGACAAGGAATTAGGTTAAAAAAATTCTGGCGCAGTATTTTCATTTTACCGTGGGCAGTGCCAGCCTTTGTATCTATTTTAATAATGAGAAATATATTTAACGGCCAATTTGGACCGCTAAATCGTTATTTAATGGATCTAGGGATTATTGAAAATGCTATTCCATGGTTATCAGACCCTTTATTAGCAAAAGTGACATTAGTTGTCGTTAATATGTGGTTCGGTTTCCCGTTTTGGATGGTATTAATGAGTGGTGTCATGACAAATATCGATAAAGAATTATATGAAGCAGCAGAGGTGGATGGTGCATCTCCGTCACAAAAATTCTGGAAAATAACGATGCCATTAATAATGTTTGCTACTGCACCACTAGCAATTATGTCATTTGCTAATAATTTCAACAATTTTAATTTAATTTATTTAATGACTACTGGTGGACCTGTAAATATGAATTATACGTATGCCGGGTCAACGGATATATTAATTAGTTGGATTTATAAGTTAACACTAGATAATAATCAATTTGCAGTTGCTTCTGTTGTATCTATTTTAATATTTATTGTAATCGCTACCTTCTCTGTCATTAACTTTAGAAAAACAAGAGCATTTAAAGAGGAGGATATGATGTCATGATAGGACAATCTCTGAAAAGGAAACTAACAAATGGAGTAATTTATATATTATTATCTATTACAGCGTTATCAGTGTTATATCCTGTCGTCTGGGTTATAACAGGATCATTGAATCCTGGTGATACATTGATGTCAACTCGTTTAGTTCCTGATTCGTTATCCCTTCATCATTATACTCATTTATTCCAAGAGACAGATTATTTAAAATGGTACAAGAATACCTTTAAAATAGCTGTCTGGAATATGATACTATCTACCATTTTAGTTGTATCAGCTGCATATGCATTTTCTAGATTTCGTTTCCCTGGTAGGAGACAAGGGTTGATGGCAATGCTAGTATTGCAAATGTTTCCTGGCTTCATGGGAATGATTGCTATCTATATATTATTACTCCAGCTAAATTTACTAGATAACCACTGGGGATTAATTCTTGTCTATGCAGGAGGCTCAATTCCGTTTGGTGCTTGGCTCGTAAAAGGATATTTTGATGGACTTCCAAGGAGTTTAGAAGAGGCAGCAAAAATTGATGGAGCGGGTCATATTACTATTTTTGTGAAAGTGATGATGCCTTTATCAAAACCTATTTTAGTATTTATTGCTGTGAACAATTTTATAGGACCATGGATGGACTTTATATTTGCTAGGCTGGTTTTAAGGTCAAGCGATAAAAAGACATTGGCAGTAGGTCTTTTTGAGATGGTAACTGGTAGAGGGAATACCGAATTTACAACATTTGCTGCAGGTGCAGTTCTAGTTGCTGTACCTATAACAATACTATTCTTTATATTTCAAGATCACCTTGTAGAAGGTCTTAAGGCAGGTGCGAATAAAGGCTAAATGATAGCTTTAAACAAGGGTTAAGCTGTATAATTTATTGTAATAGAAATGAAAGTAGGGGTAGCATGTCTGTAACAATAAAAGATGTTGCCAAGTTAGCTAATGTTGCTCCATCTACTGTATCAAGAGTGATTGCTGATAGTCCTAGGATTAGTGAGCAAACTAAGCAAAAGGTCAGGGATGCAATGGAAGAATTAGGATATTACCCTAACTTTATTGCTAGAAGCCTAGCCAGTAGATCAACACATGTTCTTGGTCTTGTAATGCCAGGTTCGGCAGATGTAGTTTTTCAAAATCCGTTTTTTTCTAATGTATTACAAGGACTAAGTGAGAGTGCACATGAGAAAAAATATGCTCTGCAAATGACAACAGGAAAAAAAGAGTCGGAAATATATAATAGTGTTGTTGAAATGGTTCAAGGCCGTAGAGTGGATGGGATTATTCTTTTAAATTCCCATATTAATGACAAAATTATGAAGTATTTATTATCAACTGATTTTCCTTTTGTCGTAATAGGAAAGCCTTATGAAAATCTTGATCAAATTACCCATGTGGATAATGATAATATTTTAGCAGCTAGAGAAGCAACAGAATACTTACTAAAACTGAATCATAAAAAGATTGCCTTTATAGGTGGGAGTCTTAACTTAGTAGTAACAATTGACCGATTATTAGGGTATGATATTGCTTTGCGTCAGGCAGGAATTACTTTAAATAGCCAATACGTTATTCATGAAGAATTTCTACAGGAGGGTGGTCGAGAGGCAATATCTGAGCTATTGAAGCTTAGTGAGCCACCCACTGCCCTTGTTGTAGCAGATGATTTAATGGCACTTGGAGTGTTAAAAAAGCTTGATGAATATGGCGTTTTAGTTCCAAATGATCTATCAATCGTTAGTTTCAATAATGTATTATTTACTGAAATGTCAAAGCCACCAATGACGTCAGTTGATATCAATATTTTTGATTTGGGTTATGAAGCAGCAAAAAACTTAATACGTAAGATTGAAAATCCAGATGAACCTATTAGGAGAATTATCATTCCACATCAAATCGTTGAAAGATCATCATGTAAAGAATATAGAAGTAATTAAGCCAGTGCATAACAAGGAGTGCATGGGCTCTTTTTTTGCTTCAAGTTTCTAATATAGAGCAAATTTCCCAAGAGTGCAGCTATCTGCTGGGAGAATGGAATGTATTAAAAATGAAAAATATCAGAAGTATAAGAGATAGGTAGACTGTTTTACAGACATTGCTTATGTACGATAAAGTTTTTTAAAAATGCGGTGTAATTAGTAATTGTTTCATATAAATGCAGTTAGTTAAACGGAACTCTTGAATAGCCTAATATTATTGCTATTAAGATTCAATACAATTACAATATATACATGGAAATCTATTACAAATAGCTGGTATTCTAATCAATTTAGACCGGCTATTTTGTTCTTTTTCCACCTCATTCAACTGTGCAGTATACCAATAATGATGTAACGTAACCTCTAAATTAAGGAGATGGGAAATGTGAATATTGATATTCAACAATCATGGTGGGCAATGAATGGATTAGGGAATGGAGAAAGAGAATGGACAATGGAGGAAAAGTTCGAAAAGATAGCAGAAGCCGGTTTTACAGGGGTAATGGGAAATTTACCTAGAGATGAAGAATCTGAGAAATGGAGGCGCTTACTTGACGAGTATAACTTTTCGTTTGGCGTAAATTGCTTTCCATCAAAAAAAGAAGATCTACAAGCATTAATTCCTAGAGTGAAAAACTTTGGAGCACAATATATCAGTGCCCAAGTAATGGACGATTTTATTATTGGGGAAGAAGCAGTAAAGCTGTTACGCGATCTTAATTCAGTTGCGAAAGAAAAAGAAATGCCATTCTTCATAGAAACACACAGAGGTAGAATTACTCAGGACTTAATTCGAACAGTAGATTATGTTCATGCAATTCCAGAAATGCGTTTAACAATTGATTTATCTCATTATGTGCTTGCTGGTGATGGATGTTATTCAAAAAAAGCACAAGAACATTTTGAAGCATTACTGCATAGAACATCATCCATTCATGGGCGTGTATCTAATGGTCAACAAGTACAAATCGATATAGGTCCAAATGGTGAGCATCCTGCTGTAGAAAGGTTTAAACATTGGTGGGAGAAAGGGATGGAATATTGGTTGCAACAAGCGAAAGAAGGAGATGTTCTTCCTGTCGTATGTGAACTTGGTCCACCAGATTATTCCATTACTCATCCAGGGGATGATGTGAAAATAGAGATATCAAATCGCTGGGAACAAGCAATTGTGTTAAAAAACATATTTGAGCAAATATGGGATAGAGTAAAAAGTAGAAAGTAATGAATGGTATTTAGTTTAAGTAGGAAGTGATACAAATTGTTTAAGTACATGAAACCATATTCTTTACAAATATTTTATGTTGTTATTTTAACCTTAGCTGGTATTTTACTAGAATTACTCTTGCCAACTTTAATGGCTAGTATTGTGGATATTGGAATTGTGAATGGTGATATTCCTTACATAATTAAGATAGGTGTATGGATGATTCTATGTGCTCTTGCAGCAGTAGGGCTTACGGTTGGTGTATCTTATTTTGCATCAAAGGTTGCCCAAGGTTTCGGGAGAGATGTTAGAAAGACCTTATTCGTGCATGTAGAGAATTTTTCCTTACAAGCCTTTGATAAAATCGGTCCAGCTTCATTAATCACCAGGTCCACGAACGATGTAAAGCAAGTTCAAGATGTATTAAATATGATTTTACGAATGATGACGCGAGCTCCTTTAATGCTCATAGGAGGGATAATTCTTGCTGTTTCAAGAGAACCAGGATTATCAGTCATATTTTTAGGTGCACTCCCATTATTAGCGATTTTGATTTTTATCATTTCACGTAAGGCAATCCCATTGTTTGTCTCGTTACAAAAGAAAACAGATAAGCTAAATTTGCTTGTGAGAGAAAGTTTAATTGGTGTGCGAGTTGTCCGAGCATTTAATCGAGTTCAAGCAGAAAAGAAACGCTTTAATACAGCAAATGAAGATTTTCGTGATACAGGAATTAAAGTAAATAAATTAATGGCATCTCTATTCCCAATTATGATGATTGTGATGAATTTTACGAGTATCGCTATCGTTTGGTTAGGAGCAATTCGAATAGATCAGGGACATATGCAGGTGGGTAATTTAATGGCATTCCTTCAATATGCCATGATGATCCTCATGTCATTAATCATGCTTTCAATGGGATTGATTATGATTCCTCGTGCTCAAGCTTCTGTCAAAAGGATTAATGAAGTACTTTCCATGCACCAAGAAATAAAGGATCCAGATAATCCTAAAGTCGTGAAGAATGGAAAAGGATTAGTAGAATTTCAAAATGTTAGCTTTCGATATGAAGGAGCGGAGAAACCAGTTCTTCAACATATTTCTTTTCGAGCAGAACCAGGTAAAACAACAGCTATTATAGGTAGTACAGGTGCTGGTAAATCGACACTTTTAAAATTAATTCCAAGATTATATGATGTCGAAGATGGAAATATACGTATTGATGGAATTGATGTGCGAGATATGACACAAAAGCAAATAAGAGATCGAATTGGATATGTGCCTCAAAAAGCTTCCTTGTTTAGTGGAACGATTGCTGAAAATCTTAACTATGGAAAAAAAGATGCTAATGAAGAAGAAATGAAGGAAGCACTGGAAATTGCTCAGGCAACAGACTTTGTCATGAAAAAAGATGAGGGAGTTCATACATTTATTGAGCAAGCAGGTGCAAATCTTTCAGGGGGACAGAAACAACGACTCTCTATTGCGCGAGCACTTATTCGAAAACCAAATATCTATCTGTTCGATGATAGCTTTTCTGCTCTAGATTACAAAACAGATGCCGCATTAAGAAAAGCTTTACATGCGGTTACATCAGATGCAACGATTATATTAGTTGCTCAAAGAGTTAGTACAGTAGTAGATGCTGATCAAATAATTGTATTAAATGAAGGTAAAATAGCTGGTATTGGTACACATAAAGAGTTATTAGCAAATAATGCTATTTATCAAGAAATTGTTTCTTCACAACATGCAGAGGAGGCGGGAGCATGAGTAAAAGAATGAAACATAGACCGGCTCCTGTTGGCAGACCACATGGTGGACCAGGCATGATGCATGGTGAGAAACCGAAGGAATTCAAAAAAACGCTCTGGAGATTAATAGGGTTTCTGAAACCTCGTAAATATCAATTGATTTTTGTAGCAATTGCAGCCCTCTTTGCAACCGTCTTTAATGTGGTAAGTCCGAAATTACTAGGGGATGCTACTACATCCATCTTTATGAGTATCACTTCTGGAACTAAGATTGATTTTGATTTTTTACAGCGCTTATTATTTATCTTGCTTGGCTTGTATGTATTATCTGCATTATTCTCTTATTTGCAACAATATATTATGGCAAGTGTTTCACAAAAAACAACAGCTGAATTGAGACAAGCAGTAAATGAAAAATTAACACGATTGCCTTTACGGTATTATGATCAACACCCACATGGAGATGTGTTAAGTAGAGCGATAAATGATATTGATAATATTAATAATTCAATTCAACAAGCATTATCACAAATGATAACTTCTGTTATCTCGATTATCGGTACGATATTAATGATGCTTTTAATTAGTCCGATATTAACACTTATTGCTTTAATTACAATTCCGTTAAGTGCGTTTGTCATAAAGTTCGTTGCTTCTTATTCACAGAAGCATTTTATTAATCAGCAAAAAGAACTTGGTAATATAAATGGGCATATTGAAGAAATGTTTTCTGGTCATCAAGTGATAAAAGCATTTGGGAACGAAGATGAAGCAATTAAAGAATTTAATGAAATGAATGATCGACTATATGAATCGGGGTGGAAATCCCAATTTATTAGTGGAATTATGATGCCGCTTATGTCCTTTGTAGGAAACTTAGCATATGTTTTAGTCAGTGTAGTTGGTGGTGTACTTGTATTAAATAGGACAATTCAAGTAGGAGATGTCCAGGCATTTATCCAATATACACAGCAACTATCACAACCAATGGCACAGGCAGCTGGGATTGCGAACATGATTCAAACCGCCCTTGCTTCGGCTGAGCGTGTATTTGCCTTGTTAGACGAAGAGGAAGAACGTGAGGAAATACCTGCGCAAGTAGATGTGAATTCATTTAAAGGGAAAATTACGTTTGATCACGTCCGCTTTGGGTATGAAAAAGACAAGCCAGTAATTAAAGACCTAAACCTTGAAGTGGAACCAGGACAAACTATTGCGATAGTTGGCCCAACAGGAGCGGGAAAGACTACAATAATAAATTTACTAATGAAGTTTTATGAAATAGATAGTGGGCAAATCTTAATAGACGGAATGAGTATTAATGATTTATCACGAGAACAGGTTCGTTCGATGTTTGCGATGGTTCTCCAAGATACGTGGCTCTTTCATGGGACGATACGTGAAAATATTGCCTATGGAAATGAACATGCTACAAATGAGGAAATTATTAGAGCAGCTAAAAGTGCTTATGCCGATGAGTTTATACGTACATTACCAGATGGTTATGAAACAGTTCTAGGAGAAGATGCTTCAAATATATCTCAAGGACAGAGACAATTACTTACAATTGCGCGTGCAATCCTAGCTGATCCGAAAATATTAATTTTGGATGAAGCAACAAGCAGTGTTGATACACGAACAGAAATGAATATTCAATTAGCAATGAACGAATTAATGGTAGGTAGAACTAGTTTTGTCATTGCCCACAGATTGTCCACTATACGTGATGCAGACATGATATTAGTAATGAATGAAGGAGATATCATTGAAAAAGGCTCACACAAAGAATTGCTTGAATTAAATGGTTTTTATGCAGATCTTTATTACAGTCAATTCATGACAGCATCAAGTACTGGATAATTAGTATGAAAAGACACCTTGTTTAGTCTAAAAATAGTACTAACAAGGTGTTTAATCATTAAAAGTGGGTATGAAAGTAGTATTATTTTCGCAAATAACACATATGTTAGAACAGTCTAAATATTATACGAATAAAACTATTTAACCATCGATAACTCCTGGGAATATACATCGTAATTTTTTGCAAAAATTACCACCAGGTTCTTTTTATACGTCTCTCTATATGTAATAAGGCCTATAATTATAGCGGTTTCATCGCTGTTGTATAATCGGAATAATATAAAAAAGGATTTATCTGTAAGTTGATTTTTGTTTTAGAGTTCCTTATAATAAATTTAGTTCGATTCCCGTAGTAAATTTTCAGAAAAGTTACTATATAAATATAGTAAAAAAGTCTTAATATTTCATTGACTTTGATTTTTTATTGTAATATAGTGAGATATTATATTAATATATTATCTGTTCAGTAACTTTATAATAGTCTGGATAAGTGATAGTTTAGTTTTACTAGAAAACTATACACTGAATTGTCTGAACGTTCTGGTAAACGGCCGAGTAACATAAAAATAACTGTTTGGTAGAGAATAATATACGCACGCTCAGTAGTTATCCTAAGGATTTGATATGTGAGTAATTGTAACTGGGTGAGAGAAAAGTAATGCGATGTATAAGTGTGATTTCACAAAATTTAGGTAATAAGATTTAATTATTCTTTTTAGGGTGATGAAGTTGAGCGAAAAACTATTGGAAATTAAGAATCTGAAAACATCTTTTCGTATAAAAGATGATTATCATGCAGCAGTTGATAACTTAACACTTACTGTTAATAAAAATGAACTACTAGCGATTGTTGGAGAATCTGGTTGTGGTAAAAGTGCGCTGGCGTTCTCTGTTATGGGACTACATACCCGCGCAAAAATTGAAGGGAATATTTTGTTTAAAAACCAGGATTTAGCAAATATGCCTGTGTCTAAATTAAATAAGTTGCGTGGAAAAGAATTAGGGATGATTTTCCAAGACCCACTTACTGCACTTAACCCTCTAATGATAATCGGGGATCAAATAAGAGAAATATTGTATCTTCATAACAAGAATTTTTCGAAAAGTCAACAAAAAGCGAAAGTTATTGATTTGTTGACAAAGGTTGGGATACCTCGACCAGAACGTGTATATCAACAATTTCCGCATGAACTATCTGGTGGTATGAGACAGCGTGTAGTAATTGCAATGGCAATTGCAAATGGGCCCGAACTATTAATAGCAGATGAACCAACTACTGCTTTGGACGTAACGATTCAATCACAAATACTCGATTTAATTAAGGAACTGAAAGAAGATATTGAGGCTGGAATTATTCTTATTACCCATGATTTAGGTGTCGTGGCAGAAATGGCAGACAGAGTTGCAGTAATGTATGCAGGCCAAATTGTTGAGATTGCTGATGTGCATACATTGTTTAGCAATCCATTACATCCATATACTAGATCATTATTGAATTCTGTTCCAAACGCTGTGCAGGACAAATCCAAACTTCACGTTATCCAAGGGATTGTTCCTTCACTACAAAATTTACCACGGGAAGGTTGTCGGTTCAGCTCAAGAATTCCATGGATAGACCAATCAGCTCATGAAGAAAATCCTGAGCTTCATGAAGTTAGTCCTGGTCATTTTGTTCGCTGTACTTGTCACCAACATTTTTATTTCCCTGATGAAGACGGCAAGGAGGAACAAAATCATGTCATTTCTTGAAGTTGAAGATTTGAAAGTCCACTTTCCTATAAAGGGTGGCTTATTTGGAAGAACAGTAGATTATGTAAAAGCAGTTGATGGTGTTAGTTTTTCTCTTGAAAAAGGGAAAACATATGGTCTTGTAGGTGAATCGGGATCAGGAAAAACGACTACCGGACGAGCAATTATTGGACTAAATAATATTACCTCTGGAAAAGTTACTTTTAATGGGAATGACATAACTAATTTGCGTCGTGTAAACAAAGAATTACGCAAAGATATTCAAATGATATTTCAAGACCCATACTCTTCTCTGAATCCAAAAAAACGCGTAATTGATATTATTGCTGAACCTATTCGTAATTACGAGAATCTAACAAAAAATCAAGAAAAAGCACGTGTTCATGAATTACTAGAGTTAGTTGGTTTAAGTCCTGAAAGTATTTTTAAATATCCGCACGAATTCTCAGGTGGACAAAGACAACGTATTGGAATTGCTAGAGCGATTGCTTTGAAGCCTAAGTTGATTATTGCAGACGAACCTGTTTCTGCTCTTGATGTATCTGTGCAAGCTCAAGTACTAAATTTTATGCAAGATATTCAAAAAGAGCTTGACTTGACATACCTCTTTATTAGTCACGACTTAGGAATCATTAAACATATGTGTGATCATATCGGAATCATGTATAAAGGACGTTATGTAGAGGAAGGCACAACGACGGATATTTTCGAAAACCCTCAACATATTTATACGAAACGTCTCGTTGCAGCTATTCCTGATATTGATCCGAACAAACGTGATGAACAGCTTAAATTCCGTCAAGAAGTCAAAAAAGAATTCGATGAATCTTACAATGATTATTTTGATAGCGAGGGTCTGGCATATAAATTACAGCCAGTATCTGATACGCATTTAGTAGCTTTGCCTGAGAAAGGTTGAATGATATGTGGAAATTTACATTACGAAGAATCTTTATAATGATTCCTCAAATAATATTACTTAGTATACTTGTTTTTATAATGGCAAAATTCATGCCGGGTGACGCTTTAAGTGGAATGATTGATCCAAATATAGACCCGGAAACAATAGAGGAACAAAGACGTAAGCTAGGCCTTTTCGATCCATGGTATGTTCAATACTGGGATTGGGTAAAAGGGCTTGTACTTCATGGAGATTTAGGTCAGTCTTTCCGTTATAAAATGGATGTGACGGACTTAATTGGTCAAAAATTGCAAAATACGGTATGGCTAGCATTAGCAACACTAATTTTAACGTATTTAATTGCGATTCCATTAGGAATTACAAGTGGTCGTTTTAATGATACTTGGGCAGATCGTTTGATTACTGGTTATACTTACGTAGGATTTGCAGCACCATTATTTATTTTCGCGTTATTGATGCTTTGGGTATTCGGTTTTCACTTCGACCTCTTCCCTACAGGAGGTAGTGTGGATCCAAGGGTAACAGCAGGAACCTTTGATTATTGGTTAAGTAGATTTTATCATTTGTTACTTCCGGCATTATCCATGGCACTAATTACAACTGTTTCGACTGTACAATATTTACGTAATGAAATTATTGATACAAAACAAAAAGACTTTATTCTTACAGCTAGAGCAAAAGGTGCTTCTGAACGTAGGATTTACAATCGCCATATTTTAAGAAATTCACTACTGCCTATTGCAGCTTTCTTCGGATATGAAATTACAGGATTAATTGGTGGAACAGTATTTATCGAACAAATCTTTAGTTACCCTGGTATGGGGCAATTGTTCTTAGATTCAATCGTGACACGTGATTATAGTGTTGTAACTTCTGTCGTTCTTTTATTTGGAATTGCATCCATACTCGGTGCACTATTATCAGATATTATACTAAGTCTCGTAGACCCGCGAATTCGAATTAAATAAGCATCTGCTAGATTCTGAGGTGAATGAAAAAATGGAAGTTAATAATATGAATGTCGCGGATACGAACCAGAAGTTAGAGAAAAGTCCTTCTGGCTGGCGCATAATATGGCGTGAGCTTGTCCGCGATAAATTAGCATTAGTCTCTTTGATATTTTTAATTTTGATTGTCACTACTGTGTATAGTGTTTCATTATTTTTAGATTTAAAGGAAATAGTTAGGGTAGATCCATTTGAATTAAATCAACCGCCATCTGATGATTTTCTTTTAGGAACAGATCATGGTGGTAGAGATATATTTGGACAGCTTATTATTGGGACCCGAAATTCATTAACGATTGGAATTATGGTAACTTTAATGACTGGAGTAATAGGTATTTTAGTTGGATTAATTTCTGGTTATTTTGGTGGTACGATAGATAATATCATTATGCGTGTTGTTGACTTCTTTATGATTTTGCCATTCTTAATGATTGTTATCGTTTTTGTTGCATTAGTTCCAAAATATAGTATCATGTCATTTTCTTTAATAATGACAGCATTTCTATGGATGGGGATTGCAAGGTTAATTCGTTCCAAAGCCTTACAAGAAAAAGAACTTGATTATGTTCAAGCTTCCAAAACACTAGGATCATCCAATTTGAAAATTATGTTTACCCAAGTATTACCGAATCTGAGTTCTATCATTATTGTTACGATGACATTAAACTTAGCGGCAAACATTGGGTTAGAATCTGGACTCTCGTTTTTAGGATTTGGCTTCCCTGAGGATACACCAAGTTTAGGAACACTTATCAGTTATGCCACAAACCCAATTACGTTAGAGAAAAGATGGTGGATTTGGTTACCTGCATCAATATTAATTCTAGTATTGATGTTGAGTATAAATAACGTTGGTCAAGCGCTCAAACGTGCGACTGACGCAAGACAAAGAAGAGGATAAGAAAGGGGAGATTCAGTGATGAAAAAGTTCACTAAAGCATTTTTGTTAATGCTTGTCTTAGTACTTGTGCTAGCTGCATGTGGCGATAAGGACTCAGACGGTGGTAAGAAGAAAGATGATGAGAAAGAAAAAGTTTACTCCATCGAAGATTTCAGTAACGTGAAAACAAATAAGGGAGAAGCAATTGAAGGGGGATCATTAACTTTTGGTCTTGTTTCAGCTGACCCATTCCAAGGAACACTTAACTGGAACTTCTATTCTGGTGACCCGGATTCTCAAATCCTACAATGGTTTGATGAAGCACTATTAACATGGGATTCAAGCTATGTGTACACAAATGATGGTGCTGCAACTTATGAAGTTTCTGAAGATGGAAAAACATTTACTTTCACAATCAAAGATAATGTAAACTGGCATGACGGTGAGCCTGTAACTGCTGAAGACTGGTTATTTGCTCATGAAGTTATTGGACATCCAGATTATGATGGCCCTCGTTACGATGCGACTTTAAGAAACGTTGTTGGTATGGAAGAATATCATGCAGGTGAAGCTGACACGATTTCTGGTATTGAAGTTGTAAGTGATAAAGTATTGAAAATTACGTATATAGAATCAAATCCATCATTAATTACAGGTGGTATTTGGACTTATCCATTAGCGAAACACATTTTTGGTGATATGCCAGTAAAAGATATTTCTTCTTCTCCTGAAGTACGTGAGAAGCCAATCGGTTTTGGTCCGTTCATCGTTGAAAATATCGTACCTGGTGAGTCTGTAGTTCTTAAGAAAAATGCTAATTACTGGCGTGGAGAACCAAGCCTAGATGAAGTAGTTGTTAAGGTTGTTAATCCTAATGTTTTAGTTCAATCATTAGAAAAAGGTGAAGTGGACTTAGTAAGTTCATTCCCAGTTAACCAATTCCCAGAAAACGCAGAGTTGTCTAACGTTGAGTACTTAGGTAACGTTGACCGTGCATATTCTTATATTGGCTTTAAGTTAGGTACATGGGATAAAGAAGCAAAACAAGTTAAAACTGATCCAAATGCAAAAATGGCAAACAAAAACTTACGTAAAGCTATGTGGCATGCTATAGATAATGACACAGTTGGTAAGAGATTCTATCATGGTCTACGTTGGGCAGGTACTACTTTAATTCCACCATCCCACCCAGAATACCATGATGATACAAATCCAGGTGCACCATACGATTTAGATAAAGCTAAAGAACTTCTTGATGAAGCTGGATACAAAGATACAAATGATGATGGCTTCCGTGAAGATCCAGAAGGTAATGAATTAGTAATTAACTTTGCTTCTATGTCTGGTGATGATATTGCAATGCCATTGGCACAATATTACATCCAACAATGGGAAAAAGTTGGTTTGAAAGTTCAATTGTTAGATGGTCGTCTACATGACTTTAACAGCTTCTATGAGCGCGTTGGTGAAAAAGGTGACGATGATCCAAATATTGATATTTATGCAGGAGCATGGGGCGTTGGTATTGACGTAAACCCTGATGGTCTATATGGCCGTGACGCTATTTATAACTTTACACGTTGGTCTCACGAAGAAAACGATCGTTTGCTAAAAGAAGGTATTTCTGACAAAGCGTTTGATCCTGAGTATCGTAAAGAAGTTTATAAAGAGTGGCAAAACTTTATGGTTGAAGAAGTACCGGTATTCCCAACTCTTTACCGTTCTGTATTAGTACCTGTAAACAACCGTGTTCATAACTATGCTATCGGTGATGGTACAGGAGTATACCTATACGAACTTGCTGTAACTCAAGAAGAGCCAAATCCAGCAAAATAATTTAGATTAAGAGGCTGTCCAATAAGTTATTAACTTGTTGGAAGCCTCTTTTTTGACTCTGACTATTGATTTCCGTTACAGGCGCTCGCTTTCCGCGGGCGGTTCGGAAGCCTCCTCGGCGCATATTGCGCCTGTCTAGCTCAGGCTCCTAGCAGCTAGCGAACGAGCCATTCCTTTCCCTACGATAAGTCAACATCGGCAAGAGGAACGTCGACTAAAAGCGGCACGTCCTGTGCCGACGTCGACGTGACCCACATCCTGTGGGCCCTCGCCGTGTTTCCTTTATCTCAGTGCAGGATTGTCTCCCGTTCGTACGCCGCTGATCAGTCGCCTTCGCTTTTCTATCTGTGGGGTCTCCCGGCTACCGTTTTTCCCGCAGTCAACCATGTATTCAAAATACACCACAGAAAATGAAAATGATTCTAGTAGTTTGTCTATACTGATGCT
>VEFU01000056.1 GCA_007679095.1 Paenibacillus bovis
ATTTTGGGGAGGTACTCCTTTTTTTACGTCTCAAAAACCTTGGGGCTCTAAGGGTTTAATTTATGAAATTGATTCAACTATTAAATTTTTTTCGTCTATTCTTAATGATTATAGAAAAAATTCCCATAGCAAAACTGGATAAGTTTCATAAACTGAATTAGAACCTTTAAGGAGGTGCCAATTAATGGGAAAAGACCATGGCGGCTTTAGCAACAATTTTGCTTTGCTTGTAGTGCTGTTCATTTTGTTAATTATCATTGGTACAGCTTACGTATATTAAAATGCACGGCAACTAACAAAAATAGCACACTTGGATTTCCTGGTGTGCTATTTTTATGGGCGTCTTTCTCTGTCTAGCCAGTGTCTATCGACTAGCAAATTTACGATTTCTTCCTACGATAAGTCATCATCGACAAGTGGAACGTCGACTAAGAGCGGCACGTCCTGTGCCAACGTCGACGTGACCCACATCCTGTGGGGCTCCTTTATCTCGTCAGAAATCTTTAAATTTGTACGTCGCTGAACAGTCGCTTCCGCTTTTCTTATTGTCTAGCTCCGTGCGCTATCGGCTCGAGGTCAAATAACCTGAGACAATGAAAGGCTGGAAAACGCCTTTCTTTGTCTCAGAACATTTGCTTGTCGCGGGCCCGCACGATGCGGGTCAGGAAGGCGTTGCAACAGGATGTTGCGTTTTTAGCCTTCCTTCACCTTCAAGCGCCCTTCGCTTTTCTTTGTCTAGCTCCAGCGACTAGCGACTAGCAAATTTACGATTTCTTCCTACGATAAGTCAACATCGATTCGCCATTGGCTCATCGTGTTTCCTTTATCTCGTCAGAAATCTTTAAATTTGTACGTCGCTGAACAGTCGCTTCCGCTTTTCTTACAAAAATTTTCTTTGCATGTTGCGGCCGTCGTAGCTGAATGTCATGGGGCGGTTTTCGATGACGCTTTCTAAGTGGACTGGTCTTCCCCATAGTTGATGAATATATGGTAATACTTTCTCCAAGTACTTGAGATCAAGTTCGATTCCTTCGTACCAATGTTTTAAGTAAAGTTCTCCATTTTTCATGTAGTCCCCATCATTTACGGTAATGTATGGAAAACCTCCGTTGACGCGCATGCTAACAAGTTGATCCCTAACCTCTGTCCATTCCTTATCTACGACTTTATAATCTCTACCTTGCTTTTGGAATAGGTACATATCTTCCCGCATTACTAGATCTTTTGTTAAGTAATTTCGCAGGAATGATATATCTGAATCCAGCTCACGAACTTCAAATATTTTTTCTCGGCCAGAATTTGGTTGAACTCCTTGTTCTCGCATTTCTTCGTCAGGGTTATTCCAACGCTCCTCTATATCTTCAAATATTTTCAAACCCAAATAATATGGATTTATCGATGTTCTAGATGGTTGCACAACACCTGCATTTAACTTTGCAAATTCAATTGACTCATCACTCGTGAGATCCATCTCTCGTAATATCCGTTGATGCCAATAAGATGCCCAACCTTCATTCATAATTTTTGTTTCCAGTTGTGGCCAAAAGTAAAGCATTTCTTCGCGAATCATAGTCATAATATCGCGCTGCCAATCCTCTAGTTCACGACTATACTGCTCGATAAATAACATAATGTCTTTTTCCGGCTGTGGTGGAAATTTCTTTTTCTTCTTTTTCTTTTCCTTTTTTTGTTGCCGATTATCTAAAGACCATAAATCATCATACTCCGTTATGATTTCTGTTTCTTCCTCCCACTCATCCTCATCATGGATGGACCATTCTAACTGGGGACGTAGTAAGGATGGATCTATATGTTCCTCAATGGCGAGGACAGCGTCGATAAAACTTTCCACCTCATACTTACCATATTTAATTTCATACTCTCTAACACGTTCTGCAGTAGCAGCCATACTCTCGACCATATCTCGTTTTGTATTACGGAACCTGGCATTATTTTTAAAGAAATCACAATGGGCAAGAACATGTGCAACAATTAGTTTATTTTGAATGAGCGAGTTTGAGTCTAATAAAAATGCATAACAAGGGTTAGAATTAATCACGAGCTCGTATATTTTACTTAATCCTAAATCATAATGAAGCTTCATTTTAAAGAACTGTTTTCCAAAACTCCAATGAGAAAAACGTGTCGGCATCCCATATGCGCCAAACGTATAGATAATGTCTGCTGGACAGATTTCATAGCGCATAGGGTAAAAGTCGAGACCAAAGCCACTAGCAATTTCTGTGATTTCGCTAATCGCATACTCCAATGCTTTCATTTCTTGCTTCATCACGATTCCTCCTTTTATCCACAATGTATGAATGAAAAGGAGCTTTCATGAAAATTGAAGGAAAATAATATCATTTTGGACGTTTTTTTCATTATGTATGTTTCACCAATAAGAATCTTGTTATTGATTGAAAATAAAGTAAAAGAATTTGTCAACATTTACAGAGGAAATAACCCTTCTTCTTGCAAATAATAATTGTAACTCCAAAAGGAGGGTTATAAAATGAACAATGTTGATTACGATCGAGCATTGTATTATACGCACCGTTCAGAATGGGATAATCTCCTTGTACTGATGGTACGAACTGAGGATAACATTTTGTCCAAAAAAATTGAGCATTTTTTACATGCGTATCAATTTTCTAGAGATTACTCTGTTTTAGAGCGAAAATTATATGCGCTCTTACGTTATTTAGATCATGCCAACTCAACCGTTGGAAACACATTATTAATGCAAGCAGACTCCACCGTACACACCATATAAATAAGGTCATACCTCTCTATTCAATATGGAGAGGTATGACCTTTACATTATGAGTATTTTCTTTTTTTAGTGTGGTCTATTGTTGGCAAGAACTTGATATACATTTCAAATTCTTGGATTAGTTCATGGACGAGGTTTTTAGCTTCTGGTAATAATTGTTTTGTTTCGGAGTGGAAACAGTCTGGGTCAATCACGAGTTGTTTTGGAATAACATTTGCATAAAAGCCACGCATCACCGTCCGCATGTTATTCAAACAATTGATTCCACCTTTACCGCCCCCAGCAGTAGCAATTAGTGCCACTGGTTTATGAGCAAGTTGTTCTCTAGATAAAAAATCTAATGTGTTTTTTAATGCACCAGACATGCCACCATGGTATTCGGGTGAGATAAGGATAATTCCAACAGAGGATTGAACTTTTTTTATGAAGGATGTAACCGAGGGGAGTTGCCACTGCTTTTCCTCACCATTTAACATGGGTAAATTCGCCTCATTAATATGAATATAGTCGAATCGATACTCATTGCTAATATATCGTGTTAATGTCTCTGTTCTCCCACCTTTCGGAAAGCCCCCATTAATAATTAATACTCCCACAAAATCTCCTCATTTCTTGATGCAAATTACATTTTGGTAAAACCATTTTTTACAGCAAAAAGAGCTGCCTGTGTCCTGTCTGCCACCTTTAATTTCGTTAAGATATTCGATACATGCGTTTTTACTGTTTTCTCTGTAATATTTAGATGTGCACCAATTTCTTTATTACTCCGTCCATTTGCAATTTCTGCTAACACTTCTTTTTCCCTAATAGTTAGATTATCGATTGGGTTATGATCTGTATTTTTCTGACTAACAGACGTGATGAGCATGTTAGTTGCTTTCGGGTGTAACATCTTTTCCCCACGTGCAAGCTGCCTAATCGCGTTTACTAATTCATCGGGTTCTATATCCTTTAACTGATATCCAGATGCTCCTGCTTCTAATGCTGGCAGTACATGATCTTGGTCAACAAAGCTTGTTAACACCATTATTTTTATATCTGGACAAGCTTCCTTAATCTTCTGTGTCGCTTCAATACCATCCATTACAGGCATAACTAAGTCCATAAGTACAACTTCTGGTTTCAATGAAAGTGCTAGGTCTACTGCTTCTTTTCCATTCTTTGCTTCCCCTACAATTTCAATGTCTTTCTGTGTTTGAAGAAAGAAGATAAGACCACGTCTCACAATATGGTGATCATCTGCAATCATTACATGAATTGTCATTTCGTCCCTCCCTAATATGGCAGCTTCGTATATATTTTAGTACCTTTACCAGGTTCACTTTCAAGAGTAAAAATTCCATTTAATGCTTCAGCGCGTTCTTGCATACTTTCAATACCGAGAGAAGGTAATGCTTTTTCTTTATCATATAAAAATCCAATACCATGATCGACAATCGTCATTTCTACTTTACATTTTCCAACATTTATCGCTATTTCTACATCGTTTTGACCAGAGTGACGTTTACAATTATTCAGAGCCTCTTGGCTAATACGCCACAATGATTCTTCGACCTGTGCAGGTAGTGATAATACGCCACATAAGTTGGTTTTAACACATAAGCCTAGCATTTCCCCGTAAGCTTTAATTGCTTGTATTAACCCTTTCTCAAGTCCACTCGGTCTAAGCTGCCAAATTAGTGCTCTCATTTCTGTTAATGCATCTTGAGCCAATGTTTGAATATGTCTAAATGTATTTTTCGTAGACTCTTCTTCTGTCATCTCAGCCCCACCTCTTGCTGTTAAGGTCAACGAGAATAACAGTTGGTTCACAGAATCATGAAGATCGCGAGCTAAACGATTTCTTTCATCTATTAAGGCAATTTCTTGTTCCTTTTTTGTGAGTCTAATCCGTTTAATAGCAGAGCCAATTTGCAATGCAATCGATTCTAAGAGTGCTAATTCGTTTGCTGTAAATTCCCTTTTTTCCGGTGCAGAAACATTTAATAAACCAAATTGTTCATTACCAGATTGAAGTGGAATCGTCGCATGGAAAGCAATACCATTCGTTTCTTCCTTATTTCTCATTGCTTTTTCCAATCGTCTGCATTCAATGATGTTTGTCGCCTTCGTTAATGTACCGTTTTTAAACCATTCGATACACCAACAGCTTCCCTTTTTTAGAGGATTACAGTTATTTTTTTCAAGTGCCTCAGGCAAATTCTCTGTTGATACGACGGTATGACGCCCATCATGGTCAATGAAAAAAATCCAGCCTGTTGTGACACCTGTTCCCTCTAACAATTTTTGTAGAACTTTTTTCAAAAGAGGTGAAATTTCTGTACCTTCATTTAATAGTTCTGCAATTTCTTTTAGTACTCGCAAATTAGAGTCTTTATTTAATTCCTTACTTTGCACAAAAACCCCTCCAAAAACCCTACTTACTTCCATTATACAGAATTATATGACAAGAATTTATTCTATTTTTGACGTAAACCGTCTACAACTTTAGTATGAAGGATTTCTGATAAACATCGTATTACAGTTTCGTGAACAAGTTAAAAGAAATTTACATTTTATAAAAATATCTAATATAATCAAGTAAGAATGGACAATTTAAATGAATTGTGAGGTTAATATATGGACAAAGGGAAAACAGATTTCCGAGAGCACTTACTATTTTTCGCTTGGGCAGTTTCTGTTATTGCTACATTAGGGAGCTTATATTTTTCCGAAATACTAAAATATCCTCCGTGCGAAATTTGCTGGTTTATTCGTATTTTAATGTACCCGCTAGTCATTATTCTTGGAGTTGCAATTGTAAAGAAAGATTATAAAGCGGCATTATACTCTGTCATATTTTCTGGCATCGGAATACCTGTAGCTATTTATTTATACTTAATTCAGAAGGTCCCTACTTTTTCTGATTCCGTACCAGCATGTGGCTTAATCCCTTGTTCTACCGAGTATATAAACTGGCTAGGTTTCATTACCATTCCTTTTTTGGCGCTAACAGCATTTATAATTATTTTTATTTGTAGTTTCATCATTTTGAAACGGAACTAGGGGGACTAATATTTGAAGAAGTTAATTATCTTTTTAGCTATATTTATCGGTTTATTTGCTACCATTGCCATTGTAACGAAGATGCAACAAAACAAAGCAGCAGAAGGAAATATGTATAACAAGTCAGATTTACACCCAGAAACAATAAAACAGTTAGATGATCCTGAATATCAAAATATCATCTTACCTGAAGAATTGGATAAAAAACTGAAAGATAAAGAAGATGTGACGGTATATTTCTTTAGTCCAATCTGTCCTTACTGTGTCCAAACAACACCAGTTATTAATCCTGTTGCAGAAGACTTCGGTATCGATCTCGTTCAATATAATCTATTGGAGTTTGAAAAAGGCTTCCAACAATTCAATATAAAATATACACCAACTGTTATTCACTTTGAAAATGGCAAAGAAGTCGCGAGGATTGAGGGCGGTCACCCTGCAGAAAACTTTAAAGAGTTCTTTACAGAAAACGTAAAATAGAACATGCGGTATAATATAAAAAAGAGGCTGATTTACATCATCAGCCTCTCTTTTATATTAATATTTCATTCATTGGCTCTGCATACATACTACAAATCGCATCTGCGTCTGAAATATTTTTACAGGTAAAATTAGCAAAGTTAAATGGAAATGATAGACCTGTTTGTTCTAGCATTTTCACATTTTTATTAAATAACTGCTCCTCTTGCTTATCCTGTTTCTGGTGTGGAAGTATTTCTAATATGGCTATAATAACTTGTAAGCTGCTAATCGCTTGAAATGCTGTATCTAAAGTAAATAAGCGATTATCCTTTTCTTCTGGCAAATGCAGAATTTTCATCGCATCATACTCGCTGATTTCCCTATCACAAAAATACCTAGGGAAAACAGAAGAATACATATACGAAACTAACTCTTGCAACTTCAGTTCTTGTTCTTCTGTTGATGCGCATACGATTTTCATAACGTAACCCTACCTTTTACTAATGTAGTTATTAATAGAATAACATAAAAACATAGCAAAAAAGCTTGGGAAAATCATGTAACTTTTCGGTGGTGAATAAAAATGATACATACAAAAATACGAATAAATGAGCAATGGGCCAATTTATCACTGCAACAATTGTTTCGTGATATTTGGCAGGCTCCCAAAAAACTAACTCATGAACTAAGAATGAGTAAAAATGTATCAGTTAATGGAGAAATTGGTAATTGGGCAAAGCAATTAAACGTAGGCGATATGATGGAGATTGTTTTTTCTGATAGTGTTTCAACTTATAAATATTATGAAGAACATATTAATGTTTTATATGAGGATGAACATTTATTCGTTGTTAATAAACGAGCAAATATGCAAACTCATCCTAATACGAATGAAACGGATACATTGCTGAATGCTGTTGCAGCATATTTTCACTCTAAGGATGAGGATTGCTTCTTCCAGCCAGTTCACCGACTTGATAAGGATACAACGGGCGCTATTTTATTTGCTAAAAACCCGTTAAGTTTAGCTGTTTTACATAAGTTGCTCGAGGAAAGAGCGATTAAGCGAACATATTGGGCTCTTGCTGACGGTTTATTAAAAGCGAAGCAAGGAAAGATAAACGAACCGATTGGTCGTGATCGTCATCACGCTACAAGAAGACGGGTCTCTAAAACAGGACAAACTGCCATCACAAATTATCGTGTAGTAAAGTTATTCCCTGAAAAACGACTATCTCTCATTGAATGTCAGCTTGATACCGGTAGAACACATCAAATTCGAGTTCATTTACAGCATATTGGACATCCCCTTGCTGGAGATACACTCTACGGAGGAAGTCCTATCTTCCCACGCCAAGCACTGCATGCTAAAAGAATTGAATTTATTCATCCATTCACATTAGAAAAAATAAATGTGGAGGCACCATTTCTAGACTCCCCTCCCATTTTTCCAAAACTATAAAAATGGAGCTTTCTACTAGTGGCAAGCTCCTACTTTGTATTATTGATTACCCTTTTTCACCCATTCCGCAACTGTAACAGTTCTTTTCGCTTGATGCTTAACAGCTCCTTGAACATCTTCTATCATTTTTCCATTTTGATCGACAGATACACTCGTACCATATGGATTTCCACCAGCTCCAAATAATACTGGATCTGTGTAGCCAGGTGCCACAACGATAGCACCCCAATGATACATTGTCGTATATAAAGATAATACGGTTGCTTCTTGTCCACCATGTGGATTTTGAGCAGAGGACATCGCACTTACTACTTTATTCACTAATTTTCCTTGTGCCCACAGTCCACCTTGAGTGTCGAAGAATTGCTTCATTTGACTCGCAACATTACCAAATCGGGTTGGCACACTGAAAATAATGGCATCTGCCCATTCGAGATCAGCAGATGTTGCTTCAGGTACATCTTTCGTAGCATCTACATGTGCTTTCCAAGCAGGATTGGATTCAATCGCTGCTGGTGGTGCTAATTCAGGAACCTTTACAATTTTCACTTCAGCTCCCGCTTCTTTAGCGCCTTCTTCCGCCCATTGTGCAAGTTGGTAATTCGTACCTGTAGAACTGTAATAAACAATCGCTAGTTTTACATTAGACATAGTTTCTTTTCCTCCATTTTCATTCTGACCAAAAAGTCTTCCCTAGTATGTGAAAGATGTGCTCTTTTTACACGGAAAAATGCATTGCTTTCACCTTACTTTTTAGTTCATAATGAAAATAGAACGATGTGCAAGGAGGGTTTCTATGGGACAGAGAATTGTACTCTTTGATGGAGAATGTAATTTTTGTGATACAAGTGTGCAATTTATTATTAAACGAGACCCAAATGGATTCTTTCATTTTGCTTCATTACAAAGTGATGTTGGACAGTCAATGCGAAAAAAATATAATATCCCAGAAAATATCGATAGTATGCTATTAATTGAAAACGAGAAAGCATATATGAGAAGCACCGCAGCACTTAAAATATGTAAAAAATTAACTGGATCTTGGAAACTATTTTATTTATTTATCATCATTCCACCACCTATTAGGAACATAGTTTATAATTATGTGGCTAAAAACCGTTATAAATGGTTTGGGAAAATGGATCAATGCATGATTCCTCCTCCAGAAATTAGAAGCAGATTTCTTTCTTAAATGCGTTCCGAAAAAGGAATGCTTTTTTTTGGTTTGAACATTGTTTATTCTCCATCTTGACGTGGAAAAATTAACATTATAGGATATTTCTCTTGCAAATAACGTTAGTAACGAATATTATAATTAATGGTCTTATAAATGTTCGTATTTCGGAGGTATTCGATGTTTAGATTAAAAGAAAACAACACGAATGTAAAAACAGAATTAATTGCTGGATTAACTACTTTTCTCACGATGGCATACATAATTGTGGTCAATCCTATTATCTTGAAAGATGCCGGTGTACCATTCGAGCAAGTATTTTCTGCAACGATTATCGCAACTGTGATCGGGACGTTGTGGATGGCACTGGCTGCAAATTATCCAATTGCAATTGCTCCAGGTATGGGATTAAATGCTTACTTCGCTTATTCTGTAGTTGAAACACATAATATTAGTTATCAAACAGCATTTGCTGCAGTATTTGTTGCCGGTATTATTTTTATTATTTTATCGTTAACTCCGTTTCGGAAAGTGTTAATCGAGGCAATTCCGGAGAACTTAAAAAATGGGATTACTGCTGGAATTGGGCTGTTTATTGCTTTTATTGGGATGAGAATGTCAGGATTAATTGTTGCACATCCTGATAATCTAGTAAAACTTGGTGATCTTCATGCATCTGGTACACTCCTTACATTACTAGGTTTAGCTATAACATTAATCTTAATGGCACTTAGAGTTCATGGAGCATTATTTATTGGCATGATTGTAACTGGAGTAATAGCATATTTCACTGGTGATTTAAGCTTTGAAAAAGGATTTATGGACACACCTTCTCTTCCAGAAGGAATGATTATTACAAATCCCATTACAGCATTTCTAGAGGTATGGGACCACGCTCTCTATGCAGTTGTCTTTTCCTTCTTACTCGTTACAATTTTTGACACTACTGGAACGATGATTGGTGTAGCAAAGCAAGCAGGATTAATGAAAGGTAACACGATGCCACGTGCACGCCAAGCCTTATTAGCAGACTCTGTTGCTACTACAGCAGGTGCTATGTTTGGTACGAGTCCGACAAGTGCATATGTTGAATCATCTTCAGGTGTTGCAGCTGGTGGCAGAACTGGGTTAACAACTGTAACTGTTGCCATTTTATTTTTAATCGCTGCATTTTTCGGTCCACTTGTTAATGCTGTTTCAGGAATTTCTGCTATTACATCACCAGCACTCATTATCGTAGGTAGTTTAATGATTGGTGCCGTTGCTAATATTAAATGGAATGAAATAGATGAAGCATTTCCTGCGTTTCTTATCATCCTAAGCATGCCGCTAACATCAAGTATTGCAACCGGGATTGCGCTAGGTTTTATCTCTTATCCTATTTTAAAGATTGTTACAGGCAAATGGCGCTCCGTGCATCCATTAGTCTATATTTTTGCCGTATTGTTCTTTTATCAACTAGTGTTTTTGCCACACTAAACCAAAAAACCGTTGGATTAATCAATCCAACGGTTTTTTAGTTTCCTCTCATCACGATAACCACAATACGGGCATGAGGACCTATCTTCCTCATATTCATATTTACATTTCGGACAATTTTTCATTTGTTTCTTTCTCTTTGATTCCTGATGCTCTACAAATTCAACTTGTTTATTTAATTTAAATATAATTGTATTTTGATTTTCTAATACCTTTGCTAATGCAAAGAGCGTAATTGCTGAAACAATTGATCCAAAAATAGCAATGAGAAGACCTAGTATTGAATTTGTAAATAAACCAGAAATAACCCCAACTACTATCACAATTATCCCAAGGACATATAAAGCCGTTACCATGTAAGACCCCCTTTTTATGGAATTACACGGATAATAAGGTCTTATCGTCTACTAGTTTTTCTCCTCGTATGCGTTGGAATTCTGCCATTAATTTATCAATGGTAAGGTCTTTTTTCTGCTCTTCATCCACTTGGAGGATGATTTGTCCTTTATCCATCATAATTAATCGATTTCCAAGGTCTAATGCCTGTTGCATATTATGCGTAACCATCAATGTTGTTAATTGGTACTTTTCAACTAGCTGCTTTGTTAAGTTTGTAATTAATTCAGCTCGAGATGGATCAAGTGCTGCTGTATGTTCATCTAATAAAAGAATCGATGGCTGTGTAAAAGTTGCCATTAACAGCGATAACGCTTGTCTTTCTCCTCCTGAAAGTAAACCAACTTTTGCATTTAGACGGTTTTCTAAGTTAAGATGCAACGCCGCTAAAGACTCTTTGAAAAACTCTCTTCTTTTCTTATCGATTCCTTTTTTTAAACCACGCTTTTTATTTCGAGAATAAGCCATTGCTAAATTCTCTTCAATTGTCATCGATGGTGCTGTTCCTGCCATCGGATTTTGGAATACCCTACCTATTAATTGCGAACGTTTATGTTCTGGTTGCTTCGTCACATTTTTATCGGCAATTAATACTTCGCCAATATCTGGTACTAGAGCCCCTGAAATCATATTCATTAACGTAGATTTCCCAGCCCCATTACTACCAATGATGGTTACGAAGTCGCCTTGCTTCAGCTCCAGATTAATTTCATCGAGTGCAATTTTCTCATCTGGTGTACCTTCATTAAATATCTTATTAATCTGTTCCAGTCTTAACAATTGACTTCGCCTCCCCATCTACTGACATTTGAAGGGATTTTTCAGCACGTCGCTTAGCTTTCCGCCTTGCTTCTTTTCTTTTGGAAAGCATTTGAGGAATAACTAAAGCTAGGATAACGATAATAGCAGTAATTAATTTCGTATCTCCTGATTCAAGAAATTCAGCTCTTAGTGCTAGCGCGATGATAATACGATATATAATCGCTCCACCAATAATGGCAAATGTAGTACGAACGATTGATTTCGTTCCAAAGATTGCTTCTCCGATTATGACAGAAGCTAATCCGACGATAATCATCCCTATTCCCATCGTAATATCGGAAGATCCTGCGTATTGAGCAAATAGCGCCCCAGAGAATGCTACAAGCGCATTAGATAGTCCAAGGCCAAGAATTACAAGATTATCTGTATTGGCAGAGAAGCTGCGAATCATCTTCTTGTTATCTCCAGTTGCTCGTATCGCAAGACCAACTTCTGTTCGTAAAAACCAATCCGTAATTAATTTTATCAAGATAATAATGATTAAGATAACTAATAACGTTCCATAAGTTGATGGTAAGAATTCTACACCCATGGAAGTTAAGAAATTATTAATGGAAGTATCTATACCTAATTTACTCCAAAAATCACTAAACATTGTAAATATCGTTTCTTCTCTCATCAACGGTATATTAGAACGTCCTGCTGTAGATCCAGCATCTAACGTCATACCCATTATTCTTAAGTTAATAGAATAGAGAGCAATCATCATTAAAATACCAGACAAAAGGGAATTGATTTTCCCTTTTGTATGGAGAATACCCGTAAAACAACCTGCAATAAAACCAATAACTAATGCCGTAAATGTAGCTAAAACGGGGTTATATCCAAGTACAATCATCGTTGCTGCTGTACCAGTACCTGTAACAAAACTCCCATCTACTGTAAGGTCCGGAAAGTCAAGCACACGAAATGTTAAATAAACACCAAGCGCCATGATGGCATAGATGATTCCTTGCTCTACGGAGCCGAACATTGCTGCAAACATAAAGAATCATCTCCTATCTATTCTAATTCAGCGTTCCATTCATCTTTTATTTCTAATTCAATTGTTTTTGCTGTTTCTTCATTTACTACAAATTTTAAGTTTTGTGGAACTTGTACAGGAATATCTGCTGGTTTTGTACCATCTTTCAATATTTTCACTGCCATTTGTCCAGCTTCATATCCAATATCAAAATATTCAAAACCATATGCAGCTAATCCGCCTTTTCGTACGGAGTCAAATTCACCGACCATTAATGGCATTTTATTTTGGTTCGCAACTGCAATAACAGACTCAAGAGCTGATACTACTGTATTATCCGTGAAGATGTAGAAAGCATCTACTTTCCCTAGCAATGATTCTGTCGCTTGTTTTACCTCAGCCGCTGTTGATACAGATGCTTCTTCTAAATTCATATCTAAATCATCGAGAACTTTTTTAATTGCATCTACTTGAGCACGTGAGTTTTGTTCACCTGCATTAAATACGATACCAACGCTCTCAGCACCTAGTTGTTCTTTTAGGAACTTAAATGTATTTGGGATTGCATCAGGGTGGTTATCTAATGTACCTGTAATATTTGCACCTGGTTTTTCGTTGGAATCTACTAATTGAGCTGAAATTGCATCTGTTACAGATGTAAATACGATCGGAATGTCTGCTGTTGCATTCGCAACTGCTTGTGCACTAGGAGTTGAATTAGCAAAAATTAAATCAACATTAGAGTTTACTAGATTCGTAGCAATCGTAGTATTCATACTGGAATCATTTTGCGCATTTTGCACATCATATTCGACATCTAGTCCAGCATCAGACAACGCTTTCTTAAAACCGTCAAATGCTGCATTTAAGGAATCATGTTCTACTATTTGTGTAACACCGATTTTATACTTTTCTTTCGCATCTCCATTTTTATTTCCATCATCCTCTGATTTAGAGTCACCTTGTCCACATGCAGATAGTAATAATGCTGCACCTAAGAGAACAGCTGCCCCTTTTTTCCATTTTAACTTCATCCAATTTCCTCCTCATTCTTCAACCCTTTTATGTAATAAAGCCACCAATATTTTATCGTTATGGTACACTGACAAGCGCCAATTGTCAATAAGTTTAAAATATACAAAAAACCTAGACACTTGTTCGTCTAGGTTCTTTTTTCATACTGTTTGCCGATCTTCTTCCTTCTTGAAAAAGCTCTTCATTGCATGAAAAACATCTGCTTTTTGTTTTAAAATATAATAGTAAAATTTATCGTCTTTAATATTTTTGTATGCGGACATTAATGTCGAATTACGTTGATATTGATTTACTTCTCCATAACCAAACATATTGGCTTTCTCCATAATTTCATTCACTAATTTGATGCAACGTGGATTATCGGATGTTAAATTATCTCCGTCTGAAAAATGGAATGGATAGATGTTATAACGTGCAGGATCATACTTTTCGGAAATTAATTCTAGTGCTTTTCGATAAACAGAAGAACATATCGTTCCACCGCTTTCTCCTTTTGAAAAGAAATCTTCCTCCGAAACTACTTTTGCTTCTGTATGATGAGCAATAAATTCAATTGTTACAGATTCATATTTCGTCCGTAAAAATCTCGTCATCCAGAAAAAGAAACTTCGAGCCATATACTTTTCCCATATTCCCATACTTCCACTCGTATCCATCATCGCAAGTACAACTGCTTTTGACTCCGGCTTCTGAATTTCATTCCATGTCTTAAACTTTAAATCTTCTGGATATATTGGATAGAATGCTGCCTGGCCACTTAGAGCATTTCGTTTAAATGCGGACATCATTGTCCTTTTCTTATCAATATTACCCATTAATCCTGTTCTACGAATGTCATTATATTCTACTTCTTCTACTTTATTTACATCCTGTTCTTTTCTTTGCAAATTCGGTAATTCTAATTCCTTAAATAAAGCTTCTTCTATTTCCATTAAAGAAACTTCAGCTTCATAGTAATCTTCCCCTGCTTGATCACCAGCACCTTGCCCTTTTCCGGGTCCCTTCTGCGCAGAACCATCGCGAGCAACTACATCTCCAACTTTACTGTCACCATCGCCTTGGCCTACATGTTTGTTTTTATCATAGTTATAGCGGATCTTATATTCATCTAGTGACCTTATTGGTATTTTGACTACATCCTTCCCGTCGGACATGATGATGCTTTCTTCTGTAATTAAATCAGGTAAATTGCTACGAATCGCATCTTGAACTTTCTCTTGATGACGCTGCTGGTCATCATGACCTTTTCGGTGGAGGGACCAATCTTCCTGAGATATCGCGAACTGATGATGCTCTGTATCTGCCATCTTCACACCCTCCTATAAAAATTCACATATTTTCGTCGATTGCATATAATAGGTCGACTTCATTATTCTTAGAGACATAATCTCTAATTACTCTATCCTATGCATTTCGTAAAATATATTTACACTTAATTTCGAAAAATGGACGATTCAGATTTTTTGTACAACCTATATCGTTAAGTGCCTACAGCTTAAAATATCTAAACAATCTATACGAAGTTTGCAGGATACTTTTTAGGAAAAATATTAAAATCCTTAGCTACAATGAATATTATTCAAATGTAGCTAAGGATTCTTGATTTAGCGATTTAATAAACTACCAACATATCTCAATAATTCATTTGCGGAAGTAGAATTGTAGCCATGTTCATCAATTAACCTTGCTACAACTTCATTAACTTTCTTCAATTGCTGTTCATCCGGTGTTGTGGAGGATGTCGTAATCTTCACAACATCTTTCAAATCTGCAAATAACTTCTTCTGAATGGCTTCTTTCAGTCTAGCATGTGAGCGATAATCAAAACGCTTCCCTTTCCTTGCTAGTGCAGAGATGCGAATGAGAATTTCTTCTCTAAATGCTTTCTTCGCATTTTCTGAAATACCAATTTGCTCTTCAATGGATCTCATTAATTTTTCATCTGGATTAATTTCTTCTCCAGTTAATGGATCTCTTAGCTTCGTTTTATTACAGAATGATTCTACGTTATCTAAGTAATTATCCATTAACGTTTTCGCTGATTCCTCATAAGAGTAGACAAATGCTTTTTGAACTTCTTTCTTGGCGATTTCATCATATTCCTTTCTTGCTAAAGAAATATAGTTCAAATATTTTTCACGCAATTCATTTGTGATAGATGGATGTTGATCCAATCCTTCTTTCAAGGATCTAAGCACATCTAGCGCATTAATAGAAGTCATGCCTTTACGAATAATCGTGGAAGATATGCGGTTAATCACATAACGTGGATCAATTCCACTCATACCTTCTTCTTGAAACTCTTTTTTCATCTCCTCCACATCTGCAGAATTATAACCTTCTACATTTTCACCATCATATAAACGCATTTTCTTAATTAAGTCGACATCACTACGTTTGGAATCATGCAGACGAGTTAGGATCGTAAACATGGCCGCTACTCTCAATGTATGAGGGGCAATATGAACATCTGCCACATCACTTTCTCGAATCATCTTTTCATAAATCCGTTCTTCCTGAGAAACTTTTAAGTTATATGGAACTGGCATGACAATGATACGTGAATGTAAAGCTTCATTTTTCTTATTTGCAATGAAGGAGCGATACTCCGTTTCATTCGTATGTGCAACGACAAGTTCATCCGCTGAAATTAATGCAAATCGGCCAGCTTTGAAATTTCCTTCCTGTGTCAATGACAGGAGATGCCATAGGAATTTTTCATCGCATTTTAACATTTCCTGGAATTCCATTAAACCGCGGTTTGCTTTATTGAGCTCTCCATCAAATCGATAGGCACGCGGATCTGATTCGGAGCCATATTCGGCGATAGTAGAGAAATCAATACTACCAGTTAAATCAGCAATATCTTGTGATTTCGGATCGGATGGACTAAATGTACCGACACCAACCCGTTTGTCTTCTGAGAAGAATATTCTTTCCACTATGACATCTTCAATTCTACCACCATATTCTTCCTCTAATCTCATCGTATTAAGTGGAGATAAGTTTCCTTCTATGCGAATTCCATATTGTGCATAGAAATCTGGACGTAAATGTGGTGGAATTAAATGTAATGGATCTTCATGCATCGGGCATCCTTTTATTGCGAATACTGCACCTCTGTCTGTTCTTGTATAATTTTCCAACCCTCTTTTTAACATCGTGACTAGTGTCGATTTTCCTCCGCTAACAGGTCCCATTAATAGTAAGATTCTTTTCCTAACATCCAAACGTTTTGCTGATGGATGAAAATATTCTTCCACTAACTTTTCCAATGCCTCTTCAAGACCAAATAATTCTTTACTGAAGAAATGATATTTTTTCTTTCCGTTTTTCTCCTCTACTCCCGCATCTTTAATCATGTTATATATTCGAGAGTGGGAGGATTGTGCTACCCATGGCTTCTCCTTAAGTAACTCTAAGTACTCAGCAAATGTACCTTCCCATTTCAACGCTTCTTCTTGTAAACGGTATTGTTCTACCTTCTTTAAAATATCCATTTGTACCTCCCTAGTTTGCATATTGGAGAGATGATTATTTAATTCTATGCACTTGGCCAACCAAACATGATTAATTCTAGCTATTCACTTTGAAGACACAAAATTAATGAAAAAAATAGTGATACATTCACTTTATTTTAAAAATGGGCTATAATATTAATACACTTTCGCTTACAAGGAGGCTATACATAACATGAGATTAATTCTTGTTATCGGTGTAACGATTGCATTCTTGGCTGCTATTTTCACTTCAGGTTATGAAGACAAGCCAGGTGTAACAAAGAAATAACATAAAAAAACTGCCAACTATTTGTTGGCAGTTTTTTTTATTCTGTTGCTACTTGTTTTGTAGGTACTGCTACTTTTTTCGGCATCTCTGACATTGGAGGTTTTACTCTTCTAATGAAGAAGGCTAAAACTAAAGCAATAACAGCAATATAGGTAGAAATTAAGAATGAATACGTTATTCCATCTAACAATGCTTGATGCTCAATTAATTTACCCATTTGATCGATCACTTCTTGTGATGGTGGATCAGCATTAGGATCCATATTTGCTTGTGCTTTAGCTGCTAACGCCTCACCTGAACTAGTAGCTCTCTTATTCATGATTGTAACCATAAATGCAGTACCTATCGCACCAGACACTTGTTGAAGTGTATTATTCATGGCTGTTCCATGCGGATTCATCGCCATAGGTAATTGGTTCATTCCGTTAGTCATGACAGGCATCATAACCATCGACATTCCAAAGCTACGGAATGTATACAACATTAATAAGTGTGTATATGTTGTTTCCAATGTAAGTTTTGTAAATAAAAATGTCGTCACGACCATGATACTAATTCCAGTGATTGCTAGAATTTTTGCCCCATACTTATCAAATAACTTCCCGTTAATTGGGGACATGATTCCCATTAGTAATGCACCTGGAAGCATTAATATACCAGAATGAAATGGTGAAATTCCTCTTACTTCTTGCACATACAACGGTGTTAAAATCATCCCTGAAAACATCGATATGGAAATGACAATAGATATAGCAGAAGATAATGCAAACATCGGATGTTTATAAATTTTAAATTCAAGCATTGGTTCTTTCATACGTAGTTGACGTAATACAAACGTGATTAATCCAATTGCACCGATTGTAATGGTCACATAAACAATTGGAGCGCTCCAGCCCTTATCCCCTGCTGTACTAAATCCGTACAATAAACCTCCAAATGCAACACTGGATAATACTAAGGAAGCTTTATCTAAATGTACTTCTCGCAATGGAGTTATATTTTTCAATTTAAAAATCGCCCATAATAAGGTAAGAACTGCGAATGGAAGGATTACATAGAATAATGTTCTCCAATCATAGTGTTCAATAATATACCCTGATAAAGTCGGTCCAATTGCTGGAGCCATGATCATAACTAATCCAAAGAATCCCATTGCTGTTCCCCGTTTTTCAACTGGAAAAGCCGTTAACATTACATTCATCAATAATGGCATCATAATGGCAGACCCA
This sequence comes from Paenibacillus bovis, assembly GCA_007679095.1. Lineage (GTDB taxonomy): Bacteria > Bacillota > Bacilli > Bacillales > Bacillaceae_C > Lederbergia > Lederbergia graminis. The sequence goes on from VEFU01000056.1 coordinate 18,631, forward strand.
GAAGCCTGAACCATTCTTCCTGCTAGTAACACACCAAATGATGGTGCTAAAGCTGCTAGAAGAGTTCCCAATGTGAACAATGACATTGCGGTAATAAATAATTTCCGGTTAGAAAATCTTTGAATAAAAAAGGCACTTGCTGGTATTAAAATACCATTTATTAGCATGTACCCTGTAGATAACCATTGGACAGTAGCTGTACTAATTACAAATTCATTTTTTATCGAGGGAAGCGCAATATTAATAAGTGTATTGTTTAAAAACGATACAAACGCCCCGATAAAAAGTATTGCTATTACGCCATAGGGCGGTTTCTTATGCATGGATTCGATATCCACTATAAATTCCCCCAATCATACTATAAGTTCAAATTTTGTACCCGTAGTCTTTTGCACTTAAAATATTTTATACCGCTAGTTCAAAAAAAGCAATAAAAAAATTTACCTTTATTAACAAATGTTGATTTCAAGCGGAATACAAGCTAAAATACAAATAGACTACGAGTACAAAGGTGATAAAATGAATGCTCGAAAAAAACAAATTATTGATGTAGCTCACCGTTTATTTATCGAGAAAGGGTTTGCTTCTACATCGATTCAAGATATATTAGATGGGGCTAAAATTGCAAAAGGTACTTTTTATAATCATTTCAGCTCCAAAAATGAATGTTTAATTGCCATCCTTGAACAAGTCCAAAATGAAACTTTTCTATTAAGGAAGGAATTGTCTTTTGGTAAAAATAAGGATGATCAAGAGGTTTTCATTAAACAAGTTCATGTCAGAATGAAGATGAATCGAGAACATAACTTAATCGCATTATTTCAATCAGTAATGCATTCAAAAGACGATGATTTGAAACAACTTATGCAAAAGCAACTTGTACGCGAATTAAAATGGACTTCTCATCGCTTCATCGATCTTTTTGGCAATGATGTGAAACAGCATGTCTTAGACTATTCCATCATATTCTTTGGTATCATCCAACAAATGATACATGTTAGTAAGATTGGAACGAAAAATGAGTATACGTTAGAAAGTATCATCCGATTTTCCTTACAAAGAGTGAAGTTAATGATACTTCAACAAGATGAGTTGGATGCACCATTTTTTCCTACTAACTGGCTTTCTGACCAAGAACAAAAAGAAGAAATATCACAGATACAATTAAAAAAACAAATTATCAATCGTTTAAAAAATCTTTCTGACCATATGAATAAGGAAGAAAAGAACAAAAAAAATATCGAATATATCGAATTCCTTTTATCTGAATTCCAGGCAAGCGAACCACGTGAGTTTCTCATTACAAGTGTCGTACGTACTGTAACAGAAGTGTTTGATGAGTCGATATATCGCTCTGAAGTTAATGATATAACAGAACTTGTTCATCAATATTTTGCAACAAAGTAGGAAGTTACCTATAGATAAAAAAACTGCCCACATGAGTGGACAGTTTTTTTAATTTAACCCTGGATAATTTTGTTGACGTAATGCTTCGTATACTAAAATAGCAGCGGTATTGGATAAATTTAAGGAACGGACATTTTCATTCATAGGAATTCGCAAACATCTATCCTTATTTTCAGCAATTAAGTCTTTTGGAAGACCAGTTGTTTCTCTTCCAAACATAAAGAAGTAATCTTTCTCTAAATGACTGTAATCGAAAGTTGTGTGGGATTGAGTCCCGAACTTTGTTAAGTAGAAAAATTCACCTTTAGGATAAGCTAAGAAGAAATCATCCAAGGAATCATGATACGTAATATTCACATACTGCCAATAATCAAGACCGGCACGCTTTAACATTTTATCATCAGTAGAAAACCCGAGTGGTCGGATTAAATGTAAATGTGTATCCGTTGCAGCACACGTTCTCGCAATATTTCCTGTATTCGCAGGAATTTCTGGTTGATATAAAACTATATGATTTGGCACAATCATTCACCTCATTCGTAAACTATACTGTGCCATTATACTATATTTTTAAAGAACGGAGCTACGATAAAAACGAAGGATATCATTTCCTAAGCATCATCTACAATCGTATACATTTTATATTTAATATTCGGAGTGTACGCAGTGGAATCCTCGTATGCCCAATAACGCATTCGACTATTATACGTATGTGCATTTACGAGTGGCTCCCCATTATAGTCCTTTCCAGTGACAATGGTATTGTGGTCAAAACGACCATCTCCTTGGAAATCATAACAAATCACATCACCTAATTTTAACTCTAATGGGTCATGCACTTCTCTTGCCCTTAATCCTGTTTTCGAACTTCCTAAATATATCTTCAATGCATTGGCTACAGACCAACTATAACTCCAATTTTTATTCTGGTACCACCAACCATTACTCCTATTAGGATAACCTCTCATCGGAGCATCGCCTGCACGTAGACATTGAGAAATATAATTTGTACAGTCATTTTCGAATTTCTCATAAGCAGGATTATATTCATTCCACCAGCGTTCCGCATACTGAACAGCCTTCAGACGATCATAATAAAATGGTGCACGTTCTTGTGATGACTGCGCATCTATTAATAAATCAAGCGGTTGATGCGATGTTGGTACCGGCACCTCTACTTCTTCATAAAGACTTCCTTTATAGAAGGATGCTTTTCGATTTTCTACTTCTTCCTCTATATACATCTTTCCGCATTGACGAATCAGATATTTAAAGCGAACATCATAATGAAGATAAACATGCTCCCCATCTTCATCTAGTGAGTTAATTTGCCCCTCTGCCAATACTTTTACAATATCAGCTTTTCTTTTCATACAACTATCAAGCTTCTTTATTATTTTTTCATCATTCACTTTCCGTCTGCGCACAATCTGCTCAATACGCTCATCCAACTTTGCTAATAACTGCTCGCGCATGCAATCCCTCCTCAGAAAATGTATATGCTTATGTTGGAAGGATTTATCATACTTGGTGTGAGGATTTTCATGTTTACGAGAGATGGAGTTCTTGTGTGAGGGTTGTGATTGGTTTCGTGTATACCGATTATGATCTTGCGAGTATACCTAGAACCGGTTCGCGAGTAGTTGTAGTGGAATCGCGAGTATTTTTCGTTTATCGCGAGAATATAATCCAGAATCGCGAGTATTTTCGTTTTATCGCGAGATTCGGACCTAGAATCGCGAGTATTTTTTCTAGCGCGAGTTTTGTGCTCGGAATCGCGAGTATATTTCATTTATCGCGAGTATGTGATACGGAATCGCGAGAATGTGATACAGAATCGCGAATATATTTGGTTTATCGCGAGAATATGATACAGAATCGCGAATATATTTGGTTTATCGCGAGATTGTGATACGGAATCGCGAGTATTTTGTTTTTCGCAAGAATGTGATGCGGAATCGCGAGTATTTTTCATTTATCGCGAGAATATGATCCAGAATCGCGAGTATTTTCGTTTTATCGCGAGAATGTGGTGCGGAATCGCGAGTATTTTCGTTTTATCGCGAGAATGTGGTGCAGAATCGCGAGTATTTTTCATTTATCGCAAGAATGTGGTGCAGAATCGCGAGTATTTTCGTTTTATCGGTAGAATCGGACCTAGAATCGCGAGTATATTTTCTTGCGCGAGTATTGTGCTCGGAATCGCGAGTATATTTTTTTATCGCGAGATTTTGACCTAGAATCACGAGAATATTCATTTTATCGCGAAATTTTGAAGCAGAATCGCGAGATTATTCGTTTTATCGCGAGATTGTGATGCGGAATCGCGAGTATTTTTTTTTTCGCGAGAATGTGATACAGTATCGCGAATATATTTCGTTTATCGCGAGATTTTGACCTGGAATCTCGAGAATATTCATTTTATCGCGAGATTCGGATCCAGAATCGCGAGAATATCGCGCAAATCGCGAATAAGAATCGGTTCAACGTGAATTAACTGCTTGTTTCCATGAGAAAGTTCACTCACAACAAAAAAAACGCTATTAAATTATCTTCATAGCGTCATGTTACCTGTATATCTTTTATTTATATAAATTATTAGTGCTATACATGCCAAACCTAGAAGGATGTAAGTCGGTAGGAAGATCCAGGGGTTAGGTTGATATCTGTATTCTATTTGTCCCATCGTGACAACAATAAGACCAAAAAGAATATTCACTTTACCAACTTTCTTCAGATAGCTTGACACCTCTTCATCAGAAAGGCGTTGAAATACTACTTTTGAAATTAACAAGTTTGGTTTTCTACTAAAGTGTTTCGTAATGCCTTGAATGATGAAGAAAATCCCCAAAAATAATTGTGCATACAAAATGCAATCCCCCAATGAAAAATTTGGTTACGCTTCCATAATAACACAATATTCCGAAAACAACATGAATATTTGGCAAAAAAAAGACGATTCAATGATGAACCGTCTTATCTTTTACTTGTTTAACATATTTAAAATACTTTCATCAAATGGAAATTGTTTATGTAGTGCTTTTTTCTTTAATTCTTCTAATGAATGTATTGCATAATCTTTTAATTCATTCGAATAGCTGAATTTCAAGCTGTTCTCTTCAAATTCATCTTCATCGACCACTTGCCAATCTGCGTTCACTTTTTTCACTAAGTCCAAGTCTAGGTCGACAAAAGTTAGCTCGTTTCCATTCATTTTGGAAGGCATGGCAACATTACAATAGTAGGAAGTAATCTCGCCCTCTTCTACACCGGCTGCAACCGTATACCACTCTTTGAAAGAAAAAAGCTCAATGGAAGTATTTTTCATTGTGAACGTTTTTCCTTTTGTATGATGCTTCAGTTGCCTTCCTGGTTTACATAGGACAACGATGTAGTCATCCGTTTTTTTAATTATTTCGCCTTCCCATTCATAATGAGGAATATTTGGATGTTTTAGAGCCATAATATGTATAGTTTCACTCATTTTTCCCTCTCCCTTAAAAAAATTGCAGACCAATTGGCTACTGGTCTGCAAACAATTTTATACTTCGTCTTTCACTTCGAAGAAAGCTAAGCCTTTGGCAATTTCAGCTTGAACTTCTTCGTCTTTTTCTCGTTGTTGAGCTTCTAGGAGTGCATTTTTTGCTTTTTCACTGCCTATTTTTCCAAGTGCCCAAGCTGCAGATCCTCTTAATACCGGACGCACATCTTTCGTTAGTACCTCTATTAAATCATCTACAGCAGGTTCTTCTTTAAAGTGTGCTAGAGCAAAAATCGCATTTCGTTGGATTGGTTTTTTCCCTCGCCAAGAACCAGCTACATGTCCAAATTTCTCTTTAAAATCACGATTGGAAATTTGTAATAATGGTTGTAATAATGGTTTTGCTATTTCCCCATCCGGTTCCATGAGTGGATGATGGTGAAAATCCATGCCTTTATTTTTCGGGCAGACTGTTTGGCATGTATCACATCCATAAATACGGTTTCCAATTTTCGTTCTAAATTCATCTGGAAGTGAGTTTTTCGTTTGTGTTAGAAATGAAATACATCGTTGTGCATTTAACTGGCCAGCTTGAACGAGTGCGCCTGTTGGGCAAGCATCTAAACATAAGCGGCAGTCACCACATTGATCCAGTATTGGTTCATCCGCTTCCAGTGGAAGATTGGTGATCATTTCTCCAAGATAGACATAGGAGCCAAATTCAGGAGTTATAATGGAACAGTTTTTACCGCTCCAGCCAATTCCTGCTCGTTCGGCAACTGCCCTGTCTGATAACTCTCCGGTGTCTACCATTAGTTTATAGCGTGCTTCTGGTACTCTACTATCGATATACTCTGCAAGTAGCTCTAATTTTTCACGAACAAGCACATGATAGTCCACTCCCCATGATGCACGAGCAAAAATTCCTCTCCGCTCACCTTTTTTCCCGCGCGGGGCATCTTTTATTTTGGATGGATATGCTAACGCTATTGCAATAATCGACCGTGGTCCATCAAAAATTAAGGAAGGATCTGTACGTTTTTCAATATCCTTTTCTTCAAAACCAGATTGGTAACCAAGTTCTTGTTGACGTATTAAGCGATTTTTCAATTCCGCAAATGGCTCTGAACTAGCAAAACCAATTTTATCAATGCCGATTTCTTTGCTATACGCAATAATATCTTCTTTCAATTTACCGTAATCCATAGCAACTACCTCCTTCCTTCTAGAGTTTTATATGTGAATGTTTTTATATAATAATCAATTGAACAAATTTATCATAACATGAATACAATTGAATTTCCGCATCATAAAGGTTCTAAGTCAATTGTTGGGGTAAAATACTAGGCTACCGCGCTTACGCTTGGTGACCTTTGTATGTTTGGAGGGTC